>JAATFT010000059.1 GCA_015655075.1 Clostridiales bacterium | reverse complement strand
GGACTAATGGCGTAGAATGGATTTTCATTCTGCGAGGCGGAGGAATGAGGCGTAGCGGTGGCTACGTCGATTGACGACAACGAAGCAGATGGAAATTCAGGCAAGCCATTAGACAAGATATCAACTTGCCAGTGCACTAGGATTCATGCAAGAAAGGAAGAGGAAAATGGACGCAGAAGAAATAGTGATGAATTTGATTGTCAATGGAGGAGACGCAAAATCAAAGGCCCTTGAAGCTATTCGGGCGGCTCGCCGGGGAGAATTTGAAAAAGCAGAGAAATTAATGAAAGCTTCTTCAGCGGCTTTAAATAATGCCCACCGTTTTCAGACGGATTTGATTCAGGCTGAGGCGGCAGGTGATAAGAAAGCAGAAATAAGCCTGCTTATGATACATGGTCAGGACCATTTAATGAATGCCATGACTACCCGGGATTTAGCGGCTGAAATTATCGAGTTATGCAGGCAATTGAAAGGAAAAGGGGGTATAAAGGTTGTATGAAATTCGTTTTCAATCTCAAAATTTTGTGCCTGCGTAACCAAAGTATGCAAGCACATTTGACACAAATTTTATATGCGCAATAGTTCGCAGGAAGAACTATTAAACATGCGCAGGAATGGAGAAAAAGTATGAAGAACATAACATTAATTTGTGCAATGGGTATGTCAACAAGCATGCTTATGAAAAAAATGCAGGAAGCTGCAAAAGTCAAGCAACTGGATGTAAATATAGCCGCAATGGCGGAATCATCCTTTGATCCGGGGAAAATGCAGACTGACATTTTATTACTGGGCCCGCAGATTAGTTTTAGGTTAGATGAAATAAAAAGGAAATATGAACCCATGGGAATTAAAGTGGTTTCCGTTAATATGGCGGATTATGGTATGATGAGGGGCGATAAGGTGCTGGAAGATGCGCTGGCATTGCTTAACTGAAGGCAGAGATTTTAAACAGGCTCATTATGATTAGTAACCAAGGAACTGTTGTGCAATATCTAAAAATATAAAATTAAAAGGGAGAGAGGTAAGAATGGACAAATTAACGAAAGCGTTAGAAAAAGTATTGATGCCGATATCAGCAAAAATTTCGGGCAATAAGAGCTTACAGGCAGTTGCAAAAGGCTTTATAAGTATTTTAACAGTAACACTGGTAGGTTCCATTTTCTATTTAATCGGGAACTTTCCGGTTCCGGCATGGACAAATTTTCTGACAAATGCAGGCTTAACAAATTATATTTTAATTCCGTATAATGTAACCATCGGCCTCCTGGCTGTTTATACGGCATTTACAATTTCTTATGCCTATGTAACCGCCGAAAAAGGAGATGCCTTTTCGGCAGGAATTGTTTCCTTGATTTCGTTCTTCATTGTTACACCTTTTGTTACAAATGAAAATGGTGAATTGCTTTATAATTTTAACTGGCTGGGTTCGAAAGGATTATTTGTAGCCATTATAGTAGCTGTTATTGTGGCTAAAATTTGTGTATTTATTGAGAAAAAAGGCTGGACTATTAAAATGCCGGAAGGAGTTCCGCCATATGTCGGAAAGGCATTTGCATGTTTGGCTCCGGGTTTTGTCTGCTCCCTGTTATTTGGCATAGTAGCTTATGTATTTGCGTTAACTTCCTTTGGTTCCGTTCATCAATTTATTTTCAATTACCTGCAAATACCTCTATATGCATTAGGAGGCTCTTTAATCGGTTACCTGCTGGGGCAGGTTCTCATCCAGCTGTTATGGTGGTTTGGTATTCATGGATTTAATGTTGTAGGCTCCGTTATGATGCCGATTTGGTTAGGGATTGACGCCGCAAGATTAGCCGGAGAAAGTTCAAGTCCCTTTGGAATGTCTATGATGACGGCTGTTGGGCAATCCACGGTTTCGGTTGTTATCGTTTTAATGTTTTTCTGTAAATCCAAACAGCTAAAACAGCTTGGAAAAGTAGCCGCCCCGGCAGCTGTGTTCAATATCGGAGAACCCGTTGTATTTGGCGTACCGAATGTATTAAATCCTTACATGTTTATTCCCACCGTAATTCTTGTACCTTTAGTAACAAACTTATTCTTTTATTTCGGATTCGCCAGCGGAATTGTTCCGCCTCTTTCAGGAGCACAGGTTTCCATGCAGGTGCCGGTTGTTTTATACGGACTTGTTCAGGGAAATTGGATACTGGCTTTATGGCAGTTGCTGGCTATTCCTCTTGCAGTTGTACTTTTTATGCCTTTCTATAAAATGTATGATAAAACTCTGGTAGACAGAGAACAAGAAACAGAATCGGGAGAATAATCTAATCCCATTGCTTCGCGGACGGATAATCAAGCATAGATAATAAATTTTATAAAAGGTTAACAAACCTGTTAAAGAGAGGGAAAATCATGGATAATAATTTAAAATTTGATGAAACCGGATATACGGTTGAGACAATTTCTTTAGAGGGGAAAGAACTTACGTACCGCGCATATGAAAACATTGTTTATGTAAAGAACCCGGTGGATACAGATCACCAGAAATTAAGTATATTTGTGCCGGAGGCATATTACCGGGACAGGAGTATGGAGGCATACGATTTGAAATCGGCGCCGATAT
The DNA here is from genome assembly GCA_015655075.1 of Clostridiales bacterium. Lineage (GTDB taxonomy): Bacteria > Bacillota > Clostridia > Lachnospirales > Lachnospiraceae > Anaerocolumna. The sequence goes on along the minus strand of JAATFT010000059.1, from coordinate 35,279 downwards.
TTTTTCCTAATACGATAGGAGGATATATGCCGGGAGTCCCTGAAAGACCGGGTAAGAATTTTCGCGGCAAAACAAATGCGGCATTTTTTGCCCTGCTGAAGGGATATGTTGTTGTATCCCCCGGTGCAAGAGGACGCGGACTGACAGATACGGAGGGTAAATTTACAGGTATGGCACCGGCATGTATTGTTGATTTAAAAGCGGCGGTTCGTTACCTGCGGCACAATAAAACTAATATACCGGGTGATGTGGAAAAAATCATATCGAACGGGACCAGTGCGGGAGGAGCATTATCTTCTTTATTGGGAGTTACGGGAAATCACCCGGATTATGAACCGTATCTGAAAAAAACAGGCGCTGCCCATGAGAGAGACGATATATTTGCCGCGTCCTGCTATTGTCCGATTACGAATCTGGAGCATGCGGATATGGCCTATGAATGGGAGTTTTATGGCCGGAATGAATATCATCGCATGAAATATGAAAAAGCGGAGGGTTCAAAAGAAACCAGGAAAATACCGGTGGACGGTATAATGACTGATTTTCAGATACGGTTATCAGAGAAAGAAAAAGCTCTGTTTCCAGCCTATGTAAATTCACTTGGTTTGAAGGACAAAGCAGGAAGAAACCTGGAATTAAATCCGGAAGGAAACGGTTCTTTTAAGGAATATATAAAAAAATTTGTGATTGCGTCGGCACAGAAAGAGCTGGAAAAAGGAACCGATTTATCGGATATAGCATGGTTAAAAGTTGAGGGGAAAAAAGTAATTTCCGTTGATTTCGAAAAATTTATTGATTTTCGGACAAGAATGAAAGAAACGCCGGCATTTGATAATGTGGCGATGGGTACGCCCGAAAATGAATTGTTTGGCACAGAGGATACCAGGTACCGGCATTTCACGGCATTCAGCAAAGAACACAGCGCGGTAAACGGAGAAATGGCAGAGGACAGGCAAATAAAATTGATGAATCCCATGAATTATATCGGAGATGAAAAGTGTAAAAGTGCAAAAAACTTTCGGATTCGCCATGGTGCAGTGGATCGGGATACTTCCCTTGCTATTTCTGCAATTTTGGCCCGGACATTACAATTAAACGGAATCAGCGTGGATTACTGCCTGCCGTGGGGAATTCCTCATGCAGGAGATTACGATTTGGAGGAACTGTTTGAGTGGATGAAAAAAGTTTGTACCAATAAATAAATATCATATAGAAAGGCAGAATTGTTATGAGAGAAACAGTTTTGCCTTTTTATTTATTTAGCAAAGCAGGAGGCTGAGGCTATTATGGGCTATAGATTAATTATAGCAGATGATGAGAAAAAGATTATTCAATTAATAAAACAGTTAGGACACTGGAATACTCTTGAAATAGAAATTATAGATGAATGTTATAATGGAGAACAAGCGCTGGAAAGTATCATTGCCAATCGGCCTGATTTTGTACTTTCCGATATTAAAATGCCTGTTTATGACGGTGTTGGATTAATAGAAAGAACAAGGAAACTGAATCTAGATACCCTGTTTATACTGTTAAGCGGTTATCGCCACTTTGAATATGCCAGGAGTGCCATCCAGCTTAATGTCATAGATTACCTGCTTAAGCCCATTGATGAAAAACAGCTGAATGAGACTTTGGAAAAGGCTTGCAAAAGAATAGACCAGCTTAGGGAACAAAAAGAAAAGCATCAGAAGCTGGCAGATCGCAGGAGCAAAGCCGTATGGAAAAATTATGGGAATGGATTATTTTAAGAAAACGTCTTGAAGCAATGGAGTATTTTCAGACGGAAGCAATATGTAACAAACAATTCGGTACAGAATTTCACGAAAATTGTTACCTAATTATCTGTATCATATCTAATTTAAACGGTATGCTTGAATTTCGCGATTCTTTCTTCAGTGAAAAAGTACACACTTTTATTAAAAACTGCTTCTTGGGAATTGGAAAAGCATATTATCATATGACTTATAAGGGACATATAATTATTCTTAATTTTAATGAGGATAAAAAGCCTGAAATAAAAAAAGCAATATCTGTACTTTTTTATAAAATCAGAGACTTAGAGGAGTTTTATGGAAATATCCGTTTGAATTTTGGATGCAGTCTAATGAAGCATTCCTGCAGGAAATTAATTGATGCTTTTGAAGAAGCCTATGCGGCCGAGTGGGGAAGGTTAATTTTTCTAGGAAGCAATATTCTGGAATACTGCCAGATAAAGGAACTTCCAAGATTCCGTGTAAGTGATGTCATTCATCCTGAAAATCTTTCTGCCATTAAAAATTGTATTAAGTACCTAAGAAAAGAAGAATTAAGTGATATTTTTTATGAGATTCATAAACGTGCAGGAGCGCTGCAGGGTGCGAATCCTTTGGATATGGCGGATACCTTTTCCGCTCTGTCTGATGCTGTTGCAGATTGTTTTGCTTCCCCTGAAGAGAAGGCGAGGATGCAGGAAAATTTCTTTTATAATTACTTAGAAGCAAAATAAAAAACTCACACCGGCCATTGCAAAAGAAGCCGGTATTGGTGTTATATACCAGGAATTTAATTTGGTGCCATCTCTTAGTATTGCAGAAAACATCTTTCTGGGTGATCAGGTGGGAAAAAGTAAAATTCTTCCGGATTTTAAAGAAATGTACAAACGATCAGTCGAGATTATGGAGGATTTAGGAATAAAAATCAATGTCGGTACCCAGGTTGGTATGCTTTCTATCGCACAGATGCAAATTGTGGAAATAGCGAAAGCGATTGTGAAAAATTGTAAAGTACTTATCATGGACGAGCCTTCCGCCTCTATTCCGGTTGCGGAGGTTGCCAATATGTTTCGTATCGTAAAGCAGCTTAAAACCAAAGGCGTTTCGGTCATATATAAATTAATGAACCGATTGGTAGAAGAAGGAAATTCCATTCTGATGATATCTTCTGAAATGGAAGAATTGCTTGGTATGAGTGACCGTATAATGGTTTTGCACGAAGGTACGGTTACGAGTGAATTAAATAAAAACGAATTCAGTCAGGATAAGATTCTTGAACTGGCTTCCGGTATTGTGGAGGATTAAATATGGCTAAGGTAGTTGATTTTTGCAGAAGGAACCTGGCGTGAGTTCTGCTTTTATTAATTTGTATTGTCTTTACATTTACAAGTAAAAACTTTTTAACAATTACAAATTTATTAAATATTCTTAACCAGAATTCTTTTGTAATTATTTCCGCATATGGGATAGCACTGATTATGATGTCCGGCGGACTTGATATGTCCGTTGGGTATCAGATGAGTATTTGCGGCGTTTTATGTACCATTATGATGGCTCTAGTATTACGGTCAGCGGCTGATATTAGCAGGGTATGGAGCGTGGCCGTAATTCTGTTAATAGTTCTTACTCTCCGCTTAAACTTTCAAACGTAGCGTAAATATTGACCATTCCATAACCCCATTCCCGATTGGGATAGCTTAAGGAAGGGTTCCTGTTCACCCCTCGGACTAAATACCTTTGAATCTGATAGGCATCCATGGAACGGTTATTACCATTTATAATTCCCCATTCAAGCAGTATGGCAGCGATACCCGCAAGCAATGCGGCAGCGGTACTGGTGCCTGAGGTTAATCCATACACCCCGTTCGGTAAAGGAGAATAAATATCCACACCGGGAGCGGCTAAATCCGGGCTGATTATATTATATCTGCTGTAACCTCTGCTGGCATCCAAATAAAGGCTTTGATTGACAGGATTGTATGCTGTGGCGGTAATGGCAAACATACTGTTTCCCGGTTCGGTAATAGTCGTATATTGGTTTGGAGACAAAAATACAGTTTCTTCTGAGATAAAACCCCGGACAGGCAGCCATATATGAAATCCGGAGTTGATTTTTGTTCCATAGATCCTGAATTTCCATATGCCCGGAGCTGGATTTTTAAAACGAATCAGAATCAGTTCACTGCCGGTTTGGGCTTCTACAATAACATAATCGACATAAACGGTGGTAGATTCAAAAATAAACCTTATATCTCTGAATTCGTCTATTCTTGCAGGGATACGGGGAATATATTCTCCGGAGGGCGATGTGATATCAATGGAATAGGTGCCCGGAGTATTACCCCATAATTCCATGGAAAAATCATTTTCATTTTCTCCGATCTTTAATTCTACCAGGGTATAACCGACTGCATTATCGATTTCCCCGTAAAAATGATGAGCGGTATTGCCTTCGTTGCCGGCGGCTATGATAATTGCAATTCCGACCTGATTGGAGTAGGACGATATCAGGTCGCCTAAGGGGCTTAATCCTTCATGGCTTCCCTGGTTGCTTCCCAAACCGATGCATATGGCAATGGGGCGGTTCATTTTTCTGGCCGTATTAACCAAATAGGTTAAACCAAACATAATATCGGTTTCCGAATAGCAAATTGCATTATCGGGTACTCCGAAATAATTTTTTGAATCTGCTTTTGCAGTTTTTAGTTTTACAACCGCATATTCAGAAAATGGCACTACCCCTGAAAATTCGGCTGATTCATCTGGTGTTCCGCCTGCGAGTCCGGCTAAGGTTGTTCCATGTCCTAAGTCGTCCGTGCTTGGAACCATATCGAAGGGCGTTTCACTATTAAGAGCAAGATTAATCTGCTCCCTGGTGTATTCCGTACCATAATAAAAGATATCAGAGGAAGCCTGCATGTTCTCTATTGTCTGATCCCATATGGAGACAATCCTGGAAGTTTTGTCGGCATATTGAAACAAAGGATTCAGATAATCGATTCCCGTATCAATAAAACCTAATAATACCCCTGTTCCCTTCAGAGATAAGTAAGGTGTTTGTTGAAGCCTTGTTACACCCGTTTCTTCAAGACTGGATATATCCAGCAGGGAATACAGCTTAGGTATGGCAGAATAAGCAACCGGCCCGATTAATCTGTCAGGTACTCTTGAAAAAGGAATATAAATTACGGCATATTTTTCATTGACATAATTAATTGTCTCACCTGCATAACGTGTATATTCTTCCGGACTGATGGCATATTCAATAATACCGTCTGCATAATCGTTACTGATTATTTTTCTTCTTTCTTCCTCATTCATAAACCACTCTCAAATATAATTTAAGATTTATTTTTATTATATGAAAAAAGACGAAAACTTATCTTGTAAATTTGATGAATCTTTTAAATAAATTAGAATGCTCTTTTTGGTTATATGGGAAATTCTTTTATATAAAATACTGCCATTTTCCTATAAGTAAAGTAGTAGCCCCACGCTCCAAAATCGCTCCTTAATCTCCCACAAAGTGGAGCGTCCAGCTCGGCACAAGCATTTTTCAAACACGCTCTAATACTCGACAATACCGTCTTACCTGTTTTATATTGGGGAAAAGGATAAAGCGGATGAATGGAAGGGAAGCCTTGTAATCATGTTAATTTGCGTGTATAATTTAAAAAAAATATACTGTAATAAGTTTAATACGTAAGTAGATATTTGGAAACAACATTATTGTATCTATAAACCATACAACGAATACAATTCAAAAGCTGAATCTGGCCCTAAAGGCCACGGAAGCGCTGAAATTCGTATCCGTTGTATGGTATTTAGTAAATTATATAGTTTCGCAATTACCTGTTAATATGCAGAGTAAGTGAGGAAAAACAACATGCCGCCGATGAGTGTTTTGATAAAACCGGCTTCCGGTAACTGTAATATGAAGTGCGAATACTGTTTTTACTGTGATGAACAGAATAAGAGAAGCGTTCCCTCGTTTGGAATGATGAACGACCGTACTTTAAAAAATGTAATGCGTAAAACAATATTGCATGCGGAATGGATGTGTTCCATTGCATTTCAAGGCGGAGAGCCTACCTTGGCAGGAATTGATTTCTTCCGTAAAGTCATTGAGTATGAAAAGCATTATAACAGGAACCATATAAGGGTAGAGTATGCCCTGCAGACCAATGGATTCAATATAAATGAAGAGTGGTGCCGGTTTTTTAAAGAAAATCATTTTCTCATTGGTTTATCCATTGACGGAATCCAGGATATCCATGATAAATACCGCCGTACCATATCAGGAAAACCGACCTATGAACAGATTATTAAAACCGCCGGGTTGTTGGATAAATATGGCGTGGATTATAATATTCTTACAGTAGTGCACAAGGAAGTGGCAGAGGGTATTGATGAGATATATGATTTCTATAATAATAAGGGCTGGCGATACCAGCAGTATATAGCCTGTCTGGATCCTTTATATGAAAAACCGGGAAAGTATGAATATTCTCTGCTTCCCAAAGACTATGGGAAATTCCTGATTAAATTGTTCAACCGGTGGTTTCGTGATTTGAAAAAGGATAAACAGCCTTTTATCAGACAGTTTGAAAACTATATAGGCATACTTCTCGGCAGGGGGGCGGAAGCCTGTGACCAGCGGGGCACGTGTGGGATTCAATATGTAGTGGAAGCCGACGGAAGTGTTTATCCCTGTGATTTTTATATGCTGGATGAATATAAATTAGGAAATATGAATGATACGACAATTGCTGTTATGGATGAAAAAAGGAAAGAATTAAGATTTATAGAAGAATCCTTAAAGTTAACGCAGGAATGTAAGCAATGTGAATTTTATGGAATCTGTAGAGGGGGCTGCCAAAGAGCCAGATTGAAAACAAATGATGAAAGGTACAAAAATTATCTCTGTGAGGGATATAAAGAGTTTTTTAAGGAATGTCTCCCAAGGATGATACAAATAGCTGATATGATAAAAAGAAGCAGTTTGAGGTAATTTATGAATGGAGGTTTAAAGTGATAACAAAATTAAATGCCTTATCTTTTAAGAAACTTCAGCAGCAAGAAATAGACGGAGCGTATCTATACGGGAAAATTGCCCGGATTACGAAAAATGTCAGGGAACGTGAAACGCTGCTCGCTATTTCAAGTGATGAGTATGGACATGCCGCGGTATTTGAAAAGTATACATGCCGCAAACTTAAGCCCCGCCGCTTTCGGATATGCTGCTATACGTTAGCCGCACACATACTCGGATACACGTTTTTGATAAAATTGCTGGAACGGAGCGAAGATTTAGGGATCGGGATTTATGAAAATGAAATTTCCAGAATTCCCGAATTAGAGCAAATATTAGATGAGGAAGAAATACATGAACAAAAGCTGCTCAGTATGCTGGATGAGGAACGTCTGCACTATGTGGGCGATATGGTATTAGGCATGAATGATGCGCTGGTGGAGCTTACCGGCGCGCTGGCGGGGTATACGCTTGCGATGCAGAATACGCATATCATTGCTATGGCGGGGTTGATTACAGGCGTTTCCGCAACACTTTCCATGGCGGCGTCAGGGTATCTTTCCTCCCGAGAGGCAGGCCAAAAGAACGCGGTCAAGTCATCCGTTTATACGGGACTTGCTTATTTAATTACGGTTGCGCTGTTGATTATTCCATATTTGATCTTACCATCGGGCAGGTATCTTTGGGCATTGGGAATAACCCTGCTGACCGCCGTCGCTATCATTGCCTGCTTTAACTTTTATATTTCCATTGCAAAAGGCAGATCATTCTGGCACGGTTTTTTCGTAATGGCAGGTATCAGTATGGGTGTGGCAGCAATTTCCTTTGCGGTTGGGCTGATTGTAAAAAATGTTTTGGGAATTGATCTATAAATCTTTTGTCCGGAGTGTGAATCAAGCAAAGGATGGTATGAAAACGGGAAGCAGTTCAGCTCTTGAACTGCTTCCCGTTCTGCTGTCTGATTAATAATAACAATTTTTTAAGGGAGAAGTATTGCTCGGATTACCAAGATTTTAGAAGCGGGAGGGAATTTTTCGACAAACAGGCCGCAATCGGATATTGAATCCACAGATACTTTAGTATATCATAAAATACAACATGATATATATTTAACGGGAGCCCTTCGGGGATAAAACCATTCAATGTGCGCAAACACATTATTTTGCCAGGCAAAAGGAGAAACCAGTACGGGCATGAAGCTGTCTGTCAGGTTTTGATGCACAATTGAGTTGGTGAAGGGTTATAAAGTATTGCTATGTAGAAAGAGGTATTGAGCTTGTGAAAGAATGTATTCTGAAACATATTTTAGCATCAATCCATGCCCCATTGAGAATTTTTTATAATACGGGGAAACTTAAGGAATACTTCGGCGATTATGAATCCGCGGATGTGGTTCTAAATGATACGCCGTTCAGGGAAAAATTACTGCAGCAGGCGGAGGAAAATTTTCCGCTGATTTATCAGGATTTTTATCCGATTAATTTTTGTGTAATAAAGCATGAAGACTTGATTTATATAACCGGCCCGGTTAATTGTAATTACACCATTGAAAGGATTGAAAATATTCCGTTAGGAGATTATTTTGTACAAAAGCATCATACCGGCAATAAAAAGTATCGTATATCTTTTTGCGAGTTTGAAAGATTCTGCGAGGAAAATCTACTTCTGTTCAATGTTATTAAACACAGGGATATGACCAGGCAGGAAATGATTGAAAAGAATTATCCCTTCGGGGAGTCAATTGCTAGCGTTAAGAAGCAGCTGAATGAGATATATTTCCGATATCAGGAAAATGAAAAGGTTCATAATAGTTATGATCAGGAGATTCGGGAATTAAACAGCATAAGAGAAGGCAATGTGGAAAAACTTATCCGGAGTCTTGACGAAATCGTAGAAGGAGAATATGCCATACTTTCAAAAGAGCCCTTAAGGTCGTTAAAGAATCTGGCAATCGTGACATTGGCTCTTTCTGCAAGAGCCGCTATTGATGGAGGAATGCAGCCGGAAGAAGCATTTTCGATTGATGATGCTTATATATTGCGGGTGGATCAGGCTGAGAATGAAGGGCATATTATTGCATTAATCAGGCAGGCTAAAATCGAATTTACCACTCTTGTAAAGGAAAGAAACGCTTCCAATGAAAGTAACCGGATTATTGAAGAAGCGAAGAGAATAATCTATAAAAGCTTACATAGTCGAATTGTAATCAGGGATATAGCCAGGGAACTAGAGGTCACGCCTGAGTATTTATCCGCATTATTCCGGAAATCGGAAGGCATTACGGTAAATGAGTATATCATTAAAACAAAAATTGGTTTGGCGGAAAACCTGCTTATCTATTCAAACTATGGTATTGAAGAAATCGGTTATTATCTCGGATTCTGCTCCCAGAGCCATTTGGGCAAGAATTTTAAGAAATGGAAAGGGATGACACCGAAACAGTATCGTATGAAGTATGGGGTAAAATCCTTTATTGATAAATTCTAAATAAATGATATGAATTATATCTATTTCTATTAATAAATAAGGTTGCCGTTTTGGTTTAAATGAACTGATTTTATTATAAGTTATTATCTGAAAATTAATTCCGTGATATTTTAATTAATTCTGTGATATAAAGCAAAGTGTATAAGCGTTATTCTTGATGTAACAAATGAATTGTCTGATTTGCACAGAAAGGTAACGGCATGCAGAAAAATATAGTACATTTTAACCGTGAGAAAGGCTTGATTTATCCGGAGCTTCATGGACAATTTATAGAGTTTCTTGGCAGTTGTATTTATGATGGTATTTGGGTTGGAGAGTCTTCCCGGGTTCCGAATTATAATGGTTTTCGCAAGGACGTGGTGGATGCTTTGCAGGAACTTGCTCCGCCTGTTATCCGCTGGCCCGGCGGCTGTTATGCGGATACCTACCACTGGCGTTTTGGCATCGGAAAGAGAGAAGAACGTCCTGTTACATATAATGAAAATTTCGGGACGTATGAAAAAGATTTCAACCAGTTTGGAACCCATGAATTCATGAAATTTTGCCGCATGGTTGGCGCCAAACCTTGGCTAAATGTCAATATGCTAAGCGGCAGTGTGGCGGAAATGCGCGATTGGATGGAGTACTGTAACCGGAGAGAACCTACATCTCTCGCGAAGGAGAGGGAAGCGAATGGCGCAAAGGAGCCGTTTGGTGTACAATACTGGGGCATCGGAAATGAGGTGTGGGGCGGTTCCTTGACTCCTGCGGATTATGCTTCGGAATACCGGAAATATGCCAGCGCCTTTCCAAGCTTTGCGACAGAGGAGAATGCTTTTGCGAAACCTTCCTTCATGAAGAGGATTGCCTGTGGGCCGGATGGGAATAAGCCCAAGGAACGTGTGGCCTGGACGAAGGATTTTTTCAAAGAGCTGGCAAAATACCGGCCTCCGGTGATTGATGCTTACGACTTGCATTTTTATAATTGGAATATTAAGAATTCCGGAAGAAATGAACTTAAGTTTGACGAGACAGGATGGTATGAAGTTATCCTGGGCTGCCTCGAACTGGAGGAGGTTATCTGGGAACAATACGCATTGATTCAGGAAGGACTTGCGGAGTATCCGGCGGCGGAAGACTTTTTTAAAGTATCGGAAGCACATTGCAAACTGGTGGTGGGTGAATGGGGTAACTGGCATGCAGCAGCTTTTGCAAACCAGCCGGCGCTTTATCAGCAATGCACTATAAGGGATGCGATCACCACTGCCCTGACATTGGATATTTTCCACCGGAATTGTGACCTTGTGGGCATGGCCTGCGTAGCACAGACGGTAAATGTGCTGAATTCACTGTTCTTAACGGAGGGTGATAAATGCATCCGAACGCCGAATTACGATGTGTTTTTGATGTATAAAGTACATCGGGGCGGAAAGGCGTTAGTTTTGGAGCAATTCCCTGGGAGTCAACCTGGAGATGTGTTTACATTTGCATCAAAAAAGGCGGGCGTTATCAGTGTGAACCTGGTAAATACCCACATGAAGCTTGCCAAAGAAATGGAGCTTGATTTTGAAACGGAAGTTTTGTTTTTAAAAGCAGAAGTACTGACAGGAGATTCGCCGGATGCTTATAATTCTTTTGAACAGCCGGACCGCATTCGTACGAAAGAAGGGGAAAGCCCTGAACGAAACGGGGCTGTATATAAGCTGACAGTGCCGGCGGCATCCGTCAGTCTCTATCAGTTTCAGATTCAACGCAAAATTGTTAAATGACGGGGGTAAAACCAGTGCAAAGTTATGCTTAAAATGAAACAAGGAGAAAAGATGATGAAAAGTAAGGCAAAAAAACTGAAACGATATGTGCCATTTTATCTTATGTTTTTACCTGGAGCAATTTACTTACTTATTAATAACTACCTTCCTATGGCCGGACTGGTTGTTGCCTTTAAACAGTATAACGTCCGCAAGGGTATCTTTGGAAGTGCGTGGTGCGGATTGAAGAACATCAGGTTCCTGTTTGCTACCCCGGATGCCTGGGTCATCACGCGGAACACAATTTTTTATAACGCGTCATTTATTATTATCAATACGGTTTTGGGCATCATGTTCGCTATCTTCATTTGCGATACGATTAATAAGAGGATGCAGAAAATATATCAGAGTGCGATTCTTTTTCCGTTCCTGATGTCAGCTGTCATACTTAGCTACATCGTATATGCTTTTTTAAGCCAGAGCACCGGTATCGTTAATAATACCATTCTTCCGGCATTGGGGCTGGATGCGGTTAACTGGTATTCAGAAGCAAGATACTGGCCGTTTCTTCTTGTTTTTATAAATACATGGAAAAGTATTGGATATGGGAGCCTTATCTTTATTTCCAGCATTAACGGCATTGATCCGACATTTTATGAAGCGGCAAAATTAGATGGAGCCACGAAGTGGCAGCAGATACGCAATATTATGTTTCCGTCCCTGACCCCGACTATTATAACGCTGACGCTGATGAGTGTGGGACGAATCTTCTATTCCGATTTTGGTCTGTTCTATCAGGTGCCGCGTAATTCGGGTATGATTTATTCTACCACAAACGTAATTGATACTTATGTATATCGCGGACTGATGAAGCAGTCAAACGTAGGTATGTCGGCGGCGGCAGGCTTCTATCAGTCCGTTGTCGGTTTTGCCCTCGTTTTGCTTGCTAACCTGATTGTGAAGAAATTCAGCAAAGAGAATGCATTATTCTAGGGAGGTATCTATGAGAGAAAAATCTTTTTCAAAATTTCAGATTTTAGCTAATACAGTGATGATTATATGGACGATTATTGTTATCCTGCCATTTTTATTACTGTCCCTGTCATCCATAACAGATGAGAATACACTGGTGGCTAATGGTTATTCCTTCTTCCCGGAAAAGTTATCGCCGGCGGCATATGTATATATCATTAAATCGGGAGTAAAAATTTTAAAAGCTTATGGTGTCAGTATTTTAATTACGTTAATTGGAACGGCTGTAAATGTTCTGCTGTCTGCATTGATGGCGTATCCATTGTCTATAAAGAGACTTCCGGGCAGGCGGTTTCTTAATTTTTTCGTATTTTTCACGATGCTGTTTAATGGCGGTATCGTACCTTCCTATCTGATGTGGACAGGCATATTCCAGATTAAGGATACCATTTGGGCGCAGTTACTGCCGAATTTTCTGTTAAGCGCATGGAATGTCATGATGATTCGCACCTATTTCATGACGAGCATTCCGGACAGCCTTTATGAGGCGGCGGAAATCGACGGTGCATCCCAGGTGAAGATTTTCTGCAACATTGTCATTCCGCTTGGCAGGCCGATTCTGGTAACTATGGGAACCTTTGCGGGACTGTCTTACTGGAATGACTGGACCAATGGTCTTTACTATATTGTTAAGAATAAAAATCTTTATAACGTTCAGAACCTTTTGAATCAAATGGTGAACAACATCCAGTACCTGGCAACAAGCTCTAACTCCAACGTAACATCAGCAGCGTCAAGTATTCCTTCAACCGCAATCCAGATGGCAATTGCTTTTGTGGCCATCCTGCCGATTATGCTAATCTTCCCGACTTTCCAGAAATATTATTCGAAAGGGCTTACTTTGGGCGGTGTAAAGGGGTGATATGCGAAGAATGACAATGCTTTTTATTAGCATTTTCAAATAAAAAATTTTTTAAGGAGGTTAAATTATGAGAAAGAGAATTGCATCAATATTGCTTGCCACAACTATGGCAGTGACCATGTTAGCAGGCTGCGGGACCAACTCAAACAGCTCCAGCGACATCTCGGGCGGAAGTTCCGGTTCCTCCGAAGTATCCGGCACGGAAACGGCATCATCGGACAGCGGGGATTCTTCCGTTACCGCTACTTCTTATGGTGAATATACTGAGGATAACCCCTATCATCTGGTATTTTCGTACATTGAATTTTATGAGCAGGATGATAACGCGCGTTCAGCTGTTCAGGAAGCTATCAATGAAAAAATGATTCCAGAATATCACATTGAAGTGGAACTGCTTCCGATCGAGTATGCAGAGTATCAAACCACGATTCAGCTGATGCTATCCGGTGGCGACGAGCTGGACGTTATACCGGTTTACTATCCTTATGCTTCCAGCTGGATCAGCATGGGTGGTATCTATGATATGACTGAATTTATGAGTACCGATGAAGGAAAGGCCGTTATCGATGCACTTGGAGAAGATAATGCATACGTCGGCACCATGAACGGTATTCTCTATGGGTTCCCTGCGAATAAGGAGTCCGTTGAGTTAGGCGGCCTCTGTATGAGAGCCGATATATGCGATGAATTAGGCATCACTGAGGAATATGGCTTAGAGGCAAATAAAGACGAGTATGACGGGACCTTTTATGACTGGTCAATTGCAGAGGAGATTTTTGCCAAGGTGAAGGATGCATATCCCAACATGACCCCTTTATATCTGTATAATAGCGATCAGTTAGTACGTTTTAAATTCTTTGATGAATTGGTGGACGGATTTGGAGTACTGGATTGGGAAGCGGATCATAGCTCAACAACAGTTGTGAATAAGTATGAGACGGATACTTATAAAAAAGCGGTTACAATGTTGGCTGACTGGTATGATAAGGAATATATCTATAAAGATGCGGCTACCGATACACAGGGTACCGCTACTATGATGAAAGCCGGTAATACGTTCAGCTATGTGACGGCTATTAAGCCGGGTTTCCTTGCCGAAGCCGAATCTGCAAACGGTTATGATTGTTATAGCATGTATTTCGGTGATCATAAAGAAGGCGGTCTTTCCACCACGAATGTAAGCTTTTTTAACACAGGTATTGCTACCAATAGCAAGGATCCTGAAATGGCATTCAAATTCATTTCCGCACTGTATTCTGATGCGGAGCTTATGAATCTGTGGCAGTATGGTATTGAAGGCGTTAACTATCAGGTATTGGATGACGGCACCACATATTTTGCAGAGGGGGAAGACGGCTCTAATTATAAATATCATCAAAACACGGGCTGGTTTATGGGCAATCAGTTCATCAGCTATGTATGGAATGATGGGTCCAAGACGCCTGATTACTGGAGCAAGCTGCAGCATCATAATGACTGGGCCGAATATTCACCCGCATTCGGATTTATGTGGGACAGCACGGACTATTCAACAGAAATTACGGCTTTAAACAATGCACTGGAAACCTATCGCTCTGCACTTGATACCGGCAGCATCGGCTCTGCAAATGTCGAATCCACACTAAAGAGTCTGAATGACGCACTGTATGCGGCAGGACTTCAAGATGTCATAGATGCAAAACAGGAGCAGCTTAACAAGTGGCTCGCCGAGCAGAAATAATTGGAAAGAACCGGTTTAGCAGAATATAAAATAAAAGGAAGGTTGGCTGGGTTTATGCCTCGGTCAGTGATTGTTCTGCAATAGAAAATTTCGCCTATTGCAGAACAAACGCTTTGTTTAGGATAGCTGACTCTTCCGATTCCGTTTTGATAGAAACGGCCTGTTATAGGGAATATAATTTTGATGTAACGGATGAAAAAAGTACGGATGGTGAGGCGTTTGATGGTGAAACATTATTTTAGTGAAAGCAGAAATTATTGGAAGACCGGAACTGCAGGGTGCGAGGCCGGCGAAGATACTCTGGAGCTGACAGGAGTGAAAAAACAGGAGATAACAGGCTTTGGCGGATGCTTTAATGAGATTGCCTGGAATTGTCTTCAAAAAGCAGAAATAAATGACAGAGATAGCTTTTTTGATGAATTATTCTCAGAAAATGGCTGTGATTTTAATTTATGCCGTGTTCCGATTGGCGCAAATGATTTCAGCCTTGATTGGTATAGCTGCGATGAGACAGAGGGAGATTTTGAACTGACGGATTTCAATATAAACAGGGATAAAGCTTATACAATCCCATATATTAAGGAAGCTTTGAAACGTCAGAAGGATATGCGTATATTTGCTTCTCCGTGGAGTCCGCCAACCTGGATGAAGACGAAAAAAGTATATAATTATGGTGTATTGAAGAAAGACGAAGCAACCAGGAAAGCCTATGCACAATACTTTATAAAATTTGTGGAGGCATATAGAAAGGAAGGGATACCGGTCAGGCAGATTCATGTGCAGAATGAGCCTTTTGCCGACCAGAAATTCCCTTCCTGTATGTGGACAGGTACAGAACTGCGGGATTTTATTAAATGTTATCTTGGACCGGCCGTAGAAAAAAGCGGCATAGATGCCGAAATTTGGCTGGGCACCATAAATGGCCCTTTTATAGATTTTATGATGGGCGGCGGTGCCCCCTTCAGCGAATACTATGATCAGTTTGAAAATACAATTTTAAGTGATAAAGAAGCGAGAAAATATATATCCGGTGTCGGTTTCCAGTGGGGCGGGAAACATAGCATAGCCCAGACGGTTTTAAGCTATCCGGAACTCCATTATATGCAGACGGAAAGTGAATGCGGTGATGGACAGAATTCATGGGAGCATGCGGAATATGTTTACGGACTCATGTGGCATTATTTTTATAATCAGGCAGAGAGCTATATATATTGGAATATGGCACTTCCGGAAGGGGGAATAAGTACATGGGGCTGGCCGCAGAATTCCCTGGTAACAGTTAATGAAGACACCGGAGAAGTTACTTATCAGCCGGAGTTTTATGTAATGAAGCATTTGTCTCATTTTGTAAAACGCGGTGCAAGGGTACTGGAAACGAAGGGGAGATGGGCATCAAACTGTATAGTCTTTGAAAATCCTGACGGGCAGCTGGTGATACTTGCCGGGAGCAATATGGGGAGCGGCAGAAAATTCCGCTTTGAGGATGGAAACAGGTCTTTTTCTGCGGACATCGGTTCCCATTCAATACATACTTTTATAATTTGAATCAGTTTTTTTATTTATGTTCAGGCTTAGACCTGTAAACAACAGCGGAATTATGTTTATGATGGTGATGATGGTGATGGGAGTGGCCGCTTTTGTAATAGACGGATATCCTGTCCCCGTCAATATCATACACCTGAAAATCCATGTTATACACATCCTTCAGTACAGCAGGCGTAATAACGGCATCTACCGTGTCATTGATAAAAATTTTACCGTCCCGGATTGCAAGAATGCGGTCGGAGTAGCAGGAAGCAAAATTGATGTCATGGATTACGATAACAACGGTTTTCCCTCTTTCTTTGCATAATCGCCGTAACATGGACATGATTTCCACACTGTGCTTCATATCAAGATTATTAAGGGGTTCGTCCAGAAATATGTAATCGGTATCCTGCGCAACTACCATGGCAATAAAAGCTCTTTGCTGTTCGCCGCCGGACAGCTCGTCAATATACCGGTCATTGAGAGACTCAAGCCCCATATAGTGAATAGAGTCCTGCACAACCCGT
This sequence comes from Clostridiales bacterium, assembly GCA_015655075.1. Lineage (GTDB taxonomy): Bacteria > Bacillota > Clostridia > Lachnospirales > Lachnospiraceae > Anaerocolumna. Next base: position 18,611 of record JAATFT010000059.1, on the reverse strand, counting down.
TTATCCTCCTCCTGCAATCTTCCCTTTGAATAAGGATACCGGCCGAAGGATACAAGCTCTTTCACGGTAATTCTAAGCTGCAGATTATTATTCTGGCGAAGCACGGATATTTTTTGGGCCAGTTCATTTGTGTCATATTTACCGACTTCTATTCCGTCCACCAGAACCTGTCCGCTGTCCGCCTTATTCATCCGGGTTATAATGCTCAGGAGTGTACTCTTACCGGCGCCGTTGGGGCCAATAAAGGCCGTAATGCATCCTTTTGGTATCTCGGTGCTTACATGATCAAGTACCTTGTTCTGATCGTAGCTTTTACTTATATTTTGTATCTCAATCATATGCGACGCTCCTTTAACAACAGTGCAATAAAATAAATTCCTCCCACAAAATTAGCCAGTACGGAAACGGTGGTGTTGAAATGGAATACCCGTTCCACAAAAAACTGGCCGCCGACAAGGACTGTCACAGACAGGAGAGAGGCACCCAGGGCAAGGTGCAGATGCCTGTAAGTCTTAAATATCTGACGGCTTAAATTTACAACCATAACACCGAGAAAATTAATAGGTCCCACAAGTGCCGTACTGACAGCCACCACTAAGGATATTAACAGCAGATAGACGGTAACCGTGCCGTTATAATGGATACCCAGGTTGATACTGTTTTCCCTTCCAAGGGAAAGCACATCCAGTTTACGGTGCGTATGTAAGACAAAAATAAGAGACAGGCCGATAAGTATGGTTGATACGAAAAGCAGGGAGGTATTGACATTATTAAAACTGGCGAACATTTTACCTTGTAAAATCAGGTATTCGTTTGGGTCAATCAGAGTCTGCATAAAGGAGGATAAGCTTGAAAATAAGCTTCCGCAAACCATACCGACTAAAACCAGAACAAAGAGGTTACGTCCGGGTTTATTAAATATTACCGTGCAAAGAATCAGGGAAAAACCCACCATCAAGGCACAGCTTACGGTAAAATCCAGATATTTGCCGGTCATTGCCAGCGTATCCGCGCCAAACAGAAAAGCAACCAGTGTCTGCATAAAAAGAAACAAAGAATCCAGTCCCATGACACTTGGGGTCAGTATACGGTTGTTCGTGACGGTTTGAAACACAAGAGAGGACGTTGCAATGGCACAGCCCGTAAGGGAGATTGCAGCAACCTTTACCAGTCTGCGGGGAAGATTATAATCAATATTTCTCTCGTTTAGTCCCCAAACCAAAAACAGCAAAACCGCTGAAAGGGTTGTAATCATAAAAACAATAAACAGTATGACAGTTCTTTTTTTAATTCGCTGCTCCATGGGGCACCTTCCTTCTGCGTAATATCAGATAGAGAAATACAGCGCTGCCGATGGTGCCCGTTGTCACACTGACGGATATCTCATAAGGGTAAATGATCACGCGCCCCAGTATATCGCAAACCAGCAGGAAAGCAGAACCGCATAAAGCCGTATAAGGCAGGGTTTTCCTGATATTATCCCCCATATAGAGGCTTATGATGTTTGGAACAATAACGCCCACAAAAGGGATTGTTCCAACTGTAACGACTACGGCGGCACTCATCAGTGAGGAGAGGATAAGACCAAGATTCACCACTAATTTGTAATTCAGCCCTAAGCTGCGGGATACGGATTCGCCCATGCCTGCTATTGTAAAAAGGTCGGCATACAGATATATCAGTAAAAGTATGGGCAGGCATATCAGTAAAAGCTCATAACGGCCGGTTATGATTAAGGCAAAGCGTCCCTCCAGCCAGGAATCAATATTTTGGATCAGGTCAAATTGATAAGCAAAAAAGGTGGTGACGGAGGAAATAATTCCGCTGAACATTATCCCGATGATTGGGATAAAGGCGCTGTCCTTCATACGGATTCGATTGATAATAAAAAGAAATATCCAGGAACCGCCCAGGGCAAACGCAAAGGCTAACAGCAATTTTACCGTTATGCTGGCTGAAGGAGTGAGCATAATCGCCACAAGTATTCCCAGTTTGGCAAATGCAAGTGTTCCCGCAGTGGAGGGGGATACGAAGCGGTTAGCGCTGATTTGCTGCATTACCACACCGCTGATTGACATCCCCGCGCCAACAACCAGTACGCTGACCAGGCGTGGCCACCGGCTGGAAAAAAATAAGCTGCGATCATCGGCATTGCTGATGATATCATGGACGGAAATATCACTAACTCCGATAAATAACGATACAAGAGCTAAACCGGCAAGCAGGACAATGATGTATAATTTCTTCCTCCTCATATACTTCTACTCCTAATGGCAACAAGTTAGGAACATCTAACTAAAAAAGAAAAAAATCATCGAAACTACAAATGAAAATGAATTTCGATATCAATATGTAACGATTACATTTTAACAAAGGGCTTTTGTTTTGGCAATTCCGATTTAAACTGAATTCATTCTAAAATGGAATTAATTTTGCTGCTGAATAATTAATGAATGTACGCGCCTTCAGCTAAACGATTATCTGCTTGATTATTATGCTAATATTAATATTTTTCACAGTACTGAAGAAAATATTTCATCACAATCTTATGTTCCTTATTTTTTAAGAAGCATATATTAATTTGTGTGGATATTTCCGGAGATACATCCAGTACGGCAATACCGGACATAGGGTGGTAAACCGCCAGGGGTTTCATCAATAATGCAATCCCCATATTTTTCCGTACCAGATCAATGATATTTTCCGCCTTGTGATCGGTATATATCACATTTGGAGTGAAACCGCAGTCCGTACAAGCCTTAAGACTTAAACCATACGACAGGGAATTCGGTTCCAGGAAAATAAAATTTTCATCAGCCAGTTCAGACAATAGAATCGTTTTAGCCGCAGCAAGCGGATGCTTATCAGGTAAAATTGCCGCCATGGTGTCGGCTGCATAAGGGATGCGTGAGAAACAATCTTTGCCATGAGTTGCTTCCCGAATAAAAGCCATTTCAATTTTTTCGGAAAGAAGCATTTCCTTAAGCTCGTTAGAAGCGGCCTGTACAATATTAAGCTTGACGCTTGGATGCTCCCGAATAAAATTAGCCACTATATTAGTAATACCATACTGTGCCATAGCGGGAATTGAACCGATATTAATTTGTTTGCTTTCCTCATCAATATTATTGAGAAGAACATCATAACAATCATTTTGCGCCTCGACAATCTTTTTTGCATATGGCAGAAGCAGTTTGCCATATTTACTGATTTCTACTTTACGGGTTGTTCGGATAAACAGCGGTACCTTCAGCTCGGCCTCCAGTTTTTTAATATGCTTGGACAGTGTGGATTCCGAGATATAAAGCCTGTCTGCGGCAAGCTGATAATGTCCGGTATCGGCTAATATTATAAATTCACGAAGATATTCAATATTCATGGTTTTGACCTCACAATAAAATATTTCCAAAAAATATTTCCGAAATCTTAATGAATTTAACTTTAACATTCTGGTAACCCGATGTCAAGTTAGCCGCCTGTGCATGGACTGTTCATATAATCTCGTCGTTTTCCAATTCCCTTAGCTGTGGTCATTAATGCAATAACATACTTTTTGCTTGCAAAAGGTACGTTATTATGTTATTTGTATAAATATGGATGTTGGAAACTGAAAAATAAAAAGGCATATTTTTCACCCATCTTTATTTATGACAAATGCAATGTAGTGTGAAAGAAAACTGGATAAAAGAAAGGAATGCCGCAGACGGGTTCTTTCAACCTTTTATTTACGGCAAGGTGGTTAAAATGAATGTTATATTTAATCGAACAAGTATAAGAAAATATCAGAGCAGGGAAGTTGAAAATGAAAAAGTAGAATTATTATTAAAGGCGGCTATGGCTGCTCCGTCCGCCGGAAACCAACAGCCTTGGGAATTTTATATTATAAAAAACAAGGATACGCTGGAAAAACTATCAAAATGCAGCCCCTATGCAGGGTGTGCCAAAGAAGCCCCTGTGGCGATTGTAAATTGTTATCGGAAAGATATCATCATGCCGGAATACGGCGAAATTGACTTGAGCGCAAGTACGGAAAATATACTGTTAGAAGCTGCCGAACTTGGGTTGGGAGCCGTATGGCTGGGCATTGCACCACTGAATGACAGAATGCAGAAGGTAAAAGAAATACTGGGAATTCCGGATAATCTTAAGCCGTTTGCAATTATTCCCTTGGGATACCCGGCCAATGAAAAGAAGCAGCAGGACAGATATGATGAGAGTCGTGTCCATTATGAACAGAGATAACTATTCACGGTATTTTAACCTTAAAATCAAGCCCCTCGCTTCTTAGAGGAGCGTAAAAAATAAAAAATGACCTTTTGTATAATCAAAAAGTCATTTTTACTATTATTTATTAAGCTTATGCGATTGCTTATGCAATTATTCAAGGGCGGTTCTGACTTCATTAATCATTTGTGAAGTACCGGTGAATCCGCCGGAGGATAAGTACCATATATCGGAAGAAAGGTAGATGATACGGTCTTCTTTTGCAGCCGTTGTGCCGTTAACCAGATCATTATCGAGAAGAGTGGCGGCACCGGTAGCGCCTTCCGTACCGATAGCAGCACTTCTGTCAATTACAAACAGTATATCCGGATTCTTTTCCGCTATATATTCAAAACTTGCTTCCATACCATGGGTGGATGCTTCAATATTTTCATCTGCGGCAAGGAACCCGAAATCATTGTTGATAACTCCATAGCGGGAACCAATGCCAAACACGCTTAAGGAACCGTCGTTGGCCATCAGTACCAGGGCGTTTAATCCGGTCTTTTCCGCATCTGTTTTTAAAGCGGCCGCCTTTGCTTTAATATCGTCATAACCTGCCTGTAATGCCTGGGCTTTACCGGGAAAAATCTGCTTTAAGATTTCAACATTGTTTTGTATTTCGTTAAAATAGTCCGCACCGGGTGTTGTCACATAAAGTGTTGGTGCTATTTTACTCAATTCCTCATAGGAGCCGGAGAGACGTCCGGAAATAATGATAAGATCAGGACCGTACTCATTTAATGTTTCGAAATCCACTTCTTTTAAACTACCGGTATTTACATAAGCGTCCGACGTATAAGCGGAAAGATATTCCGGCATGGTTCCCTGAGGCAGGGCACCAACCTCTATGCCGACTGTATCAAAAATATCGAGAATACCCAAATCTAATACGGCAATCTTTTCAGGATTGACGGGTATTTGGGTTTCACCGTATTCATGGGTGACGGTTACAGAACCTGTCTGGGCTTCTTTTGCTGCCTCGGCAGAAGAAGTGGTTTCCTCCGGTGTTTCCGTAACGGTATCGGCAGCGGTAGTATCTTCAGCAGTCGTACCAGAGGTATTATTTATTGGAGTTTCTTTTGAACTGCAGGCAGTGAAAGCAGTTATAAGCATGAGCAGCATGGTTACACTAATAATTTTTTTCATAATAATTTATCCTTTCCTTATTTTTTATTTATGTTCAGGTTTAGACCTGTAAACAACGATGGAATTATGTTTATCACCAACTACCGGTACACTAACCAGGCGCGGCTACCGGCTGGAAGAAATAAGCGGCTACTCTTAATGGCAATCGGTTAGGGAAGGCTAACTGATTGGGAAAAAATAAATTCATCAGCGACGCTAATGAAAATGATTTCCTGTATCAATATGTAACAAAGATATTTTAGCAAATTATTTTAATTTTGACAATTCCATTTTAGAGGTGATTTATTCTAAAACGGAATTAATACTTTCCGCTATGTGGCGGTAGAGAATAGCCCTCACTGGCCGCCTGTTATGATGGCCAGGCTAATGTGGGATTTCTTCAAGCAGTTTCGCCGTGACAGTGTTACCGGCAAAATTGTTGAAGAGGTGTATAAAGTTGTTACATAACTGTGTAATAATGAATGTGCCAAACTATTAGTTTAGCCCTATGCCAGATATTATGGTAATAATCATTTCTATATCAAAACATTGGCATAGAGTTTTCCGGATGTAAACTATGCCTGCTGTTTTTACCATGGTAAAAATCCGGCCTGTTCTGCAATTAGTGAGGCTCCAAGTGCAGAGAGGGATAAATGATGGCAAGGAATATAAGCTTCCATGTTGGGGAAAGAGCCGTCGAATTTCAGCAGGTCATAAATCGCTGATTGAAGAGGTTCTTTTCCTGCCACGATTACTTTAGCCGCGGAATGATTAAAATTTTTTATGGCCATAATATCGCATTGCAGAGAGACTCCAAGAATATAATTCGCTAATTTCTGGGGGTCATTTTGTACGAATTGATTTAAAATACGGCAACAAAAGCAGGCTCTGGAAAATCCGTTCTTTTGGGAGGTTCGGTAACCGAGAATTACCATATCCCGGTCATATTCGGAAGGATTTACAAAACTATGCTTTACGGCATCGGCAATAATTGTGTTTTTGGTGATACAAGAGATTAACTCTCCGCTGATTGTTGTGATGCAATGAAGAATTTCCTGCTCTTTACTCACATAAATAAACTTCATATGAGAACCGGGGAGAACTAGGATGAGAGGTTCATTACCAGGGGCAGAATGAATGACGGCAAAAGCTTCTGTTTCTTCACCGCGCATGATATCCATGCTTTCAAAATTCTGGTAGGATACGGGTTCGGAATTATTTTTTATACCCGGAATAAAATGGAACGGAATAGGGCATACCTCCGGAAGGCTTACCGTTTTGATATTCGATATTAATTTGTTTATACTGACAGGTGCCTGTATATGCGGAATTTCCACTAACCCAACATTGGAAGTTATCATACCGCTTGCCATGATACAGCAGATATCATAATAGGTGAGATGATTTTTTGACAGCAAGACCTCTAAACAATTTTTAATTGTTTCTTTTATTATCTGATTATTCCCATTTATCGCCGCATTTTTTACACCGACTTCTGCTGATTCCATGGAGACTAATTCATTATTATGATCAATTAATGAAACCCGGGTATTGGTGGTGCCGGTATCAATTGTAATAAAATAATTACCCATTATTCTCCTCCTTAAAATAATCCGAGATTATTTTTACATAAGTTTTTGCCAGAAAAGTAAGCTCGCCAAAATTATTTTGATTGATGGCCTCTTGATTTAGGATGTTTCCTCCGATACCCACGCTCATACACCCGGCCTGGAAATAAGATACCATATTTTTTGCATCAATTCCGCCGACCGCCATGAAAGGAATATGGTTAATGGGACCGCGAATATTTTTGATATAATCGGGCCCTAAATCAACAGCCGGAAAGACTTTTACAATGTCGGCTCCATAGGAATAGGCATCTGAAATCTCGGAAGGAGTCAATGCGCCGGGAACACATAATATTCCCTTTGAAACGGAAGCGGCAATAATATTTTTGTTCGTATTTGGGGACAGAATAAATTCGGCTCCGGCCGCACAGGCATTGCTTAACTGCTTTAAAGTCATTACTGTTCCGGCGCCCACATATAATTTGCCGTTAAAATGTTCCCGGACTTTTTCGATTGACCTGATGGTGTTATCAAAGGGATCGGATTGATTAAAGGTGATTTCCAGAAGACGGATTCCGCCGTCATATGCGGCCTGAACGGCCGGAATTATTTTTTCCGTAGGTATGTTTCTGCTGATTGCAACTATTTTGTGATGAATAATGGTATCCATAATTTTATTTTTCATATTGAGATCGTCCTTTCATAAATGGATGATACGAAAGGTTTGAAATAAAATTACCCTTTCGCACATTATGTTACATACATAATAATGTTTGGAAAGGGTACATACATAATATACAATAAAAATCAGAAAATGTCAATATGATTATTTTAACCTGTGCAGTAAGTATAAGGTATAAGGTAAAGGCAGATTAAGGCAAAGCCCGCAGCACAGCGGACCCGGAATATTCTGATGTTAAATACGTCCTTTTAAATGAACGCAATACTCATATTTTTCCGCTATTATCTTTATAACTGCATATTCAAATATTTCAAATTCCGTACCGGTAATTCTTTTTGTCTGTAATAACGGAGTTCCAACGGGAATGCCTAATATCTGCGAATCCGTAAAAGATGCTGCAATTGCGGTAATAGTTTCGGTGGCATCTTTCATTATGATGTTATATTTCCTTTCCAATAAGGAATATAAACCGATAAACCGATTAACGTATTGTCCGAGATCCGGGAACAAAGAGGCTTTTAAAAAGTTTTCCATGATTGATATAGGTACTCCGTCCGCCAGCTGAACGCGCTGAATATGGTAGACTTCCGCATCGGAAGGAATCTGCATAATTTCAGATAAAAATGCAGGGGCCTGGATACGTTCGATACACATTCCCTGTGTGGTTACGGTACAGCCTTTTAATTGAAGGGATTCCGTTACGGAGGTTATGGTATTCAGGTTCTGGGTCGTTGAAATATCTAAGACCGTGGTGCCTTTTCCCTGTCTGACATTAAGATATCCTTCGGCGGAGAGCAGGCTGATGGCTTTTCTCACGGTAGTCCTGCTTACTCCGAATAATTTTTCTAATTCGGATTCAGTAGGTAATAATGATCCCACTTTGTAAGAGCCGTTTTTGATCTTTTGTTTTATTTCAGTATAAACATAACGATATGCTGGTACATCGGCCATAATTTTTCTCCTATAATTTAGATTCATAACATGTAAATATAATCTAATTAATAGTATAGTTATCCGAAAATAAATTGTCAACAATAATAAAAACATAATTATGAAAAATATGTTACAGCTCAGCCGTAAGGCTAAGCTGTAACAAAAATATAAACCGAAGGAATAAAAATATAGAATAAAAACGTATAAAACAATTTTCAACTAATGAAATAGTCAGTAATGATATCAGATATACCTGAAAAATATGATGAATTGAACGAAAGACACAAAAATAATTCGTTATTTTTGTACATGTTTTCACGAAAATGAAGTTTACCTGAAAAGGTAATTATGTTATTATATAAAAAACAATACATCATCATCAAAGCAGAAAGTAAAATCGTAAATATACTGATGGATACACCATATTTGCGAATATATACCAACCATAAAAGATGATTATGTTATTATTTTATGAAATACATAATAATGAAGGGAAAGCAAAAAATGGATTTAAAAAAAATCGGAAGGATTATGGATATCAGTGCCGTACGTACGGATGTAACAATGGATGAGGTTGAGCAGATGATTGCTATTGTAAAGAAGTATCATTGTATCTGTGCGAGTCCAATGCCTTGGGTTACGGAATATACAATAAATCAGTTGAAAAGTTATGATGATGTTGTGGTAACCGGAGTGGTAAGCTTTCCGAGCGGAGCCGAAACAACTTCAATTAAAGCCGCAGCAGCAAAAGAACTGATTGGACTTGGATGCAGGGAGCTGGATATGGTTATTAATGTCAGCGCATTAAAAAGCGGACTTTACAGTGTGGTAGAGGACGATATTAAAGCGGTTGTAGCTGCGGCTGACGGAATTCCGGTAAAAACGATTTTGGAGGTATGTTATCTGTCAGAGGATGAAATCCGCAGAGGAGCAGAGATTGGAGTGAAAGCAGGGGCAACATTTATTAAAACAGGAACAGGCTGGGGGCCGGATCCCACAACAGTGGAAACGGTAAAACTGATCCGTTCCGTTATTGGCAATGCAGCATATATAAAAGCGGCGGGAGGTGTTGGCGATCTGGACACATTACTGTCAATGAAAGCAGCAGGATGTGATCGTTTTGGAATAGGCGTGCGCAGCGCCCGAAAGATATTTAAGAGTGTTGAAGAAATTATTAGCAAAGAAGTTTAAGATAGTTGGATAATAAAAAGCAATCAGAAAACGATAAAACTGCGGAAAGGGTAATTGTTTTCAGATATTGCTTGATGTTAAAGAATAATTAACAGGAGGCACAAAATGGAAAGTGTAAAAAGAAGGTTAAATTTCTTTACAACCCTTTCAAAAGAATCGGAAACAGGAATTATTGCAATATTGGCGGTAATCTGTATTGCCATGTCATTTTTATCCCCTTACTTTTTAAAAACAAATAATATAATGAATATTTTAAGGCAGATTTCCAATATGGGTATCATTTCTGTGGGAATGGCTATGGTGATTTTAATCGGAGGCATAGACCTGTCGGTTGGCGCAGTACTGGCATTTTCCTCTTGTATGGCGGCATTTCTGGCGCAGTACATGAATCCTTGGATTGCAGTTTTGATTGCGGTTATCCTATCAGGTGTAATCGGAACATTAAACGGTTTAATTTCCATTAAAATCGGAGTTGCTTCTTTTATTGGGACATTGGGCATGCAGAATATTGTAAGAGGACTGGCATACCTGATTACCGGAGGAATTCCTATTCAGTTTCATAATCAGGCGGGTGTTCTGGGTAGCGGAACAATAAACATATCGGAAAAGCTAATGATACCCATATCGGTAATCATTATGTTTGCAATCTATTTTCTGGGAATCCTGATTACGAAGAAAACGGTTTTCGGAAGAAGCCTGTATGCAGTCGGAGATAATGAAAAATCCGCCAGATTGTCCGGAATCAATACGGACAGAGTACGGATTCTTGCATTTATGATCACCGGACTGCTGTCAGGGCTGGTTGGAATTATTAATGCAGGGAACTTAACGACAGCCGAAGCATCAGCAGGAACAAGCCTTGAACAGGATTGTATTGCCGCGGTTGTCATCGGCGGTATCAGCATGACCGGCGGGGAAGGCTCCATGGTAGGTATTTTATTTGGCGCCGCTATTATGGGAGTTATCAAAAACGGATTTATTCTGTTAAATTTCCCGGCATATTTACAAACGGTCACAATTGGTCTGATCATTGTTATTGCCGTAAGTATCGACTGTATAACAAAGCGCAGAAAGTTGTTAAAGGTATGACACTCACAGACAGGAGGGTTTATTGTGGAAAAAGAAATTGCTTTGGAAGCCAGAAACATAAAGAAGACATTTCCCGGTGTCGTGGCATTGAAGAATATAAACCTTGTATTCCGGGTAGGTGAGGTTCATGCATTGATTGGGGAAAATGGTGCGGGAAAGTCAACTTTAATGAATATTCTATCAGGGGTATTTCCACCGGATGAAGGATCGGAAATTTTGTACCATGGAGAAAAAATTACTTTAAATGGTCCGCGTGAAGCCGGAAAATATGGTATTGTAATGATTCATCAGGAAAATTCCCTGGTGCAGAACCTTACGGTTTATGAAAATATTTTTCTTGGCCATTTTGAAAAAAAGGGTCTTTTTATTAATAAGGAAGAGATGATTAGAGTAGCCGGTGAACTATTGAAACGGTTGAATATCAGTAATATAAGCCCGAAAGCTCTTGTAAAAAATCTAAGCTCGTCGGAAAAGCAGCTGATTGAAATTGCAAAGGCGATATCGGTTAATCCCAGCACCATTATCATGGATGAGCCTACCGCTTCCTTAACCGTGAAGGAAACAGAAACTTTAATGGGCATTGTTCGTCAGCTGAAAAGGGAAGGGGCAGCCATCGTATTTATTTCTCATCACTTGGAAGAATTATTTGAAATTTCGGACGTAATCTCGGTATTGCGTGACGGAGAATACATAGGGACTTATCCAGTCGAAAAGATGACCGTAAACAGTCTCGTTTCCTTGATGGTGGGACGTGCCCTGAAGCAGGGAGTCGGGGAAAAGACCCAGGAAGAAATAATGAGAAGGCGCAGCAGTTTAGCGAAGCCGGCTGTTTTGGAAGTCAATGGAATGAGCTGCCCCGGAAAAGTGGAAAACGCCAGCTTTCTGCTTCATAAAGGTGAAATATTGGGTTTTGCCGGGCTTGTTGGGGCGGGAAGGTCCAAATTGATGGAGCTGATATATGGCTATACAAAACCCAGCTCGGGCAGTATGAAAATTAACGGAAAAGCAGTGAAATTTTCTTCTCCCAAGGATGCAATTAAAGCGGGAATTGGTATGCTGACGGAGGACCGGAAGGTTACGGGGATATTAAAATTACACAGTGTACAGGATAATATCAATATAGCCGTCTGGAGAAAGCTTAAAAATGAAATTTTGCTTGACGGCCAAAAGGAAAAAGAAAATGCCGAAAAATATATTTCCGCCGTTAATGTAAAAACACCTACGAGACATGCGCGAATTAGTACCTTAAGCGGCGGAAATCAGCAAAAAGCACTTTTTGGAAGAATGCTTTCCATCAGGCCCCGGATACTGATACTGGATGAACCTACCCATGGTATCGATGTGGGGGCAAAGGATGAAATTTATAGTATTATCAATAACCTGGCAGAGGAAGGGGTTAGCATTTTACTCATATCTTCCGAATTGCCCGAGCTTATTTCCCTAAGTCACAGGATAATTGTTATGTACGAAGGAAAAATAAACGGAAGGCTGGAATTTGAAGAATTTAGTCAGGTAAAAATTCTGAATTATGCATCAAATGTGAATGATTAATGCAGTAAAAACTGCAAAACTATATAATCATTTTTAGGAGGGTATCTTATGAGATTGAGCAGAAAAAAAGTATTGGCAATGGTTTTAGCAACAGGTTTGATCATGGCATCCTTATCCGGATGCGGGGGAAATCCGGGGGAAACAGATTCAACAAAGACAAATGAAACAGCAACACAGGAAGCGGCAACAACACAGGAAACAGCGGCAACGGATACGGAAACGACGGCAGATACTGCGGATGTGGCTCTGCCACCGGAAGGTGATGTGGCGGCTATGGAAGCATCAAAGGATCCCATTGTAATTAATTTTATGTCCTTCAATAACAATCCTTTCTGGGATCAGATTAATGAAGGAAGGGATGCTGTAACCAAATATCTGAAAAACTTCAACTGTACGGTAGAATATACGGATATGGGCAGTGATACAACGGCGCAGGCAGTAAATAATGCATTGGATGTTGTAATTGTAAAAGAGCCGGACGGCATTGTAGTTTGCCCAATGGCCGACGGAACAGAGGCATATGTGGATAAAGCGGCAAAAGCAGAAATATCGGTTGTCACTTATCTAAGTGAGTCCACTAATCAGGGAGACTTCGGCCGCATTGCATTCAGCGGTTCCGATGCGATTACCGGAGGACAGGAAGCGGCAAAGAAAATTGCCGAATATACCGGAGGAACAGGAAAAATCGGTGTTATAACAGGATATCTGACCATGAACCAACATGAACAAAGACGCAACGGTATGTTGGACGAGTTGGCAAAATTGGCTCCGGATATCCAGGTGGTAGCTACAGTGGAAGCTCATGATTCTACGGAACAAACCTATTCCGCGGCGAAGGATATGCTGACGGCAAACCCGGATCTGAAAGTTATCTACTGTACGGCAGGCGGCCCTTATGGAGCGGCTCAGGCGGTTAAAGAAATGGGATTAACCGGAAAAGTCGGAGTTGTTTGTTTTGACTGGGTGCCGGATAATGTAAAATATGTTGCTTCCGGTGAAATCATTGCAGCGGTTTCCCAGGATCCCCAGGCAATGGCTTTTAATGCGATCGTAATGTGCTACAACAATATTGTAACCGGCTGGAAACCGGACACCATTATCCAGACAACAGAGTCGGATATCCTTACTCCGGAAAATATCGCTGAAAAATTACCAAACTATCAGGATATTATTAAATAATCAAGGAATAAAAAACAGGTATAATGTAATCGGCGGGAAGAGTAATGCTTCCATACTCTTCCCGCACTATATAGGAGGCGGAAAACATGATTTATAAAAAGGTTTCTAAATTAAAAGAGGAATTGTCCGTAATTGGAATCGGATGCTGGAATTTTGGCGGTGATTGGGATACCTCTGATGATGGTAATGCCATAAAAATAGTGCATGCAGCAATTGATGCCGGAGTCAATTTGTTTGATATAGCGCCGGTTTATGGATGGTTTCATGCGGAAAAGGTGCTGGGTAAGGCTTTAAAAAGCGTAAATCGTGATAAAGTTATCATTGCATCCAAATGCGGGCTGGTATGGGATGAGAACCATATAACCCGTAATAATCTGTCAAAAGAAAGCCTGTTAAAGGAAATTGACGGAAGTCTTACAAGGCTGCAGACAGATTATATCGATATTTATCAACTGCATTGGCCGGATCACAATACACCCATTGAGGAAACGGTAAGCGCTCTGCAGGAAATAAAAAAGGCGGGAAAAATAAGATATGTCGGTTTGTCAAATTTTTCTCAGTCAGATGTGAAAAAATTTATGTCTCTGATAGAAATTAATACGCAGCAGGGTCTATATAATATGCTTGAAAGGAACACCGACAGCTATCACAATATACCTTTGGAATATAAAACTGAAAAAGAAATGTTAAAAACGGTCAGGGAAGAAGGCCAGGCATTTTTCCCATATAGCCCAATGTTCCAGGGATTACTCGCAGGTTCATTTAAAAAAGATCATAATTTCTCAGCATCCGATATCAGAAATCAAAATCCTAAATTATCCGGAGAGTTATTCAAATCCTATTACAGCTGTTATGAAAAACTACAGGAACTCGCCGATGAAGCAGGAAAGCCTATGTATGAAGTCGCAATGAACTGGCTTCGCCAGAAACCGGAAGTAACGACTATCATTGGAGGAGTTTCTTCGCTGGGCCAGCTTGTAAAGAATTTGCATTCGCTTACCTGGGATATTGACCATAAATTTATGAAAAAAATTAATGAGATTATTGCACCATTTGAAAATATCTGATATAAAGGAGAGAGAGCAGAGTCAATGAAAAGTTGTATTCATGGATTACATCATATTGGCATTCCAACAACCGGCATAGAAAAAACGGTTAATTTTTACAGAGCATTTGGCGCAGAAGCAGTTTTTGAAAAAACAGATGAGGATAATGGCAAACCGATACAAGTTGTTATTATGAAATTTTGCAATACTCTTATAGAGTTATATGAACGGACGGAGACTGCAGGAAAATCCGGTGCAATCGACCATCTGGCATTTGAAGCAGAAGATATTGATGCTTTATTTGAAATTGCCCGAAAACAAGGATTTACCTTAACGGAAGAATGCAAGGACAGTGTACAGCTTTCCACTTACTGGCCCAAAGGAGTCAGGTGGTTTATCGTAACAGGGGTAAACGGTGAGAAAATCGAATTCTGTCAGGAAAAGGCTTCAAAATAGTAAATTCAATTTATCGGAGATGAGAAAGTGCAAAAGTATATTTCTTATGATTTGGGGACTGGGGGTGTGAAAGCTTCTTTATTTGATGAAGATATGCGGACACTGGCCAAATCTTTTATTGAGTATAAAACATATTATCCGGAGAAAAATGTACATGAGCAAAAGCCGGAAGACTGGTGGAAGGGAATCGTTCTAAGTACCGGAAAACTGTTACGGGACAGCCGGACAAATCCAAAGGAAATTGTCAGCCTTGCCGTTTCTGGACACAGTATTGTGACGGTTCCCATTGGTTATGACAAAGCGGTACTTTCGGAATATGTCCCCATTTGGTCTGATACAAGGGCCTATAAAGAAGCGGAAGAATTTTTTGATAAAATAGATAAGAAGGATTGGTACAGGACAACCGGAGGCGGTTTCCCGGCACCGACTTATTCTTTATTTAAACTGATGTGGATGAAAAAGAATAAAGCGGAAACCTTTAACAAGATTAAAAAAGTGCTGGGTTCAAAAGATTATATCAATTATAGGCTTACCGGTGAAATGTATACGGATTATTCCTATGCATCCGGAACGGGTGCGTATAATTTGACGGAAAGAAAGATGGAAAACAGATTTCTTGAGGCAGCCGGCATCCCCGGGGATATATTTCCGGAAATCGTATCCTCTCATTTTGTTGTGGGAAAAATTTCGTCACAAGCGGCGAAATGTATTGGTTTAACTGAAGATACCATAGTTGCATGCGGCGGTGTCGATAACGCTTGTATGGCATTGGGGGCAGTCGGTAACGGTGAAGGAGCGGTATACACATCTTTAGGTTCTTCCAGCTGGATTGCGGTTAATTCCGGCAAACCGGTGCTGGAGGAGGAAGAAAGGCCCTATGTATTTGCACATATCCAGGAAGGAATGTTTACCTCTGCTTTCTCTATTTTCGCAGGAGGAAGTTCTTTTCGCTGGGTAAGAGATAATCTCTGTATAGATTTATTGGAAAAGGAAGAGCCCTATTCGGCAATGACAAAAGAGGCGGAAAACGTACCGGCAGGGTCGTATGGTATTTACTTTAATCCAAGTCTTGCAGGAGGAACCTCTCAGGATAAAAGCATTCATATACGGGGCGCTTATCTGGGACTTCATCTGGGAACCACCAGGGCCCATATGGTGCATGCCGCTATGGAAGGAATTGCAATGAACTTAAAACGTTCCTATGATAGTCTTAAACGTCATACGGTAATGAAGCCTCAGCTGCAGTTTTGCGGAGGAGGAAGTAAAAATCAGTATTGGATGCAAATGTTTGCGGATGTTTTTAACACGGATATTTTAAAAACCAATATTGATCAGGATGCGGCATCCATTGGTGCGGCGGCGATTGCGGCGCGTGCCTGCGGAGCGTGGACTGACTATGGAAAAATTCAGGAATTGCACCATGTTGAATTTGTATGCAGCCCAAGAACGGAGAATGTTAAAGAGTATCAAAAAATAATACCCACATTCCAGCATATCTGTGACCTGTTATCAGAATTGGGTGACTATATGAATGACTAACAGTGGGAATACAAAACCCCAGAGCGTGTTTAAAAAATGCTTGTGCCGGGCTGGACGCTCCACTTTGTGGGAGTTTTCTCTTCTCTGCAATTCTCTCCCTACTGATCTTGTTTCTAACCGATCAGTTCCCGTACCGGCAACCTCAGATGACAGCGTTAACTCGATTCACATATGCTTATGCGTTAAGTCCGCAAGGGTTCGACAGCCTATCTACAACAAACCAATGGATGAAAGGACAAGTTATTTCTTTTATTGGTTGTTGATGTTAACTCTCTATCAAATGGATTGCAAGTCATTTGTAGTTTTATTTTCAGGAGAAGAAACGGCAGAAAAAAGAACGGAAAAGGGAGCTACAGAAATGGTATTTTTACCCCCTGTAACCCCCGGCAGCCCCATTTTACCATAGAACCAATTTTCTGTAAATTCCACGGTTCACCATGAACCATGGGGAGACAGATATCTTTAAACATGGCAACGCAGAAACTATACCCTATTCCCAGTTAGCCCTGTGTCGCAAAATATAGCCCCTGTGTGACCTTTAAAACCGATGGTAGAACATGTATGCCATCCAGGCAATTAGGCGCCTTGTTGGGCAAATTTGTAAAGGATTTCTCTTCCCTTTTTATCTGACAAATGTTTGGATTGCTGTTACCTCCTGTTCGTCTTCCTGTTGCTTTATCAGAAAAATGTTCCATATACGCCCGTTTTTCATATGCTTCAAGTCGCACATTTGCAACCAATTTTAAAATCTGATAAAGGAAAATCTCCACTCATTTCCTGCTCTAAAACAGAGGTGAACCATGGGGTCGAAAATGATGCAGGTTAAAGAGCCGGGGTAAAAACTTCCCCGAATCCGCTTACATCAGCCCGCAATGCGGACTGAGAGGACTTTATTTCGGAGTTAGATTCCTGGCATTGGGGTCGTGATCGGGGTCACACTTGCACGGAATTTTCTAATGAGAACATTTTGATTTGTGTTTATCTCTAAATCGACTAGATTCTACCTAAATCTCTATCAGCTTCAATTTGAAGTAATGTAGTTTTAGGTCCCATATACTTTTTGGCTTTTTCTAGAATTGTTCTATCATTACCCAATATCTCCATTACTGTAATTGAAAAAATGTTAATTAAGTGAGTATCTTCACAGTTAGATACTTCTTCAAAGTATTCAAAAATACTTTCTATTAGTTGAATATTTTTTTCCTCACCTATCAGCTTAATTATATCAGGCATAAATATATCTTCAATTATGACAGTTTCTAGAATCTCGCCGTGATCCTCAATTGATTTTTTATATTCATTTCTTTTTGAAGGCAAGAAATCTAACATTGCTTTCAAAAACTCCTTTGACTTTTCACTCATAACTACCAACTCAACTCCTTTACTTAAATAATCTTATGGCATTTTCTAAATCATATATTAAAGCATCTACAATATCCAAGTCATTAAGACCTAATTTCCCCGATTTCGAAAGTTTGTTTAATTGGTCTAACCTTTCCTGTGCTTTCATTAGATGCTTTGCTGACCCCGTATAATACTCCTGTACTAGTATTGAAGCAGTTCCACCATCACCAACTGTTGCTCCTGGTCTATAAAGTTCATTCACTGCTTTAGCCAAATCTTCGTTTTGAACAGTAGCCAACAATTTATCCCTAGTAGAACCAGTCAATTCTGGCTTATTATCTAAAATCTTAGTAACTTCATTTGTAGCAATAGGCTTACCCGAACCCTCAGTCCCAGGGACCCCCTCTATCACATCATCACTAAGAGCTTCTGCTTTGTTTAAAGCTTTATTTGTCTTACTTAAATCTGTCCCTGTATCTTTTACATCATCAGCTGCATTTGCTGCTTTTGCCTCTTCGGATATATTCGTTATTTCAGGCCTTCTCTGTATTCCGCTTATATTAGCCGCCTTATCTATTCCATGCAAGCCTCCATAGGATACGGCTCCGATTCCGATTCCTCCAAGCGTTGCCAGTATCTTAT
>JAATFT010000078.1 GCA_015655075.1 Clostridiales bacterium | reverse complement strand
CGATGGAAATGGTACACTGAATAGATATAAAAAAGATAGCTTCTATTGGTACAAAAAAGTTATTACTAGTAATGGTGAAGATTTAGATTGAGTAAGTTTATTAAACGAGAAATATCGTAAGCGGTATACAACAGGGTGCCTTGTAAATAAAAAGAGACTGACTATAAATTATTAGCCAATCTGAAAAGGACGAACTAGCATACAGCAATTATTAAATAACATGATGAAAAATATAGAATATTTATCGCAGAATACATCGGCTGCAGCAAGTGCAGGTGCAATCGCTGCAAGTATACCGCAATAACAGTAGGGATGGCAATTGCAGTAATTGGTATTTTACCAATATTGGTAGTATATCCCTTTATTCAAAAGTATTTTGTAAAAGGAATTACAGTAGGAGCGGTAAAGGGGTAAAAGAACATATTTGATATTATTATGTAAGTATGTTAAAATAGCAGGCCGGAAAATTGATTTTCCGGCCTGTTTTGCTATTGTTTCAGAATAATAATTCTATAGACACGGAGCTTATTATATCAATGATTGAAGTGATAAAAAAAGAAGAGATTTAAAACAGGAAATTCACGGAATTTTCTTTGAAATAAAAAATAATATATATTATTTTTCATTAAAATGTGTTAAAATGTTCCGTAGAATATTAAACGTATAGCAATTAAAGGAGAGAATAATTCTTATTCCCATGATTACAATAAAATATATAAATCCCTAGAAGATTTTGATAGGGACTTTACAAAGCTTAGGAATTTGTTATATGATACTACTGGGCGTATTCCTTCCATCTATCGCTTTCCGGGTGGCAGCAGCTGCGTCATGAAAGAAGATATTTCTGTATTTATAAATTATCTTAATCAAAAGTCCGTTGTATATTTCGATTGGAATGTAGTAAGCGGTGATGCGACGGGAGTGGATTATACCCCCCGAGAGCAGTTATATGAAAATGTTATTAACGGCATGAAAATACATGCCAGGTCCATAGTGTTAATACATGATACTGACAAGAAGGAGAATTCAGTAAAATCCTTAAAACAGATACGGAGAACATTAACGGTGCAAGGAGTCGAATTACTACCATTGAATGAGAACATAACACCCATACAACAAATGAAAATAAGTTCATTAGACCAAAAAAATAAAAGTAATTAACGGGAGGATGAAATATGGGTTTTTTTAAAGAAATCAAGGATGATTTATCTCAGGCAGTAAATGAACTATTACCGGAAGAAGTGTTCGACGACAAAGCAGAGGTTAATACTTTAGAGGACGGAGCAGAAAAAACAAGTACAGAAACTGTAGCAGAAAAAACAGGCACAGAAATTGTAGCAGTAGGAACAGATGCAGAAACTACGGCAGAAGAAACAGGCGCGAAAGCTGCGGCAGCTGATGATTTAACAGATAATGCGGAAGATGATAATGCAGATATGGATATTTTGGACGCCATATTAACCAAGGATGAAAATGGAGGAGAAGAAAGCCTGAAAGAGAAAGAAGAAACGGGGAAGGAGAAAGAAATAAGGGAAGAGGAAGAAATAAGAGAAGAGCCTGAAACAGAAAAAGAATCGAACGAACAGCCGGGATTTACCAGTGATGAAGTAACGGTTATCACCAAAGGAACCGTTATCACCGGCAATATTACTTCGGAAGGTTCCCTGGAAGTTATGGGTACCATTAAAGGTGATATTGAATGTCAGGGCAAGCTTTCCGTGGTGGGCTTAGTAAACGGCAATTGTATCGCAGCCGAAGTCTATGTGGGAGCAAAACGCTTTGAAGGTTGCATTACCAGTGAGGGTAGTGTTAAGATTGGACTTGGTACGGTCGTAATCGGTGATATTACAGGTACTTCCGGTGCAATTGCAGGAGCCGTTAAGGGAAATATTGATATCAACGGTCCGGTTGTTATTGATTCCTCTGCCGTAATTAAGGGAAATATCAAGGCACAGTCAATTCAAATCAATAATGTAACTGTTATTGAAGGTTTCTGTTCTCTGTCCTATGCATCCATAGATATCGATAATATATTTAAATAACCGGAGGTAATATTAATATGAACAGGTATAAAAGAGTCTTACTGAAATTAAGCGGGGAGGCTCTGGCTGGCAACAGAAAAACCGGTTTTGATGAAGCAACCTGCACCGCAGTTGCAGAACAAGTGAAACAGTTGGTAAAAGATGGAGTTGAAGTTGGGGTTGTAATCGGAGGCGGAAATTTCTGGAGAGGAAGGAAAAGTGAAATTATTGACCGTACGAAAGCCGATCAGATTGGGATGCTGGCGACAGTAATGAACTGCATTTATGTTTCTGAAATTTTCAGATATGTGGGTATGAAAACTCAGATTCTGACGCCCTTTGAATGCGGCAGTATGACAAAACTTTTCTCAAAAGACAGAGCAAACAAATATTTAGGCAAAGGTATGGTCGTATTTTTGGCAGGCGGAACCGGCCATCCCTATTTTTCCACGGATACCGGCGCAGTCCTGCGTGCAGTCGAGCTGGAGGCGGACGTTATTCTTATGGCTAAAGCTGTGGACGGAGTATATGATAGTGATCCTAAAAAAAATCCGAATGCTAAGAAATTTGATGAAATTAGTCTACAAAAAACCCTGGACTTAAAGCTTGCAGTGGTTGATTTATCCGCAACTGTATTAAGTATGGAGAACAAAATGCCAATGCTTGTATTCGCTCTTGAGGAAGAGAATAGTATAGTGAAAGCAGTTCGTGGAGATTTTAACGGAACTAAAGTAACTGTTTAACAAAAACTAAAATATATCATTGGAGGATTTATTATGGATTTAAGAATTGAACAATACGAAAGTAAAATGAAGAAATCATTGGATAATTTAAAAGAGGAGTTTTCAACAATACGTGCAGGGCGAGCCAATCCCCACTTGCTGGATAAGCTTAGAGTGGATTATTACGGAACTCCATCTCCTCTTCAGTCGATAGCTAATATATCGGTTCCTGAACCAAGAATGATACAGATACAGCCTTGGGAAAGCAAATTAATTAAGGATATTGAGAAAGTTATATTGGCATCGGATTTGGGTTTGACACCGAATAATGACGGCAAGTCGATACGTTTGACCTTCCCCGAATTGACGGAGGAGAGAAGAAAAGAACTGGTAAAAGAAGTTAAAAAAAGGGCGGAAAATGCTAAAGTAGCTGTTCGTAATATAAGAAGAGATGCAAATGATGCCATCAAGAAACAGAATAAAAGCAATGAGATAACCGAAGATGAAGTTAAGATTTTAGAAGATAGCATTCAAAAAGCAACGGATAAGTTTGTTGCGGATATTGATAAGCTTACGGAGGATAAATCAAAGGAAATTCTTACTGTATAAACATTTAAAACAGGGGGCTGTTGCATATTCAATAACCCAATTAGAAAGCAACAGTCCCTTAATTACGAAATTAGTTGGAGGTCTCCATGGGAGATATTTGGGATCAGGAGGGTATGAAGATACCGGAACATGTTGCAATCATACTGGATGGTAACGGACGTTGGGCTAAAAAGAAACGAATGCCCAGAAATTACGGGCATGCCCAGGGCAGCAAAACAGTGGAAAAAATCTGTGAAGAGGCGTACCACATGGGAGTGAAATATTTAACAGTATATGCATTTTCCACGGAAAATTGGACCAGACCTCAGGAGGAGGTTGACGCCCTGATGAAATTACTTCGCAGTTATATGAAGGATTGTTTAAAAACAACCAGTAAGAATAATATGAGAGTCCGAGTCTTAGGAGATGTACCAAAATTAAGTGAGGATATAAAGACTAGTATTATAGAACTGGAAAGAGTATCGGCAGGGAACACGGGGCTAAACTTTCAGATAGCTTTAAATTATGGCGGCAGGGATGAGATTATAAGAGGAATAAAAAAGCTGGCCGTGGACTATAAAGCTGATAAGATAAGTTTGGAGGATATAAATGAAGATGTTTTTAAAAATTATTTAGACACCAGAGGGATTCCGGATCCTGATTTGTTAATAAGAACAAGCGGGGAGCAGCGGATATCCAATTTTTTATTATGGCAGTTGGCATATACAGAGTTTTACTTTACGGATACCTTATGGCCTGATTTTAACAAAGAAGAATTAAGAAAGGCTTTTGAATACTATAATAGTAGAAAAAGAAGATTTGGTGCATTATAAATGGAAGAAAATGTCCATAGGAGGAAGGTATATGTTTTGGGTTAGGTTCCGTAGTTCAGTTGTTCTCATAATAGTTGCAGTTACTACGCTTATTTTAGGAGGAAATGTCTTATTTGCCGCAATTTTAGCTATCTCACTGATTGGAATGATGGAGCTATACCGAACCATAAAGATTAACAAATCTCTTATTGGCATTCTGGGCTATGGCGCCGCTATGGTATTTGATTTCTTGGTATTATTTAAATTAGAAGAATATAATATGCTTTTCATCATAGCTTTTTTGTTACTTTTGATGCTGTCCTATGTATTTTCTTATCCAAAATACCGGATTGAGGAAGTTGCCGTTGTATTTTTGGGCATGTTTTATGTTGCGGTAATGCTTAGCTTTGTTTATAAGGTAAGAATGCTTACGGATGGGATTTTACTGGTTTGGCTGATTTTTATAGGAGCCTGGGGTTCGGATACCTGCGCATACTGTGTCGGTATGCTTATGGGCAGGCATAAAATCTTCCCCAAGCTAAGTCCTAAAAAGTCTCTGGAGGGCTGTATCGGAGGAGTTCTTGGGGCTGCTTTGCTTGGATTCTTATATGCCGGTATATTTAAAAGCAGTATTGAAGGAGTTCAAAATCCTCCAATATCCTATGGGATTATCTGCGGAATCTCAAGTATCATATCTCAGTTGGGAGATTTGGCGGCATCCGCAATTAAAAGAAATCATGATATTAAGGATTATGGAACGTTGATTCCCGGGCACGGCGGTATTTTAGACCGTTTTGACAGTATTATCTTTGTTGCCCCGGTCGTTTATTTACTATCTGAAATTTTATAATTTTAGCGAGGAAGAATATAACAATAACAATTATTTTGTTTAAGTGTAAAATATATATCAGGTATACAGACCCAATTAATATACGGAAATGAGGTTAAAATGAAATATATTTCTATTCTTGGTTCTACCGGCTCCATCGGAACACAGACCCTGGAAGTTGTAAAAAGTAATCGGAATTTAATGGTTAATGCATTAGCAGCGGCCAATAACATAGATTTGTTAGAAATGCAGATTCGTGAATTCCGCCCGAAGCTTGCATGCGTATGGGAGGAAAAGAAAGCTAAGGAACTTGCCTTAAGAGTAAAGGATTTGCCGGTATCCATTGTATCGGGAATGGACGGACTGATCGGTTGCGCCACAGAAAAAAATACGGAAACAGTTGTAACTGCCGTTGTGGGAATGATTGGCATATTGCCTACCGTAGAAGCCATAAAGGCGGGCAAGGATATTGCAATTGCCAATAAGGAAACCCTGGTGACTGCAGGACATATTATCATGCCGTTGGTTAAGGAATACGGTGTTAAGCTGCTCCCTGTTGACAGTGAACATTCCGCCATTTTCCAGGCTCTTAACGGGGAAGACGGCAATGTTATCAGCAGAATCATATTAACAGCCTCAGGAGGACCTTTCCGGGGCAAAAAAAGAAGTGAATTAGAGAACATAAAGGTGGAAGACGCATTAAAACATCCCAATTGGTCCATGGGAAGAAAAATTACCGTTGATTCTTCCACAATGGTCAATAAAGGACTTGAAGTTATAGAAGCCAAATGGTTATTTCATATTGATTTGGACAGAATACAAGTTGTAATACAGCCTCAGAGTATAATCCATTCCGCGGTTGAATTCGAAGACGGCGGTATTATTGCGCAGATGGGTATGCCGGATATGAAGCTGCCCATACAATATGCCTTGTATTATCCCAAGAGAAGAAAGCTTTCCGGTGCCAGGCTTGATTTCTTTAAACTCGGTAAATTAACCTTTGAAGAACCGGATCTTGAAACATTTAAAGGTTTAAAGCTGGCGTATGAGGCCGCCGATGCAGGCGGCAGCCTGCCGACTGTTTATAATGCGGCAAATGAAATAGCGGTTGCTAAATTTTTAAACAGAGAGATTAAATATCTGGATATTCCGGATTTAATTGAAGCGGCAGTCAGGAACCACAAAAAAGTAGAAAATCCGTCAGTCTCTGAAATTCTTAATATTGAAGCGGAAACATATGATTTTATAAAACTGCTGCAAAAGGATAAATAGATTTTTGAAGTTTATTTTACTCATTTAGGAGGTAAATATGAATATTATTATTGCAATTTTAATATTTAGTTTAATTATTATTATTCATGAATTGGGACATTTTCTTCTGGCAAAGAAGAATGGTATATTTGTGACAGAATTTTCAATCGGTATGGGCCCTAGGATCCTTACCCTGGTAAAAACGGAAAAAGGATATCGCCCCAGGCTTTTTTTATCCCAGCATGATTTTGAAACTACGCCTGTGTGGCGGGATACCACCAAGTACTCATGGAAATTATTGCCGCTTGGCGGCTCCTGTATTATGATGGGCGAAGACGAATTGGTTGAAGATGAAAGAGCTTTTAATAAAAAAGGGGTATGGGCCAGAATTTCAGTGGTTTTTGCGGGCCCCTTCTTTAATTTTATCTTGGCCTTTGTGTTAGCTATATTCATTATAAGTATTATTGGATATGATCCTGCCGCTGTTACCAGCGTTGTAAAGGATTCATCGGCGGCCCAGGCAGGTATACAGGAGGGGGATGTAATTACAGAATTTAACGGAAATCACATAGATATCGGCAGGGATGTACTTACCTATCTGCAATTTTATCCGTTAAGTGATGAAAAGGTAAACTTAACTTATAAAAGAGACGGCGTAAAAAATAATGTTACCTTAACACCGCGTATGGTAAAAACATATATGCTGGGATTCGGTTATGAGCCCAGCGGAGTTGCATCTATTACTTCGCTCTATGAGGATATGCCTTTAGCAAAAGCGGGACTTAAAAATGGTGATGTCATCGTAAAAATTGATGATACTCCTATTAAGGATGTTAACGATTTAAATCAATATTTTCAGGAGAATCCGTTGTCAACGGACCCCTTAACCCTGACCTATTCCAGGGATGGAAAACAAAACACAGTTGTGGTTACCCCCGCTTTAATCAAAAGCTACAGTGTTGGATTTTCCATAAATCAGTACAGAGTGAAAACCAATGTCCTGGGCGTGGTGAAATACAGCGCCGTGGAAGTAAAGTACTGGATTAAAACCACGATCCAAAGCCTGGGGCAGATTATACGTGGCAAGGTAAGTAAGGATGACATAGCCGGACCGTTAGGTATTGTAAGCTATATCGGCAATGCATATCAGGAAAGCAAAAGCGAGGGAGCGCTATCCGTATTCTTACAGCTGGCTTATATCACCATATTGCTCAGTGCAAACTTAGGGGTTATGAATCTTCTTCCAATCCCTGCTTTGGACGGAGGGCGCCTTGTATTTCTTATCCTGGAAGTATTCAGGGGAAAGCCTGTGGATCAGGCCAAAGAAGGTCTGGTTCATATGATTGGTTTAGTTGCGCTGATGATATTAATGGTATTTGTGATGTTTAATGACATTAGCAGGCTTTTTAATTCATAGTCTGAAATGCAACAGGAGCTTATATGAGAAATAAAACAAAAGCAATTCATATCGGAGAACGGGTAATCGGCGGCAATCATCCTATACTCATTCAGTCCATGACCAATACCAGGACTGAGGATGTAGCGGCTACGGTGAGGCAGATATCAGAATTGGAGGCGGCCGGCTGTGAGATTATAAGATGCGCAGTTCCCACTATGGAAGCTGCCGGAGCTTTCAGGGAGATAAAAAAGCAGATTCATATTCCCCTTGTAGCAGATATTCACTTTGACTATCGTCTTGCAATAGCAGCAATGGAGAATGGCGCCGATAAAATACGCATTAATCCTGGTAATATAGGAAATACCGACAAATTAAAGGCGGTGGTTGACACTGCCAGGGAAAGAAATATACCGATACGTGTAGGCGTAAACAGCGGTTCCCTTGAAAGAGAACTGGTTGCAAAATACCATGGAGTTACGGCATACGGTCTGGTGGAAAGCGCTCTGGATAAAGTACACATAATTGAAGATGCAGGCTACGACAATCTGGTTATCAGCATTAAATCCTCGGATGTTTTAATGTGTATCAAGGCCTATGAACTCATTGCAAAACAGGCGGTGTATCCTTTGCATGTGGGAATTACGGAAGCCGGGACAATAGTAGCCGGCAATATTAAATCTGCCGTTGGTTTAGGTATTATGCTTTATAAAGGTATCGGCGATACGATACGTGTATCTTTAACGGGAGATCCGTTGGAGGAAGTTAAATCTGCCAAACTGATTCTGAAAACCTTAGGTTTACGCAAAGGCGGCGTGGAATTAATATCCTGTCCCACCTGCGGAAGAACCCAGATTGACTTGATTAATCTGGCGGGAAAGGTGGAAAATATAATTCAGGACATAGATTTGGATATTAAAGTAGCCGTAATGGGCTGTGCTGTCAATGGTCCCGGAGAAGCAAAGGAGGCAGACATCGGAATTGCCGGCGGCAGAGGAGAAGGCGTTATTATTAAAAAAGGCAAAGTTATCCGAAAAGTTTCGGAACAGGAATTGCTGCCCGCTTTAAGGGAAGAATTATTAAAAATGCAGGCTGAGAAATAAAAGGAACTCTTTTTTTCTTGCTTTTAACCGGTTATTTGTATTAAAATATAAAGGAATCAAATTATAAAGGAATTAAATTGATGTTTGCGCGGTACTTAAACAAGATAAAACAAACGGATGCTTTAGACGGTATCGGTATTTTAGAAAAGAGGCTTGATTATGGGTATGCTTTTTTTTGAAGTCTTTGACCAGTTATCCGGTCTTTCAACGGATTTAGAAAATCTTTTTCGGGAGGTTTTAGTAGAGAAGGTATCGGTATCAAAGTCAAGGGAAGAAATCAGAATATACATACAAAGCAGCCGGCTGATTCAACGGCAGAATATTAAGAAGATGGAATATCAGCTCAAAAAGCAGCTGTTTGCTTCAGATCCCAATACTATAGTGTTATGGGAAAATTATATATTGTCGGCGCAATATACGCCGGAGAATTTATTTGACATATATCGGGACAGTATTTTGGAAGAATTCCGGGAAAGAAGCATATTGGAATATAATGTTTTTGAACTGGCTGAAATTACTTTTGAAGAAAATGCACTTACATTTAAATGCGAAGAAAATTTTCTTGTACGGAAAATGTCAGCCGATATTACAGAATATTTGATGGACATGTTCAAAAATCGGTTTCATTATGATATTGCCGTTTGTTTTGAATATTACGAACCTAAGATAAAGGAAGATTCTAAGGAAGAATATGAATTCATTAGCAGGGCGGGCATAAAAAGACCGGAGAATTCTGCCGCCTATTTAAACGCGGGACAAAATAAAGGGGATGATGAAGCCAACCCATATCTGAGGGAATTAAATGAAAATCGCGGAGTTCCTTCAGGAGAGAGAGCAGCTAAGGGTCTGGCAAATGAGAGCAAGGCGGCAGCTTTAAATGGTGCATTAAGCGGTAATAAGGGAAGTAAGTTTAAGAATAACTACGATAAAAGTAAATATAGTTATAAGAAAGCTGTTAATGATCCGGATATTATATACGGTAAGGGTTTTGAAGGGGAAACCATACCGATAGCCGACGTGCAGGATGAAATAGGCGAGGTGGTAATACGCGGCAGGATATTAAATGTGCAAGAAAGGGAGCTGCGGAATGAAAAAACGATTATCATATTTTCCCTTACCGATTTTACCGATTCCATTCAAGGCAAAATATTTATAAAAACGGAAGAAGTCCCGGAGCTGACAGAGGTTTTAAAGAAAGGGCAGTTTATTAAGCTAAAAGGAACGGCTTTAATGGATAAGTACGACCATGAGGTTACCGTCGGGTCCATTGTTGGAATCAAGACAATTCCGGATTTTACGACGATAAAAATGGATACCAGTCCGGTAAAACGGGTCGAACTCCATGCACATACCATGATGAGCGACATGGATGCCGTGGTGGATGTGAAGGAATTGGTAAAAAGAGCCTTTGCATGGGGGCACAAAGCCGTTGCCATTACCGACCACGGGGTTGTACAATCCTTTCCGGAAGCCAATCATACCCTTAATAAAAATAACTATCCGGAATCGGAATGGGAAAGACTTAAGAAATTTAAAATTATCTATGGCGTGGAAGCTTACCTGGTGGACGATTTAAAGGAAATTGTAGTAAATCAAAAAGGACAGTCCCTTGATGATTCCTTTGTGGTGTTTGACATTGAAACCACCGGTTTTGGACCGGTTAAGGATAAGATTATTGAAATAGGCGCCGTTAAGGTTGTAAACGGCAGTATTGTTGATAAGTTCAGTACTTTTATTAATCCGGGAATTCCCATTCCCTATGAAATTGAGGAACTGACGGGAATCAAAGATGAAATGGTCATGAGTTATCCTGCCATTGATGTGATCCTTCCTGATTTTTTAGCCTTTTGTGACCAATGTGCCCTGGTTGCCCATAATGCTTCCTTTGATGTGAGCTTTATAACAAAAAAAGCCGAAGAATTGGGAATAAAAAAGGATTTTACCGTTATTGATACGGTGGGTTTGGCACGGGTTTTATTGCCGGAATTAAGCAGATATAAATTAAATACCGTGGCAAAAGCGCTTAATGTATCCTTGGAAAATCATCACCGTGCGGTGGATGACGCCGGGGCAACCGCTGAAATTTTCGTAAAATTTGTTTCAATGTTAAAAGATAGGGATATTGGGAGTGTTGACGAAATCAATAAATTGGGCAAATTAACCCCGGAGGCCATTAAAAAACTGCCGACTTATCATGCCATTATTCTGGCACAAAATGATACCGGCAGGGTGAACTTATATAAGCTGATTTCTCTTTCCCATATTGATTATTACAATAAAAGGCCGCGTATACCTAAAAGTGTGTTTATGGAAAACAGGGAAGGACTGTTAATCGGTTCAGCCTGTGAAGCGGGAGAATTGTATCAGGCAATACTGCGGGAACAGCCTCAGGAGGAGATAAACAGGCTGGTAAATTTTTATGATTATCTGGAGATCCAGCCTTTGTGCAATAATGAATTTATGATCCGAAGCGATAAAATAAATATTAATTCCAGAGAAGAATTAATGGATATAAACCGCAGAATCATTAAATTGGGTGAGGAATTTAATAAGCTGGTAGTCGCTACCTGTGATGTTCATTTTCTGGATCCGGAGGACGAAATATACCGGAGGGTTATCCTGGCCGGCAAAGGTTTTAAAGATGCGGATGAACAGGCACCACTTTATTTTCGGACAACGGAGGAAATGTTAGAGGAATTTATGTATTTAGGCCGTGAGAAAGCCTATGAGGTGGTTGTCACCAATACCAATAAAATAGCGGATATGATTGAGAAGATTTCCCCGGTGCGTCCGGATAAATGCCCTCCTGTCATTAAGGATTCCGATAAAACACTCCGTGAAATCTGTTACAATAAGGCCCATTCCATGTACGGACCCAATCTGCCGAAACAAGTGGAGGAACGGCTGGAACACGAATTGCATTCCATTATAAGCAACGGCTTTGCCGTTATGTATATCATTGCCCAAAAACTTGTCTGGAAATCCAATGAGGACGGATATCTGGTAGGTTCCAGAGGTTCGGTGGGCTCCTCCTTTGTTGCAACCATGTCCGGTATCACAGAGGTAAATCCTTTGCCTGCCCATTATTATTGTACCCACTGTTTTTACTCGGATTTCGATTCTGATGAGGTGAAGGCCTACGCCGGAAGCTCCGGCTGTGATATGCCGGATAAAAATTGTCCGGTTTGCGGTCATCTCCTTTGTAAAGACGGACATGGTATCCCCTTTGAAACCTTTCTGGGGTTCAACGGAGATAAGGAGCCGGATATTGACCTTAACTTTTCCGGTGAATATCAGAGTAAAGCCCATGATTATACGGAGGTTATTTTCGGACAGGGACATACCTTCCGTGCGGGAACCATCGGTACTCTCGCGGATAAGACTGCTTATGGCTATGTTTTTAAATATTTTGAAGAAAGAAACCAGCACATGAGAAGGGCTGAAATTGAACGTATTGTTTCCGGCTGTGTTGGGGTTCGCAGGACAACCGGCCAGCATCCGGGAGGAATCATTGTAATGCCCCATGGAGAGGAAATCTATTCCTTTACCCCGGTTCAGCATCCGGCCAATGATATGACTACCAAAATCATTACAACTCATTTTGATTATCATTCCATCGACCACAACCTCTTAAAACTGGATATACTGGGACATGATGATCCTACCATGATCCGTATGCTGGAGGATTTGACCGGGGTGGATGCAAAAACCATCAGGCTGGATGAACAGAAGGTTTTATCCCTGTTTGATAATTTAAGTGCGTTAAATATAAAACCGGAAGATATAGGGGGCTATGATTTAGGATGCCTTGGCATACCGGAATTCGGTACGGATTTTGTTATGCAGATGCTTCGGGACACAAAGCCGAAAAATTTCTCCGATTTAGTAAGGATATCCGGACTTTCCCATGGTACCGATGTGTGGCTGAATAATGCCCAGACATTAATAACAGAACAAAAATGTACACTTGCCACGGCTATCTGTACCCGTGATGATATTATGACTTACCTTATTCATCAGGGAGTGGACAGCGGACATTCCTTTAAAATTATGGAGAGCGTCCGCAAGGGAAAGGGACTTACCCCGGAAATGGAGAAGGAAATGCTGGCAAAGGGTGTACCGGAGTGGTATATCTGGTCCTGTAAACGAATTAAGTATATGTTCCCCAAAGCCCATGCGGCAGCCTATGTTATGATGGCCTTCCGTATCGCTTATTTTAAGGTTTATTATCCCCTTGCTTATTATGCGGCATATTTCAGTATCCGCGCTTCTGCCTTTAACTATGAATTGATGTGTCTTGGCAGGGAGCGGCTGGAGCATTATATGGCGGATTATAAGAGGCGGAGCAACGAATTATCTAAGAAGGAACAGGATATCTTAAAGGATATGAGAGTGGTACAGGAAATGTATGCAAGAGGTATCGAATTTACTCCTATTGATATTTATAAAGCTAAAGCCCATCATTTTCAGATTATAGATAATAAGCTGATGCCGTCTTTAAGTACCATTGACGGGTTGGGAGACAAGGCTGCGGATGCGGTGGTGGAAGCCGTAAACGACGGCAAGTTCCTTTCCAGGGATGATTTCAGAACCCGCTGCAAGGTCAGTTCTACAGTTGTAGACTTGATGGTGGATCTGGATTTGTTCGGAGATCTTCCGATTTCCAATCAGATTTCCCTGATGGACTTTTTACAGTAAGAGTTAGAACCAAATGTGTTATTATGTTGTATTGAGTCTATTTTTAAAACTTTTTGAAAAACTTTAAAATTAGTACTTGCATTCTTACTGGAAATGTTGTAAAATAGTCACGTTATGAGGCTCATTGGTCAAGTGGTTAAGATGTGGCATTCTCAGTGCTGAGACAGGGGTTCGACTCCCCTATGAGCTGTTTTTAAAAGATATATAAAAGGGCTGTAAATAAGCATATTTGCTTTAGGTCTGCTTAAAAACAAGGCATAGTTACTTTAGTGGAACAATTGTAATCATAAAGTTAGGTAATATAAGAGAGATGGGAAACCATCTCTTAATTTTTATCTATTGTCATATTATCTTTTTGCATAATTTCAGGAAATTTCTCATTAGGGCGTATCTGAAAACTCATTGTACCGTTCTGACCGCTCCACTTAGCCGTTAAATTTTTCGGATGCTATTGAATATAAAGAGATGAGGCCGCCCATCTTTGGTACAGCCCCATCTCTTACCCTATTTTAAGAAAGAAACAATTTAATGTTTGATCATTTTATCAGTTAAAGTTATTCCTTACTGTTTCACCGATTGCATTTAACAGACTTTTATTTAAATCCGTGGTATCCTGGGTTAATTCCCAAATCATAATGCCTCCCACATTGTCGCAGGCCCATTGGGTTTTCGCTTTAATAGTAGGGATTCCGTTATAATATGCTTCCATGCCGTTTATCGTGGAAACGTCCGTATTGTAGGCATCGGGATTTACCGCCAAAATTTCGGCATAGGATGCCCAGGAAGGTCTGCCGTAGAAAGGGACTCCAAGAACTACTTTTTCAGCAGGCATGTTTCTGGTGTCTCTCCAATATTTTGCCGACATAACGGCAAAATCATAAGAGGAATGTCTTATACCGTCTCCTCCGTCATAGGCCATGACATTAAACCAGTCCACGGTATTTATAACCGTATCCGTTTGAGCTGCGGCATCCCAGTATACGACACCGTCAGGAGTAACGCCGCTTAAAACGGCAGCGGTTAGGAGCATATTACTTTCATCTAATTTATTGTTTAAATAGACCATTAAATTCTCATACCGCGTCTTACTGTCACCGTCCGTTTTGGGATGTTCCCAGTCTATATCAACACCGTCAAAACCGTATTGCTTTGCCATGGATATAATTGCATCTCCAAATTTAGTAATTTTATCGGAAGTTTCCGTTGCCGACATAAAGGTGGATTCAAGAGGAGTATCGTTATAGGACCAGCCTCCCACGGCCAATAGTACTTTCACACCATTTTCATGAGCTTTTTGTATGATTTGTGTTGCTGCCGAGGCATTTTCCAGAGGAAGGAGTGAGCCGTCGCTGGTTGGAATGGCAAATGCATAATTTATATGGGTCAGGTTATTATACTGTAAAGTATTGATTTTGTCCGGTTGCCAGCTGGGATAGTATCCCACAACCTTAAATCCCTGCGGTACGGGATCGGTGGGATTTTCAGCGCCCGCAACCAGAGTAAATGTCCATTTCTGGGCGTCGGTTCCGTTATCCGTATACTGCTGGACTACAGCGCCGTCAGCCGTAGAGCTGCTACGGACATCCATTGCCAGACCGCTGGTCTTTGACAGGACTTTATAATAACCGTCGCCGGTTTCCTCTATCTGCCATCTCTGGGCATCGGTACCATTATCCGTCCATTGCTGCAGCTGGACTCCGCTCTCGTTTGTACTGTTTGGTACATCCAGTACTTTTTGGCTGTGCTGGGCAGTTATCTTATAATAACCGTCCCCCTGCGTTTCCAACTTAAATTGCTGCTTGGCGGTGCCGTCGGCGGCCCATTGCTGCAGTTTAGCTCCGTCAGCGGTTGATTCGTCGGTTATATCCAAGGCTTTACCGCTGGTTTTATTCGTAATTGTATATATTCCATTTTCAATAACCGGTGATGGATCCGTTGACGGGTCAGTACCGGAAACCAGTTCCCAGACGTCTGCCGTACCGGGAGTTTCTCCCTGCGTCCACCATTTTGCCTTATATACCTGGCCGTTATAGGTGACCATATCTCCGCCGCTGTAGGCTTTACTGCTGCTCCATGTTTCGTAGGAGCCGTCGGACGAGGAAACCAGTTCCCAGACGTCTGCCATACCGGGAGTTTCTCCCTGTGTCCACCATTTTGCTCTATATACCTGGCCGTTATAGGTAACCATATCCCCGCCGTTATAAATATTACTGCTATCCCATGAGGAATAAGAATCGGCTAAGATTGCCGGATTGATATCCTCATTTATCACAAAGCTTCCGGCGGATACCTCGGAAGCTTGTACTAACGGTAAGGGTGAAACAATTGTTGAAGCTATTAATGCAAGAATAACCATACATATAAACTTTTTACTGATTTTTAACATATATACCCCTTTCTTCTCTTGAGTGCTCTCGAAAACTTTTTGTATGTAGATTTGTGCCGCAAAGATGCGTACGGGGGGAGTTTCCGAGAGTGCTCCTCTTTAAACTTAACAGGTCAGTTTACCTGCCTGCTCTAAAAACCCATTGGAACTGTCCGAGTTTTTCTTTGCCTGTTTTACTGTTTTCCGGCCATATTTATCCCCTCTTTCTGTCTGTATGCATTTCAGCCTTTCATATAACTTATCGTAGGATGCTTTTTATCTTTCGATAAAAGGCGCTGTTTTTGCGCCGTGTTCCCCTTAAAACTTGTATAGGTGCTTGCCGGATTGCTTATCCACTGCGTCGTCGTCATTCAGCGTAGCCACCACTACGCCTTAATCCTCTGCCTTGTGCAGGAACAATCCTTTTGCGCCTCTCATGCAAGAATAAGGAGTTATTATATACAACATCAGAAATGTTTGTATTTTGACATTGCATATAGTATAGGTTAAAGGCAATTCTGCATTTGGTAAAAATATCATGTTACAGTTCTACTTTGCTTTATTTGGCAACAAATATCAATTAAATTTCTTGGCATTTTTTGCCTAAAATTGTTGAATTTCATAGCGCAGTCATTTATATCTTGAAATAATTCTATGAAAAAAGGCATAAAAAAGGGATAAATAAAATGTTTATTTATCCCTTTTTTATGCCTTTATATATTTCTTGTCGTATATATGCCGTTATAATAATATATAAAAATTAAGATTTTCCATTGAAAGGTTTTGTATCATAGTTGGAACATAAGACCCTGCATTTATTATGGGCAAGATTTCTTGGATTGCCGGATGGAATCAAGCGATAATATAAATGGTTTAATATTTTATTCATGATAAATCCACTTATGATAAAGGTAATTGCCCAAGGTAAAAAAGGTTCAAATGGTATTAAAAAATATCTAAAATATGAATTCCATATTAGTTCTTTTGTTAAAATATCAACTAACATATTCTACCTCCATTTTTCATACACGCTCTAACGTAAAACGCCTGTTTTCGGCAGGCGTCATTGTTTGTTACTATTAGTATAGATTAAAATAGGGTAACTGTAAAGAAAGAATTTGATTAAAATGAGAATTTTATTAATATAATAATAAGTCATACTATTTATTAGCTTAGTAAAGGGAATTTGGAATATAAGCAGCAAGGCTGCTGATAATTCTTCTAAAGATATTTCAGAAATTAAATTATCAAATAAATTTAGTCAGGGTTTAGCGGTAATTACAGAGCTTTTTATGCCTTATGAAAAAGAATATTCTTAGCTGATTTTCTATAGTCACTTGGAGTCATCTCAATTAGTTTTTTAAAAAAGAAAGAAAAATGACTCGGTGATTCAAAACCTGTCTGCTTACTTATTTCCGTTATATTCAAATTTGAATTAGTAAGAAGACCTGCCGCTACTGATAATCTGTAGCCCAGCAGATATTTAATTGGAGTTATACCTATTGTTTTTTTAAAACAGCGCAGACATTCACGTTCACTTATAGCAACGACCCCGGCAATATTTTTAAGCTGTATTTGCGCTTCGTAATTATCATGTATATATGTAATCATATTTTTTACCCTTACCGCATTAATGTTATCCGATTTTTGGTGTTCAACCAATGCCCTTTTATTATTGCTTACTATAAGATACCACAGTTTTGATAAACTATTTCGTACTAATAGTTCATATCCATAAAGTTCATTTTGGTAATAATTATATGCATTAATAATACACTGTACGGCTTCCCTGTGCCACTTGATTTCGCTTCCAAAATGAATGCAGGTAAGCTTAGAACAATTTAGTAAAGGATGTACATATCGTTGATCTAAAGCACTTTGAATCATTCCGGCAATTATATTTGAATGAAAGACAAGGGATTTTATTTCGCAGCTTTCCTTATTGAAATTCACTGCAGACTGTAAAACATTTGAGTTTATAAAAGCACCTTCACCCTCTCGGATATCATGACATTGACCAATAAGTTCCAGCTTAAGTATTCCGGAGCATACAACCAGAACCTCTACCTCTTCATGCCAATGCCAGGGAATGTTTTGAATGATACTGTCTCCCACTATTGTTTTATAACCACCACAGGGAAACATGGGGGTACCTCTATTATCTTTTTCGTATCCCTTCATATTAATATTTAAAGAACAGGATTTAACTGCCATAAGATTCGCCGCCACTTTCTGTCGTTTTTATTATAGTATACGGCGATATAACAATTGTTTCAAGAATAAAAATGCTGTATTATTATATTATCCTGTATGATACGGTGATGTGACAATTAAAGTTTACGTTTAATTATTTAAAGATTATCGTGTTAAATCTAATGCAATAAGGGGGTAAAAGTATGGTTAATAAAATTGATTTACATATACATTCATGTTACAGTGAAGATGGTGAATATACGCCATCAGACTTGGTGCAAATGTGTAATGACGCAGGAATTAATTTAATGGCTATTGCTGATCATAACTGTGTAAAGGGAGTTGGTGAAGCGGCCGAAAAAGCAAAGAACCTGCAAATGCGTTGTTATTCTGCCATAGAAATAGATTGTATTTTTAATAATATTAACTTTCATGTGCTTGGATATGATATAGACTATAAAAGTTCTGATTTTGAGGATATTGAGCAAAATATCAGAAAGCAGTGTATCCATACATCGAAAGAAAGGTTGAAATTAATTAATAAGCTGGGATTTGATGTTACAGAAGATGAATTAAATGCAATAAATGCTAATAATTATTGGAGTGAACATTGGACCGGAGAAGTATTTGCTGAAGCATTACTTAACAACGATAAATATCTTAAGAGCAAAATACTGATGCCTTATAGGAATGGTGGCAGCAGGAGTGATAATCCTTATGTAAATTTTTATTGGGATTACTGTTCGCAGGGAAAAGCATGTTTTGCTAAAATGGCATATCCGGATATGCATGATGTAATTGATATTATTCACAGAAATAAAGGCAGAGCCGTTTTAGCACATCCCGGTGTTAATTTAAAAGATAACTTTAATATGGTGGAAGAAATCATTCCTTTAGGCATAGACGGCATAGAAGCATTTAGTAGTTATCATGACGTAGACACAGCATATTGGTTCTCACGAAAAGCAAGAGAACATAGTTTGTTTGTGACACAAGGAAGTGATTTTCATGGTAAGACAAAGCCTTCTATAAAATTAGGCTGTTATGCAAAATGAATATAAAACATAGAATATTACTGCAAAAATAAAACCGGCGCACTGCTAAAGGCCGTGGGGTTTTATTTAATACATATTTCATACAGACGGAATAGGCATAAAAATGCTAAAAAAGATTGGATGAGACATTGTATTTTAGGCATTTTTTGAAAGCTGTTTATAACAGATCCCTTTAAAATGGCTGGTTGTGGATAAATTTACGCAAACTCAAGGAACACATTTTATTGACAAATATATAATTAATACTTATAATAAATTACTAGCGATTTCCTTAGCATAGGATAGGAAATTAACGAGAAACGAAAAAATGATAAATTATGCGCAGGAGGCAAATAGAGTGAAGGCATACGGAGTAAATGAACTAAGGAAAATGTACTTGGATTTCTTTGAAAGCAAAGACCATCTTAAACTGAACAGTTTTTCTCTTATCCCTTTGAATGACAAGAGTTTATTATTAATTAATTCAGGTATGGCACCGCTGAAACCTTATTTTACCGGGCAGGAAATCCCGCCCCGCAAAAGAATAACCACCTGTCAGAAATGTATCCGTACCGGCGATATTGAAAACGTGGGTAAAACGGCAAGACATGGCACCTTTTTTGAAATGCTGGGTAATTTCTCCTTTGGGGATTATTTTAAAACGGAAGCAATACACTGGTCCTGGGAGTTCTTAACGGAGGTGGTCGGCCTTGACGGGGACCGTTTATATCCCTCTGTTTACCTGGAGGATGATGATGCCTTTGATATATGGAACAAAAAAATCGGTATACCCGTGGATAGAATATTCCGTTTTGGCAAAGAGGATAATTTCTGGGAGCATGGGGCAGGTCCCTGCGGCCCTTGTTCTGAAATCTATTATGACCGCGGTGAAAAATATGGCTGCGGGAAGCCGGATTGTACGGTAGGCTGTGACTGTGATCGCTATATTGAAATATGGAATAATGTGTTTACCCAGTTTGAAGGCGACGGCAACGGCAATTATACGGAATTGAGCAATAAAAATATAGATACCGGCATGGGATTGGAAAGACTTGCAACCGTGGTTCAGGATGTGGATTCCATCTTTGATGTGGATACTATAAAGGCACTTCGAGATAAAGTGTGTGAAATAGCCGGAGTTACTTATAAAAAGGATGCCAGGGCCGACATATCCATCCGCCTGGTCGCAGATCATATCCGTTCCGTGACCTTTATGATTGCCGATGGTATAATTCCCTCCAACGAAGGCAGGGGATATGTACTCCGCAGATTATTAAGACGTGCTGCAAGACACGGCAGATTATTAGGCGTTAAGGATCTCTTTCTGGCTACTTTAAGCACTGAGGTAATTGAAGGCTCCAGGGACGGTTATCCGGAATTAGAAGAAAAAAAAGACTATATTTTAAAATTACTGACAATAGAAGAGGATAATTTCAATAAAACCATTGACCAGGGACTTTGTATTTTAGCTGAATTAGAAGAAGCTATGGTTAAGAAAGGTGTTAAGACCTTATCCGGTGAAGATGCCTTCAAATTATACGACACCTATGGTTTCCCCTTGGATTTGACCAGAGAAATATTAGAGGAAAAAGGCCTCTTCATTGACGAAGACGGCTTTAAACAGGCCATGAAAATCCAGAGGGAAACAGCAAGAAATGCCCGTGCCGTCACAAATTATATGGGAGAGGACGAAACGGTTTACCAACAGCTTAATCCAGGTCTTACCTCTGTTTTTATCGGTTATGACAACGTTACTTATACCTCTGAAATAACTGCTTTAACTACCGAATCGGAGGTAGTGAAGGAACTAATCGCGGGGCAAGCCGGTACTATCTTTGTAGAAAAAACTCCCTTTTATGCAACCAGCGGCGGACAGGTAGCGGATACCGGCATCATTACTGCGGCTGATGCGGAATTTGAAGTAGAGGATACCATTAAGCTGTCGGGCGGTAAAATAGGCCATATAGGTAAAGTAACCAAAGGAATGTTTAAGGTGTCTGATAAAGTTGATTTAGCCGTAGACCAAGAGAGGAGACAGGCAATTGGTAAAAACCACAGCGCTACCCATCTTCTGCAGAAAGCACTCCGGCTGGTTTTGGGCCCTCATGTGGAACAGGCCGGTTCTCTGGTTACCAGTGACAGGCTGCGTTTTGACTTTACCCATTTTTCGGCCTTAAGCAAAGAAGAAATACAGAAGGTGGAAGAAATAGTAAATGAGGAAATTGCAAAATCCCTGTCGGTTCATACGGATATCATGTCCGTAGAAGATGCGAAAAAGACAGGCGCCATGGCATTATTTGGTGAAAAATACGGTGATAAGGTACGCGTGGTTTCCATGGGGGATTTCAGCAGGGAACTTTGCGGCGGTACCCATGTAAGCAATACGGGAGTCATACTGGTATTTAAAATTGTTTCCGAGACCGGTGTTGCCGCCGGAGTCAGAAGAATTGAGGCAATTACGGCTTCCGGTGTATTTTCCTATTATAGGGAAATAGAAGAAGAGTTACACCTTGCGGCAAAAGCAGCCAAAACAGAACCGGTTATGTTAGTAAGGAGAATTGAGGCACTCCAGGATGAAATAAGGGCATTGCATTCTGATAATGAAAAACTTAAGAATAAATTAGCAAAAGACGCCCTGGGCGACGTCATGAATCAGGTTACGGAAGTAAAAGGCGTTAAGCTGTTGGCAGCCAAGGTACCGGATGTGGACATGAACGGACTGCGTAACCTAGGCGACCAGTTAAAGGAAAAATTAGGTGACGGAGTTATTATTCTTGCATCCGCAATGGGAGATAGGGCAAACCTTATTGCCATGGCAACCGATCATGCTATGGCAAAAGGCGCCCACGCAGGAAACCTGATTAAGGAACTGGCTGCTTTAGTAGGAGGAGGCGGCGGTGGACGTCCTAATATGGCACAGGCAGGTGGAAAGAATCCGGCGGGAATTGATTTTGTTGTGAAAAAAGCGCCGGAAGCTTTAGAAAGCCAGATAAAGTAAGTTGTCCGGTATTATAAATATTTAATAATCATAAAAAGTATGAATAAAAATGGGTTGACGAAACAGAAATTTATGCTATAATCATAATAGTGCTATTCAAAAAATACCCAAACAGTTGTATAGGCACAATACACAACTGGAGGGAGGTTAGGTGTGAGTCTATGTCAAATGTTATTGTAAAAGATAATGAGACTTTAGATAGTGCTCTACGTCGATTCAAGAGAAACTGTGCCAAGGCAGGTATTCAGCAGGAAATCCGTAAGAGAGAGCATTATGAAAAGCCGAGTGTAAGACGTAAGAAAAAGTCTGAAGCAGCTCGTAAGCGTAAGTTCAAATAGTGGATAATATCTACAAAGGTAAGCCCTTGAGCCCGTATGGTTCAGGGGTTTTTATTTTCGCAAAGGCAAAGAAAACGACCTTTACCATGCAACTACACCAGTTTGTGCATAGGACATGATTTATTCCCATATATTCTATAATAGTACGTAAATAGTATGGAGTGGTACGGATGAATAAGAAAATAAAGTCCAATCATAAGAAATTCAAGGAAAAATCCAATAAAGAATTATATAATCATATTAATAAAACGAAAAAAAAAGAAGAGACGGAACGGGCAACTTATCTTGAAATACTTTCCAGCCAGTTAAAGCTTCCGTCCGATATGCTGGCCGGTGCTCCCATCGTTTCTGTATTAGGCAGGAGTGAGGTATGTGTTGAAAATTATAAGGGAATTTTGGAATATAACAACTCTTTAATAAAAATACTCACCAAAATCGGCAGAATCCATATTGAAGGGAAGAATCTTAATATTTCCTATTTCACCAACGAAGAAATGAAAATAACCGGCATGATACATAACATTCATTATGTGAGTAATAAATAAAGCCTGCAAAATAAAATCAGGATAGAAGGAAAATTTTTTAGAACTGGAGGTTTTAGCATGCTGATAAAGCTATTTCGATGGCTACGGGGGTACTTATTGATCAGAATGAAGGGGCAGTCTCCGGAGCGTTTTATTAATCTATGCAGCAATCGATATATATATCTTTGGGATTTAAAGCATGTTGAAGGAGAGTATGAATTTCGGATTATGCTTAAAGATTATCGGAAACTGAAACCGGTCGCCAGAAAGACAGGAACCATACCCTACATTAAGAGAAGGTACGGAATGCCGTTTTTTATTCATAAATATAAAAATCGCAAAGGTTATCTGGCGGGAATTTTTCTTTTTTGTACCATTCTATACATACTTTCCCTTTATATATGGGATATTAATGTATTAGGGGGACATTCCTATACTCCGGAGGCTATGTTAAAATTCATAAAATCCAATGGGATATATATCGGCCTGCAGAAGAAAGATATTGACTGCCAGGAGATTGAAGAACTGATACGCGCTACTTATAATGATATCGGATGGGTATCGGCCGAGATAAAAGGTACAAGATTAATTATCAAAATCACAGAAACCAACATGCCGGCTCCGGCGGTAACAGCAACTAAGAATTGTCACATTATTGCGTCTAAGGACTGTATCATTACATATATGGTCACCAGAATCGGGACACCTAAAGCGGAAGTCGGCTCCGTAGTTAAAAAAGGAGATATCCTGGTTTCCGGAATAGTAGATATAATAGGGGATAATGATACCTTGGTGGAACGGAAACCTGTAATTGCCGATGCGGATATCATTGGAAAAACCTATTACAATTATATGGATAAAATCTCTTTAAATTATATCCAAAAGCAATATACAAGTAAAAGCAAAACAGGATATAATATTTCCTTTCTGTTAAAAAAAATAAATTTATATAAGCCTAGAATTCCCTATACAAAGTATGATATAATTGTGGATGAATTTATGCTTCACTTTGATGATTTTTATCTTCCTATTAGTTATTCGGTGACAAACTATCCGGAATATGAAGAAATAAAGAAGAAATATACCAAGGAGGAAGTTACGGCTTTAGCCAAAGAAAAGTTAAAACGTTTTTTGGAGGATTTAATTAAAAAAGATGTTTTAATTGTTGAAAATAATGTTAAAATAGCAATAAAGAATAATACCTGCACCGCAGAGGGAAAAATTGTGGTACAGGAATCGGTCAAGGATTATAAATCTATTGACGACAGCGAGTGGAGGATTACAGATACAGATGAGTCTAATGGAAATGATAATTGATGTTCCGGCTGAACATGAAAAAAACGTATTTGGTCAATTTGATGCTTATGTTAAAATGATTGAAAAGACATTAAATGTGACAGTTATAGTCAGAAACGATGAAGTTAAGCTGATAGGAGAAAATGATAATGTCAACAAGGCAAAAAGTGTATTTGACCAATTAATTGAGTTATCCAAAAGAGGCAACAACATAACCGAACAAAATGTGAGCTATGCTTTATCTTTATGTTTTGACAATAAAGAATTTACCCTGGTGGAGATAGATCAGGATCTGATCTGTCATACCATTTCCGGAAAACCCATAAAGCCGAAAACCCTGGGGCAGAAGTCCTATGTGGATTTAATACGCAGAAAGATGATAACCTTTGGTATTGGACCGGCCGGAACAGGTAAAACCTATTTAGCCATGGCTATGGCTGTGACCGCATTTAAAAATGACGAAGTGAATAAGATTATTTTAACCAGGCCTGCAATTGAAGCCGGCGAAAAATTAGGTTTTTTGCCGGGAGATTTACAAAGCAAGATAGACCCTTATTTAAGGCCTTTATATGACGCACTTTATCAGATTATGGGAGCGGAGGGATATTTAAAGAATTCGGAAAAGGGATTAATTGAAGTTGCCCCCTTGGCCTATATGAGGGGAAGAACCCTTGAGAATGCATTTATTATCCTAGATGAGGCGCAGAATACCACACCTGTACAAATGAAGATGTTTTTAACGCGTATTGGATTCGGTTCCAAGGTAATCATTACAGGAGACTTATCCCAGAAAGATCTGCCGGCCGGTACACAGTCAGGACTGGATGTCGCATTAAAGGTCTTAAGTAAAATTGACGACATTGGCTTTTCCTACTTAACAGGTCAGGATGTGGTAAGACATCCGTTGGTTCAGAAGATTGTTATGGCTTACGAAGCTTATGAAAATAAATTAAGCAAAGCGGAAGTAAAGAGCAATCGGCCAAAATTCCAGAGAAGACATTTAAACGAGGCCAGGGTCCGTAATGATCAACGGAATAAGGATAAAGCGGGTAAAAGAAAAAAAGCTTAAAAAATGCAAAAGGAAAGTCTGTACTATACAGACAGATGGGGGTTTTGTGAAACATCTTAGTATTGCCAGGAAAGGTATGCCGGCTTCATTTCTGTGGGGGATATTAGGATTGG
Source organism: Clostridiales bacterium (assembly GCA_015655075.1). GTDB lineage: Bacteria > Bacillota > Clostridia > Lachnospirales > Lachnospiraceae > Anaerocolumna. The sequence goes on along the minus strand of JAATFT010000078.1, from coordinate 21,283 downwards.
CATCCGTTTTGATTATAATATTCTTTGGCTGTGAGAATGGGGCTGCTTTATCCGATATTTTAAAATTATGTGTACTTTCCATAGTTCTGTTATTATTAATTATTTTTTATATATCGTCCCAGCAGGAAAAAGTAAAGAAACTGCCATATTTTTATCCTATTTTTATGTTAATATACATTGGGTCTTTCTTTCTGATCATGATTACCAAAGAAAGACCGGAAATAACTCTGTGGATATCGGGCGGCCTGTTGACAGCTATGCTGTTTCATATGTACCTGGGGTATATCCTTACCCTTAATTTTATTATTTTTGCCAGCTTTTACAGCGGGCTTGAACCGGAGTTTATTATATATCTTCTTATTCTTGGTACGTTTATGTGTCTTTTATCCAACTATATGAAGAAAATCTCAACTTTGGGCTACGCGGCAGTTGTTGTATTATCCATGCAGCTTATATTGATTTTTATAGTCAATAATTTCATATTAAAAAATACTCTTACCATAGCCGCTTTTTATTCTTTGATTTCAAGCCTTTTGTCAATTGGATTTTCCTATGGGGGATATTCGTATTACGGAAACAGAACGGGCAGTACTTTGAAAAATCCTGTTCCAGACGGTGCAGCGGCTATGTATGATAATTTAAATGAAACATATGATATGGAGGAAATTCTCGATTTGGAATTTCCTTTGCTTCAAAGATTAAAACAATATTCCATGAAGGTGTACAAGCACTCCCTTTTAATCGGCGAATTATCCCAGAAAGCCGCAAAAGCAGTGGGTGCGGATGAAAATAAGGCAAAAGCCGGCGGGCTCTATCACGAAATAGGAAGAATGGAAAATAAGGAATATGTGGTGAGGGGGTTAAATTAGCAAAAGTTTATCACCTTCCCGGAAGCGTAATCGATATTATCCGTCAGCACAATATTAAATATGAGAAGCCAAAGTCTCCCGAAGCGGCTATCGTAATGATTGCCATCAGCGTCATAGCAGCCAGAGAATATTTGGAAAAGACGGACAAAAAATCCGGCGCTGCTCCCCATGAGCCTGTTTCCATAGAAAAAATAGTGGATAATGTGTTTCAGATGCGTTTAACCAAGGGAAGCCTGGATGAGTCCGGTTTGACTTTAAAACAATATAATCAGCTGAAGGGATTTTTTTTACATATATTATCAGAAGATACTTTTATCTTCTGATGAAAGGCGGTGCTTTTTACCGCCGTGCATAGAAAGGAAATAGGATGACGTTAAATCTGGAATATGACACGGAAACAAATCTGGAACTTGACTATCGGGGTATTATTACAAAAGTAGTTGAAAAGTCCCTGGAACTGGAACAGTGTCCGTATGAAGTGGAATTAAATGTTATATTGACCGACAACAGGGAAATGCAGGAGACTAACAGGAAGTACAGGAATATTGACACAACTACCGATGTATTGTCTTTTCCTATGGTCGACTATGAAGTCCCCGGAGATTTTTCAGGGCTTATAGAAGAGAAAGAGGATTATTTTAATCCTGAAACCGGTGAGCTTTTATTGGGTGACATTATGATATCCGTTGAAAAAGTAATGGAACAGGCGGACGAATACGGTCATTCGAAGGAACGGGAGCTTGCGTTTTTAACGGCTCACAGTATGATGCATTTATTCGGTTATGATCATAGGCAAGAGGAAGAAGGAAGCATTATGGAGGATAAACAAAGGGATGTTTTGGATGAGCTGCATATTTTTAGATAATACCTGCGTAGCAGGTAAATACCAGCTTGCTGGTATGGTTATGAGCAAGTAGCACGGCGGACACGGAATATCCGCTTTGACTTAAAGGAGATTACTTGGATGAAAAGACATGCTATTATATTAATTATTTTATTAATACTGATTTCGCTTTACGGATGTAAGAAAAAAGAAGGGGCGGAGATTACCCCCAGTGTGACGCCGACAACCCCTGCCGCGACTCCTACAGCCGTACCCACTGTAGAGCCTGTAAATCATAATAAAGAAGCGAAGAGCAAATTAACCGGCCTTTGGGTATCGAAAGAAATAAGCAATAAAAGACCTTATGCAATTATGTTTAATAATATTAAGCTGGCCTCTCCCCAAAGCGGAACTTCGGAAGCGGCTATTTTATATGAAGCTTTGGTGGAAGGGGGCATTACCAGGCTGATGGGTATTTTTGAAGAGCTCAATGAGACCAGAATCGGATCGGTCCGCAGTGCAAGACATTATTTTGTCAGCTTTGCCGACGAGTATGACGCGATTTATGTTCATTACGGTGAGACAACCTATGCGACGAAGAAAATAAGTGCTTTAGGTATTGATAATTTAAGCGGCTTAACCGGTATTTCCGAAACGGTATTTTACCGTGATAAATCCATAAATGCCCCTCATAATGCCTTTGCAACGAAGGAAGGAATATTAAAGGGAACGGAAATTAAAGGGTATGAAACGGAATATCCCAAGGATTATGAAGGGCATTTTACCTTTTATGAAGAGGATACGGATATAAACTCGGATCAGAAGGCGGAAAGGGTGACTCTGAAATTCTCCGGCTATGCCAGCCCGTATTTTATTTATGACAGTAAGGATAAAGTATACGGCCGGTTTCAGTTTGATACAAAACATATCGATTACAATACGGGAGAGCAGCTGACCTTTAAAAACATTATCGTTCAATTTGTAAGGGAATGGGATATAGACATAAATGATTATCAGACCATGGATATTGAAAATACAGAAGGCAGCGGGTACTATATAACAAACGGCAAAAAGACGGATATTACATGGAGCAAAAATGAAAGCAACAGGAAGATGCGTTATTATGACGCACAGGGCAGGGAACTGACCATCAATCCCGGTAAAACCTATATAGCAGTATTTCCGGATAACCGTACTAAAGATGTGGTTCTTTCGGAAAAGTAAACCGTACAAAAGATTTATTAGCATAAAACGTTTGCATATCCTGGCAGGCGGGTTGTGTTTATACGTTAGGAGGATTTTATGGGAACAGGTAAAAAAAGTAACAGTTTTTTAGTGCAGGGAAGCATATTGGCGGCCGCTTCCATTATCGTCCGGTTAATCGGGCTGCTGTATCGTATTCCCTTAACTAATATTATTGGAGATGAAGGAATCGGTTATTATTCCAATGCATTTGCAATATATAATATCGCTTTAATTTTATCCTCCTACAGTTTACCACTTGCCGTGTCAAAGCTGGTGGCGGCCAGGGCTGTTAAGAAACAATACCGCAATTCCTACCGCATCTTTTTGTGTGCTTTGTGTTTTGCCATTATTGTAGGAACCGCCGCATCTTTATTTATCTATTTCGGCGCAGATTTTCTGGCAGCCGCAGTTTATAAGTCGCCCAGAAGCGCCATACCTTTAAGAATATTGGCCCCTACCATATTTGTTTTTGCAGTAATGGGTGTATTAAGAGGATATTTTCAAGGTAAAAATACAATGCTGCCCACTTCCGTATCACAGATACTGGAGCAGATTGTAAATGCGGTTGTCAGCATAATTGCCGCGTATTTTCTTATGAATTACCACAGCGCATCCCCGGACATTGCCGCGTTTGGCGCGGCAGGCGGTACCCTCGGAACTTTTGTGGGCGCGTGTACGGCCCTTATCTTTTTAGCATTTATCTTTGCATTATATAAACCAATCATTGACAGGCAGTTAAGAAGGGATACGGGCGGTTTACGGGAATCCAATCCCGTCATATTAAAAGCCCTGCTTGTTACAATTATACCGGTTATACTCAGCCAGACCGTATATCAGATCAGCGGAGTTTTGGACGGAGCCTTATTTGGGCATATCCTGGCAGGGAAAGGCCTGGATGAAGAAGCAAGAAACGCATTATGGGGTATTTATTCCAACAAATATAATTTATTGATTAACGTGCCGGTTTCCATAGCATCTGCCATGGGAGTTGCCATTATACCAAGCCTGGTGGCCTCGAAATACAGCAAAACCAATTATGAAGTTAAAAACAAAGTACATATGGCTGTTAAGTTCAATATGATAATTGCAATTCCGGCGGCGGTTGGAATGGGAGTACTGGCTTCTCCAATCCTTAAGCTGCTGTTTGGCGATGCGAGGGAGCTTCCCGCTAATCTGTTACGGTTAGGCTCCGTAGCTATCGTATTGTTTGCGCTTTCCACTATTACCAATGCAGTTCTTCAGGGAATTAATAAGATGAGTCTTCCGGTTACCCATTCTGCAATCTCCCTTGTTATTCATGTTGCGCTTTTGTACATATTGTTGAAGTTTTTTAACTTAAGTGCCTATGGGCTGGTAATTGGCAATGTAACCTTTTCCCTGGTGGTTTGTATTCTCAACTGGATATCCGTAGGAAAAATTTTAAATTATAAACAGGAAGTAAAAAAGACTTTTCTGATTCCCACGGCATGCGCAGCTATTATGGGAGTGCTGGCTTATTTTACTTATTACGGTCTTTATAGCGTAATAAAAATGAATTCCGTCAGTACTTTAGCGGCGGTTATAGTTGCAGTAGGGGCTTATTTCTGTTTATTGTTACTCTTTAAAGGGGTTACAGGGGAGGAATTATATGAGATGCCCCTGGGAAGGACATTAGCCCGGATAGCGGGAAAGCTCCATCTGATTTAAGAAAAGGCGCGGCCGTATAGGAAAGTTAAGCCGGTGGCTTATTTATCGAATAGGACGCAATTTCTTTATTCAATAAATAAAAATTCTATGAATAAAATGGGAAAAACTAGTGAATACTTAATGTAAAAGGAGTGATTTTGGTGAAAATCAGGAAGGCATTAGTTTTTTTCATTAGTTTTTTTTCATTATCGGTAATGTTTTCAGCCTGTTATTATTTAAGTTATAAAAACGCTTTGAGAGATTTTAATGAAAATGCGGTGGAACGCAATAAGGAGTTTATTTTATCATTGGAAAATAATGGGCTGTTACAATTAAGCGACAATCAGGAAACAAACAGCAAGGATGGGGAAGTATCAGATCAGGAATCGGCTCAGAGCGCGGAGGATAATACGGAAAATACAACGGATGCCAGTGTTGCAGTTGATACGGCTAAAGAGGATACCATACTGCCCACAACTCAGTATACATTGCAGACGTATGATATCAAAACCAGCGTTACCGATGAAGAGGTATTGCCCACCCCAAGTTATTTAATTGGGTTAAATCGTGAGGAGGTAATACAGTACCTCAATGATTATATGCAGGATTTACCCTTAAATGAATTCCAAAAGGGTCTGGTATCCTTTGAAGTTGTTCTTTTTTCAAAGGATAATATCATTCTTAAAAAAACATATAATGAGGATAGGATAGTATATCAGTATTTTCTTAAAGAGCAGAACGGCTATATTGTCGCATATTACGGCGATCAGAAGACGGTATTTGATTATACCGGAGTATCGGTGGAAAATCTTTCCGAATATGAGCAGCAGCAGCTAAAGGACGGGATTTTTGTGAAAGATCTGGATGAGTTATACGCCTTATTAGAGAATTACACAAGCTAAAAAAATTCGGTCATTTGAACCTGTCGTCTTATAATTTATTTAAATAAGCCTTTATACGGATTTGTGATTCTATTAAATTTGTGCTGGTTTTGGCACAGAGTTTAATAAAAATTGCATATCCGTTTTTTATTTTGTGTTTTCGGTTATTAATAAATCGCTAAAAGTATAAAAATCCTTATTCCTTAATTACGGGATAAGGACTGAATTTGGATTTATATGTAAATAATTATTCGTAATCAGTCAATACGTTACTGTTATTTATGAACTAAAATAAATTTTGTCATAGTAATTACTAATATTTGTCATGTAGACAAAGCAGGGGGCACATACTATAATCAATAGGAAAATTATTGAATTTATATTATTTACTATGAAAGGGAGGAATTAACATGGGGAAATTAATTGTGAGGAAAAAATTCTTATTGACCGGTATCTTAATCACTGTTTTATTAATTGGGGGTATAACCGGTTGCAGCAATAACGGTAACAGTGTTAACAGCAGTGCCAATAAAAATAACAGTACGGTAAATAATTCAGAAAATACATCACAGGAGGCGGAACAGGAGACCCAAAAAATCTCCTTGCTGAATGTTTCTTATGACCCCACAAGGGAATTATATGTAGAATACAACAAAGCCTTTGCAAAATATTATGAAGAAAAAACGGGGACAAAGGTTACCATAGATCAAAGCCACGGCGGATCCGGCACACAGGCAAGGGCGATTATAGAAGGTCTGGAAGCCGATGTTGCCACCTTGGCCCTGGCTTATGACATTGATGAAATTGCGGATGCCGGCTTATTGGAGGAGGACTGGGAGTCGAAATTTGAAGACAACAGCGCTCCTTATACTTCTACGATCGTTTTTTTAGTCAGGAAAGGCAATCCTAAGAATATCAAGGATTGGGATGATTTAATACAGGACGGCGTATCGGTTATAACACCAAATCCAAAGACCTCCGGGGGAGCAAGGTGGAATTATCTGGCGGCCTGGGGATATGCCCTGGAAAAGTTTAATGGGGAGGAAGAAAAGACAAAAGACTTTGTACAAAAATTATATTCCAATGTGGAGGTACTGGATTCAGGAGCCAGGGGAGCGACAACTACCTTTGTGGAAAACGGGATCGGCGACGTGTTAATTGCATGGGAAAACGAAGCTTATCTTGCTGTGGAGGAGTTAGGCCCTGAGGAATTTGAGATTGTTGCGCCTTCCATCAGTATATTGGCGGAACCTTCCGTAGCCGTGGTAACGGAGAATGCAAAGAAACATAATACGCAGGAAGCGGCCAAGGAATATATCCAGTATCTGTACTCAGAGGAAGGACAGGAAATTGCAGCGAAAAATTATTATCGCCCGAGAATGGAATCCGTAGCTGAAAAATATAAAGATCAATTTAAGGAAGTTAAGCTGTTTACTTTAGCCGATAAATTCGGCAGCTGGCGGGACGTACAGCAGACCCATTTTGCGGACGGCGGTGTCTTTGACCAGCTATATGAGGAAATCAACCAGTAGCAAAATGACGACAGGAGAGTAAAATGCAGCAGATTATAGTAATCATGAATGAAAAGGTGAAAGAAAAATGGCCCATAAAAACAGCGTTGTTCCAGGTTTTAGACTTACATTGGGGATTACACTGGCATATTTGTCAGTTATAATTTTAATACCGTTATCCTCCGTATTTTTAAAAACCGCAGATATGGGTTTAAGGGAATTTATCGATGCGGCCTTTAACAAAAGAGTGCTGCATGCCTACGGTGTAAGCTTTATAAGTGCATTTCTGGCAGCTTCGGTAAATGTAATATTCGGAGTTTTGCTTGCATGGGTTATAGTCCGATATGATTTCCCCTTTAAAAGAATTATGGACGGTATGATTGACCTTCCCTTTGCACTGCCTACATCCGTTGCCGGCATTGCTCTGACAACCCTGTATTCGGAAAACGGCTGGATCGGCAGTCAGTTATCGAAGGCAGGAATGAAAGGCTCCTATACTGTTTTTGGTATAACCATTGCTTTGGTTTTTATCGGAATACCCTTTGTTACCAGAAGCGTACAGCCGGTATTGGAGGATTTGGATAAGGGAATCGAAGAGGCTTCCCTGATGCTTGGAGCTACCCGCAGTCAGATTTTTAAGAAAGTTATTTTACCCGAATTATTATCACCTATATTAACCGGATTTTCCCTGGCTTTTGCCAGGGGTGTGGGAGAATATGGGTCCGTCGTGTTTATATCGGGGAATATGCCGATGAAAACAGAAATAGCTCCTTTACTAATCATGTCAAAACTGGAGCAGTTTGATTATGAAGGAGCAACTGCAATAGCAATCGTAATGCTGTTGGTATCATTTATTATGTTATTGATTCTAAACCTCCTTCGAAGAAGAACCAATAAATTTTTAAAGGAATAAGCTATTTTCAATGAAATGTGCCCAGGCGGATGGAAGCCTGGATTGAAATGCGTATAGTCTTGCAAAGCGAGCCATTAAAGCTGGTGCGGAATTGAGGTTAATATGAAGAAACATAAAAGCCACGGCGGGGAACCGAAAGGAATAAAAATTATCTTAATCGGAATCAGCGTACTTTTTTTAGTTACGATGCTGATTCTTCCCCTGGCCTTAATTATAACACAAGCCCTGGGAAAAGGGGTTCGTGCCTACATAGAAGCAATTACCGATCATTATACCTTGAAAGCACTGCAATTAACCTTGTTAGCCACCATAACGGCAGTGGCTGCCAATACTTTATTCGGTATCACGGCGGCCTGGTGTATTACAAAATTTAAGTTTAAAGGCAAGCAGTTTTTAATTACCTTAATCGATCTTCCCTTTTCTATCTCTCCTGTAATTGCAGGTCTTATCTTTGTTCTTATTTTTGGCAGAAACGGCTTATTTTACGGTTTGCTGGAACAGTTTGACGTTAAAATTGTTTTTGCCCTGCCCGGAATCATATTGGCCACAATATTTGTAACTTTTCCTTTTGTGGCAAGGGAACTGATCCCCTTAATGGAAGCCCAGGGAACGGATGAAGAGGCTGCCGCCGCAAGTATGGGGGCCGGCGGATTTACGATTTTTTGGAGAATTACTCTGCCCAATATAAAATGGGGTTTATTATACGGTATTATATTATGCACTGCAAGAGCCATGGGAGAGTTTGGCGCCGTATCCGTCGTTTCGGGCCATATCAGAGGCAAGACCAATACGCTGCCCCTGCATATTGAGATTTTATACAGTGAATATCAGTTTTCAGCGGCATTTGCAGTATCCTCCTGTTTGGTAATGATTGCGGTTATAATTCTCATTCTGCGAAATCTTGTAGAGTGGAAAGCCAAAAAAAGCAGATAGGGGGAAAGATTATGTATATTGAGGTAAATAACTTAAATAAAACATTTGGAAAATTTAAAGCTTCCAAAGAGGTTAGCTTTACAATCGAAAAAGGTAATCTGGTGGCCCTGTTAGGGCCCAGCGGAAGCGGTAAGACTACGATTCTTAGAATGCTTGCAGGGCTTGAGGCCCCTGATTCGGGGGATATTTTTATTGACGGGAAAAGAGTGAATAAAATAGCGCCCGGTGAGCGGGGCATCGGTTTCGTGTTTCAGAATTACGCCCTGTTCCGGCATATGACCGTATATGAGAATATTGCCTTTGGATTACAGGTAAAAAAGGCAAATAAAGCAAAAATCAGACAAAGAGTGGAAGAGCTGATTGAATTAGTGGGCCTTAAGGGATTGGATAAGAGATATCCCCATCAGCTTTCCGGAGGCCAGAAGCAAAGGGTTGCTTTTGCAAGGGCACTGGCGCCAGGCCCCTCCGTTTTGTTATTGGATGAACCTTTTGCGGCTATTGATGCAAAGATCAGAAAAGAGCTGCGTACTTGGTTAAAAAATATGATCCATAAGCTTGGTGTCACAAGTATATTCGTAACCCATGATCAGGAGGAAGCAATCGATGTGGCTGATGAGATTATTGTAACGAATCTGGGTGCGGTGGAACAGAAAGGAACTCCGGTGGAGATATATAAAAAGCCTTCCACCCCCTTTGTGGCACATTTTATCGGGGAATCCAGCATAATTGAAAACGCGGGAATATTCAAAGGTTTTAAAGACTTACATGAGGATAAAAAGTCCATTATAAGACCGGAATTCATTGAAATCGGCAGAATTGAAGAATTTGTCAACCCTTTGGCAACGGATAGGGGAATTATAAAGAATGTAAGCTTTCACGGATCCTCCTGGGAGATTTCCGTAGACATGAAAGGATGCCTGCTCACCGGTTACCGTTCCCTTGAAAAGGCGCCCCTTAAAGTGGGAGAGGAGATTGCCGTACTGATTCACAGATTGTATGTATTTGATGAACAGGGAACCAAAATAGTAGAAAATAAATTAAAGGTGGATCCTATGCCGGTATATATATAAGTAATTTTAAATTTCAACTGTATGAATATTTAAATTTTAACCTTACAAGTAAGTCCTCCGCTTTTAGCGAAGTGTAAGCAGTGGGTTTGGAACTTACTTGTTTTAATCGGAGCTTAAGCAGGTCTATAGGGAGAATAACAGGGAGGAACACAGGTGGATATTAAAAGGGAAAAGCTGTATACGGACATTCTGATCATTGGCGGCGGAACTGCAGGTTGTTATGCCGCCATTACCATTGGGGAAAAAAGTGATAAGAAGGTTATGATTGCAGAAAAAGCCAATATTAAGCGAAGCGGATGTCTGGCGGCCGGGGTGAACGCCCTGAATGCCTATATTGTAAAGGGGAAAACCCCGGAGGATTACCTTGAGTATGTAAAAAGGGATGCCAACGGCATTATCAGGGAGGATCTGGTACTTACCATGTCGGAGCGTCTTAACGGGGTAACCCGCCATTTAGAGAAGCTGGGATTAGTCATTTTAAAGGATGAGAAGGGGGACTATGTTACAAGAGGCGACCGGAATATTAAAATTAACGGCGAAAACATAAAACCCATTTTAGCAGCCGGAGTGTATAAGCATGACAATATACAGGTATTAAATAAGGTTAATATCGTTGATTATATTATAAAAGATAACCGGGTTCTGGGAGCTTATGGCTTTAGTATTGAAAATAATATCTTTTATGTCATTTATGCCAGAGGAGTAATCTGCGCAACCGGCGGTGCGGCAGGAATTTATAAACCCAATAACCCCGGATTTTCCAGACATAAAATGTGGTATCCTCCCTTTAATACCGGTGCGGGATACGCAATGGGAATAAGGGAAGGAGCGGAAATGACCACCTTTGAAATGCGTTTTATCGCATTAAGATGTAAGGACACCATAGCACCCACCGGAACCATAGCGCAGGGAGTATCCGCACCTCAGATTAACTGTGCGGGAGAAACCTATGACCGTAACTATGGAGCGCCGACCACCGCCAACCGGGTATATTCCACCGTAGAGGAAAATAGACGGGGAAGAGGCCCCTGCTTTTTAAGAACCAAAGGAATCGGAAAGAGGGCGGAAGAGGAATTATTAAAAGCATATCTGAATATGGCTCCGGCCCAGACCTTAAAATGGTTGGAACGGGGAGCGGGACCGTCGGAGGAAAATGTGGAAATAGAAGGAACGGAACCCTATATTGTGGGAGGACATACCGGCAGCGGATACTGGGTGGACACAAACAGGCAGACTACAATAAAAGGATTATATGCCGCAGGCGACGTGGCGGGGGGATGTCCTCAGAAATATGTAACCGGCAGCCTTGCGGAAGGGGAGATCGCCGCCGAAGCAGTAATGAAATATATAGCTGCTGTATTACAGCAGGAAGTTTTATGTGAGGAAGAAGAAAATAAATTCCGGGAGATAACAGGATATCTAAAAAATCCCTCCGGCATTTACACGGTTGGTCAGCTGGAAGAAGCCATGCAAAAAATAATGGATGAATATGCGGGGGGAATCTCCGGCAGTTATGGCTACAATGAAGTAAAACTTGCCGTTGGGAAAAACCGCATACGGGAAATTTTAAAATTGGCGTATAAACTCCATGGAGAGGATTTTTATGACCTGATGAAAATATATGAATTAATCGACCGTCTGGTAGTGGCAGAGGCCGTTATCGCCCATCTGGAAGCGAGGAAGGAAACCAGATGGCATTCTTTCCAGGAAAATTTAGATTATCCGGGCCTGAATGATAAGGATTATTTTTTATATATTAACTCGGTCTTTAAGGATGGAGAAATACGGATTATAAAAAGGCCCCTTGTAGATCGGAGGCAAACTTATGAGCATCAGAATTAATCCTGATTTGTGCGCCGGATGCGGAAATTGCAGGGAAGTATGTCCGGGCTCTTTATTATTTAAAGAAAAAGAAAGCAATAAAACTTATATCAAATATCCGGAGGAATGCTGGGGCTGTACCTCCTGCCTTAAGGAGTGTAAATTTGAGGCAATTTCTTATTATCTGGGGGCTGATATGGGAGGAGGAGGCACAACCATGTATGTGAAAGAGGAGAACAAAGAACTCCATTGGCATATTACAAGGCCGGACGGGAAAAAGAAGATTATTACCATTGATACGACAAAAGCCAATTCCTATTAAATGTGAAAGAAAGTGATTTAACCTTACAGCTAAACCCCACCGTTTCTTAGCAAGCGTAAGCGGTGGGTCAGGGACTTATTTGTGACTATATAAAAAGAGCACTCTCGGAAATTCCCCTGTACGCATCTTTGCGGCTGATTTTTCGCCAGCTGCGCACAAATTTAATCAACGTACGCTCCACGTACGCCTCATAAATTTGTGCATATCTGACAAAAAATCATCTCACAAATCTGCATACAAAGAGTTTCCGAGAGTACTCAAAAAAGAAACAGGAGGACATAATATGAACCATTTAGACGAGTTAGAAGCGGAAAGTATCTATATACTGCGGGAGGCATATAAAAAGTTTGGGAAGCTAGGTATGCTCTGGTCCATAGGAAAGGATTCAACCGTACTTATGTGGTTGGCCAAGAAAGCTTTTTACGGGTATTGTCCTTTTCCTTTCATCCACGTGGATACAACTTATAAAATACCGCAGATGATTGTATACCGGGATAAAATTGCCAGGGAGTTAAATCTTGACCTGATTGTACATACCAATGAAGAGGCCGTAAAGGCGGGTATGGGACCGGACAAAGGAAGACTTGTCTGTTGCAGGGCTTTAAAAACCGACGGCTTACAGCAGGTGGTGGAGAAATATGAATTTGAGGGCTTGATTTTAGGAGTAAGAAGGGATGAAGAAGGCTCCCGTTCCAAGGAAAGGGTATTCAGTGAAAGAAACAAGGATTATGAATGGGATTATACCAACCAGCCCCCGGAGCTATGGGATCAGTTTAAAACGGATTTCCCGAAGGGTAACCATATCAGGGTTCATCCCATTCTCCACTGGAATGAAATTGACGTATGGGAATATATTTTACAGGAGAACATTCCTTTAATTGATTTATATTTTGCAAAAGACGGAAAACGCTACCGCAGTCTTGGCTGCGCCCCGTGTACCGGAACCATTGAATCAACCGCGAGCACGGTTGGAGAAATCATTGAAGAATTAAAGCATACAAAAACCAGTGAACGTGCTGGCCGTGCACAGGATCAGGAGGATGCGTATGCAATGCAGAAGCTCCGTAAAGACGGATATATGTAAGGAGGGCTACCAGATGAGCGAGAATAAAGAAACACTTAAGATAGTAGTGGTAGGTCATGTGGACCATGGCAAATCAACGGTGATAGGTCGCCTGTTATATGATACCAATTCTCTGCCGGAGGGTGCCATTGAAAGGGTAAAGCGTATCTCGAAAGAAAAGGGAAAGCCCTTTGAATATGCTTATCTTTTAGACGCCTTTGAAGAAGAGCAGAAGCAAGGTATTACCATAGATACCACCCAACTCCAGTTTTTTACCAAAAAGAGGGATTATGTCATTATTGATGCACCCGGACACAAGGAATTTTTAAAAAATATGATCTCCGGTGCGGCCAGTGCCGAGGCGGCGCTTTTAGTCATCGATGCCAAGGAAGGAATCAAGGAGCAGTCCAAAAGACACGGCTATATCTTATCCTTATTGGGAATTCAGAAGGTATATGTAATTGTCAATAAAATGGATCTGATTGATTATTCCGAAGAAAAATATCATGCCATAAAAGAAGATTTTAATATATTTTTAAATACTTTACAGATTACTCCCCTGGATTATATTCCTATATCCGCATTTTATGGCGAAAATATCGCAAGCTATTCCCATAAAATGCCCTGGTATAAAGGTAAGCCCATACTGGAAGCCATTGACGAGATACCAAAGGATAAGGATATTTCCCATAAGCCATTGCGTTTTCCTATCCAGGATGTCTACAAATTTGACAGCAGGAGGATCATTGTGGGAAGGATAGAAGCAGGCACCTTAAAAGCCGGTGATGAAATCCAAATAACGCCCGGTAATAAAACCACCAGAGTAAAAACCATTGAAGCCTGGACTCCCAAAGATCAGACCGATGTGGCGGCAGCCGGACAATCTGTGGGAATTACCGTGGCGGATGAGTTCTTTAACAGGCGGGGCGAGATAATCAGCCATAGAAAAGACGTACCCATAATTTCCAACCGATTCCGCGCAAACATATTCTGGATGGGTAAAACGGATCTGATTATGAATAAGAAATATAAAATCAAGCTGGCAACTGCCGAAGTAGAGGCAGAAGTCAAGTCCATACTGAAAGTAATCGATGCCAGTACCTTATCCGGCAAGGAGAAGGCTTTAAGGGTGAGGATTAACGATGTGGCCGAAATTATTGTGGAAACCAAAGAGGCGGTTGCTTTTGACGAATTCAGGCACAGCAAGGCGACAGGCCGGTTTGTTATCGTAGACGGATACGATGTGGCCGGAGGCGGCATTATTTCCAGAGCAGAAAAAGCCATTAATCTAAAGGGGGGTTTTGTAAAGGAAAATTATTATCTGAACAGCAGAATTTTTGAAGAATATTATTACAGTGTCCAGGATAACAGTATTAAAAACGTACAGACGGATAATAAGTTATATTATGTGGGAGATGAGATTACCACCACAGGCGATACCTATGTCTATCCCGATTCCTTTGACATTATCGGAATTAAAGACGGAATGGTGGTAAAAATACGGAATAAAATCATAGAAGATATCCTGTCTTTGCAGGACTATACCTATAATAAACTGCCGTTGATCAATGCAAGAGGTTTTGGCATACGTGTAAGGAATCAGGAAGAATTTAACCAATTAATTGAGGAACGGGACGATAAAACGGATAATATATCCAAAGATGTGGAATTCTCCAATCAATGGTTTTCCTTAAACCAGTATAAGCATATTAAATTCAGTGAGGATTCTGTCTATATTATTGAATACAATATATAAGAAAGAGTTTGCCTTGCCGGACTCTGCCGCTGCCGCTTAGTCGCTTTGGGGCATGATACCCTGCAGGCGTCATGCACATCCCGTCTGGAAGGCTTTCTATTTACTTTGAAACTTAACATCCGATTTCATTCATTGTGGTGTCGGCAAGTGCAGACATGGATGTTTAATCGGAAATTCAAGGAATTTTCTATAAAGTAAAAACAATATATAAAAATACAGTTAAGAGCTGTCGCATTGCGGTTGACCGCAAGTGCGCGGCTCATTTTTTTGCACTTTGACTGTCTGGAATCGTACCTAAATAGAATACTATAATACCTAATGGCGTTATTACTGAACGACAAGATGATACAAAATATGCCAATTTCAGCTAGTTGTTTTTTATTGAATATATTTTAAAATAAAAAAAGGATATCTTTAGAGATTATGCATTTTTAGGTAATATAGCTTTTTCAGTAATTTTATGGGGACCTGGGCTACAGCTCCGGCCATATTTTATATTTTAACAGTAATCGGCAATATATGCCTGATTGTAAAATTATGCTAGTCACATGTCAATTTAATATAAATAAAAAAGATACTTATTATACTTAAGGGGGGATGCATATAGGCGACGTACAGAACTGTAAATTTAATTAATTTTGAAGGGAGAGTATAAGCTTGGGAAAAGGATTGATATTTCAAAGAAACTTAAGTGTATTATTAGGTTTTAAAGATGAGCTATTTTTTAGAGTCAATTAGTAATTTATTGTAAATAATTTTTTGCTTGATATACACCAATAATATAAAAAGAATGAGAGGTTTAATAATGAAAAAAAGGTTAGCCATAATTATTATTACAGTTCTATTGTTTATCAGTGCCATCCCTTCCACATATGCCCAGGCGAGCCTGGCTGCTCCGTCTGCGACCTGGCAGGAGCACTGGTTTGAGCACAACCAGCTTGTAACACTCGTTTATTATAACGACGATGTAGCGGTTTATTTTGATGATGATATTGATAAGACAAAGGCCGATTGGATTTATTCCTTTATCACAACAGTATGGCAGTATACAAAGCAGACCTATGGGTCTATGGGCGGTGACGGAAGACTGTATGTTGTTATCCATAACAAATATCCCGGCGGACATCCGGCCTACTATTATGACTCCGGCCATGATTACCGCAATGTAATTGATGTGGGAGGAAGTGATTTCAGCAGCCAGTCGGAATGGAATATTGATGCGCTTGTCCATGAAATCGGACATATTGTGGAAAGTGCCTCGAACGGTACAAAGGGGTCGCAGGCTTTCGGAATCTGGCAGGACAGCAAGTGGTGTGAAATCTTCCAGTATGATGTTTATAAGGGTATTGGCATGACCAGTGAAGCCAACAGGATATATAACAGCTATATGAGCGTTACGGACAGTTTTCCGACATCCGGAACTGCCTGGTTTAAAAACTGGTTTTATCCTATTTATGCCAACTACGGAGAATCCCAGGTACTTTCGAATTTTTTCCGGCTTTTGTCCCAGCATTATCCGAAAAACTCAGACGGTTACTACACCGAGGATATGAACATAGGTGAATTTGTTCATTTTATGAGCGGCGCTGCAGGAGAAGATTTAAAGTCGCTTGCAACAAATGCATTTGGCTGGACTACCGAATATGAGAACCAGCACCAGACGGCATGCCAGGATTATCCTTTAAATTACGGTACTACCGATGACGCCGTCACTTTTTACGGCGATGCCAATTACGGCGGATGGAGAGCTATCCTTGGGGCCGGCAGTTATAATTACAGTGAAATGCTGGCCGCGGGAATTCCAAATGACAAGCTTTCTTCTTTAAAAGTGCCGGCAGGATTTAAAGTAACCTTATATGAAAATGCGAATTTCGGAGGTTCGCAAAAGGTTGTAACAGGAGATACGTCGTATTTAAGCGACTTTAACGATCTGACTTCTTCCATAAAAGTGGAGGCGGAAGATTTACCTGAATTTTATACGGATGCCAATTACCAGGGTACTTCGGTTAAATTAAGCGCCGGCAGTTACAATAACAGTGATTTAATTGCAAAGGGCCTGAAAAATGATTCGCTTTCTTCCGTCAAAGTGCCAGAAGGCTACAAAATAACCTTATATCAGGATGCGGATTATAAGGGCAGTACAATAGTTTTGCAGGAGGATACTTCTTCCCTGGGTGACTTTAATGATAAGACCTCTTCTATAAAAGTCGAAAAATAACCGCTTTCGGAAGGAACTGTTGAAAAATAACTTTTACATCGTTTATACAAAAAGCAAAAGTCTGCCTGTGCCTTTATCCATAAAACAGAAGGATGGAATGTAAGGACATAGATCCAGCGAGAACTGATAGGGTAAGTTTATGGATAAACGGGCAGAAACAACAGTAAGTATTAATACTATATTTAGGTATTGATATAAATATTCAAAATATATGGGAGATATATTGACAAATATCAAATTTTGAGATAGGAGGATGGAGATATGAAAAAAATTACAGAAAAGTTTCTAAGAATTTTACTGATTTTTGCATTGGCAATATCGTCTATTGCAACCGTACCGGCTTATACAAATGCAGAAACGGTATCTGCTTCGGCTCAAGCCAAAAATATTATTGCTTATTTTCCGAACTGGGGCATTTACAATGCCGCACACAAAAATATGACGATAGGTATGCTGCCGTGGGATAAGGTCACGGTTGTTAATCATGCTTTTTTTGAGGTGGATTCCAGTTTCCAGCTTGCTTCCACTGATACCTATGCGGACTTTGACAAGTCAATGGAGCATTCAGAGGGCTGGGAAACAGGCCAGCTCAGAGGACATTTTGGAGAATATAAATACTATAAGAGTATATATCCCAATGTAAAGATTTTAGTTTCCATCGGAGGCTGGACAAGGGGGAATAACTACCATGACATGGCAAAAACGGCGGAAGGAAGGGCTACTTTTATCAACAGTCTCATTGAATTTCTGGATGAATACCCCTTTATTGACGGATTTGATATAGATTGGGAATATCCGGGGATTGACAGGGAGGCCGATCCCAATGACGAGTATGACAGAGGATGCCCGGGAGGTCCTGAGGATAAAGAAAACTTTACGCTTCTTCTGAAGGAAATCCGTGAGGCATACAACAATACGGGACACTCGGATAAAATTCTTACAATCGCAGCTCCGGCCGGATACGATAAGCTTGAACTGACCGAACCTGATAAATATGAACAATATCTGGACTGGATTAATGTTATGACTTATGATTTTCATGGTGCATGGGAAACAACAACCGGGCATCATGCAGGAATTTATGCCAATCCGGACGATACGGCCGCTTCCACTCCCGTTGATATTAAGGGAAGATACAATACGGATGCCGCAATGCGTAACTTCACGGAAATTTACGGAGTCCCCGCAAGCAAGTTAAATGTGGGAACCCCCTATTATTCCAGAGGCTGGAAGGGCGTGACCGGTGGCACAAACGGAATGTATGGAACAGCAACCGGTGCTGCTACGGGTTCCTGGGACAACCCAAATTCTCCGGGAGGACAATATCCGTACTTCACGCTGAAGCAGATGGAGAATACAGGCGGTTATATAAAATACCGTGACGATACCTATGCCAAAACACCATGGCTTTATAATGAATCAACGGGAGTGCTGTTATCCTATGAAGACACGACCTCACTTTCCGCCAGATGTGATTTTATTAACAGCAACGGCTATGGAGGTTTGGTTATCTGGGAAATTTCCGGCGATACCGATGATTTTGAAATGACCAGTCTGGCTCAAGATAAACTGGCCGTTGACAATCCTGCGGCGGTAACGGCGCCTGTGTTCAGCCCCGCCGGCGGAGAATATACGAATGCCCAGACTGTAACAATTACGTCAGCAACGGAAGATGCCGTTATTCGTTATACTACGGATGGTACGGAGCCTTCTGCCACATCACTGGCATACAGTGCTCCTCTTACCGTGGATAAAACCACGACATTAAAAGCAAAAGCATTCAAGGAAGGCCTGACGGATTCAGCGACTTCCACTGCCGTTTACACCATTGTTTCAGAGGATACGGTAGCGGCACCCGCGTTCAGTCCTTCAGGGGGAACCTATTCGGAGCCTCAGGAAGTAGCTCTGACTTGTGCAACCGAAAATGCGGTTATCCGCTACACAACCGACGGCAGTGAACCGACGGCCTCTTCCCAGGTGTACACTGATGCGATCAGTGTGGATTCCACAACTACAATAAAGGCAAAAGCGTTTAAGGAGGGGATGACAGCTTCGTCAACTGTAACTGCAGTCTATACCATAGAGGAAGATTCAGGAGAAGACGATTCAGGAGAAGGAGACTCCGGGCAGTCGGAGGCCACAGAGTGGGCACCGAATACCAGCTACCAAACAGGGGATATAGTGTCCTACGACGGTAAGTATTATGAGTGTATACAATCCCATACTTCCCTTACCGGGTGGGAACCGTCCAATGTTCCCGCCTTATGGGAGGAATACACAGGTTCCGTCACACCCGTAAACAAAGTTGTCACGCCGGAGTTTAGTTCTGCAGGGGGGAGCATATTCCGAGGCGGTGGAAGTAACCATTCAGTGTGAAACGGACGGTGCAACCGTCCGCTACACAACGGATGGTGCGGAACCCACATCCTCATCCCAGTTATACAGCGAGCCAATCGGGGTGGCTTCCACCACTACAATAAAAGCAAAAGCGTTCAAGGAGGGGATGACGGCTTCCGATATGGTAACCGCGACCTATACAATCGGGCAGGAACCGGTTACAGAGCTGCCGGAGCATATTCTTACCGGATACTGGCAGAACTTTAATAACGGTGCCACCTGCCTGAAAATCAGTGATGTTCCCGACTCCTATAATCTGATTGCCGTTGCATTTGCAGATGCGTCAACACAGTCAGGTGCCGTAACCTTTACTCTTGATTCCTCACTGGCATCCAGTTTAGGCGGATATACGAAAGAGGAATTTATTGCGGATATTGCAGCGGCGAAAGGAAAAGGGCAGAGAGTTATTATTTCCGTAGGCGGTGAACAAGGTTCCGTTCTGGTTAACAGTGATGACCTGGTCCATTAACTGGGATGCTCAGAATAATTATAATTTTGCAAATTCCGTAGCGCCGACACTTGCCGCTCTTTCAAATGATTGAGTTCTTAAAAGCATAGTATCGGGGTAAAAAATAAAATACTGAAAGAAAAGAGACCCTGTAATCGTGCTAAACACCGGTATGATTACAGGGTCAACCGGTAAAAAAGAGCTAGGGCGTGTCTGAAAACTCATCGCACCGTTCTGAACGCCCCACTTTGCGGTATACTGCGTTGCAATTTTGGGAGCGTAGCACCACTACGCACCCGAAATCGCTCCTTGTCTCCCACAAAGTGAGCATCCAGTCCGGCACAAGCATTTTTCAAACACGCCCTAGCAATTCTTTATAGGAAAGTATTGGATCCATATATCTTTACAGGCTTCACAGTGTGCCGCAAGTATGAGGTTTAAAGCTGTGTAAAGATACATTTCTATGATGAGAGTTCTCATAAATTTAATAAGCATTGGTATCGTATCAGTCATTTTTTTCTGCAAATCAGACGAAAAAAGAGGCTATGCTTTTCAATAATGAAGAATATAGCCTCATAGATTTTGCCTGATGGCGGATTTATTAAGTCATTTTACTTTTTGAATTTAGGAGTGTAATGTAATTTATAATGTCAGAAGCTGCCTTTTGATTTCCTCCGGCCTGAATCATCGCCTCCCTCATTTTATGAACATTCTCCAGATATTGCTTTTCATTGTGAATTTTATTAAATGCACCGAGAAGCTTTTCGGCAGAAACACTTTTTTTATCAAGGACTAAACCAAGCTTAAGTTCCTCAACCCTTCTGGCAACCGTCGGCTGGTCATTTCCCATAGGTACAACAATCATGGGCACACTATAGTACAAAGCTTCGTTTACACTATTCATCCCTCCATGGGTTATGAATAAATCTGCCTGACTTAAAATATCAAGTTGAGGGACAAAACGATAAATATAAAAATTCCCGGGGATTTTACCCAGTTTTTCAATATCTATTTTAGTGCCGACTGACATGATAACAGATATGTTCTCGCCAGAAAATGCCTGAATACACTTTTTATAAAAACTTATGGAATTATTCAGCAGGGTACCAAGGGAAATATAAATGAGTGGCCTTTTCATCTTTTCAAAAGGTATTTCAATTACAGAATCCCGTTTCCAAATAGATGCCCCGATAAATTTATAATTTTTTTCCTGAAATACTGTACCGTTTATCTGAAAATCTTTGGTAGTATATACATAGTTCAGCTCAGGACCATTCTCTGTGATTTCTTTAAATATATCATCCGATTTCAGTCCGAGTTTCCTGCACAGGAAGCGGGAAACAGCTTT
>JAATFT010000014.1 GCA_015655075.1 Clostridiales bacterium | reverse complement strand
TATTCACAGCTGATATACTCGACGTGTTTTTTGTGAGTGTAGCGAAGCGAAAGTCACAGAAAACCGGAGTATAGCAGCGCCAAAACGCTGATTCTGCGTTTTGTGTGCATCGCGAAGCGTGTTACGGTTCACAGATCTGCTGATTTTTGCAGAGCTGTGAATCGTAACTCGGTAAGGTTAAGAATCCCGATGACTGAATAGCTGCGATAAAAATAGCGTGAGTAAATAAAAAATGGTCTTACTTATTAAGATTAATAGCAGCTCCGGGCATATAATCCTTATTCAGGTAGTCACCCATATCCGTGGAATTAATTCCTTCCACAACATAATTCTCACCATCTCTTCTTGCATGGATTCTCCCGTGTTTCAAAGTTATATCTTTATATTCTACAGCCGTATCCTCTTTTTCTCCTTCCTCCTTTTGACGGGAACTTCCAAGTATACTTTCCGTTCTATAGCTGTAGATTCTTTCAAGGGGAACTACGGTATATAACATTATTCTTCACCTCTTCCTGACATTTCATATAATTTCCCCAGCGCTTCTTTAATGCCGCCTACTTCATCAATAATTCCTTCTTCAATCGCTTCGGTGCCGACTAAAATAGAACCCACGTCTTTCGCCAGTTGATTTGTGTTTTGCATTAAATGCTTTAATTCTTCTTTTTGAATCTTGGAATGACTTGAAACAAAATTTAATATTCTTTCCTGGATTTTTTCAAAATAATCATAGGTCTGAGATACTCCGATAACCGTACCGTTCATCCTTACCGGATGGATTATCATAGTTGCAGTAGGGACGATAAAACTGTACTGGGCAGATACCGCCAACGGCACACCAATGGAATGGCTGCCTCCCAATACCAGGGAGACAGTTGGTTTACTTAAGGAAGCAATCATCTCCGAAATGGCAAGTCCTGCTTCCACGTCGCCTCCGACTGTATTTATCAAAATTAATAAGCCGTCTATATCACTACTGTCTTCAATGGCGGCCAACTGGGGTAAAACGTGTTCATATTTTGTTGTTTTATTATGTTGAGGGAGGCATTCATGTCCTTCAATCTCTCCAATAATGGATAATAAATGTATTTTAGATTTTCTGTGTTCATTTACAAGAGTTGTCTGACCGTACTCCCGTATCTTGCCGTCATCTAATTCTTCTTTTTCTTTTTGTTCTCTTTCCTCGTTAA
Source organism: Clostridiales bacterium (assembly GCA_015655075.1). Classification (GTDB taxonomy): domain Bacteria; phylum Bacillota; class Clostridia; order Lachnospirales; family Lachnospiraceae; genus Anaerocolumna. Next base: position 28,179 of record JAATFT010000014.1, on the reverse strand, counting down.
TTTTTACAGTGTTATTTTCCATATAAATCTCCTCGTGGGTTTTTATCAACCTGAACCTTCTGTTTTAATATTGTTGAAAGCAGAAGCTTAATAATTCTTGTTTATTATATGGAAAATATCAATTTTTATTTATACGTAAAAAATCTCTCCATTATTTTTTATGAGTGCTCCTTAGAGTACTCTCGGAAACTCTTTGTATGCACATTTGAAAGTACTCCTTTAATAAACGGAGAGATTATAATATGGTTCGGGTAGTTAAATCCATATTCCGGTTTATCGGTGCCACAATAAATGAAAACTGTTTTCTTAATAATTTTCTTTCTGTTTTTTTGTTATAATATATTTCATACAATAATGAAAATCAGGAATTTTTTAAGGTACTACTATAAAAGCTTTATTAATTTTATAAGCCTCATAAATGTAAGCCTGTTTCTTACAAAGGGTGACAGGCATATTGTTTTTGGTATTATATGTTCATCCAATCCGATTTCATGTACATATTTTACACAGCCTCCCAAGGACAACAGCTGATTAATTCGGTCAACAGAAGGCAGTTCATCTAAGATACCTGCAATCTGGGGCAATAGATTTCCAAATTCCATCACATCAATCTGCTCTAAGGGATCCGGCGTGTTCTCTTCCCGCATACTTTCGTATAAGCCCTTCCGGCCAAAATATCCTTTAAGTCTCATATAATCCAATCCGTTGTAGGGTTCCAATTCATACTGTCCGGTGCGGATTGCTTCTTTCACCATATGATAGGTCTCTGCCACAATCATCAAACCAATTGAAACTTTTTCTCCGTGATAGGCATCCAGAGGAGGATTAATGACTTCCATTTCCCACAGATGGGAAATGTGATGCTCAGCGCCGGAAGCCGGTCTGGAATTGCCGACCATCTGCATGGCAATTCCGGATAAAAGCAAGGCATACATTAGTTGTTCATAAGCCTTTAAGTGCCGCTTTTCCGATACATTCCCGCGTAAGTCAGGAAGACAGCTACAGACTTCTTCCACCGCCTTAACTTCCAGTTCACAAACTCTGTCACATATATATTCATCCGTAACAAGATGGGCAATTTTCCAGTCGATCAGCGCGGTATATTTTCCCAGTAAATCCGAAATACCGGACGCCGTAAGCCGGTAAGGCGCTTTAGAAAAGATATTGGTGTCAGCTACCACCAGAATCGGAGAAACAGCCGGAAAGGTCTTTTTAAATCCGTTCCAGGTCATGGCGGCAACCGTTGAAACAAAGCCGTCCACACTGGCTGCAGTGGGTACGGATACAAAAGAAATACCTCTTTTATTGGCAAGGTATCTGCTGATATCATGAATCGTTCCTGCACCTACGGCAAAAATCAATTTTACGCCGCCGTCAAGCTGTTCTTCCGCAAGCTTTACGCAATGATTATCAGCATGAAGTCCTTTGGATGAAAGCAATACTACTTTACAGCCTTTCATTTTTTCTTCCACTAATTTACCTGCAGCCGGATAAGTATTGTCATCGCATATAATACTTATCTCTTCCGGTTTACCGGCAAAAATACCTGATAATAGTTCAGGTATTTTATCGATTGCTCCGGCTTCAATTAAAATTTCTTTTACATGAATCTTGTGTTCTCTACCGCAGTCACACGGTTCAGAAAAACTTTTAACATCAATCTTCATAATAACCTCTCCCTTTATAATTCTGTCAATCTTAAGTTTCACAGTTACAGCCATAAAGCTCCGCTACAAAATATTATATATGAAAGAGGATTTTTCTTCAATCCCGTTTTCACATTAATTTTCACAATAGATACAAACTGGAAAGTTTTTCCTTACAGGATATGCTCATCCTGTCCAAAGACTTTTTATCCGGCAGAAAATTGTGAAATAAAAGCCGTGAATTTAGAATAAAAATAAATTCACGGCCCTGTTATAACTTCTTCCTTTATTACTTGATAATATTATTTATCTAATATCAGGGAAACGGCCTGTTTCCAGCCCCGGTATCTTTTTTCTTTCTCTGCGGGAGGCATGGAGGGTTTAAACTCTTTTCTGTTCATATTAAATATCTCTTCTTTTCTATACAATCCATACCGGATCCCGGCACAATAAGCCGCGCCCATGCCGCTTAATTCCTCCACCTCCGGCACCTGGACAGGTATACCCGTCAGATCGCTCTGCAGCTGCATTAAATATGGGTTTTTTGTAGGGCCGCCGTCAACCCGTAATCCATGAATGGGAACATGCGCATCCTCCGCCATGGCCGTAACAATGTCCGTAATCTGGTAGGCGATACAATCCACAGCCGCCCTGACGATTTCCGCCCTGCCTGTGGTGCGGCTCATCCCGACCATACAAGCCTTGGCGTCATTTTTCCAATAAGGCGCTCCCAGTCCCGTAAATGCGGGCACCAAATAGGTTGTGTCGGAAGGATTGGCGGCCATTGCCAGGCTTTGTGCCTCTTTCGCACTTTGAATTAATTTAAGGTCTTCCTTCAGCCAGCTGATTACCGCGCCGGTATAGTTGAGGTTTCCTTCCAGTACGTATTGTACTTTCCCGTCAAAGCCCCATGCCAGTGAGGTTACTAATCCGTGCCGGCTGTGTATTAGTTTTTCCCCTATGTTCATCATTATGGAAGAACCGGTGCCATAGGTTGCTTTTACCATTCCCGGCCTATGACAGCCCTGACCGTACAGAGCTCCATGGGAATCGCCCAATACACCTAAAATCGGGATTTTTTTGTCCAGGTATCCGTTAAAATCCGTTTCTCCAAAATCCCCGTTGGAATCACAGACTTTTGGAAGGTTTTCCACATTAATACCAAAAATTTTACCGATGCCTGCATCCCATTTTAAAGAAAACAGATTGAATAATTGGGTCCTGGAAGCGTTGGAATAATCCGTTTTATAGGACGTGCCGCCGGTAAGCCGGTAAATCAGATAACTGTCCATGGTGCCATACTTAAGTCCGCCCTTAAGGCCTTTTTCCCCGGCCCCTTCCACATTCCTAAGAAGCCAGGCGATTTTAGCCCCAGGGAAATAAGGGGATAAAGGAATTCCCGTCTTTTCCTTTACCATCCCGTCATAGCCGTCTTTTCTAAGTTTTTCAACTATTTCCTTTGCTCTGGAGCACTGCCAGACAACGGCCGGCGCTATCGGCAGCCCGCTTTCCTTATCCCAGACTATGGAGGTTTCCCTCTGATTGCTGATACCGACACAGACAATATCCTTTTTATCAACGGCCGCTTTTTCCACAACCATTGGTATTAGCTTTAAGATATTCCCATAGATTTCATTTCCGTCATGGGAAACGAAACCCTTATCATTTACCAGCTGTTTATGAGGAAGGTCGCATCTGGCGGCCAGCTGTCCTCTTTTATCAAACAGCAGCGCTTTTGTACCCTGGGTGCTCTGATCGATTCCTAATACATATTTATCCGACATTTTTTATCAACTCCGCTGCTGTTTTTGCGATATTGCCTGCATTTAATCCGTAGTGGTCAAATATCTCCTTCGAACTGCCGGTTACGACGGGGGCATCCGGAAGGGACATATTGATTACTTTTTTCGGGCATTCCCTGGCGATAATCTGGCTTACCATAGCGCCCAGGCCTCCAATAAAAGTATGTTCTTCCACGGTTATTACTCCTTTGGTTTCCTTAGCCGCCTTTATGACTGCGTCTGTATCTATTGGTTTTACGCAGTACATATCCAGAACCCTTGCATAAATGCCGTCTTTTTTTAATATTTCAGCCGCGTCCGCAGCCGGTTTTACCATTTCCCCGCAGGCTATGATTGCAATGTCGTTACCGGATTTAACCTCCGCGGCCCGGTCCATGACAAAATTATTCCCTCCTTCTTCATAAACATCCTCCACCGGATTTCTGCCCACGCGCAGATAAGCCGGCTTATTATCATCAAGCAATGCCTCTGTCAGATATTTGGTCTGATGCCTGTCACTTGGAATGTACACACGCATACCCGGTATGGAGGCCATGGTGGCAATATCCTGAGCCGAGTGGTGGGTCATACCAAGGGCTCCGTAACTTACCCCTCCGCTGATTCCAATCAGCTTCACGTTGGTGCCTGAATAGGCGACATCCACCTTTACCTGTTCCATGCTTCTGGTGGATAAAAAACAGGCCGGGGAAGCCGCAAACGCCTTCTTGCCGCATCTGGCCAGACCGGCGGATATACTTACCAGATTCTGTTCCGCTATGCCCACTTCAACAAACTGGTCCGGATAGGCAAACGCAAAGCCTGCCATGGAGGCTGATCCTCTGGAATCACTGCATAACACGACGATATCTTTATCTTCCTTTGCTTTTTCTAATAAAACATCACATATAACCTGACGATTTGGAATTTTATTCATAGGACGCCCTCCTCCTTTCCTTAAGCTCTACGGCTGCTTTTTGGTATTCCTCTTCACTTAGTACTTTATGGTGCCAGGATACTGAGTTTTCCATAAAAGACACTCCACAGCCTTTTATGGTATCCGCAATGATTACCGTAGGTTTTCCCTTCACGGTTTTTGCCCGGTCAAAGGCCATATCCAGTGATTCAATATCATTTCCGGCGGCATGCAATACATTCCATCCGAAACTTGCCCATCTCTCATCCAGGGAATCCTGGGACATAACCTCCTGCGTACTGCCGGAAATCTGCAGCCGGTTCCTGTCTACGACCGCGCATAAATGGTCCAGCCGGTAATGCCCTCCGGCCATAACACCTTCCCAGACGGAGCCTTCCGCCAGTTCGCCGTCACCCATAACGGCATAAACCCGGTAGGAGGCTTTATCCATTTTTCCCGCCAAAGCCATGCCGACGGCAACGGATAACCCATGGCCTAAGGACCCGGTGTTCATCTCAATGCCATTTACCTTATTATTGGGATGGCCTATATACTTTGACTGATATTTAGAATAAGTAAGCAGGTCTTCCTTCGGAAAAAATCCCCGGTCGGCCAAAACGGCATACAGCGCTTCCACGGAATGTCCTTTGCTCAAAATAAAACGGTCCCGGTCGGGGTCATTTACAAGCTTCGGTGAAATATTCATCTGCTTATAATAAAGAGTTACTAAAATATCAATAACACTGAAATCTCCTCCGATATGTCCGCATTTTCCGCGGTAAATCATATCTAAAACTTCTTTCCGGAGTTCAAATGATTTTGCAGTTAAATTTTCCATAGATTCCTCCTAGTTTTCTCCCCGAAGATAAGCTTTTACCTCTTCTTCAATGGGGTCATAAAGGTCGGGTGTCACTTTTATATATTTACAGGCCTCGTACAAAACCGGCACCACATCCTTATGGATGCCGACGCAATGATGGATATAAGGCCCTTCCACAAGCTTTGCCTCCAGTCTTTTTAGATTTTCCACCTCCACCCAAAGATAAGTACCTTTTGTATGAGGGCCGTCCACTCCCCTGGCGCGGCCTAAAAGCAGGGAATATTCCCCGTTATCGCCGTCAAACCGACATAAGGTTATATTCCCCTGTTTTGCCTCCGCTTCCACGGCACCCGGATAGTCAAAAGCAAGAGGATAACCGACGGCAGGCTTTTCCTTAGCAACGGAGATGGGCCAGGGGCCGCAGTGCTGGAGCAATTCCCCGTTTTCATTGTCCGGATGGCGGACGGTCCAGTCTGCAAAAAAGGATCTGGTGTCGTCTAAAGCCGCCGCTTCCACCATTACCGCCGTTATGGCTCCGTGTATGTCGGTTTCACAGACCACCGGGATACCTTCTTCATTTAACAGGGAATTGGCCGCACAGGGCATAATTCCGATTTCTTCCTGGAGAGCATTCCAGCACTGAATTGCAATTGCATTGCATCCATACTTTTCCGCCAAATGCTTCATGGCAACTTTAAGAGCGGCCACATTTTCCAGTTCTTCTTCCTTTATTTTTACGTTCATATATTCTTTCACATAAGATATTACTTTTACCACCTCCCCGCCCTCCTTTTTTGCCTTTTTAAGCTCTTTCGTCAGTTCGGGCATAGGAATGGGGGAAAGCTGGATATTATATCTTTCCAATAATTCTCCCTCATTGCACATGGTGGACCAGAAGTCGAAAGGTCTTGGTGCAATCTGAAGGATTCTGGTATGTTTAAAAACCTTAACCACATTACAGACGGCTAAAAAGTCCCGGACTCCACGGCTAAATTCGGGATCCTCAAGGCGGCAGTTATTTATATATGTAAAAGGGACCTGGAATCTCCTTAACACCTTGCCGGTTGCAAATAAGCCGCATTGGCTGTCCCTTAAACGAATACCGTTTTCATCCGGTCTTTCATCTCTTGGGCCCCATAGGAGTACGGGCAGATTCATCCTCCTTGCCAGCCTGGCCAGGACATATTCCGTACCAAAATTGCAGTGGGGAAAGAATAATCCGTCCACTTTTTCTTTCGTAAACTTTTCATACACTTTCTGCATGTCCTCGTCGTTGTATAAAAGCCCTTCCTCATTAATATCCCGTATGTCAGTAAATTCAATGCCAAGTTCTTCTAATTTCGTTCGTGTCAGATTAGCATATTTTACTGCATCCGGTGCGCTGAAAATACTTCTCCTGGTCGGCGCAAACCCTAATTTCACTTTTTTCATCCTACTCTCCAATCTGTTCAGCTTAATGAACTAAATTATTACGGTATGTTTTGCGGTATTTAACCTACATAGCAATGTAGTGCTTATGGGTTATCAAGTAACAAACGGATATTCCCAATCCGCTTCGCTAAGAAGCGGGACTTACTTGTATAGTTAAAATACAATTTAATTATATTTAATGTTAATTAAACTGTCAATCCAATTCACTGAATTTTAAGTATAATATTTAAATTAATTTACTAAAATTAAGTTTATATTGACGTAAACAAGATTTTACTGTACTCTATTGTATAGTTAATGAATTCGTAACGATTCAGTTACCAGGGCAAACCCATTCGTTTAACCCGCAGACTGAACGGTCATATGAATTTTAAAATTACATACCAGTTAGAATGGGGGTTATTATGTCAATCTCTGCAAAAGAACTTGCTGAAAAATTAAATTTATCACAGGCAACGGTTTCCATGGTTTTAAACAATAAACCTGGAATTAGTGAACAGACCAGAAAAATCGTAATGGATGCCGCGGCAGATTACGGATATCAGTCATCCAAAAAACAGCTCCAGAAAAATGTAAATAAAACCATACAATTTATAATTTATAAAAAATACGGCACGGTTGTATCGGATACTCCTTTTTTTTCCCAGGTAACGGAGGGAATTAATTACCAGTGCTCCAAGAATGGTTATCGTCTGCAAATCTCCTATTTATATGATAATGAAGATAAAAAAGAACAAGTTGAGGATTTAAAAAGAATGAATATCGACGGGATTTTATTGCTGGGAACGGAAATGACTCCAAAGGATTATCCGCTTTTTCAGAATCTAAAAATCCCTTTTGTAATTTTAGACAGTTATTTTGACGATATCAATTGCGATGCCGTATTGATCAACAATGTGCAGGGCGCTTATCTTGCAACGGAATATCTTGCCGTCCGGGGTCATAAAAAGATTGGTTATCTTCGTTCCAATACCAGAATCAGCAATTTTGAAGAACGGGAAGACGGATATTACAAGTCATTGCGCCGCAATAATATTCCAACCAGCCACCCTTACGTTGTCAACATTACGCCTACTACGGAACAGGCCTATCTGGATATCTGCGGATATCTAAAAACAAATCCCGCTTTTCCCACCGCCTTTTTCGCGGATAACGATATTATTGCGGCCGCCGCAATCCGGGCATTCAAGGAATATAATATTAAAGTCCCGGAACAAATATCGATTATCGGTTTTGACGATATGCCCATATGCCAGTTTACGGATCCGACTCTGACCACTATGTATGTTCCCAAGCAAAGACTGGGCGCCCTCGCGGTTGACCGGCTGCTGGACCGGATGAACGGCGCCAATACGGAAAATATTAAAATTGAACTGGCCGTGAAATTAATTGAAAGGAACAGTGTGAAATAAAAAAAATTCCGTCCTGTTAAGGCAGAATTTTATAGGGAATATCGGGAAACTTACTGCCCGCATCCGTTTCCCAAACAGGTATTCCCGGACAAATCTGCCCCAGTACCCTCGCTCGTTTTACTTTTAACGCTTTTACGCCAATATCGCTGGAGGTAATACCGCCTTTGGCAAGCACGAAGCTGGGGGTAACTGTCAGCCTGCGGTGCAATCGCTGCAATTGCAGATTGCAATGGGTGTTATTATGAAAGAAATTTCAGCTTGTCAACGTTTTCCAGATTGCCGACCAAAGACAAACTGCAGTTTTCCTTTACAAGATATGTTTGTGCAAATTCCATGACCTCTTCCTTTGTTACTTCCTCCACCTTGTTAATGGTTTCCTCCAAAGGCACGATATAATTTTTCAAAAGAATGGATTTGCCGTTGCTGTTCATGCGGTTCTTCGCACTTTCATTCCCCATGATCAGTTCTGTTTTAATCTGCTCTTTCGACATGTCCAATTCCTCTTCTGTCAAACCGTTCACTTTTAAATCTTCAATAATATCAAAACAATTAATAAAAACCTTTTCCAATTGATTTGGATTCATGGCGCCGTATATATGCAGAAGCCCCGCCGTTTTATAAGAACTTCCATAAGAATATATGGTATAAGTCAATCCGAGATTTTCTCTGATAATCTGAAACAACCTGGAATTGATGCCGCCGCCCAGAACAGAATTCAATATGGTTAGGGCATATTTTTCTTCGGCATCTGCCTTGACTGACTCAAAAGCAATATTTAAATGAAGCTGCTCCACATCTTTTTTCTTGGTATAAATGGAAGGATGATAGGCGGGCGCGGTACAACTGGGTTGTCGTGGTCCGGCAGGAATGCCGGAAAAATGTTTTTCCAGAAGTTCCATGACTTCGTCCTCATCAATATTGCCGGCAACCGACATGACTATATTCCCGGATACGTAATACTGTGCCATAAAGTCAAGGATTTCCTGCCTGGTGATTGCCCTGACATTTTCTTTCTTACCGGATATCTGGTATCCTAATGGGTGGTTATCCCATATTTTCATCTGGAGCATTTCATGCACCAGATCTTCCGGCGAATCATCGTACATATTGATTTCTTCAATAATAACGCTCTTTTCCTTCTTTAGCGCCTTTTCCTCTATCAGGGAATGGTTTAGCATATCTCCGATGATTTCAATGGCAACGGGCAGGTGCTCGTCCAGTGTAACCGCATAAAAGGAGGTACATTCCTTGCTGGTATATGCGTTAATATCTCCCCCTATCCTGGACATGTCATCCGCAATTTGCCTTGCCGTACGTTTTTGTGTTCCTTTAAAGAGCATATGCTCAATTATATGTGAAATACCATTATTTTTTTCATTTTCATTGGAGGAACCCACCTTAACCCATACTCCAAAGGCAGCACTCCTTAAGTAAGGCATCGTTTCCAATACAACAGTTATTCCGTTTGATAACTTTTTACTGTTTATCATGAATTACTTCCCTTCTATTTTTTCATAACGTAAATTGTATCACGAACGAAAGGAATATACAACATAAGAATAAGCAAAGATGCTGCAAATCAACAATAATACACTTACGTACTTTTCTTTGCTGGCAGGAGTTCTTTGCTTTTTAAGTGTGGCAATTATGTTTATCAATATCTGATAACGCTTATCTATACCTGCTTCCATTCTTTGAAGCATTGGTACTAAAGTTCCGTAATCTGTACGGTTTTGAACAATGCCAACTCCAACAATGTATTCACTTTCAACTCCGATTTGTACGTTATTCTTTTTTTACAAACTCGTCATTTTGTATCTAACAGGAATGTTCCTAATCAAAATAAATTCCAGAACATACTGCATCCAATAATCCCAAATAAATCATGTTACGAAGAGTAAGGACGAATGAACCTCTAAAGCGTATTTTCAAATACACACCATGTTCAAACTCTTCTACTATAATATCATTTTGCAATACTTTACCAGATAGCATTTTGAGCTCCATGGCCATTTTTCTGTTTTTACCTATAACCCCAAATTTGTCAAGAGAACGCTCTAAACAATAAAAAGCAGCTTGATGTTCTTCTGTGTCGTTTGCAATAATTGTATAACTTAAAATACCAGTGTTGGCTTCATGACCAAAGTGTCTATTTCCGTCTTTGTCTCCTCTTTGTAAGCAATCATGATCTTCTTGGTGTTGTATATTAGTACTTATACCATTTGTTTTAATTTCCGTAATAAAATAAGGAAGCTTTTCAATCCCTCCTTTTCCCCTGAGTGAATATCCTTCCCGTCCATAAATTCCCTTCCAGTTTCCTCCAGTTTCAAAATCCATACCTAAAAACTCAACCGGAGAGGCATAATCCACTTTATACTGGTAAGAAACCACATCACTTTCCAGACCATTTTCGTTTCTACTAACGATTTTGTAAAAATGCACTCTATTATTTTGTGTCTGATTATCTACATATCTATTGTTTGTTGTTTTACCTAATAAATAAAAAGATGAAATGTTAAAATCCGTATCTAGATTTTTATAGATAAGATATTGAAGCCCTTCTCTTTCTTCCCATTTTAACGACAGCGAAAAATCTTCTGGAGATAAAAACGCTGAAATGTCTCCTGCACTTTCTGGCTTCGTCTGCTCACTCTTTTCTTCCTGCTCTAAATGCATATACCAATTAATAGTTTTGTTTTCTTTACTCAAGAACATAAGAGTTATCCTTTTTTTCATATAAAGCATATTGTCCTGCCATGCATTCCAATGATTAATCGCTGTAAATAACCCTACCGCAGCAAATACCGGCTTAGATAAAGGAACAATCAGTTTTGCATAAATAGTCCACTCTTTTGCACCGTCAATTTTTGCAGAATCTATCAATCCTCCTGGAATACCTTTGAAAAATGAGATAAAAATCTGGGCGTAAAAAGCATTAAATAACCAAGGAACAACATAAACAAAAAAATTATTATACATTCCCAGACTTTTAAACGCTAAAAATGTAGGTATCATCCCTGCATTGAAAAACATTGATATCAATAACAATACCATATAGACCTTTCTGAACAGTAAATCTTTTTTACTCACAGCATAGGCAAACAATGACGTAACAACCAGACTTCCAAAGGAGCCTAAAATCGTACGTAAAACCGAAACACCAAATGCCTTCCAGACCGATAAATCTTTAATTACTTTTTCGTAATTTGCCAAAGTGAATACCCTCGGGAAAAAATAAATACCTCCCATCCTTGCATCCGTTCCATCATTAAATGATAACACTATGGCATTCCATAATGGAAATAACATACTGACAGCTAATAAACCTAAGAAGACATAAAGGAATACATCAAACATACCAAACTTTTCCCATGGCTTTCTACTTTTTTCCTCTGTTTTATTCATAGTGTACTCCTCCTAAAAATACCCTTCTCCTGTTGTAAGTTTACTTATCATATTAGAAAGAAGCAGCAATATGACAGATATAACCGATTGGCAGAGTCCAATAGCGGTAGCATAAGAAAATCTTGCGAGGCTAATACCCGTTTTCAAAACATAAGTATCCAACACCTCGGATTTAGATAAGTTTAACGAATTACTCAAGTTATAACTGATATCGAAGTTGGACCCTCCTTTTAGTAAATTAGCTACATTTATAATAAGTAAAATCATAATAGTTGGTAATATAGCTGGAATTGTTACATGCCATATTCTTTTGAATCTGCCAGCTCCATCTATGACAGATGCCTCCGCTACTTCCTGATCTACTCCCGCCATGGCTGCCAAATAAATAATTGCAGAATATCCCAATGTTTTCCATACATCTAATGTAACTGATATCCCCCAAAATGCTTCTGGTTTTCCCAGGAAAAAATATGGCTCTTTTAATACTCCTATAGAAGTTAGGAATCCATTTATAAAACCATTTCCTGATAACCATGCAGTAGCCATTAATGCGATTACTGACCATGAAAGAAAATATGGAAAATAACTTATCGTTTGAACTGCTTTTTTAATAACTCCATCTCTAAGTTCCTGAAGCATTAATGCGAATATGATAGGTAATGGAAAAATGACAAACGCTTTAATAATCGATAATCCCAATGTGTTTTTCATGACATCTACCATATTAGGATCTGTAATAATTGTTTTAAAATGTTTCAATCCAACCCATACACTGTCTATGATACCTGTGTTCAATTTATAATCCTTAAATGCAATCTGCAGTCCAAAAAGCGGATATATATTAAAAAGCAATAGACATAATAAAGCCGGGAGTACCATCAACTGCAAATCTGCTTGCTTTGTTAATGTTCGAATAAATCCTTGTTTTGATTTTTGTTTAAAAGACTCTTGGTCTTCTTTTTTTTCTTTCAAGTTTTTACCTCCATTCATATTTAACTATTACTCCAGGGAGAATCCTAATTTGCTCCAATAGTCTGCATTTTCCTGAAAATATTGATTTAATGTTTCTATGCCAGCCTTCTCCATATTTGAAATGAACTTATTATAAGCAGACTCAAAAGCTTTGTCATCTTCTGCTGTACAAATAGCCGCTGCACCACTAGCCCATAGCTGATAAATCTGTTCCTTTAAAGCAAGCGCTTCTGTATCCTTTAATGTATATGTCAAATCCGCATAACGTTCATCCTGCTGGTAAGGTGTCATCACTTCAAAATCAGGTATCATAACCGGAAAATCTTTGTATGTGTTATGTGCGCCATAAGCAAGAATCCACTATGAGGTAAACCACGAAAAATTATAATTATATACACCATACTCTCTTTGTAACTTTGCAAAATCTTCTTTTTCAACTTGTGTCTTTAATTCTGTGCTTTTAGGTCTGCCCTGTTCATCTTTTTCCCATGTAACTCCTTCTTTTCCATACCGTTGGAGCAACTGACCATCAAGTCCCATCATATAAGTTATATATTTTATACAACGATCCGGGTACTTCGTATCCTTTGTTACAAATACACCTGTATTTCCAATGCCATAATAATCATCGTGGATTTTCATCTGGTCAGAGGTTCTGCCTTCAGGCATCGGATAATCAATTGTTTTATAAATCACTTTATCAAATATATTCATACCCGACAATAAATCCCAATAGTAGCCATTATACGCTGCTAAATCCTGTGACGCATAAATTCCCTTTTTTTGATCTTCTTTATACGTATACTGTTCTGGATTAATTAAACCTTCAAGATACATTTGATTATATGTTTTTAGTGCCTCTTTGTAATAATCCGCCTGAAATACTGCTTTAACTTTCCCATCGCTAAAATCGAAAAAGTTATTATTTGCACCATAAGTTCTTGCTAAAATATTTTTAACAAACTGGTTGCCAGCCAAGGCTTATTTGGATTTTGATCCCATACTGGGTTATTTATTTCAGGGTGTTTTTCCTTAATCTCTTTCATAACAGAAATATAATCATCCATAGTTTTAATTTCTGGATTTCCAATTTCTTCAAGAAATTCTTCCTTGATTGTCATGCTTGCTGAACCACGAGAATTTAGTAACTGGTCTTCATATTTGTCTTCATCGCCATACCAGTCAACAATGCAATAAAAATTACCATCTGCTTCTTGATATACCTTATCCATGTCTTTTGGCAATACTTCAAAAAACTCGGGATTATACTCATCAGCCAGTTCATTAAGCGGCAATACAAATCCTTGGTCAATCAAAAGGGGGCGTACTGGTCCATGCGCATTTGTAACAATGATATCCGGTAATTTTTCTCCAGATGCCAACATTGTTGTAATCTCTGTATTATCTGTATCAGAAGCATATTGAACATCAAATGATATTCCTGTATCTTCTGTAATTTGCTGAGACACTGGATCTTGTCCCCATGTCCAATCTGAAGGGTTTGGTAAACCATTAATAAATACCTTCAATTCGACTGAGTCTTTTTCTCCCCCACCACTTTCTGCTTGTGCTGTTTCTGAACTGCTGGTTTCCTCTGTTTCTGCATTTTTGCTATCTGGCTCACTTTTGCCATCACATCCTTCAACAAAACTTGTCAACATACCAGCAATTAGTAACATGATAATTTTCTTCTTCATTTTTTCTTTTTCATTTTTTTCTCCTTTTTTTTTAAATATTTATATATTTTTATTGTGCATTTTTCTCTTGCAGAAACATTTTTTCAATACGCTAACATATATTTTGTATATAATAGTTGATTTTATCCACTATTTATGTTACCTTTCTGTTATATTATATAACATTTTATTTTTCAATATATATATATTATTTGCCTAAATATATAATATTGTGAACTATTAGGAGGATGCTATGTATAATAATATAAATGTTACCGAATATTTTTTTGATAACCTGCACATAGGAAATACTGAACTTCTTTTCTGTGGACATCAGGATTGTGTTCCTGACCATTCTTATGGGCCTTTCGTTCGAACTCACTATCTTTTAATCTACATCTATTCCGGAAAAGGAACATTTAAAAACAAACATGCCATCTATAATCTATCAGCCGGTTCCAGCTTTTGCATTTTCCCTGGGGAAATGACCTTTTATCAGGCAGATCATAATAACCCCTGGAGCTATTTTTGGATTGCTTTTAACGGACAAATTAATTTACACGATGCAGAGCACTTTTTACTCCGGGCTTCAATATCCCGGGTGTATCCTGTCCATACTGCAAAAAACAACGCACGACTTAGTCAACTGTATTTAGAAATGTTTCGATTATGCCAAGACAGTAATAACTATATTGATCTTAAGCTTTTATCATTATTCCTGGATATTATGTATCAGTATAGTATAACTACAAACTCTAGCCAACAATCTCTACAAAGTACTCCAACAATGCCTTCGTATATAGATTTAGCACTAACCTATATACAATCTAACTATCAGGAAAATATATCTGTTTCTAATATTGCCAGACACCTTGGTATTTCCAGAGAATATTTTAGTAAGCTTTTTAAAAAACAATTTTCTATTACACCAGCTCATTTTATCCGCGACTATCGTTTAAAGTGCTCAACAACCCTGCTTATGACCACAGATTATCCTATTTTACAAATTTCCTATTTGGTCGGTTTTAATGATTATAATTATTATTCTAATCAATTCAAAGAAATTTATGGCATCAGTCCCAGTCATTACCGCAAAAGTGGTCGAAAATCTGGTTTAGTTCCCGACCCCTTTCGTAACAATGGTACTTCTTGACTTTCTGTCTTGTAACAGAGAATGTCCTCATATGTTACGCCGCACTCGGACAACAGATTTATATCAAGAGGAAGTTGAATTAGCTCTCGTTTCTAAAATCCTTGGACATACAACTATTGAGATAACCAAACTTTATACGACGCCATCAATGAAGATGCCTAAGAATGCACTAGAATCTGTAGAAACACCCGAACAAGCAGTGGAAAAACCACTTTGGAAAGAGTTTAGTGAAGAAGAGTTTGCAAAACTCTATGGTCTTAGATAAAATAAAATCCCCGGGATTTGTGATGAGAAGTTAGAAATTAAGCGCATCGGATAGAATCCTGAGGATTTTCTATTAATACAGATAAGCAAAGTAATTTTCATATATGGATTATTTTTCGAAGCTCGAATAAATTTAGAAAACTCAAAAAAAGGCTGGGTTATGTGTAAACCCAGTCTTTCTTAATCGAATAGGAAATTGCGTCCTTCAATTTATTATTCTTAAGGTGTTATTGCAGTTACTCCTTTTTTACCTTATCCACAAAATCATTGGCTTTTTCCATGACATTGTCTTTCACATCCTCCGCTTTTTCACCCATATCCCCCTTAATACCCTGTACTTTTCCACGAAACTCCAATTCCTCGTCATCCATCCATTTTCCCGCTGTTTCTTTTAGCTTTCCAACGGCTTTATCCTTTCCATTTTTTAATTTATCCAACATTTTCCTGACCTCCTAGTAATTATATTGTTTAGCCATCGAGGCTATATTGTTAATAAGTTTCTGCAAATAAGTAAATTAAAAATTTTGTAAATCAACTATTGACATTTCTTATCAGTTGATTTTTATCAATGTTTAATATTTGCAAATTAAAGAAAATCTATACAAAAAGTCATCGGAAATTGCCGCTATTTTACCATGATTTCATATTTTAAATATCAGTTTTCTATTCCAACAGCATAAGGGAAGCCTTGGGAAGCTTTATATATTCCGGTATTTTTTCCTTTAATGTGTTGGTCCAGTAAGCTTTGCTTATCTTCCACCACAGCTTGCCGGAATTGCTGCTTAATATAATATTTTTCTCAAAGGGACTGTCTGTAAATCGAAATGGGATACAGGGCGTCGAATTTTCTTCCGTGATTTCTTCAGCCGGCATGATATCATGTGCACGGATGCCCACATACCTGGTATGTTCGGATACTCTTTCTTCCGTTTTTAATACCATTCCCCATTCCAGGGCTTCCACTTCATATTCCGAAACCTTTTTTGCGCTTGAAATATTTTTACAGCCTGTCAGCCTTGCTGCCGCCAGCTTAACGGGTTTCTGAAAGATATCCGCCGTATTGCCGGTCAAAACCAGATTACCGGAATTAATAATTGCAATTTTCTCACACAGGCCATATATCTCATCCCTGTTATGGGATACAATTATGATATCTTTGTGACACTCTTTTAAAACCATTAACAATTCCTGCTGGAGATTTTCTTTCAGATAAGCATCCAGTGCTGAAAACGGCTCGTCAAACATTAATACGTCCGGTTCGTAAGCAAGAATCCTGGCCAGGGCCACCCTTTGCTGCTGTCCGCCGGATAACTGCATCGGATATCTTTTTCCAAGGTCTTTTATATGTAATAATTCTATCATTTGATCCACTCTGGGCTTTTTATCCTTTTTTGATCCTTTTAAACCGCAGCCAATATTTTCTTCAACTGTCATATTGGGAAACAGGGCATAATTTTGAAATAAATAACCTGCTTTTCTTTGCTGGGGGGATAAGTCAATCTTCTTTTGGGAATCAAATAATACTCTGTCATTTAAAATAATGCTTCCTTCATCCGGTTTTTCAATTCCCGCAATACATTTTAGCGTCATGCTTTTGCCGCATCCGGAAGCCCCTAAAAGACCCAGTCTTTCTTTATCCGTACTGAATTTAACCTGAAGGGAGAAGCCTTTGAATTTTTTAGTAATATCCACATGTAAACTCATTCCTTCTCCTCCCAGGCTCCGTATTTTTTCTTTCGGTTAGGCAGATAATTCATAAAGAAAATCACTGCAAAGGATATGAGAACAATAAGAATCACCCAAACGGCCGCCCTGTCCATTCTGCCTCCCTGTACGGCCATGTAGATTGCAACCGGTATGGTCTGGGTAACCTTAGGTATATTGCCCGCTATCATAAGGGTTGCCCCAAATTCGCCTAAAGCCCTCGCAAACGCCAATATTCCCCCTGATATAATTCCCGGAAGCGCCAGAGGCATATTAATCTTCCAGAAAATCTTTATATCAGGCATCCCAAGAGTTCTTGCCGCAAATATTAAATTATGGTCAATCTGCTCAAAGGCTGCTTTTGCGGAACGGTACATCAGTGGAAAGGCTATCACAACTGCAGCTATTACGGTTGCGGACCATTTAAATACAATTTGAATCCCCATCAGAGACAAAAGCTGTCCCACAGGCCCGTGCTTTCCAAACAAAACCAGGAGAAAGAAGCCTGCAACCGTAGGAGGCAATACAAGGGGAAGGGTAAATAAGCCGTCCAAAAACCAATTAAACCTTCCCTTGACTTTCATAACCTTTTGTGCGGCACAGATACCCAGGAAAAAGGTAATTATGGTGGCTGCCGCCGCAGTTTTCATAGATATCAGTAAAGGTGACCAATCCATTTATTTACTCCATCCTAGCCGTATTTTATTGAACCAAAATTTTATTGATTAAGGGAAAATCCATATTTTTCAAAAACAGCTGACGCTTCCTTATCTGCTAAATAATCTACAAATGCCCTTGCAGCCTCTTCCACTTTAGTGTCCTTTACAACAGCCGCCGGGTAAATAACCCTGGAGGTACTGCCCTCGGGGGCCTCCGCCACAACGGTAACCGCATCCGTGGACATGGCGTCCGTAGCATATACAACACCTGCGTCCGCATTTCCCGTGCCGACCCATGTGAGCACTTGTGTTACGTCGCTGGCATAGTTTGCCTGCTTTTTCACATCCTCCAGCATATTAAGGGAGGTAAATACTTCTTCCGCATATTGTCCGGCGGGAACGCTTTCCGGATCCCCCAGTGCAATTGTCGGGGCTTTTAAAATATCCTCAAAACTTGTAATTCCAAGTTCACTGTCCTTGGGTACAATCAAAACAATTTTATTCTCCAGCAATTCTTTCTTAGTACCGTCTAATATAAGCCCTTCTTCCTCCAAAGCGGTCATCTGCGTTAAAGCGGCCGACATAAATACGTCCATCGGCGCACCCTGTTCTATCTGTTCCTGTAATGCACCGGAGCTTGCGAAGGTAAAAGTTACCGTTACATTGGGATTTGCCGCCTGGTATAACTTGCCGATTTCTTCCATGGAATTTTGAAGACTTGCAGCGGCACCAACGAGAATTTCAACCGGTTGCGACTCTTTTCCGCCGGTATCGTCGGTATTTCCGGCAGCTTCTTCCCCGGCGGTGTCAGCCAAGGTCGCATTTCCATTATCGCCGCTTTGAGCCGTGTCCGTAACTGTCTCTGTCCCTGAGCCGTCTGCAGCGCCCTCCGCCCCTCCGGTGTTCTTTGTTCCGCAGCCAACGATAAACAGCGCCGTCATACAAAGAACAAAGAGCAAAACACATTTAAATCTTTTCATAATAAATTTTCCTTTCTCTTACCCATTATTCCAAAGAACTGATTATCTTACCATCTCTTTTTCAAACAGGTTTCTTGTGTATTAATAATTTTATACAAATGTAATTGAAATCCATTGAATGAGTTTGATTTCAAATACAAAATTGTTCCATTAGGTAAAAATTACTGAAATGAAAAATATCTAAGATTTTAAAATCTTAGACATCTTTGTCTTAATCAAGATACTGAATAAACGAAAATTGAGATTAAGCTTATTAAGTTTTAGCTATGTAAGTGATACCTGTGTCATGTTTCATTAATTATTGTATTGTTTATATCTGTTTTGTTTATTTTAATGTTTTGTATTTTACACGTTTCAAATGGGAAAGTCAATAATTATTTTAATATTTTTCTATATACACCCATTAATCCAAAATCCTTCCTATATCCGTCATATCGTATCCGGATAACCGCTCCAGCTCTTCTTTAAATTCTCCGGAATTAATGATCTGAATTAATTTCTGGTACCAGTTGAATTTAGTTGATTCCAATTTAACTACCAAATCATAGCTTTCCATCTGAATCGGCAAAAATTCAATACCTTTTAATTCCCTGCTGATTCTTTCATTGCCAAGAGCAATATCGGCGCCGCCTCTTGCAACCGCTCCCGCACAGGCAAGATGGGAAGTTACTTCTTTCTCATAACCCTTTATACTTGAAGGCTTTATACTCAGTTTTAATAAATATTGATCTAATAAAACCCGGGTTCCGCTTCCCTTTTCCCTGTTTATCATGGTAACGTCCTCCCGGACCAGATCAAAAAAATCTTTTATCTGTTTGGGGTTGCCTTCTTTTACATAAAACCCCTGCATTCTGCTTACCAGATGTATTCTCCGGTATGCTGTTCCCGGAAGCATCCTTTTTACAAATTCCTTATTATATTCTCCCGTTTCCCCGTCCCACAAATGGGCGGTCGCAACATCCACCTTGCCTTGATATAAAGCATACAGCCCATTATAACTGCCAAGATAGGACCGGAATATAGGAAGATCCTCCAACTGACCGGCCAGATAATTGCACAATATTTCCAGCAAAATATCCTGACCGCATATAATCAGCCCTCTGCCGCCATATGTCTCATTTTTTAAATCGATTTCCGTTTTCCTGCCCGCAAGCTTTTCAGGGCCTCCCTGCGTATACCCGGTTTGTCCCGATTTGTAAAAGGGTTCCTTATCCGAAGGCCCCATAGATTTTTGCACTTCGCCGGCAGGCTCCGTTTTACCGGGACCTTCCATACTGTTTTCCCCTGACGGCATGTTATTATCTGTTGAACTTAAATATTTCTCCAGCTCATCTTTACGAATTCTAAATTGTTTTCCTATTTTTCTGCATTTAAGGTCACCACGTTTAATAAGCTCATATACGGTATTCTTTTTTATTTTTAATAAATCGGCAACTTCCTGCGGCGTATATAATTCTTCCTTCAATTTAAACTCCTTTTCGTAAACGGTGAAAGCCGGTTAAGGCAATTTTTATTTATCCTGCCAACAATACGGTTTAAACGGTACTATTACTATTTTTTAAATTATAATTGCAGTAAAAAATTTTGTCAACAACAGAAAATATAAAAAAAGGCAATTGCAAAACCGTATAGCTATAAGATACTGTTTTGCAACGCCCTTTTAAACTTAAATCGGCAAAATATTATTTTACATCCTTCATGCTGAAACTGATTCTGCCCATTTTATCCTTGCCGAGACATACAACCTTGACAATATCACCTAAAGTAAGCACGTCTTCCACCCGGTCAATTCTTTCTTTGGAAATCTTGGAAATATGGACCATACCTTCTTTACCCGGAGCAAATTCAAGGAATGCGCCAAATTCTTTGATGCTGACAACCTTGCCTTCAAAAATCTG
Organism: Clostridiales bacterium; assembly: GCA_015655075.1. Classification (GTDB taxonomy): domain Bacteria; phylum Bacillota; class Clostridia; order Lachnospirales; family Lachnospiraceae; genus Anaerocolumna. Next base: position 7,465 of record JAATFT010000014.1, on the reverse strand, counting down.
GCCCTCTTCAAAATCAGTGATAATGGTCTGGATTATTTTGACTGCCTTTTGGATACTGGTAGAATCAATACCACAGACGGATACCGCACCGTCATCCGTAATATCAATTTTAACCCCTGTTTGATCAATAATTGTATTAATTGTCTTACCTCTTTGCCCAACCACATCACCAATCTTAGCCGGGTCAATCTTGATTTGTACAATTTTAGGAGAATAAGGACCAACCTCCGGACGGGGTTTGTCAATGCAGGGAGCCATAATTTCATCCAAAATGTAAGTTCTGGCTTCTTTCGTCCGGTAAATGGCTTTTTCAATTATTTCCCTGGTCAATCCATTAATTTTAATATCCATCTGGATTGCCGTAATGCCTTTATGGGTACCGGCAACCTTAAAATCCATATCCCCAAAGAAATCTTCCAGGCCTTGGATATCCGTCAGAATAATATAATTGTCATCCGTTTCCCCGGTTACAAGGCCTACGGAAATTCCCGCTACCATACTTTTAATCGGCACACCTGCGGACATTAAGGATAACGTGGATGCACAGATACTGCCCTGGGAAGTGGAACCGTTGGATTCCAAAACTTCAGAGACGGTGCGGATGGCATAGGGGAACTCTTCCTCTGTCGGAAGAACCGGAATCAATGCTCTTTCCGCCAATGCCCCGTGACCGATTTCGCGCCTTCCCGGTCCTCTGGAAGGCCTGGTTTCACCAACGGAGTAAGACGGGAAGTTATAATGATGCATATATCTCTTGGAAGTTTCGTTTTCATCAATACCGTCTAATTTCTGGATTTCTGCCAAAGCTCCCAGAGTGGTTACGGTAAGCACCTGAGTCTGCCCTCTGGTAAACATGGCGGACCCATGGGTCCTCGGGAGAATGTCAATTTCCGCGGCAAGAGATCTTATCTGAGTAAACTCCCTGCCGTCGGGACGTTTGTGATCCTTTAATATCATCTTACGAACCGTTTTCTTTTCAAACTTATAAATAGCTTCGTCCAGCAGCAAAATCCAATCTGGATTCGTTTCTTCATAGCGGGCGGCCAGCTTATCCTTAATTTGCCGGATATTCTCTTCCCTTTTCTGCTTTTCATCGGTAAAAACCGCTTCTTCCATCGCTTCCGGAGTAATAAAGGCAACCATATCCTCCCATAATTCTTCCGGAGTGCCAAATTTAACATAATCATGTTTGGGTTTGCCGCATTCTGCCACTATGGTATCAATGAACTCAATAATTTTCTTATTTACCTCATGGGCAGCAAAAATTGCCTCAATCATTTTGTCTTCCGGCAATTCATCGGCACCGGCTTCAATCATAATAACCTTTTCTCTTGTGGATGCAACCGTTAAAGTTAAAGTTGACTTTTCTCTTTGTTCACTTGTCGGATTAAATACGAATTCCCCGCCTACCATACCGACCATGGTGGAAGCGGTAGGGCCGTTAAAGGGAATATCAGAAATCACTGTGGCAATTGCAGAACCTAACATCGCAGTCAATTCAGGACTGCAATCCTGGTCCACGCACATAACCAAATTATCCAGTGTTACATCATTTCTGTAATTTTTTGGAAATAACGGCCTCATTGGTCTGTCAATTACCCGGGACGTGAGGGTTGCATTTTCAGATGCTTTCCCTTCCCTTTTGATAAATCCTCCCGGAATTTTACCAACTGCATATAATTTTTCTTCATATTCAACACTTAACGGGAAAAAATCAATCCCTTCTCTTGGCTTATCCGAAGCAGTTGCCGTTGACAATACAACCGTATCACCATAGTGCATAAATGCAGCACCATTAGCCTGTGCCGCAACTCTACCTACTTCAACAGTAAGAGTTCTTCCGGCAAGTTCCATGGAAAAACTTTTGTACATATTTTGCTCTCCTTTGAAAGAATAATTTTGTTGGAGATGCCGAAACTACTGAAAAATTCACCGATCCCAAACTTCTTAAAGCTTGTTTTATATTGCTTTACTTCGATAACCTTTTCAGAAGTCTCGGAAAATATCTCCAACATACGCTGATTGTACAGAGGAAAAAACCCTGCAATAATAATATTATAGCACTAAAATTAATAAATTACTACTTAATTTTTCAATTTATCAATTAATCCATTCCATTTTCTACAAGAAGAAGTTTACTAAGCATTCTGTGTAATATCCGGTTATTTTGTATCCTAATAACTTTGCTCAAACAGTTATTATTTTCTTGCATATTTATAAATTTTATGTTAAAATTTCGTTGGTTATGCAATAGGCAGATATCGCTACAAAGGAGTGTCGCTATGCAAAAATATGATGTGATAATTATAGGAGCCGGCCCATCCGGTATTTTTTGTGCTTATGAACTGATAAAGGAAAATAAAAATTTAAAAATATTAATGGTTGAAAAGGGAAGGCCCATCGAGAAAAGAATATGTCCCAAAAGAACGACAAAAAAATGTCTGGGCTGTAAACCCTGCTCAATTACAACAGGTTTTGCCGGTGCCGGAGCATTTTCCGACGGTAAACTCTCTCTGTCCCCGGATGTTGGCGGCAACCTGCCGGATATATTAGGTTATGAAAAAACCGTGGAACTGCTAAAGGAATCCGATAATATATATCTTAAATTCGGTGCGGATACCAATGTTTACGGAATAAATAAAGAAAATGAAATTCATGAAATCAGAAGGCGTGCCATCACCGCCAACCTTAAGTTAATCGAATGTCCCATACGGCATTTAGGTACGGAGGAGGGGTATAAAATTTACACCCGCTTTCAGGAACATCTCCTGACTTCCGGTGTAGAGCTGCTCTTTAATACCATGGTTCAGGATATTATCATAGAGGAGCAGCAGGCTAAGGGTATCATAATAGGCGACGGCACTGTCTTCTATGGGGATGAAATCGTAGCAGCCATGGGGCGTGAAGGCTCCGACTGGTTCAGCCACATCTGTAATGCCCACGGTATTGAAACCAAAGTCGGCACCGTAGATATCGGCGTACGTGTTGAGGTCCGCAACGAGGTCATGGAATTTTTAAACGAAAATCTTTACGAAGCCAAACTTGTTTATTATACCCCAACCTTTGATGACAAAGTACGTACTTTCTGCTCCAATCCTTCCGGTGAAGTAGCTACGGAATATTATGAAAACGGCTTGGCAGTTGTTAACGGTCATGCTTATAAATCCCAAGATTACAAAACGAATAACACAAACTTTGCAATCCTTGTATCTAAAAATTTTACAAAACCCTTTAAAACACCTATTGACTACGGGAAATACATTGCCCGGTTAAGCAATATGTTATGTGACGACAAAATTTTGGTTCAGACCTTCGGTGATTTTCAAAGAGGAAGAAGAACTACGGAAGAAAGGCTATGCAGAAACAATCTGATACCTACCTTAAAGGATGCGGTTCCAGGGGATTTGTCCCTGGTTTTGCCCCACAGAATTATGGTGGATATCAAAGAAATGCTCCTTGCCCTTGACAAAGTAACACCGGGTATTGCAAGTGACGAAACCTTACTCTATGGTGTTGAAGTTAAATTTTATTCCAATAAGGTTGTGGTGAATAAGAACTTTGAGACCAGTGTGAACGGCCTTCGAGCAGTGGGCGACGGGGCCTCCGTAACCAGAGGCCTCCAGCAGGCATCTGCCAACGGTATCAGTGTTGCCAGAAGTATCCTGGCAAAGATGAAAATACAGTAATTAAGGTCTTTTAAAACAAACCACCTCTAGAGCGTGTTTGAAAAATCATTGGAGCGTCCAGCCTGGCACAAGCATTTTTCAAACACGCTCTAGCGCGCCATGCACATCCCCTGACGGGTTTTTTATCGAATAGGGCGCATCCTATTCGATAAGAAAGCTTCCTGTATCAATTAAATGCAGGAAGCTTTCTTATATTTCTTATATTAGGAAACTTGGTTTATTACTTTATTATTCAGTAAAATTACAAGATTCCTTAATTATTTCTTCTGACGATATGGATTTACTTTTAACATAAATTTAACGGTATTAAATATTATTTTCTCAGTCCTAAACGCTCAATTAAAGTACGGTATCCATCTATGTTCGTATTCTTTAAGTATTCAAGTAACCCTCTTCTTTGACCTACCATTTTATAAAGTCCTCTTCTTGAGTGGTGATCTTTCTTATTTTTCTTAAGATGTTCATTTAATTCATTGATTCTGGTAGTTAAAAGGGCGATCTGAACTTCCGGTGATCCGGTATCTTGCGGTGTTCTTCCATAAGTTGAAATAATTTCCTGTTTCTTTTCTTTGCTAATCATGATATTTTCCTCCTGAATTTTAAACGCCGGATACCAAGATTAAGGTCGGAGTGTCCAAATTCTGAGTATCGGCTTACTGTTACAACTATTGTCATAAGATTTTACAATAGGTTTATTCCCAATGAGATGATTCCCAACAGGATTACTCTCAATAAGAATAATCTCATGGACTATTCTCATAAGACAACCGTTATACAACTTTCATTCTAACATAGTATCCATGAAATGTAAATAACTAATTCATTAAATAAACTTAAAATACAGGCGCTTCCTTAATCAAGAAAGATTCTGGCAAGCCAGACTCTGGCGCTGACGCGCCGTCATTTCACTGACAAACTACCTCTGGTGCGTCATGCGCATACCCCGGCGGATTTTTTATCGAATAGGACGCAATTTCCTCTTTAAAAAAATCCAAAAGCAGTTTTCTTTTTTTGTATCAGTTCAAAAATTGTCATAATAGGGATTAATTTACAGGCAACTGCTTTCCTGGAAGCAAGAACTTTTTATGGGAAAAACCATATATTAAAGCATGCAATACTTATTAATGAAAGAGTTTTATCTTCATTATTCTCTTTCCTTAATAAATTTGGGAGGTTACTTATGAACTTTATCCGTTATGATTTTGCAATTATCGGCGGGGATATGAGACAGATTTATATGGCAAATGAGTTATCCGCCCGTAATTTCTCTGTCATAGTATACGGCCTTCTGGAACCATCATTGGACTTATCCTGCATTATTGCCGATTCCTTAGCAGAAGCCATAGATTCCAGTCAAACCATAATCACCCCAATACCAGTCTCAAAGGACGGCAAAAATATTTTGTCTCAAAAGGCACAGCCGGATTTGGCCATAGAACAAATGTTATGCTTACTAAACTCCGGTCAGAATTTATATGGCGGCTGCCTGACTAAAGAAATCAAAAAATACTGTGATGCTCACGATATATACTGCCATGATTTCATGGAGCAGGAAGAGATTGTATTATTTAATACTATAGCAACAGCAGAAGGAGCTATTGCAGAAGCCATTTTAGGCAGTACAACCAATCTCCATGGAAGTTCCTGTCTTGTATTAGGTTTCGGCCGATGCGCCCGTACTTTAGCTGAAAAACTAAAAGGTCTGTGCGGCCATGTTGATATCGCTGCCAGATCTCCCCGTGCTTTAGCTGCCGCAAATGCGGCTTCTTTTGGAATGGTTCCTCTTTCCGTACTGGAGGGAAAAATTGAACAATACGATTATATATTTAATACAATACCATCTCTTATTCTTACAAGAAAGCTGCTTGTTAAAACGAATTCCAATGTGGTAATTATCGATATTTCCTCTGCTCCCGGCGGAGTTGATTTAGAAGTTTCTAAGGAATTATCCCGAAATGCAAAACTCTGCCTTGGTCTGCCGGGTAAATACGCGCCAAAATCCTCCTCGGACTTTTTGACTGATTATCTGTTAACGGATCTAGAAAGAAGTGATTCATATGTCTTTGCATAATAAAAATATCGGAATCGCATTAACCGGTTCCTTCTGTACCTTTGATAAAGCATTTGAAGAAATAGAACATCTCCTGGCTGAAAATGCCAATGTTTATCCTATATTATCCTTTCACGCACAAAAAACCGACAGCAGATTTGGTAAAGCTTTGGATTTTTATGATAGATTAAAAAAATTAACAGGGAAAGATCCTATTACCACCATTGAAGATGCTGAACCAATCGGACCTGAAAATCTTTTAGACATTCTTGCCATAATTCCTTGTACCGGCAATACTTTAGCTAAGCTTGCCGGCGGGATAACCGATACACCGGTTCTTATGGCTGCAAAAGCACATACCAGAAATAATAAACCCCTGGTAATATCCGTTGCAACCAATGATGCATTAGGCTTAAACCTGAAAAACATCGGAACTTTGTTAAATACCAAAAATATATACTTTGTTCCATTTGGCCAGGATAATCCTTCCAGTAAGCCTAAATCAATGATAGCCCACACCCATCTGCTGACCCTGACCCTGGAAAGTGCACTGGAAGGCAAGCAGATTCAGCCGGTTGTAATCAGTTCTTTCTATTGAAGGAGAAATCCGGCTGTTAAAATTATGTTTGGAACGGGGTTATACCCGCGGCGAACGCAGGAAGATTTTGCAAAAGTTCCCGGCAGTTTCCCGGTGTAGTCATCCGGATTTTCCGGGAAAGAACCCCTTAAATCCAGAAGATAAACTGTGTGATTCAAGTCTGCTCACTATTATTTAGAAAACAACGGATTCAAAAGGAAAAAACTTTGGAACTACTCCTTGATTATACGGAAGAGCTTTTAAAGGTTCCGGCTCCGTTTGCGAAACTTTTCATCGAAACTTATGCAATGCTGTACCAGAGCGTGTTTGAAAAATGCTTGTGCCGGACTGGAGGCTCCACTTTGTGTGACGCAGTATACCGCAAAGTGGGGCGTTCAGAACGGTGCGATGATTTTTCAAACACGCTCTAGTGTTTTGTCATAGTACGGTATTCACCAGGAGCCATACCCTCTGTTTGTTTAAAAATACGTATGAAGGAGTTTCGGTTGTTAAAACCTACGGATAAAGCAATATCATCGATCTTCAGATCGGATTCTGCAAGTAATGTTTTGGATTTAGCTATTCTTAGGGCTGTTATATACTGCTTAAAGGGGATGCCTAATGCCTGTTTCAGCAGCCGGGACATGTATTTCGATGAGGTATGGAATATTTCTGCAAGGGACTCCAAATAGATATCTTCACTGAAATGATCGTCTACATACTTTTTTATATCTTCCATATTAAAGGAAGAACCCTGGACAGAGGGCTGGATTTCGCAAAGTTTTTCGTAAAGCAGCAGGATAAAATCCGAACACTCCAGATTGGAGTAACCGTGGATAAAGGTACAGATGCTGACATATTTATCGCCTAATAAATCTTGACCGGTTATTTCAAACCTTCGGAGTATACTATCGCCTATTTCATACAGGTGTATATAGAGATCCTTTGTGGCTTCTTCTGTTAAAGGTATCTGCTGATTCAATTGGACTATTTTTTTCATCAGGATCAGAACGGAATCCTTATTACCCTGTAGTAAAAGGGCGATAAGATGACTATCATCTGTCGGATCCATAAGATAATTCTTCTTACGGATAGAGGATTCCTCATAAAAGGCTATATTATTCTCCCTGAAAGCTGACAGCTGTGAGAAGG
>JAATFT010000077.1 GCA_015655075.1 Clostridiales bacterium | reverse complement strand
TTCAATATTTTTTAAATAAAATGCATTTTTCGTCATCCTGATACAAATTATAATAAAAAAGCGTGTTTAATTCTGCGAAAATTCACGTAAAGGGGAGCAGCGGTCTTCTGTGCAAAAACTCTCGGAGATTTGAATCCCCCCATAACAAAAAGGTCAGCTTCTCTCATTGTTTCAAAGAATACTGACCTTTACGATTTTTCATTTTGCTTGAATTATATAATTGAATATTTACATATGCATGTGCGAAGAAGTCATTCCAATTGACTCTAAAAACTGCTTCATTCCCTGCAATCTGCTGTAATGCAGAATACTCCTATTTATTCTATTTTATATCATCGACATCCGTTACATTTCGAGCAGTCACTGCAGCTGCTGAGTTTTTTTAAGATATTATTCTTAATGGTAAAGCTGCAATCTCCTGTCACATAAACATTATTTTCATTTATTCTTATTTTATCCTCATAAAATTCAACTTTTAAGGGTATGATATCCATTCCCTCTTCCCCTAACATACTTGGTCTTAACCCCGGCTCGAATTGAATCCGTTTCCCGCTTTTTTTCGTCACTTCAATACTATCCGTAGAAGTAATAATGGATTTTATACTGCCGTCTTCATTAAAATTCAGGGAATTCTTATCTCCGCTGATACCGGAGGCCTCCACGTCAAAAGCAGATATTTCCCCAATAGGAGTATTAATCAATATGGGATAGGCAGGTTCGCAGGCTCTTAACCCTCCGTCCGGATACATTCCAATTCCGTAACGTATACCCAGTTTACCTGCCGGTGTGTCAATAGTTAATAATTCTTTCGGCCATAAGGTAAGACTTTTTATATTGCCGGTTTCATAATATAGAATACTGATCACTTTCTTTTTAATTTTACCAAATGGGAAAATAAATTCCTGGGGTACGGCCATTTCATATTCATTCTCCTCCGTCCAGTAAGCTGTTATTTTTCCATTAAGGGGAAATAATCTTTTTATTTTTCCGCTTTCATAAAAAGTAATAAGCTCGGCTTTCACAGGTCCGAAACCTGACTTTACAACAGTCTGTTTGTGCAGGGCAATTTTTTTAATATTGCCGTTCTCATAAAAGGATAAGGATTTAATATATTTATTTCTGACATCATCATCCCTATATTGGGGGATCAAATTACCGACCGGAGTAATAAGCACATTCTCCTTATTAACAGAACATTCTTTTATTTTGCCGTTCTCATAGAGTTCAACTGAGGATATTCCTTCCAAGACCCCGTATTTTGTCTTGGATAAATTCATAATTACAGGCATTATCATCCTTCCTTTCCTTTATTTTTAACAATTTCAGCAATGATACCTAAAAAGAAAAAGGGGGGCTGCTAAATGCCCCTTTGCATGACTCACTGCTATAACTAAGATGTTATCATTAACCAAAAATAAATTCAATACTTAAATTATGATAAAAATATGCCGCAATCGTATTTGCAAAGCATTAATTTGTACAGTGCTCCCCCATAAATCGATTTATACACAAGTATTTAAGATATCATAAAGTCTATATATTCCATTTATGTATCAATTAACTTACATACAATCATCCGGTTAATTTTTGAATATAACCTTGGTAAGACGGATACCTTCCGGCAGCTCTCTTCCTTTTTGCATGGCCTGATGAGCCTTATCAATTAAATATTTTTTCATATCCTCAGGATAAACTTTCTCAAATTCATAGACATATTCTTTCTTAATATTGTTGAGTGCTATATTTAAGAGTGAACCCCCGCTATTACAATATTCTCTCAGTGCCTCGCTGATTATTTTTTTATATTCAGCATATGACATATTACAATCCATTTACCTCAATCCATTCTATTTTATTTTGTAGTATTGTATTAATATATGCTAGATTCTGGAAAAAATGCCTGTTCCTTGTAAATTTATCAAAATAATTTTCAAATTTCTAAGAAACGGCGGAGAACATGATTTTGTTTGGAACATAATTTTGTTCCTTATCATATGCATGATTAAGTCTCATTTCTCATATCTTATCCATATAAGTCAGGAAAAGGATATCTAAAATGGACAGTACAAATATCCCGGTAGGTTATTATTCCCGTGAAGACCTTAGAAATATATTAAGACAGCTTTGGAGCCAGTATTCTTTATGGACCAGATTCTATATAGTCAGCAAAATGGCCAATTTAGGTGATTTAGAAATTGTAACAAACAGGCTTTACGAAGTTCCCATTGATTTTTATAATGTATTAAGAATTTATTATAACAATAATTCCGTTCAGGAGTTTGAAAATCTACTAAGGGAACAGATAGATCTTACCATTCAGATAATTGACGAAATTAATGCAGGACAGCCTCTTGATACAGTAGAGGCACGATGGAGGGAAAATGCCAATCAGATCAGCTTACTGCTTACACAGTTAAATCCCTATTGGAACTTACAGACTTTACAAAACTTATTTTATAACCATCTGGATATGACAGAATATGAAGCGCAGAAAAGATATAGCCGGCAGTATGCCGCGGATGTATATGAATATAATTTTATCGAATACCATACCTTAATGTTTGCGGATTATATGTGGAACGGAATTATAAATCAACTCTATCCCGAAACAATAAATCCGTCACTTTTCCCTATGCCCAACGCATAATGATTATATAATACAATTTGAGAGGTATCGGAGGAACAACTTCCCCTGCCCCTCGGTCTTGAGGGGTAAGGGGTATTAATTTCCGCTTTGTATGGCGTATATTTATAAATTTTGCCTATAGCCACACCGGGTGATGCCGGGTTTCCAGTATATCTTACCATTTTTCATCTCTCCTTTATTTCTGTGAAAATCTGATCGCAATGTTGGACAAAAGAAGCCACATCAGGACGAAAACACACAGCTTATTCTTTTCGCTGATCTCTGGAAACATAGGCCAGATAACTGCGTAAAGGAGTATTGCAACTCCGCAGATTCCAATTATCAGTATTTTAAAATACTTCTTTCTGTTTATTTTCATATTTCGCAGATCATGTTTATTATTTTTCTCTATATCCTTCACCCCCTTTGTCTTCAGCCGCCGATCATATCCCGTATTTTTCTGAAAATTATTCCATAGCTTTCCACCTGCCCAAAGAGGCACTGGGTTCCCATGCAGAAGCCGTCCACTCCCATAGCCGCCGCTTTCTTTATTACTTCCGGTGAAATAGCGCCGTCCACCAGGATTTTATAGTGGTTTCCTTCCTTACGTTCCACCAGTTTCTGCAAGGTGGTCCATGCTGAATCCATAAAAATGCGCTTTGAGGACACAGGATCCGCCGTGTTGACCATCACATAGTCCACCAACGGGAGTAACGCCGTCAGGGATTCCACCGCAGTCCCCCATCCCACAGCCAGTCCGGGTACCTTTCCCAGTTCCCTGATCTTGCAGAGAGCGGCGGCAATAAAGTATTCCGATTCCGGGAACACATAGATAATATCCGCCCCCTCGTTAGCAAACAATTCAATATGCCGCATAGGATTTGTCATATACAGGTGAACATCCATTAATTTTTTCGTATTTCTTCTGACCGCTTGAACATCACGGATTCCCATCGATATTCTGGGAGCCAAAATACCGTCACCGATATCGACATGAAATATATCCGCTCCTGCCCGGTCCAACGCAATGGATTCATCTCTTAAGCAGTCAAAATTTGCACAATTCATACTGGGGCACAATAAATGCTTCATAACCTTCTCCAATCTGCACACAGCGTTTTTATATGGGAATCTCCTCAGGTCCCCATGTTTCGGCCAGAGGAGATTCCATTTAGCACCTGTCTGTTTCTAGAACAATCCGGTCAGACTTCCAACCAGAGCAACTGCGACAACAATCAGCAGCAGGCGTATAAACTTTCCTCCTTTCTTAAGATATGTATAGGCGCCGATCAAGGTCAAGAACGAAAGGAATCCAGGAACAATATTGTTAATCATATCGTTCAAAACGAATTCACCTGTAGCCATGGTGAACACCGGTGCCAGAGTAATGTTCGTATACTTACATCCCATGACACCCAGCATGAACATACCCATAACACCTGCGCCTGTCATAGCTTTCTCAAACCATCCGCCGCGAAGCATGCTGGTCAGAGAATTACGTCCTTTGGTATAGCCCAGCCTGAACGTGATATTTCCAAGCACGATTGCGTAGATACGAACTACCGGTTCCATTAATACGCCGATGAAGCTTCCTGCCATACCAAAAGGTAAGAACAGTCCGCGGATTAAGGGAGCAATAGTTGCCCAGTTAAAGCTGTCGCCAAATCCTGCAAATGGTCCCATCAGACCTGATTTAACTGCAATAATATCTTCTCCTGTAATTGAAGCGCCTGCTTTTTTCTGTTCCTCCATAGCAAGGCTGGCTCCCATAATACAGTTGCCCCATGACATCTCAGAGATATATGGCTGCACGTGACGGGTCAGAGCTTCTCTTAGGCCTTCATCATCGTCCTTATAAATCTTGCGGAGTGCAGGCAGTAATGCATTACACAGGCTGACACCAAACTGGTTTTCCATGTTGTTGGAAAAACGGTGTAAGAACAGCACACGGGTAGCAATGTAGGACTGGAATTTTTTGCTGAACCCACCTCCAACCATGGGAATCCCCTCTTCCGCCTCATCGTCATCATCGTCATCATCATCAGACTTTTTAGGGGACGCCAGCTGAGTATAAACAATTGCTATCATGGCTGCGAAGATTGCCATTACAACCAGAGACCATCCGCTAACCTTAAATAGGAAGAAGCCGATGATAAAAAACGGAAGCAGTTCCACACGACCGATCATGGTAGCACAGAGCACCATACCAAGACCAGGAAGAATGCCGCCTAGGGTAGAGAAGGTAGTCATAACCCATTCTGGGATGTAATCCATGATTGCTTCTGCTCCGCTACCCAGCAGATACAGAATAACAGTAACAATGGGTACACGAACCAGGAATTGAACTGCAATCGGTCCGAATATAGCATCAATCTTCAATCCCTTAATATTTAAATTCTTAGCATCCTTAACTGCACGGCGGCTCCAGACACAGTTGACGGTACGGCGGATATTATCCAGGAACGTGCCTAAAAGTGCAAAGGGAATAGATAATGCCACAGCGGCATCCACAGACAAGCCGGATTTCAATGCAATAGGAATCGCAACGCAACATGCAAGAGCCGGGTCATTGGGCAGATTTCCACCTGCAGCCACAGTTGACAGGTACATGGAGTTAATCGTTGCGCCAATAATGATACCTGTGGTCACATCTCCGAAAAACAAACCGAATACAAATCCAATAAAGGTACAGTTAGTCGTGATGTTGCCAACCATCCCCATGTCCCACCATGCGAACCAGTAATAGCACGCCACCATAAACGCTTCAAAAATACTCATAAAAAATTACCTCCTTCATATAGTTTTTGTTAACGTTTTAGGAATAACCTTCTCTTATTCCTAACCCCTCATTTTCTTTACCACATTGTTCAATACCTCTTTCTTGTCATCCGGTGTAGGCCAGAAATACACTTCCACGCCTGAATCAGATAATGTTATCAAAGTATCCAATTCCGTATCACTTAAGCAAACTGTATTAAAAGCCGGCTTACGGTTTTCTGTTTTCGGCACCTGTCCGATATTCAGAGAAGCAAACCGGATCCCCAAATCATATGCCCGCTTTGCACTGTCAATATCTTTAAAAATAACGATAATCGTTCCTTTTCCAAACTTATTTTTCTGCCACTTTTCCAGAGCTGTGTCTATGGTATAGCAGATAATCTTAGATCCTGCCGGAGCTGTCATGGAAAACAAATCCACCATAAATTTATCTTTTGCCGTAGCATCGTCGATAACAATAATTTTCGTTGCCCCCAATGTCCTTGTCCAACGCGCCGCTACCTGTCCATGTACAAGGCGAAAGTCCACTCTTGTCATTGCAACATTGCTTTCTACCATAAGTAATTCTCCTTCCCAACCTAAAATCCCAAAAGCAGTCCACCAGTCATATCTACCACTGTCCCAACGGCCAGTTCACACTGGTCACTGGCAAGAAACGCTACCATATTGCCGATTTCCACCGGAGTACCCGGCCGTTTGATAGGCACCCGTTCCACCCTGTGCTTATAATCTTCCGGATCCTGCTCCAGCTGCTTTCTCATGGTGGAGGCCATAACAAATCCCGGCATCACTCCATTGACATGAATACCATATTCGGTCAAATCCACAGCCAGAGAATGGGTTAACCCCACTTCTCCTGCCTTGTTTGATACATAGGTAACCCTTCCCTTAGTTGTTGAGGTCATAGACGCTTTGGACAAGATATTCACAATCCATCCACGCCCGCGTTTTGGCACCACCCGTCTGGCGAATTCCCTTGCCATCAGAAACTGTCCCGTCAGATTATCATTGAGCTGCTGATTCCAATCGCTTAGGGAAATATCCCAGAAATCCTTGGTAAATCCTCTTCCTGCATTATTCACCAGTACATCCGGCCTTCCAAATGTTTTTTCCGCTTCGTCATATAAATGTGCAACATCGTCTTCATTCCCCAAATCTCCCCAGACGCAGATTACCCTGACACCGTACTTCTCTGCTAACATGTTTCCAAAGGCTTCACTTTCTTCCGCACAACTGTGATAATTAATCACAAGGTTGGCTCCCTCTCTGGCAAAGACCTCACTGATTCCCGATCCGATTCCCTTAGTCCCGCCGGTAATAATCACTGTTTTTCCCTTATGACCCAGATTCAAACAATCACCCTTTTCTACTCATCATTTTTCATGCAATAATTTTTCATTCTTCAAATAGCGTTCAATCTCATCCACCAGAATTTCCAGCGAAACAGCTGTCAGATTGCTGCAATTACCGGCACGGTGAGGAGTCAATGTTACGTTATCCAAAGAAAGGATGGGGTGATTCTTTGGAATCGGTTCTACGGAAAATACATCCAGGCCGGCGCCTCCAATTCTCTTTTCCTTCAGAGCCTCCACCAACGCATCCTCATCCACAAGTCCCGCTCTGGCAGTATTGATAAAGAACGCATGGGGCTTCATCATATTAATGTGTTCTCTGGTTATCAGCCCTTTGGTGCTTTCCGACAGCCTTGCATGTATGCTAATATAATCGGATACCTTCATCAGTTCTTCCAGTGATACGGACCTGCAGCCCGTCTTTTCAAAGACTTCCGCCGGACAGTATGGATCATATGCGATGATATTACAACCGAAAGCCTGCAGCTTTGCAGCCACTTTCTGGCCTATAATCCCATAGCCGACCAGGCCAACAGTAGAATTAACCAAGCTTTTTATATAGCTGGAGTTAGGAGCATCCGTCATCCACTCTCCCTGATGGTCGGTTACGCTCATTCTGGCAATGTTCCTGGATTCCGCCAGAATTAGACCGATGGTATAATCAGAAACCGGCTCTGCAAGCCGTCCCGGAGAAACCACCACTTTAACATTTTTTTCCTTTGCAATCTTTATATTTACATTCTCTGCACCGCTGCGGGTCACTCCGATCAGCTTCAGTTTCTTGGCTTTTTCAATCACTCTGGAGCCTACAGGAGCAAAGTTGGCAATGATAATCTCAGCATCCGTTGCCTCTTTTAAGAACTCCTCATTTACCGGGAACTTTTCCGGACCTGTCTTTTCCACCTCGGAGGCATATTCCACGAACTGTCCCCGGCTCCATCCTTTCTGGTCATCCACATATACAATTTCCGCTCCATATGCTTCAAGGCGTTTCATAACTGCCTGGGTATCCTCTGTCATCACCTTTTGCAGTGTCATCGAAGAATCAACAAGCATGACAATCTTATGCATTTCCATTTATTACTTCTCCTTTCTTGTGGTAACCCATTATATATTTTTCCATGTAAACGAATACTCCAGAACCTCGGTCAGATACAGGCATTCCACATAGTCCACCACCCGATTTTCACTGTCGAATATGGTATTTTTAATATGTAGCTGGGGCTTACTACTGTTCTCAAGCTGAAGGAACTGGCTTTGCCTTAGGGTTGGAATCTTCGGCTCCAGTACATGATCGCTTTGTTTAATATTCACTCCGAATTCCTTGGTAAGCGTTTCCATCAACGATCCCTCCTCCAGCCGTCTCGGATTAATTCTTGCGTACTTATCTGCCGGCAGATAGATGGTTTCAAAAGCTAAGGGCTGTTCATCAGAAAAACGGAGGCGCTCGATTTTCAACAGATCGATGGATTCCGTGATATTAAATATTTTCATAAGATGCTTCGGACATTTTATAACCTCCCATGTTAAAATCTTTGAGGACGGCCTATGACCGCTTTCTGCAATGCTCCTGCTCATGCTGCGGACCGTATATTCATTGTCAACCATTTTATTCCGTTTCACTCGACAGCCCTTGTTGGGAATGCGTTCGATTAAATCCCATGCGATTAATTCCTCTATCGCCTTGCGTATGGTGTTTCTGCTTACATTATATGTTTCGCAGAGTGTCCCTTCATGCATAATACTGTCTCCTGGCTTTAACTGTTTTGTTTCTATTTTTTCTTCGTATTCCAATGCAATCTGATAATAAAGCGGTATACGTTTCTCTGTCTTTTTATCCATCATTTTTTATAAATCTCCTGTTCTTATTTCTGATAAGCATTTTCGAAAAAGTCGCAAAGATTAATTTTACCGGCAGTCAAGTTTTTCATGGTCATCTCTGCCAGTTCTTTCCCGGAACACTCCTCCCGATATGTAAAAACCTCCAAAACCATTGGCATGCTCATCCCTGCCATGCCGTAAACCCTTCTTTCACGAGCAATCTTCGCCATTGTGTTAAAAGGCGTTCCACCTAAAATATCTACCAAAATAAATACATTGTTATCATAATGATCCATCACAGTCAGGATTTCCTGCTCATATTCTTCCGGACTCACCCCTTCTTTCAGCTCCAGTGCCTCCAGACGGTCAGTTTTTCCATAAATCATCTCTGCGGAGGCCTTCATACCTTCGCACAAAGGTCCATGGGATAACAGTAAAACAGTTGGGTACATATCTTCCACCTTTATTCATCCGCCTTTCCACATTCTCCAAATAAATTCATATAATGTGTCAGTTTCTTTTTGTAGCCCAGAGCAAACATTAAGTATGCTTCATGAGCCCTCTTTAAGGATGCATGGTTCGTTACCAGCTCATCAATTCCTGCCTGGAACAAATCAGTCCCAATATTAACTTTCGTTATTCCTTCTCTGGTTGCCCTGGCCAAGTTTTCATCACCGGAACCGGAACCCCCGTGAAGTACCAGTGGTACGTCCACCGTATTATAAATTTTACTTAACAGCGAAAAATCCAAATACGGGGTTCCCACATATTTTCCATGCGCGGTGCCAATGGCAATCGCCAGGGCATCCACTCCCGTCCGCTCTACATATTCCTTGGCCTGCAATGGATTGGTCAGTCCCGCATCGCGATCCGCATCATACTGGCTTCCTGTTCCTACATGCCCCAGCTCAGCTTCTACGCTTATGCCAACTGCATGGGCTATTCTTACCAGCGCAGCCACTTCTTTGATGTTCTCTTCATACGGAAGGCTGGAACGGTCTACCATAATAGAAGAAAAACCGGAACGGACAGCGATAATCGCTTCTTCAAAGGTACTACCATGGTCCAGGTTCAATGCTACCGGAACTGTGGCCCTCTGTGCCATCTCGATTACCAGCTTTGCTAATAATGGGATATCCGGGTTCACGCGGTAAATTAAATCCAGAATTACAGGTGCCCTATTTTCTTCTGCACATTCTATTGCAGCTCTTGCGGAATCCTCATTACAAATATTAGGTGCTACAACTCCATATTTACCATCTTTTGATTTTTGCAAAATTTTCGTCATATTAACTAACATTTTAAATAGTTCCTCCCTTTTATTATGCTTTTTTAATATTTTCTGTACCATCACATTAACATATTGTTCTTTTATTGTCAATATTAAATTCAATTTTATTCTTGACTTTGTTTACAATTATGGTATAATCCAAATATAAGAGGACTGATTTTTGTATCTTCTTCGACAAAATTGAATAACATATTTTTCTATAAGGGACTTATTTGTACCTGAATTGTAAAATATGCTCATAGTTCTGCCAACTATATTGTAAAGGAGTGTTTCATATGGAGCTAGGTCATAGTGAGAAAACCGTCATCGTTACCGGTGGGGCAAAGGGAATTGGCGCAGGAATCTGTGAGGTCTTCGCTAAAGAAGGGGCAAATCTGGTGATCAACTATCACAGCAACCCGGAATCGGCCAATGCCTTCGGAAATTTCTTAAAAGACAAATACGGCATAGGCGCTATTTGCGTACAGGGCGACATAGGCAACGAGGACGATGTAGTCCGCATCTACGACGAAGCTGAGAAAGGCTTCGGAAGGCTGGATGTTCTGGTAAACAATGCCGGACGGGGTTATTCCACCGACTTCTGGAATATTTCTTTGGAAGTCTGGAATCAGCATCTGAATGATAATTTAACGGGGCAATTTCTTATGTCCAGAGAATTTGCCAGAAGGATGGTTCCCCACAACAGACGAGGTTGGATTGTAAATATCCTTTCGAAAGCCTCTATCTCCTCAACCACCAAGGGGCGGGTGTGCTATGTCTGTAATAAGGCCGGAGAGGTAGGTCTTACCCACGCCATGGCGGTGGACCTTACGGAATACGGTATCCATGTCAACGGAGTGATGCCTGGCTTTGTGCTGGGAAGCAATCTTGAAAAACAGCGCGACAATCAACCGGAGGTATACGAAAAAAGGATTCAGCGGGTTCCTTTAAAACGTATCGGCAAGCCCTGGGAAATCGGAAATATGGTTGCCTTTCTGGCCAGCGAACAGTGTGAACTTGCCGTGGGAACCGTTGTGGATATGACCGGCGGGCTTCTTCTGGGATTCTAAGTACGAGCGGCACCAATTACATAAGTGAGGCACTAAGATCCCGCTGCCAAAACGTTAAATATCTGTTTACAGATCTGGATAGAACTGCATTAAATGACCAAGCCATGTTCTCAGCAGAAACCCTCCTGGCAGCGATGCCCGGAAAAAAGCATTCCAACTGAAGAAAGCAGACAACGTAATCGCAGAGGCAAAGGCTGCTGACTGATTAACTTCTGCCTCCGGCAATCAAAACGGTATAGCTTTACGCTACATAAAAATTACTACTTTCGTGTATTCAAAACTTAACATAATAGGAGGATTTTTCTATGAATAATTTTCAATTCTACAGCCCCACCCGCTTTATTTTCGGAAAAGGGGAGGAAAACAACGTTGGCATGTACGCCGTCCAAAAGGGAGCAAAGCGCGTAATGGTTCTCCATTATGGAACATCCCTGGAATTTGAAACCACATTGATAGAGCGGGTGTTTAAGTCCCTAAAAGAAGCCGGTATTGAATATGTCGACTTTGACGGTATCAAGCCCAACCCCGCCTTAGAGCGCGCCGAGGAAGGGAAACAGACAGCTATTGAGGAACAGATTGATTTACTTCTGGCCGTAGGCGGCGGTTCTGTAATGGATACCGCAAAATACATTGCAGTTGCCGCACTCTATACCGGGGAAGGCACGGTCTGGGATACCTTTTTCTTGAAAAAGACACCGGTAACCGCCGCCCTTCCTGTGGCTTGCATCCCTACCATTTCCGGCACCGGTTCCGAGGGCTCCATGAGCTGCGTCATTACCAACGGTATATTAAAACGTTCCTTGAATGACGATATGATTCGTCCTGTATTCACCATCATGAATCCGGAACTCAACTACTCATTACCGCCTTTCCAGACGGCCAGCGCAGGCGTAGACATTATGGCCCATGTCCACGAGCGATATTTTACCCGCTCTGGTGAGAACTATCTTACAGATAATCTGGGAGAAGCCGTTTTCCGTACCGTCATCAAATATCTGCCCATCGCTCTGGAAGAACCAAATAACTACAATGCCCGCGCGCATCTGATGTGGGCTGCAAACCTGGCGCATAACGATACCTGCGGCGTAGGCCGTGTGGTGGACGGCGTAGTTCACGGAATTCAGTCGGAAATCGGAGGCATGTATGACAGCGCCCACGGCGCCGGAGTAGCCTGTATCACCCCCGGCTGGATGAAATATGTATACAAAGAGGATCCTCGCCGTTTTGTTCGCTATTTTAATCAGGTATGGGGAATGGAAATGGATCCATATGATCCGGAAGGCATGATTGAAGAAGGAATCGAACGTCAGAAAAACTTCTACAAACAGGTGGAAATTCCTGTTCACTATGATAAGCTGGGTGTAAAAGAAAAGGATATTCCGGCACTGGCAGCTTCTGTCCGCCGCGGCCCGGACGGTCTGGCCGGCAATTTCAAAAAGCTGGATACTCAGGACATTATTAACATCTACGCACTATTTAAGTAGTGAAAATTTTTTATATATGATATAATGAAAGCGGAATGAGGAATTGCAAGCTTGCTTGCGAATTCCGATTGAAGCAACAAGATCAGGAACACGCTTTTTGTTCATGATCTAATGAAAGCGGAATGAGGAATTGCATGCTTGCTTGCGAATTCCGATTGAAGCAACAAGATCAGGAACACGCTTTTTGTTCATGATCTAATGAAAGCGGAATGAGGAATTGCATGCTTGCTTGCGAATTCCGATTGGAGCGACAAGATCAGGAACACGCTTTTTGTTCATGATCTAATATAGTTATAAATTCAGACAAAGGTGGGGAACATTATGGGAAATTCTGCTCAGACCGGTCGTGTATTCGATACCCTTTACAACACTATAAAAAAAGAAATCATTGACGGAACCTATCAATCAGGGCAACGGCTTCCCACAGAGATTTGGATGTGCCGCCATTATGGGGTAAGCAGGCCCACCCTGCGAAAAGTAATCAGTGAGCTGGTGGAAGAAGATTACCTCCAGCGCCTATCAAACAGGGGAATCTACGTTACCTACAACCGTTTCAAAGCTCCTTTTGAGCGCACCAAAAGCCTATTTCAGGAAATGCAGCGCTCCGGCTACAACCCTCATTCCAAAATACTGTCTTATAAAATAACCGCTGCCTCAATTCGGTTGTCCAAAATATTTAATTGCGCAGAAAACGAGACGGTTGTGGAGATTGTCCGCCTGCGGTACGCAAAAAATATTCCTGCTATTGTACAGACCATGTTTTTGCTTGAAAGATATTATCCTGACTTTAACCCTTGGGAATTAAGGAACCAGTCCTTCCATAAAATCATGGAAGATTCCTATAAATTAAAAATTTATAAAACCAGACAGACGGTAGAAGCCAAAGTATCCAACAGGCATCTGTCCTCCGCACTGTGTATCGAGCCCTATACTCCTCTGTTGTACACTACCAGTACCACATATTTAAAGGATGACATTGTCATTGAGTATCAGTACAATTACATCAATACAAATGTTATACCTTATACCTATATTGTAACCAATAACTAATACCGTTTCCCGCCACAACAATCAGGTAAGAGCCGGAATTCTTCCAATTCATGAATTGCTACTCTAATTTTAATTTAAAGCATAAAATTAAATATGGGTTCTACTCTTCACCCGGTCTCGGAAATAAATGCAGCGGACCTGAAATATCCGCTAATACAGATTCTTAACCTTAAAATCCCTCTCTGCTTCCCTTCTTTGATCCTTTTTCGCTATGTCTTCCCGCTTATCGTAAAGTTTCTTGCCTCTTGCCAGACCGATTTCCACCTTTACCAGGCTTCCCTTTAAGTATACGGTCAGGGGTACGACCGTATAGCCTTTTTGAGCCACTTTACCCAATATTTTATTAATTTCATAATGATGCAGTAATAATTTTTTAATCCGCAGCGGATCTTTGTTAAATATATTACCTTTTTCATATGGGCTGACATGCATATTGTTAATAAAAACTTCCACATTTTCAATCCGTATATAGGATTCCTTAATGCTGCATTTACCCATACGCATCGATTTCACTTCCGTACCGTGGAGTACAATCCCGGCCTCAAAGGTATCTTCTATAAAATAATCAAATCTTGCCTTTTTATTATTGGCAATCATTTTAATACTTTCTTTTGCCATAATTCCTCCCAAAATTTCTGTTACTGATCTTTTTTTGGCTCTTCATCCACAAATGCAATGTCAATGGCCCTAAGCAGCTTATCTGCCGCCAATACCTCCACCAGAACCTTTTCCCCCAGCTTATAGGTCTTTCTGGTATGCTCGCCAATCATGGTATAATGCTCCTCATCATAAACGTAATAATCGTCCTGCATTTGAGATACCCGGACCATGCCTTCCACCGTATTGGGCAGTTCAACATACAGCCCCCAATTGGTTATGCCGGAAATTACACCTTCAAAAATCTCACCAATATGGTCACCCATATACTCCACTTTTTTTAATTTATAAACCTCGCGCTCGGCATCGTCTGCACGCCGTTCTGCAATACTCGCCTGCTTTGCCACATCCGGCAAAATTTTATTATAATGTTTCATCCGGCCTTCATTTAAACCGCCCCGTAAATTTTCCTTAATAATTCTGTGAATCTGAAGATCCGGATATCTTCGGATGGGAGAGGTAAAATGGCAGTAATACCTGGTAGCCAACCCAAAATGGCCGTCACTGGTGGAAGTGTATTTGGCACGTTTCATAGAACGCAGGGTCAGACGGCTGATTAATGCCTCTTCCGGTGTATTATCTATTTTCAGCAATAGCCTTTGGAGCTCTTTGGGATGAATCTCATCCTGGTTTATTTTTATGCTGTAACCGAAATTATTAATAAATATGCCCAATTGTTTAATTTTTTCAGAATCCGGATTCTCATGGCTGCGGTAGACAAAAGGTATCTCCTGCCAAAAAAAGTCCTCCGCAATGGTTTCATTGGCTATTAACATAAAATCTTCTATAATTTTAGTAGCTTTATTTCTGTCATAGGGTTTTATTTCAACAGGATGACCGGTTTCATCCAATAGTATCTTACTTTCCGGAAAATCAAAATCAATGGAGCCCCGTTTTCTTCTCTTTTCCCTAAGGATATCCGCAAGCTCGGACATTAATTCAAACATGGGTACCAATTCTTCGTATTCTTTTTTTTCTTCTTCATCCTGGTTTTCTAAAATTTTTTTAACACTGGTATAGGTCATCCTCCGGTCTACTCGAAGAACCGTTTCCGCGATTTCATGTCCTGTTACATTTCCCTTTTCATCAATATCCATAAAACAACTAAGGGCCAGGCGGTCCGTCCCCGCGTTCAGGGAACAGATACCGTTAGAGAGTTTATGGGGCAGCATAGGGATTACACGGTCGATCAAATACACGCTGGTGCCTCTTTTCAACGCTTCCTTATCCAGAGGGGAGTTTTCTGTAACATAGTTGGTTACATCGGCTATATGCACACCTAAGTGATAAATCCCCCCTTCTTTCGAGATAGTTATGGCGTCATCCAGGTCCTTGGCATCTTCACCGTCAATGGTAACCGTCTGAAGATTTCTTATATCCTTCCTGCCTGTCAAATCTCTTTCGGATATCTCGTCCCGAATCGTTTCCACCTGTTCCATAACTTCCCGTGAAAATTCCAGCGGCAGGTTATAAGTCATAATAACGGATATGATATCCACTCCCGGATCATTCATATGCCCCAGGATTTCCGTAATCTTACCTTCCGGATTTCTATCCTGACCGCCGTAATCCGTAATCTTAACAACCACCTTATGACCGGTTACCGCTCCTTTGGTATACTCTTTGGGAATAAAAATGTCCTTGCCGAATTTTAGATTATCCGCTATAACAAAACCGCTGTTCCTGTTTTTCTCAAAAACACCAACTATAGTGCTGCTGCTTCTTTCCAGTATCCGGATAATCTCTCCTTCCTTCCTTTTCCCCGTCCTGTCGGTTTTAACACTGACCATAACCTTGTCATTATGCAGGGCGCCCCTTGTTGCATTCTCAGGAATGAAGATATCCTCTTCCTCCCCCTCCACGATAACAAAGCCAAATCCTCTCTGGGTTCCGGAAAAAACCCCCGTCCTGGTATTGGCATCTGCTAATTGATATCTGCCTCTTGTATCCAGTTCAATTTTACCTTCTCCCAAAAGTACTTCCAGAACTTCTCTTAAATCCTGCTTTTCGTCACGGGAAACCTGTAAAATAACGGCTATCTCCTTAAATTTCAAGGGATGATAATCTTTACTGTTTATCAACTCCAATAAAATCTTCTTTTTTTCGTCCAAAACCACTTTATCCATTCTGCCTCCATTACTACTAAACCTCTGCATCGTCTAAAAATGAGATTGTGTAAACGTTTAAATCCCACGGGTCATTTGATTCAACACATGTGCAATGATTTTTCAAACACGCTCTAAGCTTCATTTATAAGGTAGTATACCATAATTCTCCTGTAATTAATACACTAATTTTATACAGGATGCTTTTATACCGGGTCAGCAATCTAAGAAAATAGTGATTTTTAAATTTCTGGGATAGCCATTCATTATTTATCTTTCATAAGTACCTAATTTAATTATATCTAAATATTCATTATATTCCTTGATATATTTATCTGCATGTTTTTTAAAGTAATCCATATCACCGTCATAATCTCTCATAACCATTTGCCCGATGTGATAAGATGCCAAATGCAGTAAATCCATAGTCCTTTGGATGTTAATATCTTTCCTGATATGCTTCATATTAAGATTTATTAAAAATTGTTTATCGTATTCATTACGTAATAAATCAATTTCCCATTTAATCTCCGTAGGTGTACTCAACTCTATTTTCAATAGAAATACTACGATATACGGATTCTTTTTTAATTGATCTTTGTAAAAATTCACCATATGATTAAATAAATCAAAAAACTCAGTCAGTTTTCTATTTGGAAATAACTTTATAAATTTATCATACTGAGTTTTAAATAAGTATTCTATAAGATACGAGTATAAGTGCATTTTACTCTTAAAATAGAGAAATAAAAGACCTTTGGAAATACCAAGTCTTTTAACAATTGTATTTGTTGAGGTATTCTCATATCCATTTTTTGCAAATTCCTCTATGCATACCTGCAAAATCTGTTCTTTTCGGTCTGACGGTAAATTTTCAAAAGTCTCATACATGATTCCTACTTCCTTTTTCACATTATTTTAAAATAAAATTTAGAGATATACATGATTTTAGAATTATTCTAAAGTACATAATTCATGCGTTTAATATAACCCCAAAAATGGTATGTCAAGAAAGCTATGAAAAGACGTTCTGACATACCATTTTCAGCATTACATGTTATTGCCGGAAGCTATCCCGGAGATTTCTTTTTAGAAGCTCTCATTTCTTTCCGGCTACTATAGCGTTAATCCGCTTTTCATCCATTCATACTTTAAGTATGCCTGTATAAGCTCATACTCTGAAATGTATGTATTTATCTCCTGGCTCTGGTATTTTGAAATTTCATTCTTAAGTTCCAAGTCAGAAATTTTTCCAAGATCAAACCTAATTACTGCATAATCTCTGCTGGTTCCCGCCTGTTCCAGTTTCTTCTTTTCCTGTTCGAACGATATCTTTTTACTGATTACATCTTCATAAACTTTATAAAAGGAAAAGGACACATTCCGTTTTGTCTCTTCAAGTTTAATTTCCTCGTTTTCAAGGTTATATTTTGCTGCTTCCTCGCTCAGATTATCACTACCATTCGATCTGTTGAGAATTCTTTGCTTGGTTTCCCGCTCAAGAGCTTGCAGATTTACGGTATAATTATTTTCAAGAACGTTCTCCAGGTCCTTATTAAAATACCTTTCATTAAAATTCTCATATACCGGTGTTAATTCGGTATCTAATGTTAAAGCAAAATCATAACTATTGCCTAACATAAGGTTAATTTCACCTAAAATCTCATTTTTCT
Organism: Clostridiales bacterium; assembly: GCA_015655075.1. Lineage (GTDB taxonomy): Bacteria > Bacillota > Clostridia > Lachnospirales > Lachnospiraceae > Anaerocolumna. Next base: position 4,525 of record JAATFT010000077.1, on the reverse strand, counting down.
GTGTCCGTAAGTCATTTAAACCTATTCCCAGCTCACTGATCTGCAGTTCCAAAGAATCTATATCTGCTTTCGTTATTTTGCCTAAAGACTCTTTCACTTTGGCAACCTCAAGCTGTTTTTCCATTAGTTCAGTCTGACTCGTCAAATCCGTTTCCTTATTCCGTAATACATTGTAGGTAATATAAAGATTTTGCGCTGTCCATACCAATTGGCATTCGGACATCTTTGCCTGAACTCTGAATTTATTAATGGCATCTTCCATATCTTCCGCCTGATCGACTAATGAGGACTGCTGTTCTTTTAAAGATTTTCTGCTGGCGATAAGACTTGCTTTGTTATACTCATAAATACCAATTAGGGCATCATAGTTTGATTTGATATGATTGATCAAATCCGGATCTCCGTCAATTTTGGTTTCAAGGCTGGCTTTAGCCTGTTCTAATTTTTTTATCTGAAGTTCCATCATATCAATTGCATCTCCCAGATCATCTCTGTCATCCTCCACGTCATCCTGGATATGCTCGATCAAGTTATAGTCTTCTTCCATGGATCTTATGACATTTTTGTTTATCAAAACCATGGGATTATTTTCCAATATTGCATTTTCAATATCTTCAAATATTATTGGTCCTTTATCTTTACCGCCAACTTCACTGCCAACTTCACCGGCATAGATATTAATTGGAGTAAGAAATATCATTAAAACTGCTAAAATTATAAGATTATAAATCTTCTTCATCCTTATACCTCCTGGCATAAATTTTTCGATTTTTCTACTGGTTTAAGTGTTGAAAGTCCGGTTTAGCATTCTCGGATTATTTATCTAAATTTATTTATTTAAAGATTTCTTAAGATTAATACGCATTCCCTCCTTAACATTATTATCCGGTGCCGATAGAATTATCTCTCCCTCTTTCAATCCGTCTTTTATTTCTACAAATTCTTCATCCTGTATCCCTTTTTCAACATTTCTTATGACAGCCTTTTTACCGGTTACTACAAATACGCAATCTTTCTCTTTATATTCAAATACGGAACTTAGCGGCACCAAAACAGCATTACTGCTTTTCTCTATAATTACCCTGATATCAACTTCAAATCCATGTTTTAACTGCTTAAGCTGCTCCGACGGCTCAATTTTAATTGCAACCCTTTTCTGATTGACTCCCAGTGAGGAAGTCACAGCTACTGCACTTGGTGCTATGTCTACGACTTTTCCGGTAATCTTTTTCTTTTCCTGTGACCTGTCGGTTATTTCAACCGAATCCCCCAGCTTAATATTAACAGCATCGTCCGCCAAGATGTTTGCTTCAATTTCAACATTATCTGCCTTTGCTATTACATAAGCTACAGTACCGGATATTCCCATTGTATTTGCTTCTGCATTTTTTTCCAGGATTATACCGTCGGCAGGAGCTTTTACCTCCAGCTTTTCTATATTGCTTAACATACTTTTCCGGCTTAACTTTGCCTGCTCCAACTGTGCCTTATAAACCGCCTCACTGCTTTCAGTGTTGTTTGCTTTTGATTGCTTCAAATCAAGCTTTGCCGTTTTCATTAAGGCTTTTGCACTCTGTAAGGCCTGCTCCCTTTGCTGTGATTCTAATTGTGCCGTATAGACTGCATTGATATTTTCTGATTTATTTGCTTTTATTTGATTTAAGTTAAGTTTTGCAGTTTTCATTAAGTCTTCTGCATTTTTTAACGCCTGCTCCTTTTGCTCCAGTTCCTCACTGCTTATAGCACCCGCTTCTTTCAGTACCTGTGCATCTTCATATTCTTCCGAAGCTAAGTTGTAGGCATCCTCTGCCTGATTAACTGCAATGGTTGCTTTTTTTACGTTGGCTTTATAATTCTTATTGCTTATCTCTATCAATTCTTCCAGTACCTTTGCATCTTTATATCCTTTTAATGCAAGATTATAAGCTTCTTCTGCCTGATTAGCTGCAATTGCTGCCTTTTCCACGTTAGTGGCATAATTTTTCACCCCGCTTCCCTCATATGCGGCCTTTAGTTCCTTGATTTTCTCATCTACATCTTTAAGCTGAATTTTAAGCTCCTCATTCTCCATTGCCAGCAGCTTATCTCCCTTTTTAACCTGCTGTCCTACATCGGCAGTTACATTTTGTATCAAACCATTCCCTTCAATACTAACATTCACCAAATCCTTATAGGTGGCAGTCCCGATATCTTCTATATATTTTTGAATATCACCCTTCCGTGCTTTCACTACTTCCACAGTTTCTCCCTGATTTATAAAAGCTATCATTGCTATGGAAGATAATAATACAATTCCTATACTAATAAACAATATTTTTTTCTTTTTCATGCCTCGTCCTCCTATCATAATTACTACTCTGCACTTTTTAATGATTCAACCATATTAATGGATTTGATTTTCTTACTTAATAAAAAATTGGCCATTAAAATAAAAGCGCCAATTAATAACACGGCATAGATATAACTCGAAAAATCAATGATTGCGCTAAATTGTATATTTTCATTTTCCTGCACCGCAAACATAGCATAGATAAGAAATCTACCCAAAGGAATACCGACTAACGAACCAAAAACACCGATAAAGAAATTTTCACTGAAAATAAGGCTTTTAAGTTCACTATCTGTAAATCCAAGTACCGCAAGCGTTGCGATTTCTCTTCTTCTCTCAAAAATATTGATATTTGTTATGTTATAAATAACTGCAAATGCTAATATGCCGGCGCCTAATATCATAAAGACATAAATAGAACTTGTAGATTCCATCATTTTATTGGTGTTTGCTATTATTTCGGCTTTTGACTGAATGGTCCCTATTTCCATAATATCTTTTAATTTCTCAATTACATCACTTTCATATTTTGCATCCGTAAGCTTTATATGAGCAGCGTTCGTCACAACTCCCTCTTTAATTAAATAATTCAGATAATTAGTACTGCATATTGCACTTTGGCCGATAATTTGCGATACGATTCCCATTACCATCACTTTTTTCTTATCCTTATCATCGTTCTTTCCTGGATAAAAGGATCTTAAGAATACCGTATCTCCTGCCTTGACCCCTAATGTATCCATCAATTTCTTAGGAAGTAAAATTCCGTCATACGGTATTTTCATGGTATTATCATCTTCATCTAAAATACCATATAATTTAGAATTACCAGGCAATGCTATAAGACCAATATCTTTCTTTCTCCATCCGTTGCTTGCTTCCATTCCACTCTCTAATACCGGTTCAATGGATTCAATATGTTCAATATTCTCTATGTATTGTAATTCATCTGCGTTCAGTATTTTTGAAAAATTAATTTTAATATCAAATTTTTGTATTTCGTTAAATTGCTTATTCATAAATGAGTCCATGGAATCCATAGCTCCTAATGCAACTAAAAGCAGGGCTATGGAAAAAATAATTCCTACAGAGGCCATTGCGGAACGTTTTTTATTCCGGAAAAGATTTCTAAGTATAATCTTCCAGCTGAAACTGATCCTTTTCCATATTATAGTAATATTTTCCAGCAGTATCTTTCTTCCCGTTGCAGGCGGTTTTGGCCTCATGGCCTGCGCCGGAACCAGATCCAGTTCTTTTTTACACGCATTATATCCTGCGGCAATACAGAATGCTAAAGCCATGAAAGCTGCCGGTAATACCAAACCTAAATGAATTGTTACTCTTTCATAAGGAATTTTATACATCATATTCATTAAATTCAGCATATACTTACCGACTATAAATACCCCTATTAATGCCCCCGCAATACTTCCTATTATTCCTACCATTAAAGGATAAGTCTGGTAATGAATCATGATCTCATAATTGCTATATCCTAAGGCTTTAAAAGTTCCCATTTGAATCCGTTGATTCTCAATCATTCTAGTCATTGTTATGTAAATTATCACGGCTGCCGCTATAAAAAACAGTAAGGGAAAAAATGCCGAGGTAGATTTTAATGATTCAATATCCGTACTGAACGTATTATAGCTAATCTGATCCTTTTTTTCTACAATTCCTGTCAGCCCATATTGCTTTAATATCTTTTCCACATCAGCTTTTACATCCTTTATATCTCTTTCCTGGTTTAAAATAATACTAATATCATTTACAGAACCTTGAAAAGCTAAAATGTTTTGTAAATTTGATTCTTTCACATAAACAATACCAAAACTCTTAGGATTAGGCAGCATTGCGCTCATGTCCCGGATTTCATAAACATATTCAGGACTTTTTGCAGTTCCTACTATTTTTAGTTTTACCCTGTCTCCATTTACAGTAGGTTCAATTATCTGCCCCAGCTTTAGTTGATTTGCAATGAGGAAATCCTCGGACACGATACATTGATTTCCTGTATCATCGGAAAAATAACTGCCTGATTTTAAACTGATATCGTTCACAATGTTTCTTTTTTTATCAGGTAATGAAATTAATCTAACGATTGCATCCTGGTCTCCTATACTTATTCTTACATCCTGCGTAACTCTGCCTGTTGCCATTTTTACACCGGATATTGCTTCAATTCGTTTTACTGCT
>JAATFT010000047.1 GCA_015655075.1 Clostridiales bacterium | reverse complement strand
TGATATTATAAGAGATAATGAAGTTGAATGCCTGTTCCTGGGAGGAGCCATATCAAAGTCTGCGGAATTGTTTCTTCCTTCCCTGAAGGGGGGCCTTTCCGGAACCCCGCTGAAATTCATTAAAAAGGCAGAGGATATTGATAATGCTCCGCTGTACGGCACTATTTCCGGGGAGGCAGGTTAGATGTAAGGTATTGATATACTAGATTTCTGCTGCAATTCGAAAAACCCCTCTTGACAAAGATTTTTACAATGCTATAATAAAAATCATCAAACATATGCTAATTCGTTGACGAGATGAGTAAGATGCCGGAAATTGCAGAGAGAGATATGATGTGCTGTGAATATCTCATTGGACGGCATCCGAAGACTATCTCTGAGTGACCCCAATCCGGTTCGTTGATTACGTTATAATCCAATGAAGATGGGAATTTAATGGATTTACAGTTTATTATTCAATTTTGTTAATTAATTTTATTAAATTCCAACAAGGGTGGAACCGCGGAATATAAACCCGTCCCTTTCGATGCTGCCAGTGGGGCAGGCCGGAAGGGGCGGGTTTTTTTCGGTTTTCTGAAAAAACCGGCGGCTTCCTGTAAAACAGCCATGTCCGCTCTTGCCGAGGCCACAAGGAAGGAAACCGGGAGTTGAGGTTTCAAAGTAAATAAAACATTTTCCAGGCGGGATGCATAGACGGCAGGAGAGATTTTGCCACGGAGATAGTTTAAACTAAATTTTTCAAAGGAGAGAATAAAATGAAGATTACATTAAAAGACGGCTCTGTTAAACAGTATGATAACTCCATGTCCGTAATTGATATTGCCGGGGACTTAAGCGAAGGCCTTGCCAGAATGGCATGCGCCGGTGAAATAAACGGGAAAGTGGTGGATTTGCGTACTGTAATTTCTAAAGATTGTGAATTAAATATATTGACCTTTCATGACGAGGCGGGCAAGGCGGCTTACAGACATACGGCCGCCCATGTTCTGGCGGAGGCGGTAAAACGTCTGTATCCAAATGCAAAACTTACCATTGGGCCTTCCATTGACACCGGTTTTTATTATGATTTTGAAGCGGAGCCTTTTGACAGGGCAGCTTTGGACGAATTAGAGAAAGAAATGAAAAAAATCATTAAAGAAGGGGCGGAACTTGTAAGATTTACCCTTCCAAGGGAAGAAGCCATAAAGCTGATGGAAGAAAAACAGGAACCCTATAAAGTAGAATTAATTAAGGAATTACCGGAAGACGCCGTCCTATCTTTTTACAGACAGGGTGAATTTGTGGACCTTTGCGCCGGTCCTCACTTAATGAGTACCAAGGGAATCAAAGCGATTAAATTAATTTCCTCCTCCGGCGCTTATTGGAGAGGCAGTGAGAAGAATAAGATGTTGACCAGGGTTTATGGAACGGCTTTTACCAAGAACGCGGATTTGGAAGAATACCTGGCGCACCTGGAAGATATCAAAAAACGTGACCATAATAAATTAGGCAGGGAAATGGAACTGTTTACTACCGTGGACGTTATTGGACAGGGACTTCCGCTGCTTATGCCCAACGGAACAAAAATCATCCAGACTCTTCAGAGATGGATTGAGGATGAGGAAGAAAAAAGGGGTTATATCAGAACGAAAACCCCCCTGATGGCAAAGAGCGATTTATATAAAATCTCGGGACATTGGGATCATTATAAGGAAGGTATGTTTATACTGGGGGACGAAAAGAAGGATAAGGAAGTGTATGCCCTCCGTCCTATGACATGCCCGTTCCAGTACTATGTATACAAGGCAAGCCAGAAATCATACAGGGATCTGCCTCTGCGTTACGGGGAAACCTCAACTCTTTTTAGAAATGAAGATTCCGGCGAAATGCACGGTTTGACACGGGTACGCCAGTTTACCATTTCGGAAGGACATCTGATTGTAAGACCGGATCAGATGGATGAGGAATTCAAGGGCTGTCTTGATTTGGCAAGATATTGTCTGAAAACCTTAGGTTTGGAAGCGGATGTGTCCTACCGTCTGTCAAAATGGGACCCAAATAATAAGGAAAAATATATCGGTACGGAGGAAATCTGGGAGGAAACCCAGGGAAGAATCCGGAAGGTGCTTATAGAACTGGGTATTCCTTTTACGGAAGAGGAAGGAGAAGCTGCCTTTTACGGACCTAAAGTAGATATCCAGGCTAAGAATGTCTATGGAAAAGAAGATACCATGATTACCATTCAATGGGATGCTATTATAGCGGAACAATTTGATATGTATTATATCGATCAGAACGGCGAAAAGGTACGACCCTATATTATTCACAGAACCAGTTTAGGCTGCTATGAAAGAACCCTTGCATGGTTAATAGAAAAATATGCCGGGCAGTTTCCCACCTGGTTATGTCCGGAACAGGTAAGAGTCCTTCCTATTTCTGAAAAGTACCATGATTATGCGAAAAAAGTGGAAACGGAATTAAAAAACAATGGAATTTGGTGCAGTGTGGATGAGCGTGCGGAAAAAATCGGATATAAAATCCGTGAAGGAAGGCTTGACCGTATTCCTTACATGCTGGTCGTAGGCCAGAAAGAGGAAGAAGAAGGCCTGGTTTCCGTCAGAAGCCGTTATCTCGGAGACGAAGGACAGAAACCGCTGGATACCTTTATTAATGATATCTGTAAGGAAATCAGGGCAAAAGAAATCAAAAAAGTGGAAGCAGAACAATAATTAATAAGTTATAAAAGACCGGTTCGATGCTATGTGATAGGCAGGAACCGGCTTTTTAGTCAAAGAATATTTGGATGATTTGGAATGAAGAAGTTGCTGACAGAAATGGATTAATTATTATCCTATTTCAAAGAATGATGAGTTTTATGCAGTAAAACATATTCTAGAACGTGTTTGAAAAATCATTGTACCGTTTTGACCGTCCCATTTTTGCGGTATGCTGCGTCACAATTTTGGAAACGTAGCCCCCACTACGCTCCTCAAATCGCTCCTTACCTCCCACAAGGTGGAACACCTAACCCGGCACAGGCATTTTTCAAATACACTCAAGGAATGGAGGGAATTAAGAAATGAAGACATTGAAAATACCATATTCAACAAGCTATCTGGAACTGAATTTGGAAGAGGAATTTTTAAATGATGTACTTGTTTCAAAAACGCATGAATATCAAGTCCATGAAAGGCAGGAGGAGATAGTAAGAAGAGCTTTGGATGAGCCCATACTTTCCGGGCACCTTTGCGATATTGCAGTCAATGCAAAGAATCTTCTGCTTATCACAAGTGATCATACGAGGCCGGTACCCAGTAAAATCACACTGCCGGTAATATTGAAGGAAATCAGGAGAAAGAATGCGGCAATTAAGGTGAAGATACTTATTGCAACAGGTTTTCACAGGCTGACTACCCATGAAGAAATGCTGATGAAGTTTGGCAGAAAGCTTATGGAAACAGAAGAAATCATCAATCATGACAGCCGTGACAGCAGCAATATGGTATATAAAGGCATTCTTCCTTCCGGTGGTGAGCTATGGGTAAATTCCCTGGTTGACTGGGCTGATGCTGTTATTTCGGAAGGCTTTATCGAGCCTCACTTTTTTGCGGGTTTTTCCGGAGGAAGGAAGAGTATTCTTCCGGGAATTGCTTCTGAAAAAACAGTCCTTGCAAATCATTGTTCTAAATTTATTGCCAGCAGTTATGCACGTACAGGTAATCTTGAAAACAATCCCATCAATGAGGATATGATGTATGCAGCAAAAGCAGCAAAGCTGCAATTCATACTGAATGTTGTGATTAATGGGGAAAAGAATATCATCAATGCCTTCGCGGGGGATTCCGTAAAGGCACATGCGGCAGGGTGTGATTTTGTAAAAAAACTTGCAGGTGTAAAAGCGGCTAATGCCGCAGATATTGTAATTACTTCGAATGGGGGATATCCGCTGGACCAGAACATATATCAGGCTGTTAAGGGGATGACGGCAGCAGAAGCCTGCGTTAAAAAGGACGGAGTGATCATTATGGTTGCCGCATGCAACGACGGGCATGGGGGCGAAGAGTTTTACAGATGGTTTTCTGATGCAAAATCCCCGTCTGAGGTTGTCCGTAAGATTGCCCGGATAGAACAGTATGAAACCATAGCAGATCAATGGGAGGCTCAAATACTTGCGCGAATTTTACTAAAATGCGAGGTTATCATGGTTACTGACAAATGTGATCCGGGACTGATCACAAATATGCACATGAAACAGGCAGACAGTCTTGAACAGGCTTTGGAACTGGCAGGAAAAAGGGTTGGACAGGATGCAAAGATAACGGTAATACCGGATGGGGTGTCGGTAATCGTGAAATAAGGGCGGTTATTCTTCAGGGTACTTCATATCACTAAATTATCTATAATTTCAGGTGATTTTATCTAACTTTTGCCCAGAGAGGAATATAAAAATGCCTTGACAATAGCCGGAAATTTATTATATTATGGAGTAGTTTTGAAAATATATCCGAGAGGGAGCTTGTGAATATGCCCATTTAATAATACTTGATGTGTTAATTATAGATAACAATATAAATAATAATTACAGGTATGCAGTATTTTATACCAGTTTGGGAATAAGCGTATATACCGGTAATAAATTCCGGGAGGAGGTTCTCACAAAGATATAAAAAGAATATGACGAACTGATCTTCCGGTTTCACTTAAAAGAATATTTTTTATATATGCTTGGAGGAATTATTTTGGCTGATTATACGAAAGAAATTAATAAAAGACGAACATTTGCAATTATATCCCATCCCGATGCGGGTAAAACAACCCTGACGGAAAAGCTGCTTTTATACGGAGGGGCTATCAATCTTGCTGGTTCGGTGAAAGGTAAAAAAACAGCGCGGCATGCGGTTTCGGACTGGATGGAGATTGAGAAACAGCGCGGTATTTCGGTTACCTCTTCTGTGATGCAGTTTAATTATGGGGATTACTGTATAAATATCCTGGATACACCGGGACATCAGGACTTTTCCGAAGATACTTACCGGACTTTAATGGCGGCGGATTCTGCGGTCATGGTAATTGATGCTTCCAAAGGGGTTGAAAACCAGACCATAAAATTATTTAAAGTATGTGTCATGCGTAACATTCCCATTTTTACATTTATTAATAAGATGGACCGGGAAGCAAAAGACACTTTTGAACTTTTAGACAATATAGAAACCGTACTTGGTATCCGTACCTGTCCTGTTAACTGGCCCATCGGTTCCGGTAAAAACTTTAAAGGGGTTTACGACAGGGGGACGAAGCATATCACACGATTTTTTGCCGCAAATAACGGGCAGAAGGAAGTGGATACCATGGAAGTCGAATTGGGGGATGAGAGCCTGGATTCCTTAATCGGCAGGATAAATCATAATATTTTATCCGAGGAAATCGAGCTTTTGGACGGTGCCGGCAGTGAATTTGATTTACAGGCAGTAAGGGCAGGAAAGTTAACACCGGTTTACTTTGGTTCCGCCTTAACTAACTTTGGTGTGGAAACCTTTCTGAAACATTTCTTAGCCATGACGACCGCTCCTATGCCAAGGAAGTCTACGGAAGGGTTTGTTGACCCCGTAAAAGACGGTTTTTCCGCCTTCGTATTCAAGATACAGGCAAATATGAACAAAGCTCACAGGGATCGGATTGCGTTTATGCGAATCTGTTCCGGTAAGTTCGAAGCGGGCATGGAAGTAAATCATATACAGGGCGGGAAAAAGATAAGGCTTTCCCAGCCACAGCAATTAATGGCCCAGGAAAGAAAAATCGCCCTGGAAGCATATGCCGGGGATATTATCGGCGTCTTTGATCCGGGGATTTTTTCAATCGGCGATACGCTTTGTATGCCCGATAAAAAGTTTGCCTACGAAGGTATCCCCACCTTTTCTCCGGAGCATTTTGCCAAGGTAAGACAGGTGGATACCATGAAGAGAAAGCAGTTTTTAAAAGGGGTAACCCAGATTGCCCAGGAAGGTGCCATTCAGATATTCCAGGAATTCAATACGGGTATGGAGGAAATTATTGTGGGGGTGGTAGGCGTCCTGCAGTTTGACGTACTGAAATTCAGGCTGGAGTCGGAGTATGGTGTTGAAATCCGTATGGAACCATTAGCTTACGAATATATCCGCTGGATTGAAAATAAGGATTTGGATGTAAGCAAGTTAAACGTTACTTCGGATACCAAGAAGGTTAAGGATTTAAAAGGAAATCCTTTATTGCTTTTTATTCACAGCTGGAGTATCCAGACGGTTCTGGACCGAAATAAGGAGCTTAGACTCTCGGAATTCGGAAAGGAGTAATAAGAGGGAGGCTCGTCCTCTTGCTTATCCGGCTTATCGACATTCGTTTATCGAGATCGTTTATCGACATTCGCAAATTATTCTTGACATTTGTTTTACCATATGTTATAGTAATATAGCTTGTGAATCATTAATAATTTCTTTTGGTGATTCAACGACAACAACAAAGCAGAGTATCCACTCTCACCTTAGCACTGTTATGTGACTCAGGTTTATATTTTCGGGAACGGAACAGCTTCATGGCTGTACTGTGCAGTACTTGTTGGAATTAAGTTCAACGGGGAATTTAACGAATTGGAATGTGGATAGTCTTTGCTATCCATTTTTTTTTATTTGACAGAAAATTCCGTGAGTTTTCTATCGGATAAAAAGCCTTTCAGGCAGAATGTGCACTGGAGACGCAACGCAAATAAAATCCGCAGAGCGACGCCCCAGACGCGGGAGTCTCATAAGCAAAACTCTTTGTTCTGCCATAAAATAACACGATGATGCAATATTTAACCTATGGAGGTGTAGTACTATTAGTGAATTAATGATCAATGAGCAAATTAGAGACAAAGAAGTCCGTTTAATTGGAGAAGATGGCGAGCAATTAGGCATTATTCTAATTAAGGATGCAATGAAACTTGCTAAAGAGGCAAATCTTGATTTGGTCAAGATTGCGCCTACCGCTAAACCGCCTGTATGTAAAATTATCGATTACGGTAAATACAGATATGAATTAGCCAGGAAAGAAAAAGAAGCTAAGAAAAAGCAGAAGATTACTGAAGTAAAAGAAATCCGTTTATCACCCAATATTGATGAAAACGATCTTAATACCAAAGCAAATCAGGCGAGAAAGTTTATCACAAAGGGTGATAAAGTGAAAGTAGCTCTTCGTTTTCGAGGTAGGGAAATGGCTCATATGTCATCCAGCAAGCAGATATTAGATGATTTCTTTGCAAGGCTTGAAGATGTTGCAGTCGTTGAGAAACCAGCTAAGCTAGAAGGCAGAAGCATGATTTTGTTTTTAACTGAAAAGCGTTAATTACACTTTGTAAATGTCCGGGATTAAACGTTTATATAGATAATGAGGCTGTTGCAAAATTTATAAACTTTATACTTATGGAAGATTTTGTATTGTATTTCACATGAATTTGGAGAAATATAGCCAAAATTCAGCCTCAAGTTAAATAAACTTAAAATTTTGCAGCAGCCCCATCTAGTGAAAACCCGAAAAGATTTTGCCAAGTGAATAATAATAATAAATAATTATAAATAAGTATTTATAATAAAAAGCATTAGTAATAAAAGACAATTATAATAAAAAGACAATTGGACAACCCGTTAGGGATTAAGTTAATTGTATCATGATTAAAGGAGGAAATACCATGCCTAAAATTAAAACAAACAGGTCCGCAGCAAAACGTTTCAAGAAAACAGGTACAGGGCAGTTAAAGAGAATGAAAGCGTATAAAAGCCATATTTTAACAAAGAAAACTACTAAGAGAAAGAGAAATCTTAGAAAAGCTACTTTAACAGATGCAACAAAATTAAAGAATATGAAGAAGATAATGCCATATCTGTAAGATATGGGCAATAAGGAGGTAAATAAACATGGCTAGAATTAAGGGCGCGTTAAATGCTAAAAAAAGACATAACAGAGTATTAAAGCTGGCTAAAGGATACAGAGGAGCCAGATCTAAACAATATAGAGTAGCGAAACAATCCGTTATGAGAGCTTTGACTTCTTCTTTTTCAGGAAGAAAACAAAGAAAGAGGCAATTCAGACAGTTATGGATTGCCAGAATCAATGCGGCTGCCAGAATGAATGGACTTTCTTACAGCAAACTGATGCATGGTTTAAAAATTGCCGGTGTTGAAATCAACAGAAAAATATTATCTGACATGGCTATTAACGATCCGGAAGGCTTCACAGCATTAACTGAAGTTGCCAAGTCCAAGATAGCTTAAATCTTTATTCGAATTAAATTGAATTCAAAAGCAATTATCCATTTATATAGATAAAGAGCATATTTCAGACCGCAGATTTGTAACAAATCTAAAGTTTGAAGTAAGCTCTTTTTTGCTGTATTTTTTATCGGTAGCAGGAGGGAGGCATTCCGATAACCTTTTTAAATGTATGTCGGAAAGACAGAGCACTTGTATAACCAATTTCTGATATATCTTCGATGGTGGCATCTGTCTGACTGATTTATTCAACGGCTTATATAAGCTTATTCCAGACAGGAGATATAACCTTCCTGCCATAGATTATTGACTATAGCATAAGCACAAAAAATCCTACATAATTATTCAAATTGCAGGCTAAAATCATCTTTAAAAAATACTGGAATTTGTTCTAACGGTGTCTCTACTCTTATGTATTGTCCCCCTGCTTTTATCTCTTTTGTCCATGCATCAGTCCAGTTTGCCCCTTCAGGCAGATATACTAATCTTTCTTCCGTATTAGAATAAGCAACTGGGGCAACTAACATATCCGGCCCAAACATATACGCATCTTCAATATCCCATGCCTTTTTATCTTCTGGAAAATCATAAAATATAGGTCTCATAACCGGTGTGCCTTTTACATGAGCAGCAGTCATTTGTTTCTTTATATAAGGTTTCATTTTCTCACGGATATCAATATATTTACGGCAAATATCATATACCATATCTCCATAACTCCATATTTCATTAGGTGCTCCGGAAAGGCAGTCTGCTCCTCCGCTATTTCCTGATTTTAGACTTTGTGGTAGCCTACAACCATGAAGGCGCATAACCGGGCAAAAAGTCCCATATGCAAACCAACGTATAAGTAACTCCCGGAAATTCTGATCCTCCACATGTCCTCCAAAGAAACCGCCAATATCTGTTGTCCACCATGGAATACCGGCCATAGCCATATTAAGTCCTGCTGTGATTTGGCATCTCATACTTTCAAAACTGCTGTAAATATCTCCGGACCATACCAAAGCTCCATATTTCTGACTTCCTGCCCATGCACAACGGACTAGATTAATTATATTTTCCTGTCCTTCTTGCCGCATTCCCTCATAAAAAGTTCTGGCATAAGCTACGGGATAAATATTTCCTACCTGCATATGAGGACCAATGTGGGTACGATAAATATCAAAATCATAATTAGTAAATTCCGGCTCTGCTTCATCTAACCAGAACAAGCGTATACCCTTGTCATAGTAATTTTTCTTTATTTTTTCCCATACATATTTTCTGGCATTTTCATTTGTAGCATCATAATGTAAAGTATTTCCCATATAATTAATACTTACAGGAAATCCTCTATCACAATGCAAGAGATACCCTTTAGCCTTCATCTCTTTGTAATTTTCACTCCTGTAATCAACCGTAGGCCATACGGAAACCATTAGTTCAATTCCCATTTTCTTTAATTCTTCAATCATTGCATCTGGGTCTGGCCAATATATGGGATCAAATTTCCAATCTCCCTGTGTTGGCCAATGAAAAAAATCAATGACGATTACGGAAAGAGGAATTCCTCTTTTTTTATATTCTCTTGCTACTTCAAGAAGCTCTTCTTGAGTCTGATAACGTAGCTTACACTGCCAAAACCCCATCGCCCAGTCTGGGATCATAGGTACTTTACCTACTACCTCAGCATAATTTTCTTCTATTTGTGCGGGTGTATCACCTGCTGTAATCCAATAATCAATTTTTTTCTCACTCTCTGAATGCCATACTGTTAAATTTTTACATAATTCTACATTTCCCACTGAAGGGGAATTCCATAGAAATCCATATCCAAGACTGGATACCAAAAATGGTACACTAGCCTGTGAATTTCTCTGAGCTAGTTCTAAAGTTGTGTTTTTCAAATCCAGAAAAGGCTGCTGATACTGTCCCATACCATACAATTTTTCATCTATCTGAGATTCAAACCGAACATTTAATTCATAATCCCCTTTTAAAATAGGATGATATTCTCTTCCCGCTTTTTGCAAAGCGCATCCAACACCTTGAACTATATCTGTTCCTCCATGACCTTGATCCGGATTATCCGGTGCATTATCTACTCGGTGTCTCCAATATTCCTCCAATAACTTTTTCCCATTTTGGTTGTAATAGGTAATTCTTCCATATTTATTAATTATAGCTTTAATTCTTCCGTTTTTTACAAAAGCTTGATCATTTTTCACTTCAATTTCACCAGCTATTGCTTTTTCTTCGTCCAAAGCCCAATTTTCTTGCGGCATTTCATGAAGTTTTGTTCCCCTGACGCGGATTCCATCTAATCCCCAAGGTTCTAACCAAAGTTCTTCTCCATCATAGCTGCATACTAAACGATTATTATTTTGGATAAAAGAAAACATTTATTGCTCCTCCTTGTTTTGTACTTAATCAGCCTTTTACAGAACCGCTAATCAGTCCATCTACCACATATTTTTGTAAAAATACAAAAATAATAACAATTGGTATTACTAAAATAATTCCATATGCCATAATCATATTCCATCTTGTACCGTAAAGATCTATATAATTGTATATAGCAGCAGTCATAGGCCTTAAAATTTCTAAACTATTAAATGTGATCGAGTAAATCAAATCATTCCATCCATAAATAAAAGAAAAAGTCATTGCTGTAACTAACCCGCTTTTTCCAAGCGGCAGAATAATCCGGAAAAACGCCGTAAATCTGTTACAACCATCAATCCGAGCAGCTTCTTCAATTTCTCCTGGTATTTCACGAAATATAGGCCGTAATACTAATACTACAAAAGGAATAGAAATAGTAGCAGTGGATAAAATGGGTGCCCAGTATGTATTTAACAAATTCAGTTTGTTATAAGTAAGAAATAATGGAGTCAACACCAAAGAAGATGGAAGCATTTGTGTAACAAGAAAAGTCATGATAAAAACACCTTTTCCATACATCCTGAATTTAGCCAGTCCGTATGCGCAAGGCACGGCTAAACTTACGGAAAGAATCATAGAACCTCCCGCTATTAGTAAACTATTAAAGAAGGCTTGTAACGTACCGGCTGCTTGAAGTTGTTCAATATAATTATCGAAAATAATATGATGCGGAAAAAAAGTTTGAGGAGTTGCAAAAATTTCTGCATCTGTTTTTAAAGAACTTATTAAAATCCAATATAACGGAAAAATCATAGGGATACTGACAAGAATTGCTACAAGCGTTAATAATATTTTTTTAGAACTTCTTTTTTTTATCCTTATCCGTATCATTTAATTCCTCCTTTCCAATCATTCTTAAATAAATTAATCCTACTAGAAACAGGCATACAAATAAAATATTTGCACCGGCCGCTCCGATACCGAAATTGTAATATTTAAATGAATTCCGATAGGAATATAATGATAATACTTCTGTTGCATTCACCGGCCCGCCGCCTGTCATAACATAAATTAAATCAAATACTTTAAAAGTATATACAACCCCTAAAACTAAAACTGACAAAATAGATTGTTTCATCATAGGCAATGTAATATAGAAAAATCGCTGAAACGCTTTTGCTCCATCAATAGAAGCACTTTCATAAATATCTTGTGAAATATTACATAGACCGGTAGACAATAGTAACATATTAAAAGGTATCCCTACCCATACATTTGCAATAATAGTTCCCCATATAGCTGTTTTTTCAGAAATAAGCCATCCAACAGGTCCTCGAGTTAAACGAAGATGTAATAATAAATCGTTTAAAATTCCATCTGCACTGAGAATATATTTAAACATAAGTGCTGTAACTGTTGTAGGTATCATCCAGCTTATAATTAAGAATCCCCGTAAAGGCTTTGCTAAACGAAAATCCCTGCTAAATAAAATAGCTAATGCAAATCCTATAGAAAATTGAATTACAATACATGCCACAGTAAAAAGAACTGTATTTTTAAAAGAAATCCCAAAAACAGGATCTGACAAAATTTGTTTATAGTTATCAATCCCGGCAAATGAAATATTTCCCATATTAAAGCTTTGTACCGTCATATCCTGAAAGCTAATGACAACATTATAGATTATTGGATATCCTATAAGTCCAATCATAAAAAGCAATGCAGGCAATGTAAAGCAATACCCATATAGCATCTCTCGAAATTTCTCTTTACCTTTCATTGCGTCACCTCTATTTTCTTACGAAGAGTAGAGAACTATAGTCTCTACTCTTTTTTTCTATGAAGCTCATTTTACTGCTTCATCAATTTTACGTTTATTTTAGCCTGTGCATCATTTGCTGCCTGCTCTGGTGTTTTTGCTCCTGTAAAAACTTCCTGCATCATAATCTGAATGTCGGTAGAAATTTGTGTCCACAGCGGATGCGGACCTCTTGCCTTTGCGTTCTCCATATTCTCAGAAAAAACCTTCAATATTTCGTCATCTTTATATAATTCTTCATTATCTACATCTGACCGTGGAGAAAATTTAGAAACTGATTTACAGAATGTTGCATTTATTTTTTTACCACAAAGATATTCAATAAATTCCCAGCATGTATCCTTATTTGCACCTTTAGTAATACATAGGTTTTCACCTCCAAGACAGGAAGAATAATCTTTATCTTTGGGAATATATGCAACTCCCCAATTTTTATCCGGTGCATCTGCCTGTATTTGCGGTATATTCCATGGTCCATTAATCATCATAGCCGTTTTACCTGTCGCAAATTGCTTTTCAATATCTGCCTGAGTCCATGAAATAACTTCTCTGCTTACGGAATCCTTAGCAATCATGTCATATAAAAATGTTAATGTTTTAATGTTTTCAGTTGAATCCATTTTATCGAAACTTCCTCCTGCTGATGTTAAAAATGGAATATACTGAAACGTTCCTTCTTCATTCTTAATACTGCAAAATGCGAATCCATAATGCTCCTTTGTAGTAAGCTTCTGAGCAGCTTCAGATAATTCATCCCACGTAGTGGGTACTTCCACCCCTGCTTCTGATAGCATATCCTTATCATAAAACAATGCCAAATTGTTATATGCATAAGGAACACCATAGATTTTTTCATCGTAAATAGCAGAATTAATTGGTCCTTCCAACATCTGATTTTCAGACCAATTATTATATAACTCTGTTACATCTTCCAATACCCCTGATGCTGCAAATCCGGCAGTATCAGGATTATCAATCAACGCCATATCTGCCATGTCACCCGCAAGATTCCCAATAGTCAACTGTTTTAATAATTCTTCTCTTGGTATATAGACCAGTTCTACTTCTGTTGTTTTGCTTTGTTCATTGAAATTATTAGTCATCTCTTCAAATTTGGGTAATTCTACTTCTGTCAATCCATGCCACAATCGAACAATATTTTTTTGGCCTTTAGTTTCTCCCTTTGAATCATTACTTTGTGAGTTTTCCGTTACTTTTCCTCCACTACAGGCTGTCAAAATTCCCGTTACCATTACTACTACGAAAAATAGCATTACTACTTTTTGGCTTTTCACTGTTATGCCTCCTCTTTTTTATTTATAATTATATTATTTCACAAGAGTTACAACTTTTAAATTGGATTATTTTATAAAAAATGGATTAAATTAAACTTTACAAAACTAATATTTTGTGCAATCATTATAAAAAGAATTCTGCTTGTTCTAAATGCTTCATTCATATTAGGTGTTTAGTATGAATTCTTTGTACCTAAGCAAAGTGAAAGGAAAGTGAATTATTATGAAACGTAGACATAATCTATCAATTAATCAGCTACTTATAATTTATCTTCTACTCGCTATGATTCCATTTTCTATCGCTATTATTTTTTTTAGCAATCGATTTATTTCTATCATTTCACAAAAGTCTATCGATGTTATTGATTATCAGGCGCAGCATTCTACAGACATTTTAAATAATGATATGGATTTTTTATTAAGCGTTATCTATAATATTGCAACTGATAGAGAATTACTCTCTTATTGTGAACAATTTGCCAATAGTAATAATACTTATTACATATCCTCCCTATTAAACAATAAATTTAGTTTTTATCAGGATTTGGATACTAATATATGTCAATGTATCTTTATTGATCAAAATAATCGGTTTTCTGTTTCTCAACGATATCCTGATAATACCGATATAGAATGGCAAAATGAAGATTATCGCAACCAAATAATGAAAGATATTATACTTGAAGACCGATTAGTTATTTGGCCTGCAAAAGATATTAATTTATCCCGCCAAATTAATACCTTTTTTTATATAGGACTTCCTGTTAAAAACCAGATTATACAAGAAACATACGGTGTACTAATTATTGGAATTAGAGATAAATTTTTTGATAATATCTATGCTCAGAATTCAGATAGTAATAAGAAACTTCCCGAAATACTAATGTCAGGTCATAATCTTATTGTTGATGAGCAAGAACAAATTATTTATTCCAACGATATAACTTTCATTGGAAAAAATTTAAACGATTTCGTAAAAAAATATAATTTAAAAACTTCAGATTATTTTTTAACAAAATATGATATACTTCATACAGATTGGATTTTTTATTCATATTCCCCTAAAATAATTGTATTTGACTCTGTACGCCAGATGCAAAAACTTCTCGTACTTTTTTTTGTTCTTTTTATTGCTCTAATTATATATCTGGTGACAATAGTAATTTCTCATCAAAATAAAAAGATTCGCATTATTGCTGATGGCATACAACAATTTAGCGGAAAAGAAAAACGTTATCATATCCAGCCTGCAAATAAAGACTTAAATGCTATTGTAATTCAGTTTAATAAGATGACAGCCCGTATTTCCGATTTATTTCAAAGCTTAAAAGAGGAACAAAAAAGAACAGAGGATGCTTTAAACAGGCAGCGTCAAGCGGAGTTAAGAATTCTTGAAGCACAAATTAATCCACACTTTTTGTATAATACATTAGATACCATTAATTGGATGGCTATAGCTAAAGATGACCATGAAATCAGTGCAATGCTTGGATCATTGGCCAGTCTTTTACGATACAGCATTTCCAATATTGATTCTCCAGTTCTTATAGAAGCAGAAATAGAATGGCTAAATAAATACTTTTTCCTTCAGGAAAAAAGGTTTCACGGGCTTTTTACCTATGCTATTTATGCAGAATCCGGAATTGAGAATTATCCCATTTACAAAATGCTTATACAACCTATAGTAGAAAATTGCGTTCTTCATGCCTTTTGCAGACAAAATAGCGGCGGACATATCACTATTTCCTTTTCCATGCAAAACCACCGGATCTATATTTCCATTGTGGATAATGGTAATGGCATTTCACAAGATAAAATGAAACAACTTTATGAACTGCAAAAAAATTACTCCGAGTATACAGATGATAATATTGGTATTTATAACGTTTTAAACCGCCTTGATGCTTATTATGGAAAAGACGCTCATTTAAAGATTAACAGCAGTTCCTCTGGAACAACTGTTATAATAGATATACCATCTGTTTTAGCAACTTCTAATTATGTATCGAACTTAGATAATCCATCATAGGAGGTAACCAGATGATAAAAATTGTTATAGTAGAAGATGAATTCACAATACGTAATGGTTTATGCCAGCTAATTCCACGTTTAAGCAAAGAATTTCAAGTCATTGGAAGTGCAGAGAATGGTTATGACGGTATGAAACTCATCCGTCAATATCAGCCGGATCTAGCTATTTGTGATATTCGTATGGCAAACTATAGTGGCTTAGAAATGATAGAAAGTCTCCGTGAATTAAATATCAACTGTTATTTTATTATTCTTAGTGGTTATTCGGAATTTGCATATGCTCAAAAAGCTATCAAGCTGGGTGTTCACGATTATCTGCTAAAACCAGTTATGCCAGAAGAACTGAAAAAACTTCTTATGGATATTAATCAACGTGTAAATACTCCCCAACAAATTTATTCTGATAAACAAGCGAATTCTGTCGTACTTTATTCTCCACTTATTTCCCGAGCCATTACTTCGGTTAAAGATCGCTATTCTGAAAAGATATCGTTAACTACCTTAGCCAGAGAATCAGGGGTCACACCAGAATATTTGAGTTCTCAATTCACAAAAGAAACCGGTGAGAATTTTAGCATATTTTTGAAAAAAGTAAAAATTGATGTCGCTTGCAAATTACTTTTAAATACCAATAAAAAAATTTATGAAATCGCTTTTTCTGTAGGTTATGATGATCCACAGTATTTTTGCAGGGTATTCAAATCTATTACGGGTGTATCACCTAAATCGTATTTAAGACAAAAAAAGTTGGTGTTGACCGATAATCACTAGAGCGTGTTTGAAAATTGCTTGTGCCGGGCTGGATGCTCCACTTTGTGGGAGGCAAGGAGCGATTTTGGGCGCGTAGGGTGCTACGTTCCTAAAATTGCGACGTAGTATACCGCAAAGTGGGGCATTCAGAACGGTGCGATGATTTTTCAAACACGCTCTAGCATGAATAGTCCCGTAAAAGACATGCTGGCCATAGAAGAATAGCAAAAGCGGCTATTTTGCCAGAGAACATATAGAGATTCCGTTATCTATACCATGGCAAGCGGTGCGGTTATGGCGCCAGTATGGAGAATCAGGACAAACACAAGATAGAAAAGTGGAATATTATAGAAGAAAAAAATATTTTATGGTATAATATCTGCTAAAGCAGGTATTATACTTTTATTTTGAGTCTTATATCAGCTGGCGCGGCAACCATGGCTAGGCACACGATGCCCGTTTCTTTTGCATGGCTGTTTTGTGCCATAAATTTTTAGAAAGGAATATCTATAAATATGTTTATTGCCGATTTTCATATTCATTCAAAATATGCCAGGGCGACTAGCAAGGACTGTGTGCCTGAATTCCTCGAGTTGTGGGGCAGACGGAAAGGACTTTCCTTAATCGGAACGGGGGACTTCACCCACCCGGTTTGGCGCGAGGAATTAAAAGAGAAGCTCGTCCCGGCTGAAGAGGGTCTTTATAGGCTGAAGAAAGAGTTTTGCAAAAAAGAAAAAATTGCGGAAGCAGGTTTTAGCCCAAGATTCATCATATCCGGCGAAATCAGCTCCATTTACAAAAAGAACGGAAAGGTCAGGAAGGTTCACAACGTGATTCTTCTTCCCGGACTCGACCAGGCCGAAGCCTTATCACGCCGACTTGAGGTCATAGGCAATCTGCATTCCGACGGCAGACCGATCCTAGGACTTGACAGCCGGGATCTTTTAGAAATCACACTCGACGTATGCCCGGACGCGATTTTCATTCCCGCCCATATATGGACTCCTCATTTTTCCCTGTTCGGGGCTTATTCAGGCTTTGACGATATCAGAGAGTGCTTTGAGGATCTGACAGATCATATCTATGCGCTCGAAACGGGACTTTCCTCAGATCCGCCGATGAACTGGCGCCTTTCCGCGTTGGACAAGTACACGCTGGTGTCCAATTCGGACGCCCATTCGCCGGGGAATCTGGCGAGGGAGGCGAATCTTTTTGACACGGTCCTCTCTTACCCACATATAGCCCGGGCGCTTCAAAACCGCAACTCAAATGAATTTTATGGTACAATCGAATTTTTCCCGGAGGAAGGGAAATACCACTACGACGGACACAGAAACTGCAAGGTGTGCCTTAAGCCTTTAGAGACCGAAGCCGCTTCGGGTATCTGTCCCGTATGCGGTGACAGGATTACGGTGGGCGTGCTCCACAGGGTGGAGGAACTTGCGGACCGGGAGGAGGGCTTTATTCTCCCGAAAGCCAGGCCCTTTGAAAACCTTGTCCCCCTTCACGAGGTGATTGCCGCATCGACGGGACTTACCGCCGCAAGTGTGAAAGTAAAGGAAAAATATAGTTATCTGATACAGAACCTGGGGCCCGAGCTCTTTATTCTCCGTGAGGCGCAGCTTGCCGATATTGAGAATAAGGCGGGTCCTCTTGTCGCCGAAGGTATCCGCAGACTTCGATGCGGTAAAGTGGATATTGAACCCGGATATGACGGCAAATACGGCAAAATTAAAATTCTGGACAAAAACGAGATCAGTCAGCTCTTTGGTCAGATGAGTTTTTATGTTGAGAAAAAAGTTAAATCCGAATCCCTGCCGGATAGTTCCAAGATGCCGGAAGGACAGATACATAGAACCTCATCAGAGCAGGAGGCAAGTCATCGGGTAAATACCACGGACACGCTCCAAAAGACCGGCGGCGACATACGTTACGGATTGAACAAGGAGCAGTGGGAAGCCGTCTCCGCCTCTGATCGTGCCATTGCGGTTATTGCGGGTCCCGGAACGGGTAAAACAAAGACGCTCGTCAACCGCATCGCTTATCTCGTTGAAGCATGCGGCGTGCAGCCTTCCCAGATCACTGCCGTTACCTTTACCAATAAGGCGGCGGGTGAGATGCGCGAGCGCTTAGAGAAGCATTTCGGAAGCAAGCGTGCCGTGAAAGATATGACCATAGGTACCTTCCACTCCATATGTCTGCAGAGCCTCTCCAGGCAAAACGGCGGAAAAGACGTCACGCTGATTGACGAGGTGAATGCGCTCTCTATTGTCGAAGAGATCCTGAAAAGTCTCCATTTGAAAAATTCTCCGCGAGATGTTCTCCGCGGGATTTCGTGGATAAAAAGCGGTGCACAGCCCGCTGAAGGAAGCGTAAAGGTTCCGCCGGAGGTATACGATTTGTACTGCGCCGAGCTTGAGCGGTATGGTGTATTGGATTACGACGACATTCTTCTAAAAGTGCTTGAACAGTTTGAAGAGAGAGAGGATATGGGAGAGGAAGGCTTTTGGGACTCCTTTTCTCATCTTCTTGTGGACGAGTTCCAGGATATAAATGATATTCAGTACCGTCTGATCAAGGAGTGGGGCAAAAACAGTAAAAGTATTTTTATCATTGGAGACCCCGACCAATCCATCTACGGTTTCAGGGGTTCGGACCCCCGGTATTTTGAAAAGTTCTATAAAGAATTTCATAAAGTCAGGGAAATCAGTCTTACCCGGAATTATCGCTCGACGCCGGAGATTCTTTGTTGTGCAAAAGCGGTCATTTCATTAAAGGCGGCCGGAAGCCATGCCCGTTTTCTGGAGACAAACAGGGGAAAAGGCGTTCAAACGCGCCTTCTGAAAGCGGATGACGCCTTTTCGGAGGCAGTGTTTGTGGCAAAGGAAATCAACAACATGGTCGGCGGCATTGATATGCTTGACGCGCATACGCCTCGGAAAAAAGCTGGTTCCGACAACCCGCGGGGCTTTTCCGACATCGCCGTGCTGTACCGTGTGAACCGCCAAGCGGAAGTATTGGAGCAATGCCTGCAAAAAGAAGGCATACCCTATACGGTCGCCGGGCGAAACGAATTTCTCTCCGACCGCGAGGTTCAAAAGGCGGTGGCCTTTTTCCGGCTCCTGCTTAATCCGGAGGACCGCATTTCCCTGATGATGTACTTAAGGACATTGGACGGTTTTCCCTCCGGTCTAATGCAGGAAATTCTCGAAACTTACGACGGGGCTGAAAAAAGCGTGCCGTCTCTTGCGGCCATTCTTAAAGCCTCCAGACCGCAGCCAGTCTCGGACATTCTTCAGAAATTCGCGGAGCTGCTTTGCAGGTATGAGATTATGCTCCCCAAAGAAAAGCCGCAAAGGCTGCTGGAATCCTGGATCAGCGACAACGGGCAGGAAGGTGTCAGAAGCATGGAATTGCTTTCCAATACGGCTGTTTTGCACAGCAAAATGGAGTCCTTCCTTCAGGATCTTGTGCTCGGACGCGAAAGCGACCTGGTGCGCAGCGGCGGCAGGGTTTATTCTCCCGATGCGGTTTCTCTCATAACCATGCACGGGTCCAAAGGGCTTGAATTTCCCGTTGTATTCCTGTGCGGTTTAAACGAAGGGACGATTCCTTTTAAAAATCACGCCGGCGACTGTGATACACAAGAGGAAAGACGGCTCTTTTATGTAGGCATGACAAGGGCGAAGGATGAACTTGTCATGCTCACTTCCTCGTCTCCGTCTCCCTTTCTTGACGATATCCCTGAGCGGTCCTATATGGCGGGAGACGCTTTTGAGGGCAGGAAGGCACCTGATACATATCAATTCACTCTTTTTGACTATCTTCAAACGGATGGGTAAAAATGACTGCTTATACCCGGTGTGCAACAAAACACATCCGAAATTTTTTGAACGTGCCAAAGAAAAGAGGCTGTCGCACGAACGTTATTCTTTGCCATATTTGGAGCTTTACTAAGCCGATTACACATTAAAAGTGCTATAGCGGTATTAAAATTGATATGCCGCCAAATCATAGTGTGACAGCCCCCTTTATAATTCTGCGCCTCTCATTGGGGTTTTGCCTAGTTCTGGGGATTATGGTTTCCGGGAGCAGGACTAATTGCCACCGGAAGTATTGCCGGCATTATATTGGCTGCGCAACTATGTGGATTATTTGAGGATGAATGAAGATACGGCGAGAAAAATGATTCAGAGAATAGACAGGGTAAGAGATCAATACCATAAGAGTTATGCGGGGTATCTGCCTCATGACTATGCGCATAAAGAACTGCTGATGGACAGCAGCTTGTAGAGCATTGAGGGGACAGCAAAGATTTTGGATGAGATTGTTCAAGCCTGAAAAGCACAGATTCGGCGATATGCCCCGGGATACCGACAAGTCACTGTGCGCTTCTAAACTCTTCTAACGTTGCCTGTGTATAAAAACCATTTGCAGGAAGCGCCTTGATACAGTTATCTGAACCTAAATATTCATTTGCCAATTCTGACAGAGTTCCGTCATAATACAGCTGTGGCAGGTATTTGTCTATTATTTTGGCTAATTCCTCCCCTTTGTCTGTTTTCGCAAACATGAAGTATACATTTGAAACCTTATCCAGCAAGTCTATGATATGGATAGAATCTTCCAGACCGTTCTCCTTCGCTTTAATCCGTGCTACATTGGGATCTTCCATCGTTGCATCTGCACGGCTGTTTGCAACATCTTCCAATACCTGATCAAATCCGGATTCCGTATAAGTAATGGTAAATGCGCCAGGATTTTTTTCCAAATACGCCTCCATCTTAGTAGTAAAACTGGATCCTGTGCTGCATGCCACTATGCCGCTCAAACTTTCCCAGCCTGTCCAGTCGGAGTGTTTCGCGTTAACAATAAGCGCACTAACGGTACAGGCAAACGGCAAGTTCCCAAACGTATACATTTCTTCCCGTTGCGCATTTCTGCCAAGTTGGTTGCAGACAATGTCAAATCTTCCCGCATCAAGACCGGGCATTAACGTATCCCACGAGGTATACGTAAATTCGCATTCAATTTCAGGCGAGATTTCATCGATTGCGCGTACAACTTCGATGTCAAAACCGGTTTCCTCTCCGTTCTCTCCCACATAAGTATACGGCGAATATGCTGGTGTGCCTGCGACAACAACCTGAATCGGCCCGTCTGCCGAAGACCCCGCCGCAGAAGTGTCTGCGGAACCTGCCGATTCAGAATCTGGATTGCCTCCGCAGCCTGTAAGACAGCTTGCAAGCAAAGCCATACACAAAAGCAATGCGATCAGAGATCTTTTCCCAATTTTTTTCATAATTAAGCCTCCTATGTATTGATGATGTTGAATTTGCGTGGAATTCAGCGTGCTTTTTGTTTTGATTTTATCAATCGTTTATATATTCACGCTGATCAAAGCCGCCGGGAACCCATCTGTTTTGATATTCTCATACCCATTTCCGCCCTGACCGCTTCTTTTAAAAAAACAAAATGAGCAAAGCGGTAAGCGCCTTTGCTCATAATACGATGCGGTTTATTTCATTTTTCCTCGTCGGATTTCATTATAAAGTCTATAATCGCTATAGAGTCAATACTCTTTTTTTATTTTTTTATGTTTCGCTATCGGAGGAATTTCACGGCACTGAATTTTCCTGATGTGCATATGGCAAGATGCGATTTATAAAAACGATATTTATTTGAATTTCGGGATCACAGCTAAGCGGGATGTGGTATTCATTATTCATCCTCCAACAAATACTAACACGCTCTAGTGTCAATACTTACCCAACTAACCTTACCAGTATTTACCATACCAGGACACGGAGCGCGGCAGTCGAGAAAATGACCGTCGCACTTCCCTTTGTGAATATTGATATACGCGAGCTGGCCAGTTAGTACCTATCCCCTTTTTATGATTTGTAAATCCTGGTTGTTGTCATATAGTGTCAAAGCTTAAGAAATGCAAGAAGATCTTCATTAAGTTGATCTTTATGCGTATACGGGATTCCATGAGGCGCTCCAGGATAAATTTTTAAAGTCGCATTCTTTATTATTTCTGCTGAATGGAGAGCCGATGCACCAATTGGCACAATCTGATCATCATCCCCGTGAATAATTAATGTTGGTATATCAATTTTCTTCAAACCCTCGGTAAAATCCGTCTCGGAGAATGCCTTGATACAGTCGTAGGTATTTTTGCTGCCGGCTTTCATCCCTTGAAGCCAGAACGAGTCAATCATACCTTGAGAAACTTTTGACCCAGGTCTATTGGCTCCAAAGAATGGGCCATTTGCAAGATCTTTATAAAACTGTGAACGATCATTAATAGAGTTGGTACGTATTTTATCAAACCCCTCAATTGGTAAACCACCCGGATTTGCCGGCGTTTTCAGCATTAATGGCGGAACGGCCGAAATTAGTGCAATTTTAGCCAGACGTTTCGTGCCATGGCGACCGATATAGCGGGTGATTTCACCGCCACCAGCTGAAAAACCAATTAGAAAAGCATCCTTCAAATCAAGTTTTTCAATGAGTTCCGAGAGATCATCAGCATAGGTGTCCATCTCATTCCCGTTCCATGGCTGACTCGAACGTCCATGTCCGCGTCGATCATGTGCAATACAGCGATAACCTTTAGATGCCAAAAACATCATTTGAGTTTCCCAACTATCTGCGTTGAGTGGCCAGCCATGACTAAATACAACAGGTTGCCCTGTGCCCCAATCCTTGTAATAAATCTCAGTGCCATCTTTCATTATAATAGTACTCATCATTTACCTCCTTATGAATCTTTGAGGGTCATAGGTTTTACATAATCTAGTGGAATACCCCAATCATTGTGTCATATTAGAAGTTTACTTTTTAAAGCAAAAATATTACCTTCAAAAGCTGTCTTTATAGAAATAGAACCTGATCACGAAATACTGAAACCAGCATTACTAAAACACTAAAAGAAAAGCACGGACAGAATTCCACTCCACATACAAATATTACAGTAAGTGGAATTTAGTATCACAACAAAACTCCAGTTGCTTATTTAGCATGTAAAAGGCAAATTATTCTATGTCTTTAAGGCTTATTATAGATGAATAAGGCGAAATTGTAAAGTAAATAGCGTTATGCTTCGCGAAGATACTATTCAAACGGCTTATCCGGACGAAATGGGAATAGGTTATTCATCGATAGCCGTTTTACCGGTCAATAACAATTAGTATGTGGAGTTCAGAAGAATAGCTGAGAAACTTTTAGAATGGAAACTTAGGCGAATATAGCTATAGGATATGGAGGGGCACAAAACAAAACGTAGCTTACACAAGGGAAGTGTGCATATCACTTGCTATTTCATGTGACGGGAGTTCGGGAAATATCTGCTTTTGTTAAGTCAAGGTAATTTCTCATTATATACGCTTAATTATACACAAATACCCTATTGTTTTTATAATCAAATCATGAATTTTCACATAAAAAAAGATATAGTTTCCCCTTGGCGGAAAACTATATCTTTTTTTATGTGAATGTTCATAACGAAACTCGGGAACCCGCAAAAATAAGGCTTTACGGCTACAAGCAAACGAATATTACAATTAAATATATCTTTTCTATATTTATTTTTTATCCGCTAATTTTCTTAACCTATGAACACAGTATAGAGATTCTGCTTTTATTTCGTGGCGCTGCTTTGCATAATCAATTGCTGCTCCTGAGGCAATGAGTAAAAGAGATGCAGTTAGTGAAACCTCTGGTTTAGCATCTGCAACAAAACTAATAATTAATGGCAAATAGGAGGCTGGGGTTTTAAGTTCGGCTAATAGTTTTTGAGCTAAACCATATTTTATTCCACGAATTTTATGCTCTATATTTTTTATAGCTGGTTCCACCTTATTTCTGATTTGTTGCTCTATTGCAGCCATATCACCACTATTATCACTTAATACAGTAGAAAGATAGTGATTCATCTCATCTAATTCATCTTTTGCTTTTAGCTTAATTTCCATTGTATCAACCAAAGAAAGGTTCTTGTAATTGGGTAATAGTATGGATGTTGCATTTTGAATAGTATCTGAAATTTTATATGTCGGAGAATGGTGTTTAAAGGATTCGATAATCTTTTTACTATTATTTGTTACAACGATATCATCCTGTGGATTGAGCGTTGATGCAATAGCGTAAGCATTATTTACCGACAGCATATACTTAAATGTACTCATTTTAAGCGTATCTGTTTCATCTTTGAATGCATCTAATAGTTCTGGAGCAATAAGATTAATATACGTTAAACCATCTTCACCGGTTTCAAGACTTGGGTCTGCATGTTTTGGAGAATTTTTGAAATAATCTATATATTCATTAAGAAAGCGATTAAACAACTCCCAATCGCTAGTTGACAGTTGATTCACGGTGTTTTTATTTACAAAACTAATAGCGGAATCAAGCTCTTTTTCATATTGGGCTAAATCTTTGAAATTACCGATTCCATTTTTGGAGCCGCTGCTGATATAGGTTGATAGATAACTTGGAGGCAAGACTTTAAATCCGTCATCACAGTATAAAAAGTGTATTCGTATCATATCTTTAGAAACTTCTGAACCGTCAAATAAAAAGCTAGTTGGCATTGTTTTATTCACCTCCTAAAAAACAAAAAATGTTTGTATACAATTAATTATATCATATCACGATATCTATGAAAATAAAAAATCGTTTTTATAGGAATAATTTCTCAATTCCCATAGAAACGATTTTGATGCAGTCGACGGGACTTGAACCCGTACGAGCGCAATGCTCACTAGATCCTTAGTCTAGCGCGTATGCCAATTCCGCCACGACTGCAAAAATATTATATTAAATCATCAATTCCAAATCATTAGATTAACTAAATTGATTTGTTCAACGGATACTATTCAGCGAACGAATTATATTATAACAAGGATTATACCAAAAAGCAATACTAATTTTTTAAAGCTGTATAATCATACAATTTTTATACATATTTTTTAATGATCCGTATGATATCCTCACCATATTTTGCAGCCTTTACTTCATCAAATCCCGATACCGTTTTCAGCAAATTTATTGTTATCGGCAATTTGGAAACTAAATCTTTTAGTTGATTATAACGAATTTTCTTGAATGTGTTTCATACAAACCTATTTCCAGTTAAAAACCTTAATAAAAAACAATAAAAATGGAATTATAATAAAGACATATTATTTCTAACATACCTATAAACATATATATTTCTAATATTTCCATAAAATTTAAAGCTTTGTATTGGAATTATATTGAAATTAGTAAAAGGTAAAATCATGAGATTAAAGCGGATATTCGCAATTCACTCCGCTGCTTGCTCATAACCTTATAAGTAAATCCCCCGCTTCTTAGCGAAGTGTAAACGGCGGGGATGGGACTTATTTATAAGGTTAAATCAAAAAATTGCAATAATAAAATTTAAACTTAATAGTCAATATAAACCTTGACAAATATCACAATCGCAAAAAAATCGGTTAGGAGTATAAATCATGCAAAAAGAGTGTATCGCAATGCTATTAGCCGGAGGAGAGGGCAGCAGATTGGGCGTATTGACAAAAGAGCGTGCCAAACCCGCTGTGCCGTTTGGAGGAAAATATCGGATTATCGACTTTACATTATCAAATTGTGTTAATTCAAGAATAGATACGGTGGGCGTGCTGACCCAATATCAACCCCTGGAATTAAATGATTATATCGGTAACGGACAGCCCTGGGATCTTGACCGGATTGAAGGAGGCATTCATATCTTACCGCCCTATCAGAAGCGCCAGTCCTCTGACTGGTATAGAGGCACCGCCAATGCCATTAAACAGAATATCACCTTTATTGAACGGTACAGCCCAATTTATATTTTAGTCCTGTCCGGTGACCATATTTATAAAATGGATTATTCCAAAATGCTTACGTTCCATAAAAAGAAGAAAGCGGACTGTACTATTGCCGTAGTTGATGTGGAGCGGAAAGAAGCATCCCGTTTTGGCATCATGAATTCAGACGAAAATGACCGGATTTATGAATTTGAAGAAAAACCCAAGAACCCTAAAAGCACAAAGGCTTCTATGGGAATTTATATATTCAACTGGGATAAGATGAAATTGTATCTGGAGCATGATGATAAAGATGATAATTCAGCCAAGGATTTCGGGAAAAATGTTATACCTGCCATGCTATCCGCCGGAGAAAAACTGTATGCATACCCCTTTAAGGGCTATTGGAAAGATGTGGGCACCATAGAAAGCCTGTGGCAGTCCAATATGGATTTATTAATTTCAAAAAATAACATTTTTTCGTCGGATACGGACTGGAAAATTTATGCCCGCAGTCCTATGATGCCTCCCCACTATATCAGCACAACCGCTAAAATTACGGACAGTTTAATATCAGGCGGCTGTACCGTTGAGGGAGACATTCATTTTTCTGTGATTTTTTATGGAGTAACCGTTGAAAAAAATGCCAGGATTACAAATTCTATTATTATGCCGGGAGCGCATATCAGGGAAGGCGCCGTTCTTCATTATGCAATTATTGACGAAGGTGCCGATATAGGTGCAAATGCATCCATTGGAGCACCCTATATCCATGGGGAAGTTTCCGCTGAAAATATTACCGTTATCGGTAAAAATGTGAGAATTGACGAAGATTCGGTGATTGAAGAAAACAACATAATTGAAGCAGAAAATTAGAGGGGAGAGCATGACAGGGCATGCGGATGGGAGTTAAAATGAGTATCAATGCAATAGGAATCATTTTTTCAAATATGCACGATGAAGAAATGCATGAGATTACAAACAGCCGGACAATGGGAGCATTACCTTATGGAGGGAGATACCGTCTGATTGATTTTACATTATCCAATATGCACAATTCCGGTATTACCAGCGTAGGTGTCATTGCCAAAAGCAATTATCAGTCTCTCCTTGAGCATCTTGGTTCAGGCAAGGAGTGGGATTTATCCCGTAAACGGGATGGACTCTTTATTTTTCCTCCCTTCAGCCGTCTGGCTGCAGGTATCTATAAAAATAAAATTGAAGCGTTAAACGGTATTATGACTTATATTAAAAAATCCAAAAATGATTATGCGGTGATTTCGGACTGTGACGTTATATGCAATCTGAATTGGGAACAGCCGTTTCATTATCATATTACAAAAAATGCGGATATAACGGTAATCTATTACCGCATAAATCCAGAGCGGGAAATAAAGAACGAAACCGTTTATTCTATTTCCACGGACGGTTTTGTGACAGATATTTTAATCAATCAGAATATTAACAAACCCAGCTGTATCGGAACCAATATGTGGATTATTAAAAAAAGTTTTCTTGTCAGTATTATTGAAGATGCCGTCGCTCATAATCTTGAAAATGTTGAGCGGGATATTTTTCAGAAAAAAATAAATCAATATAAAATAGCCGCCTGGGAGTTTGACGGATATATCAGAAAAACCAATTCCATCTGCGATTTCTTTCAGGCCAATATGGACATACTTAATCCTGTGATAAGGAATGAATTATTTTATAAAAACGGCCCTATCTATACCAAAGTTTTAGACGTGGTTCCCGCAAGAT
Organism: Clostridiales bacterium; assembly: GCA_015655075.1. Classification (GTDB taxonomy): domain Bacteria; phylum Bacillota; class Clostridia; order Lachnospirales; family Lachnospiraceae; genus Anaerocolumna. The sequence continues at coordinate 14,393 of JAATFT010000047.1, read as the reverse complement.
ACGGCGACTTTGCGCAGGTTTCCAACAGCCTGATCGCCGATGGCTGTGTGATTGAAGGAACCGTGGAAAACAGTATCCTTTTTCGGGGTGTTAAAATAGGCAGAGGTTCTAAAGTCAGCAATTCCGTTATTATGAAGGACAGCAAAACCGGTGAAAATGTTACTCTCAATTACATTTTGGCGGATAAAAACGTGGTTTTTCATGATAACCGAATGCTTGCAGGCTACAAATCACGCCCTATCTACATCAGTAAAGGAAGTACAATTTAACCTTACAAGTAAGCCTCCCGCTTCTTAGCGAAGTATAAGTGGCGGGTTTGGGGACTTACAAGTACCAGCCGCGCTGGTAAAAAAGTCAACGGAGTAATCTCTGTCGCATAGGTTTGGGACTTACAAATACCGGCTAAGCTGGTATGGTTATAAGCAAGCAGCACGGCGGACGAAAGAATATCCGCTTTAATATGAAATCGGGAGGTATCTTATTATGAATGTATTGTATGCCATAGGGGAAGCGAATCCCTTTATTGCTAACGGAGGTCTGGGGGAAGTGGCCGCTTCTTTTACCCGCTCCATCCGTGAAAAACTTATAAACTGCCGGATTGTGATCCCATTATATTCCGATATTCCGGAATCCATGCGGTCAAAATTTAAATATATTACTAATTTTTTGGTTCCCGTGGGATGGCGGCAGCAATACTGCGGTATTTTCGAAGCCCATTTAAGCGGTGCAATTTACTATTTTATTGACAATGAGTATTATTTTAAACGCAATGGTTTATACGGACATCCGGACGACGGAGAACGTTTTGCATTCTTTTCAAGGGCGGTGCTGGAAATGATAAAGTTCATTAATTATCCTCCTAATATTATTCATTCCAATGATTGGCAGACTGCCCTTATACCCGTATACCGTAAATTGCTTTACGGACAAATGAAGGAATACAAAAATATCAAAACGGTATTTACCATTCATAATTTGTTATATCAGGGGCAATTTGGAAAAGAATTTTTTTCGGATGTAATCGGCTTAAATTCCTGGGATTTACCCGTACTGGAATATAATGGACATCTCAATTTAATAAAGGGCGCTATTGAAACGGCGGATGCCGTAACCACGGTCAGCCGGTCTTACGCCAAGGAAATAATGGAGCCTTGTTATGGAAACGGACTGGATGAAATTTTACGAAATAATTCCTGCAAAATATACGGCATTACCAATGGCATGGATACGGGGAGGTATGATCCGGAAACGGACGAAAGCATCCTAAAGAACTACAGCGCAAATGATATTTCGGGAAAAGCTGCGAACAAAGCCGCATTACAGAAATTATTCCACCTTCCGGTGGATGATTCCGTCCCGGTCATCGGTATGGTGACAAGAATGATAGACCAGAAAGGGCTTGACCTGTTCCGGGAGGTTATTGAAGATATTCTTTGCAATAAAACACAAATTATAATGTTAGGCACCGGTGATGCCTTAAATGAAACCTTTTTTCTTGACATTGCCAAAAGATATCCTGTCAAAATGGCAATCAAAGTCGGTTTCCATCCGGACATCGCCCGTAAAATATATGCCGGTGCAGATATGTTTTTAAAGCCTTCCAAGTCAGAAATCTGCGGCTTGTCCCAGATGGCGGCCTTAAGGTACGGAACAATTCCCATAGTGCATGAAACAGGAGGCTTAAAGGATACTGTAACAGACTGTGCAGATGGGAACGGGAACGGATTTACATTTAAAAATTATAATTCTGAAGAAATGCTAAATGCAATTAACCGGGGATTAGAATTATACTGTGACAGAGCAGAATGGAATAACCTGATAAAAAGAGCCATGTCCTGCAATAATTGCTGGCAGAACTCGGCTGATAAATATATTCGCCTGTATAAGAAATTAACCGGTCAGGAATAAACCTTAAGGAGGTTAATCTATGAAGGCTTCTATGAATAAAGAGGAAATAAAGGAACGTATCTGTACGAAGCTGGAACATCATTTCGGAGTACCTCCGGAAAATGCTACTCTGGAACAATTTTACCGGGCGTCCGTTATGATTATCCAGGAAATATTAATTGAAAAACGACGTAAATTCGTAACAAACCAAAGAGCTAAGGAAGCAAAATCCGTTTATTATTTATGCATGGAATTTTTAATCGGACGGTCACTGCGTAATAATTTATATAATCTTGGCCTGCTGGAATCCTTTGAGGAAGCGGCAAAAGAACTTGGCCAAACGTCTTTTGGTATATTTGAGCTGGAACCCGATTCCGGCCTTGGCAACGGCGGGCTTGGCAGGCTTGCCGCCTGTTTTTTGGATGCGGCGGCTTCCCTGGGATACCCGGTGGACGGCTATACCATTCGTTATGAATTTGGAATATTCCGCCAGAAAATCGTAGACGGATGGCAGACGGAACTTCCTGATTTATGGCTACAGGGAGGGGAGGTATGGCTGACGCCTCGTGTGGATGAGGCGGTCACGGTTAAATTTGACGGCCAGGTCATTGAAAAATGGAATGAGGAACATCATGTTGAACATATTAATTATAAGTCGGTTCTTGCAATTCCCTATGACATGATGATATCCGGATATAACAATACCAGTGTAAGCCTGCTGCGTTTATGGAGCGCTACGAATTTAAGTTTTGATATAAAGTTATTTAATCAGGGAAATTACCTGGATGCCGTGGAGCAAAAGGCCATGGCGGAAGCAATCAGCAATGTTTTATATCCTTCCGATAACCATACGGAAGGGAAAAGCCTTCGGCTGCGCCAGCAATATTTTCTGGTGTCCGCATCCATGCAGGATATCATCCGAAAACACTTGTCTTGGTATGATTCCATGGAAAATTTTTCTGATAAAGTGGCAATCCATATCAATGAAACTCATCCGGCCTTAGCCGTTCCGGAATTAATGCGCATCCTTCTGGATGACTGGAAATATAGCTGGGAAGATGCCTGGAATATTGTTACTAAAACTTTCGCATATACGAATCATACCGTAATGAATGAAGCATTGGAGGTATGGCCGGAGGAAATATTCAAACGGATACTGCCGCGAATTTACCAGCTTGTTCAGGAAATCAACAGCCGGTTCTGTAATGAGATTTACGAAATGTGCAAGGACCCCAGCCGGGTTTCCCAGATGGCTATCATTAATTCAGGGCAGATTCATATGGCAAACCTTTGTATTTGTGCCTGTTTTTCCGTAAACGGAGTTTCCAAGATCCATTCCGGCATCATAAAAAACAATTTGTTTCGTAATTTCAGTGAATTGTTTCCTTCCAAATTTATCAATATCACCAACGGATTTTCAAACCGCCGCTGGTTATGCCAATCCAATCCGCTGCTGTGCACTTTCCTGTCCGAATTAATCGGACCCGGATATGAAACCAAACCGGAGGAATTGAAAAATCTGTTAAAATACGCAGATAATAAAGAAGTTTTATTAAAACTCGCGGAAATAAAAAAGAAAAATAAATTACGTTTAGCTGACTATATCAAAGAAACCACTCAAATCCAGGTTAATCCCGATTCCATTTTTGATGTTCAGATAAAGAGACTTCATGAATATAAACGCCAGCTATTAAATGCTTTACACATTTTGCATCTATATGATAAACTGAAAGAACATCCCGGCATGGAGTTCTATCCTAGAACGTTTATCTTTGGCGCTAAAGCCGCTCCGGGATATTATATGGCGAAACAGATCATCCGTCTTATCTGCTGTATTGCCAATGAAATCAACAGCGATAAAAGCGTTTCGGATAAATTAAAGATTATTTTTCTCGAAGATTACCGGGTATCCTTGGCAGAAATTATTATCCCCGGAGCGGAAATCAGTGAACAGATTTCCTTAGCGGGAACAGAAGCCTCCGGAACCGGTAATATGAAACTGATGATTAACGGGGCCGTTACCCTTGGAACCATGGACGGGGCTAATGTGGAAATCAGTGAAGCGGTGGGGGAAGATAATATTCTTATCTTTGGTTTACGGACCAACGAAGTGGAAGCTTTAAAGGAGGGCGGTTATTACCCTTCCAATTACTATAACCACAGCAGTATAAGCAGATTAATGGAACGGTTGATATCCGGGGTAGGCGGTGTTTCCTTTCAGGATATTGCCTCCAGCTTAATCGGCGGGCAGAACGGGAACGGCGATCCTTATATGGTACTGGCAGATTTTGAATCCTATTGCCAGATACACAAGGAGGCCGCACTGCGATACGCAGATCCCTTAAAATGGAACAGGATGTCTTTAATTAACATTGCCGCTTCCGGCAGATTTTCCGCCGACAGGGCAATTGAGGAATATTCCAACTGGATTTGGAAAATCAATCAGGTCAGCATCCGCTAACCATGGCTGAAAAAAAACCTGCAAGGGCGTGCCTGAAAACTGCTTGCGCCGGTTGTTCCGCTTTGTGGGAGACAAGGAGCGATTCCTGGCAGCTCCACGCATGAGGAAATTAAATCCGAAACTGAAATCAGATATTCTGGAAGCAGCCAGGCTGGAATTTCTCGCACACGGCTTTATGGGGGCGCAGCTGCGGGAAATAGCCGGAAGAGTTAATGCCACCACCGGTTCCATTTATAAGGCAAACGCGATTGTGGAATACGTGGGAGGAATCCAGGTAGTAAAGGCCTTCAGCCAGTCTGCAGGCTCCTACAAAAAGTATGCCGATGCGGTAAATTACAATGCCGGATACTATGTGAACTGGATGCGCGACAACCAGAAATACATGTGCATGTGGACCGCAGTCATCCCAGCTGTTTTGGTAACAGTGCTTCCTGTTGGGGTTGTTTTGTGGTCAGGAGGGAATCTGGAGACCGGGGATTTTCTTACAATTATTGTACTCTCCCTTGGACTTATTTCCTTTCGAATCACGGCATAATACTGTTTATTTCCTTTGAAATCAGTCTAAAATGCCATGTTCCATTAAAAGCGCTTCCAACCGGTCAATTGACAGGGGTTTTGGTATGACAAACATATCGTTTCCGTCAATTTTGCGGGCAAGCTGTCTGTATTCCTCTGCCTGAGGCACCTCCGGACTAAAGTCAATTACTGTCTTTTTGTTAATTTCCGCTTTTTGTACCGCATTGTCACGAGGTATAAAATGGATCATCTGTGTCCCAAGCTCTTTTGCCACCGCAGAAACCAATTCGGCTTCCCCGTCTACTTTTCTGGAGTTGCAGATTAAACCGCCCAAACGGACTCCGCCGGTATTTGCGTATTTCACAATACCTTTTGTAATATTGTTTGCCGCATATAAAGCCATCATCTCACCGGAACATACGATATAAATCTCATGAGCCTTCCCTTCCCGGATGGGCATTGCAAAACCACCGCATACAACGTCCCCCAATACATCGTAAAATACATAATCCAAATCATCCGTATAGGCCCCTAACTGCTCCAGCAGGTTAATGGAAGTGATAATACCGCGTCCTGCACATCCTACGCCTGGTTCCGGTCCGCCGGATTCTACTCCTTTGATACCGGCAAATCCTTCTTTCAGGATAAAATCAAGGTCAATGTCTTCGCCTTCTTCCCTTAAGGTATCCAGAACCGTCCTCTGGGCTAACCCGCCAAGGACTAACCTTGTGGAATCTGCTTTGGGATCGCACCCTACAATCATAACTTTCTTACCCATTTCGCCTAAACCGGCTGTTAAATTCTGGGTAGTTGTTGATTTGCCAATCCCGCCTTTTCCGTAAATTGCAACTTGTCTCATTCCATATCTCCTTCTTTCTTTTACACCAATCCGCAAAGGATGAAACGATATTTTGAAACTCTACGGATGGTATCTTTTTGCTCTTTAAGAGACTTCTGCACCGAAACGGTTATATAATATACTCCGGTTCATCGATGAACCGTTTTAAAAATTGCCGGGTCCTGGCTTCCTTCGGTGCCCGGAAGAATTCTCTGGGAGCGCCTGTTTCAATTACGCTCCCGCTATCCATAAAAATTATTTTATTTGCAACGTCACGGGCAAAGCCCATCTCGTGGGTAACCACCATCATAGTAACTCCCTCTTTTGCAAGCTTTTTAATTACATCCAGTACTTCTCCCACAAGCTCCGGATCAAGGGCTGAGGTCGGTTCGTCAAATAAAATAATGTCGGGATTGGTAGCCATGGCCCTGGCGATTCCCACCCTTTGCTGTTGTCCCCCGGAAAGTTTACAGGGGTAACTGTTATATTTGTCCGATAAACCAACCTTATTAAGCAATTCCTTTCCCACTGCATTTGCCTGCTCCCGGGGTAATTTTTGTGCAACAATCAGCCCTGTTGTCACATTTTCAAGGGCAGTTTTATTTTTAAAAAGATTATAGTTTTGGAATACAAAGGAAACTTTTTTGCGGATTCTTAAAATATCCTTTTTCCCCGCCGTTTTACAATTCGTTTCTACGCCTTCCAGGTTAATAACGCCGTGGTCGGCCCGTTCCAGAAAGTTAACGCACCGAAGCAGCGTTGTTTTACCGGAGCCGCTGGGGCCTAGGATAGCAACAACATCCCCTTTTTCTACCGTAATATTAATTCCTTTTAAAATCTCATGCTTTCCAAAATTTTTATGGATACCTTTCAGTTCCAACATGGCAATTTACCTTCCTTTCATGCCTGAATCCTGCGGTTGAAACACTCAGCCTTTCTGATAAATACGCAGTCTGCGTTCTACAAGGCCAAAAATGCGTTCGATGACCAGGACTAAAATGAGATATAAAAAAAAGATGCTTAAGTATGCTTCAATATAAGACAGCTGCATGGCGGCCTGAATTTTTGCTATAGCGGTCATATCAAGCACCGACATGTTAAAGGCCAATGAAGTCATTTTAATCAGATCCGTGGTTGTGTTACAGAGCACAGGGAGCGCCGATACCAGCGCCTGAGGTATAACAATATGTATGTATCCCTGGAATGGGGATAATCCGACGGTAGAAGCGGCTTCCAATTGCCCCTTATCAACGGTTCCCAGGGCGGAACGAAAGACTTCTTCTAAAATTGCCGTTTCACATAGGGAAAAGATAACGATTGCATAAATAGAATTGCTGACGTTAAAAATATTGATGGGGATATGCAACGCCTGAAAAAGAACATTCAAAACCGTCGGAAGAAGATTATACAATAAAAAAATCTGCAGAATCAGCGGTGTGCCGCGCATATAGGATACATAGACCGCTATCAGCTGACTGGCTGCCGGCGTTTTGCTCCGGCGTACCACGGCCATAAAAAAGCCGGCGGGCAGCGCAATAAGCATTGCCGTAACGGTCAGCATCAGTGTCGTGGGAATTCCCTTCAGCGCCATAAAAAATGTATCAATCATGAATTTAAAATCAAAGTCCATGGTATTTGCTCATCCTCTCCTGTACGTTATGGTATCTTTGTTTTCTTTTTCAAAAGAAAACCTGCCTTCCAGATATTTAAACAGCCGTTCTATTCCAATGGACAGCGTCCAGTAGATGAGGGAAAGCGCCAGGTAAACTTCCAGTATATGGGCTCCCATTTCATTTCCGTTAATGAGGTATGCCTTTCCCATAATATCAATTAATCCAATGATATAACCAAGGGCTCCTTCCTTTAACAAAAACAAAATGGTATTTCCCATATTGGGTAACGATACCGCAAAGGCCTGGGGAAGAATAATTTCCCGGAACGCCTGTATACTGGATAATCCTATGCTGACAGCGGCCTCATACTGTCCCCGGTCTACGGATTCGTAAGCGGAACGCATGATTTCAGACAAGGAAGCACCAAGAAATAAAGTAAAGGTTATGATAACAAAGGTAATGGTGCCGAGGCCGTCGATATTAATTCCCGCAGTAGTTCTAAACAGAACAGGCAAGCCGTAAAAAATTAAAAACAAAAATACAATGGAGGGGGTACACCGCATCACTGTGGTATATCCTATTGCAAGCCGCTTCAGGGCTTTATTCTTTCCCAGCTTTGCCGCTGCCAGAACAAAACCGAAAATTGTGCCGAAAAACAAGGAAGTGAGCACATACTGAAAGGTAACTGCAAGATAAGGAAGCAAGGTTATAACATAGGTGATAATACGGTTCATAAAAACACCTTCTTTCGATTCAGGTACCGGCAGGGTAGCGGCAGTCCGTATTTTGTCCCCGTCATTATTCCGAGTCGGCGGTCAAATAGGTAAAGTTATCAACGCCGTTATAGAATTTCTTAGAAAGCTCCGACAGCTTCCCTTCGTTTTTTAACTGGGCAATTGCTCCGTCAAGGGCGTCTGCCAGCTCTTCTTCTCCCTTGGCAAGAATACTCCAGGTTTTAACCGCATCGAAAACCGTAAAGGTTAATTTATCATAATACTGATGGTATGCGCCATCCTCTGCCGCAACCAACGCATCCCAGTACTGCTGGGGAACTAGGCCAAAGTCATATCTGCCCTCAGCAACCCACTGGAAGGATTCCGTAAAGGCATTATTGTCATCCGTCGGTGTTAAGATTACCTGGTTATCCGGATGATTCTTGTTATATGTCGCTACAACGTAGTAAATTCCGTCTCCTGCAAGAATCGGCACGATATTAAGCTTTTGCGTAGCCGCCTCTTCCAGGCTCTTTACGTCCGGATATTTTTCCTTATTTGTATAAATACCAAGAACCGACGCACCCAGATTTTCTTTCGGGAATAAATATTTCTCTGCCCGTTCCGTGGTATAGAAGGAATTTGTCACCGCAATCTGGTACTTGCCGCTGGAAAGACCTGCGTAAATAGCCGTCTGATCCAATCCCACATATTCAAATTCATATTGGGGCAAAAGCTCGTCCACCAGACGAAGGGCTTCAATATCATAACCGGTAAGGTTTCCGTTGTCGTCGGTATATGCGGTGGGCTTCCCATTTTGGGAATGGGCCACGGTCACGGTCCTCACTTCACCGGATGTATCGGCGGAAGCCTCAGAGGAAGAGGCCGCAGCGGTGGAATCCGAGTCGGTTGTTTGAGAGGCAGAATCTCCGGAAGCCTCCGTATTGGACTCTGCGCCGGTAGAAGCCTTAGAACCGCTGTTTTTAGACTGGCAGCCTCCCGACAGGAAAACGCTTACCAGGGATAGGGCAAGAAGCAGGGCAGTTAATTTTGATTTTTTTAATTTTTTTTTCATAATAAAATTCCCTTTCTTATTTTTTGATTTTCTTGTTTTTTTATGTTTGAAAAACTCTTAAAAACACACCTTAAAATTGCACAATTATTATTTATAACGGTAATGTAACTGGAAAGCCGTATCCCCGCTAAGCTTCTCCATACACCTGACAGCCGTGGGAGTACAGTTACATCCACAAGCAGATCCGCATAGGGCGGCCGGATCCGTTTTTTGAAAATTGGTTTCAATTGCCTGTAAAATTTCGTGATACGGAATCAGCGGATCGATACCGCTTAACGCAAGATCCGCATAAAGAGGCGCCGTTACCGCCGCACGCAGGGTACGTGTGATACAGGGAAATTCCAGGCCGCCCGGAATGGGATCACAGGGAATACCTATATTTGCCTGCAGCGCCATAGAAGCGGCATGTTCCACCTGTTCTCCGTCTCCTCCTGCCAGCCATGTAACCCCACCTGCCGCCATTGCACAACAGACACCCGATTCCCCGACACATCCCACTTCACCGCTGGCATTTGTATGAGTATAGGCAAGAGCCCCTAAAGCGGCGGCTACCGCAAGAGCTTCCAGCAGTTTTTCATGACTGTATCCCCTTTCTTCCCTGCTTCCCCTTCCAGTTCAATCCGGACACTTCGGGCATAACCGTTAAAAACAGGCAGATAATCAAAATCATAGGACAAGCCTGCTTTTCTTGCCAGGTTATGTGCCTTAAACAGACGTATATCATCCGGCAAAAAGCCTTGTACCCCGCCTAAATATTCCCCCAATCTATGCTTTTGTTTCTTATCGTACTGATGGAGCTTTTCTATAATTGGGGGCAGTTCACCGATAACTTCCATACAGTCGATTTTCATTCTTTGCAGGAACCGGTAGGGCCGGATTCCTATTTTACCCGTAAGCAGATAGGGACAGTCCGAAAGCAGCCGCCCAATGGCAAAAAGCCGTTCCTCGTCATGCCCGTTGCAGGAAAGCATTCCGTTTATTGTTTCATTACTTTTCCCGGTATCGGGAATTTCTCTAAACTCACAGCGCTCCCATCGACCGCTTTCTTCATCTATCTGAAGGATGTAAAATCCCTCCGCTTGTCCAAAATGTTGGTCAATTGATGTTCCATTTAAAGATGTAACGGCTATTTTGTAAGCCATTCCGTTCACTCCTTTTCCGTTTCTCTGTACCGGTTATTCCTGTACCAGAGTTGTCTGTGAAATATTCCCCTTTCGAAAAATACCGGAGTAGATTTCTTCTGTCAGGCGAAGCCCTCCGTTATAACCGGAAAAGCTGCGGTTTACAATAACGTCGTCATTAATCGGCAGGCTAAGCTTTACCGACAGATTATTATGTTCTTTTGCCAGCCTGCTTTCCCAGGTACTTCCTAAAATAACCGCTTTCCCGGAATTTCCGATTTTCTCCCGGATATGCTTCTGAATGATTCCCCCATCTGCTTCTATTTCGAGGGTTCCTTTAAATTCTTCTCCAAGGGTTTGAAATATTTCTTTAATTTTAGGGATATAACCTGGTTTCGGCTCATCCGTCAGGTAAACCCCTTTTGGAATAAATCCCATTTCATTCACAAGATAATCGCTGACTCCCAGAGCATAAAGACTGTCTGCAACCATATAAAGTTCAAAGGGAATATTGTTGTTCATATCCACGATAAAATCCCCGAGAGCGACAAAGTAATCATAAAAACGGCTTTCTTCCCTTTCTATTACTGCCTCCACCTTTTCTTTCGGAAGCTTTGCAAACTCACCTACCTCCCGAAGAAATTTGCTGGTTGCTTTTGCCCCCACCGGAAATACCGGATAATGCAAATAGGTCGTTCCATATTTTTCTTTGAGCAATAGGGCGGTTTCCAGTCCGATCCATGGAGAAAGGACTAAATTAAAGGAGGCGTTTGGAATATCCTTCCACTCGCTGACACCTTTTGAACCATGTCCGAATAAAATGTTTACTTCCAGCCCAATGGCTTGAAGCAGCCTTTTAATTTCCTCTAAATCAGCTCTCCAGAAGGGATTTTGGAATGGGACCACAGAAAAAACATTGACAACCTGCTCCCGGACCCGGGGTGTGATATCTCCCACAAATTGTCTGATAATGGAATTTACCACCAATTCATGCCCAAAATAGCTGTTCCCTTTAAAGCCTGAAGTTTCTACGCCAATAATGGGAATACCGTCTTTTGCAAAGGAGGAAGCCACTGCTTCCACATTGTCACCGATGATACCCGAAGTACAGCCTGCTAGAATGACGAAAAGGTCTCCTTTTATTACTCTAAGAGTTCCTTCCACCAAATCCTTCAGCTTTTTTTCACCGCCGAAAACAACTTCCGTCTCACTGGAATTGGTACAGGAAATATTTCCGCCTCCGGCATAACCTTCTCCCTGATAGCCGGCACCGTAGGCTGTAAATGAAAAAACTTTACCGGCACATCCGGGCCCCGCATGTACAATGGGAATCCCTTTTGGGATGGCAAGTACTGTCTGCTGTCCCGCCAAAGCGCATGAAAATCTAGGTTGTTCAATTATACCGCTCACAATTTATTTCCTCCGTCAAAATAAAAAGGATCTTCTTCCTGTAGCCACCAGTCGGTATATGGCAGCTCCACATGGTCGGCAATCGTCTTTAATACTTTTTTTCTGAGGAGAGCCTCATGCAATCGTTTTCCAAGCTTGATAAATCCGTCATATCCGGCACTCACATTAACATCCCCTTCTAGGACAGAGGGTATGCCCAACTTTGTTCCCAGAATCGTCATGTTCATATGACGCACGATTAACAAATCCGGCTGTAGCTTTTTCACGATTTTAATCACTTGAAAAGGCTGCTTGTTACAAACGGAATAATTCTCTATTTCCCCTTTATCTTTGATGAGGTGATTCAAGGTATTTAGTTCCTCCGTATTACCGTCCGTCTTCTGATCATGATGCAAAGTTGTCAGTCCAACCAGCTCTAATCCCAAGTCCGTTGCCATGTTAGCCAGACTATGTGCATAGGAGTCTCCTGCAAAAATATAAACACGAATCCCTTTCAGCCTCTCACGGATTTGTTCCAGCTCCGGCTGGATTCTCTCATGCTCCGACTGAATCACCTGCTCTACGATTTCTTCTTTTCCGGTATACTTTGCAACTTCCCGCAGCCACTGGTCGGTCCATTTTATTCCAAATGGAGCAGGGGTCTTTACTTCCGGTACGCCGTACTGTTTTTCCAATCCATTTGCAATATAAGTTGCCAGGGTTTCACAGATATGGGCCGTGCATGCCGCCTCCGACATCTTTGAGATAGTCCGGATATCGGTTAACGGAACCAAATAATTAACCCGAAGCCCAAGCTTTTTCAGCAAGCCGCTAAAGGTATCGTTTCCTACAAAATTAAACACATTCACCAAATCCGCCTGTTTTTCTTCCGGCGGTTTTACAAGCTTGCGTAAAATACCATGAAATGCCGCATCGAAACCTGTTGACCAGATACGGGATTTAAAACCTTCACAAAAAACAGGTATAACAGGAATCTTCAACTCCTTCTCCAACTGATCCGTCTGGGCTTCCAAATCCTCTCCGATGATTCCTGCCGCACAGGAGGAATGTACAAAAATAGCGGAGGGATTAAAACGTTCCTTCGCTGCATATGCTGCCTTTTTTAGTTTTTCGGAAGCTCCATAGATGGTATCTTTTTCCCTGATATTGGAACAGATAATTTGGGCTCTTTGTGGCTTAAGTCCACGTTGCCTCGTAACCACCTCTCCCTGAAGTTCCGTTAAAGACGGATTACTGCAGCATCCGATAGGTGAATGTACAATTACCGCTGCATCCTTAATTAAATAGGTAACTGTCTCAGCACATCCCTGAGAACAATCACTGCATTGCTGATAGGTCCGGCTGCCGCATTTTAATGCGGTCTTTTTCGACTTTTCATTCAGATCGGAAGCGGTTCCATGATAGGAAATCACAGAACGCAATCTTCTTTCACGAATTTCAAATTCCGTTAAGTTAAGCATTGTATTCATTTTAACAGTTATCCTTTCTATGATACATATTTGGTACCAAACCCCTCAAGCAGGCCATACTACTCCTTATCTATCGACTCCTTTTTTACTTTTAGAAGGGCTCTACCCATTTACATGCTACCATTGCTTTAACATTCCTATTATGGAGGTGTAGTTTTTGCTGAATGTTTTCCGGAGCGATAGGGTAATTCCTCCTAAAAAGCAAAAAAGGAGCTAGACATTTCTGTCTAACTCCCTCCAAGCTCTTTGGTCAGTCGTTCGATATTCTTTAATTCATAGTATCCATACTATTTTAATATGCATATTATATCATAATGTCCTTCTTCATAAAAAGCAAGTTATTTATCAAAAAATATCAATTTTCGGCAATTTAGACAATTCAATCAGCCATAATTACATGAATTTTAGCGAAATATCAGACCCTGGCATAATGACATCCGCAGAAGTAATCCCTGTATTAGTATCCTGTTAACCTTAAAACTTGCTTAGATGCCTGCCGGATTGAGCCCTGATACAAAATTAAGGATCAGGAGAGTACCAGAGCGTGTATGATCATGGCAGTGCCAACGTAAGGCCGATTTAAAAATTAATAAATATTCTAAAAATATAAATTCTTGCTTGACATATGAACAAAATGTAGTAGAATATATACGTTATTAATTTGCAGTCGTGGCGGAATTGGCATACGCGCTAGATTCAGGTTCTAGTGAGGGTTAACCTCGTGAGAGTTCAAGTCTCTTCGACTGCATCAAATAAACCGTCAAATTTCAACATGAAGTTTGACGGTTTATTTTTGTTCCGCTAAGTGTTAGAATAAGGAAAAATTATTGCACGCATGCTTAAAGCAGGAATTGGTACATGTAAAATTGCATATTCTTGACACTCATACGCTTACGCAGTATAATATAGTTAGCTGTAGGTAACCAATGCGAGGAGGTTTATTATGGATACTGTGTTATGGAAGGCAAAAGTAAAGCAGGGTCAAGAATCTCTGGCTCGTGAATGGATTGAATTCCTGCAAACAAATAAAGAGGGGGGCGAAGAAACTCTTAAGAACGAAAGAGAGCACCTGGAGATTTATTTTATCAACGGGGAAAACGGAGCTATGTACCTTTATTTGTTTGTATTGGCCGAGGATCTGGAGTATGCAAACAAGGTTGCGTCAGCCAGTGAAAACCCTCTGGATGCCAAGCACTTTGAATATATGTCGGCCGGCCTTGATGAGAAGGATTGGATACAGATAAGACCTCAGCTTACCTTGATGTTTGATTTTCCGTTTGAAAGTGAGGG
>JAATFT010000008.1 GCA_015655075.1 Clostridiales bacterium | reverse complement strand
TGCTCCACTTTGTGGGAGGCAAGGAGCGATTTTAGGCGCGTAGTGGTGCTACGCTCCCAAAATCGCGACGCAGTATACCGCAAAGTGGGGCGTTCAGAACGGTGCGATGATTTTCCAAACACGCTCTAAGGCAGCTTCCAGAGAACGATCCCTAAATTAAAAAAAACGGTATAGCATTATAAAAATGCCATACCGTAAATCCTTAATTCAAATGCATATGGACGCATGTTAAGTCGTTTCCTTTATTTTTATCCTCTTTAATCATTAATAAATCTTACAACTTTTATGGGTGATCTGTAGTACATATTAGAAATTTTAATGCCGGTTCTCGGATTACTAGCATGAATTACCTGACCATTACCTATATACATAGCAACATGGCTGATATAACTTCCGCTTCCATAGAATACCAAATCACCGGGTCTTATATCGGAAGCATTGATGGTATAACCTGACACAGCCTGGCTTCTGGAAACCCTTGGCAGGGAATAACCAAAATGGGCATAAATTCCTCTCGTAAATCCGGAACAGTCAACACCATTGGTCAAACTATTTCCGGCCCAGACGTAGGGATTACCTAAAAATTGTTTTGCATAAGCAACTATCTGCGCCCTAATACCGGATACACCCGCCTGCAATTCCTCAACGGTTACCGCTTTCTGCAGTTCATAGGATAAATTTATATACTGTCTGGCCACATAACCTTTGTCATTATCAATATTAACTTTAATCCAATCTGTACTTACTTCCGAAACTTCTAATTCTTCGTCTATGGGTACAATTGTAATAATCTTCGATAAAAGACTTTCATCTGCTCTTACGTTTAACGTTTCCGTATTGACGGTTGCTATTAAGCTGCCCACTTTTTTAGCTAAGCCAACTGCATTATCACCTGTGATTAAATACGAACTCATAACGTAACCTGTAACCTTACCGGATTTAATTTTGGCCCATCCACTCTTGTCAATATCCAAAATGGTACAGCCTGCATTTTTCGGTAATTTTCCGATTATTTTTTCATCCTCACCCGGACCGCTCCTGATGTTCAAATGGTTTTCAACATCAGCAATACCTAAATTATTATAATCATATTCGGCAACACTTGATTCAAGTGCGGCTACGGTAATCTCAGAAGCCGCGGCGGTACTGCCGGAATTATAATATTTATCTAAAGTAACGGTAATTCCTGCAATAGGCTGTTCTCCATAAACAGTAACAGCTCTTGAATGTTTTGTATTTAATGCAATTAAAACAGTACCGGCAATACAAAGGCATGAAATCTTCAGAAGCTTTGTTTTTACTTGGTCCATCGGTTTCCTCCTGTGAACATTCCTTTAATGTACTGTAACAAGCTCTAAACTCTAAGATGTTACAAATATATTAAATTTATTACTGACTTATTATAACAACAGTTCATATTTTTGTCAACTAGTTGTTAGAAATTTTTTACAAAACAGTAAAATTTCATAAAACTCTTGTAATAATGTAAATTTGAGATAATTTAATCATGAAAGGAAAGCGCATCCCCTGTTCATATTTCTTATTAACCAAAAAAGACAGTCTCTTTTTCAGACTGCCTTATGATAGTCAAAGGGGATATTTCGGAGGTTTAAGGTTAAATTATAATGCAGATTATCCCGCCGTTACTGTCGTTGATAATTTTCTGCATGGTTTCCTGGAGTTTCAGCTGACTTTCATCCGTCATTTTATTAATTTTTGTACGGATTCCGTCATCCACCAACTGCTGAATGGATTTGCCGTAAATATTGGTTTCCCATATTCCGTCCGGATTCTCAGAGGAATTCTTTTTAATATAAGCAATTAAATCATTTGCCTGCTCCTCACTGCCTACAATCGGTGCTATTTCTGTTTCAATATTGGCTTTTATCATATGTATGGAGGGAGCTACTGCTTTTATCTTAACCCCGTATTTGTTCCCGTGTTTCAAGATTTCAGGCTCCTCCACCGTAATTTCTTCCTTGGTAGGCGCCACTATACCATAACCTCTGGAACGAACCTGGGCACAGGCGCTGCTGACCTTTTGGTATTCATTCTTCATGTCCGCAAGTTCTCTTATGGTACTGATTAGCTGATACTCGTCTGCAATGGGAACCCCTATTAAATCACTGAGTATGGTATAATAATAGGCATCGTCAAAATCCACACTGACTTTGACACTACCGCTTTCCATTTCTATTTTATCAATATTGAATTTTTTTACATACTGGCTATCCGTCGCTAAATTATCCGGCCTTGCATCCTGAATCAAGTCGATTTTCTTTAACAGCTGTTTCACGGATTCAATTAAATCTAATTTCAGCCAATGGTCATCCGGCAGCATTTCCGCCCATTTCGGTATGTAAAAATTGATCTCGGATACCGGGAAAACAGATAATATGTTACTCATGACACGATGAATATCTTCTTTTTTCAACTGTTCACAATTTACCGGCATAACGGTAACATTATATTTTGCGGCAATGTTATTGGCTAAACTTACCGTACTTTCCGAATAGGGCTTATTTGTGTTTAACAATACGATAAACGGCTTTTTAAGCCTCTTTAACTCCGCTATTGTCTTTTCTTCCGGCGGAATATAATTATCCCTTGGGAGATCTCCAAAGCTGCCGTCCGTTGTCACAACAATACCAATAGTGGAATGATCGTTGATAACCTTCTGGGTTCCGATCTCCGCCGCCTGCGTAAACGGTATCTCGTGATCAAACCATGGTGTTTTTACTAAACGTTCCTGCTCATTTTCAATGTGACCGGTGGCTCCTTCCACCATATATCCCACACAATCAATCAAACGGATGTTGACTTTTGTATTATCGCCCAGTTGTATTTGTGCTGCTTCCTTTGGTATAAACTTTGGTTCCGTTGTCATTATGGTTTTTCCTGCAGCACTTTGCGGTAATTCGTCTATTGCTCTCTCCTTATTATGAACATCCTGAATATTCGGAATAACCAACAGATCCATAAATCTTTTGATAAAGGTAGATTTTCCCGTTCTAACCGGCCCCACCACACCTATGTATATGTCACCGCCTGTCCTAGCCTTAATATCATTATATACGTCGTATATCTGACTTGATAAGTCAAGTGACGAAAATTGCTCCAACATATGCCATCCTCCTTTCGGTTATAATTAAGCATATGCAAGAGCAATAAAATTAATGATTAGTAATGTTAAGATTGTTTTAAATTTATTTCTTCCACTTAAGTTCCGAATATTCCCTTCTTTTATCCCGGAGAAGTAAATCCGCCACGGCTTCCTCCGCGGATTTGTTTTCAAATAAAACCATGTTAACCTGTTCTACGATAGGCATTTCAATATTATGTTTTTTTGCCAGGGCAAGAGCAGCCTTAGCAGAATAAACACCTTCCACCACCTGTTTCACTTCCGCCATGGCTTCCTCCATGTTATAGCCTTTTCCAATCAGATAACCTGCTTTACGGTTACGGCTGTGCCTACTGGTACAGGTTACAAATAAATCCCCCACACCGGATAATCCGGCAAAAGTTTCTATTTTACCGCCCATGGCAATACCTAACCGGCTGATTTCCGCTATCCCTCTGGTCATTAGGGCCGCCTTGGTGTTATCGCCAAAACCCAGGCCGTCGGCTATACCGGCAGCCAGGGCAATTACATTTTTAATGGAACCGCCAAGCTCTATGCCAATTACATCCGGGCTGGTATAAACACGGAAACGTTCACTCATGAACACATCCTGTATAAAATAGGCGGTGGCTTTGGAATCGGCTCCGACTACACAGGTGGTGGGAATTCCTCTGCTGACCTCCTCCGCATGGCTTGGACCTGACAATACGGCTACGTCCGCATTATTTAATTCTTCTTTTAATATATCCGTTAAGGTATCCAGGGTCGATTCTTCAATCCCTTTGCCCACATTTACCACAATTTGATTTTCTTTTATATACCGGCTTGCCATTTTAGCGGTTTTTCTTACATAAGGCGAGGCCACCGCAAATACAATCAGGTCCTTATCCTTACAGGAACTTTCCAAATCCTCGGAAATGGTCACGGAATCCGGAAGTTTTACACCGGGAAGTTTATCCTTAAGTTCCCTTTCCTTTTTTAAAAGTTCTACTTCTGATGCCAGGGCGGACCACAGTGTAACCTCATGTCCGTTATTTCCTAATAATATTGCAATCGCACTTCCCCAAGCTCCAGCTCCTAATATACTTACCTTTGCCATTTAAATGCCTCCTTATTTTTCAATCTTTACCTTTTGTCCTATCTTATTTTCTGTTCCGTTTAAAAGTCTTTTCATGTTCTGACGGTGCTTTATAAAAGCCGATACGGTAAATACCAAACTGACTAAAAACATATGTAAGTCGCCCGGATACAGAAATAATACCCACACCGGAAACAAAAGGGATATCATTAAAGATCCAAGAGATACATATCTGGTTACAATAACTACAATTAAAAACAGTATCAGCGCAGCGATGCCAAGACGCCAATCAAAGGCAAGCATAACACCTCCTGTTGCCGCGATTCCCTTACCGCCCCTGAAATGAAGCCAAAAGGGGAAGTTGTGGCCCAGTACCACGCCTAATCCGGTATAAAGAGGCAAAAGCTGCCCATATACATCATCCTGAATTACAAAGCGAACCAATAAAACGGGTATAATTGCCTTAATGGCATCCCCTATAAATGTTAAAAATCCCGCCTTCCAGCCCAAGGTACGCAAGGCGTTAGTAGTTCCGGCATTGCCGCTGCCGTAATTTCTGATATCAATATTATTTGCCTTACCGATTACGTAAGCAGTCGAGAAGCATCCAAAACCATAACCAATGATTAAGCAAATCAATATTTTTAATAACATATTATTCTTTTTCCTTTCGCTCCCTGATAAAAAACTTCAATGAAGTTCCTTTAAATCCAAAAGCTTCCCTGATTTTATTTTCTATATATCTGGCATAGGAAAAATGCATCAGGGCCTTATCATTGACAAATATGACAAAAGTCGGCGGTTTCACAGAAACCTGCGTGATATAATAAAGTTTTAAATGTTTCCCCTTATCAGAAGGCGGCTGATTCATAGCAACTGCTTCCGCCATGATTTCATTCAGTACACCGGTGGCAATGCGCAGGTTCTGATTCTGGATTACCTGTTCAATTAAATCATATAATTTAGACATTCTCTGACCGGTCAGGGCTGAGATAAATATTATCTCGGCATATGGCATGAAGGATAACGTTTCTTTAATCTTGGCAGTATATTGATAAATGGTTTTATCATTTTTTTCAATTGCATCCCATTTATTTACCACTATAATAATACCCTTGCCCCGTTCATGGGCAATCCCCGCAATTTTAGCATCCTGCTCCGCAACCCCTTCCTCGGCGTCGATTACAAGAACCGCAACATCCGCACGTTCCACGGCGGATACGGTTCTGACAATGCTGAACCGCTCTATATCCTCTTTAATTTTACTCTTACGCCGAAGGCCCGCCGTATCAATAAACACATATTCTTTACCGTGATATTTTACCGTTGTATCGACGGCGTCCCTGGTGGTCCCTGCTATGTGGGAAACAATAACCCTTTCCTCGCCGATTAATTTATTGATTATGGAGGATTTTCCTACGTTGGGCCTGCCAATGATTGCTATTCTTGGACGCTCCTTCTCTTCTTCCGACATATCCTCCGCAGGAAAATGCTTGATCAATTCATCCAGCATATCCCCCAATCCCAGTTTGGAGGCGGCTGATACCGGCACGGGATCCCCGATTCCCAGATTATAAAATTCATATACATCCGGCATTAATTTTTCAAAATTATCCACTTTATTGACAATTAAAACAATGGGTTTTGTAGAACGCCTTAACATATCCGCCACCTTAAAGTCATTGTCCACAAGGCCCTGTCTTACGTCTACAATAAACAAAATAACATCTGCGGTATGCATGGCGATTTCGGCTTGCTGCCTCATATAGCTCAATAAAACATCTTTGCTCTCCGGCTCTATTCCGCCTGTATCTATTATGGTAAATTGCTTATCCAGCCAGGCAACGTCCGCATAGATACGGTCCCTGGTTATACCGGGCACATCCTGTACTATGGCTATTCTTTCTCCTGCAAGGACATTAAATAAGGTTGACTTTCCGACGTTTGGCCTGCCAACGATTGCTACGATTGGTTTACTCATATTTTTTTCTCCTTATGTTTACTACATAAGTAATTGCGAAACAAGATTATTGTATTCAGAAAACTATATGGTTTCGTAATTACATCTAATTCACTACAGCATCGATTAAAGACTTTCCGTCCGATTGTACAATACGGATTTCTGTTTGTAAAGTATTTTTAATATCCTCCACGGTAATATCATCCAATAACACATCCTCGCCGCTGCGCAACAGGACATCAGGTAACAGCAAATAATCTCCCAATTCTTTTCCTTTCAGCTGGGCGATAATATCTCCTCCTGTCAGTAATCCTGCCACTGTAATATCCGCTCCAAAGTATTCATTAATAATAGTATATACGGAAATCTGAATATTGGGATATTTTTTATTGATCTGAACCATTAAATTTTTAAGAATAGGTGCTGCAAGTATACCGGTAGCCAATGATACAGATTTTGTTCTGTCATCCCCTTTTATGGTTTTATAATAATCTTCAAATTCGTCCACCAGGGAACGAACCATGCCGACTCCATTTTCAATCTGTAAATATCCTTCGTAATTTTCGGCCTCCGGAATCGGAATCATGGCAGTAATATACCATTCATCACTGGCATGTATAAACCGGGTTCCATACTTTTTATATAAAATGTCCTGCCAGCGGTGTATTATGTTTAGCACTTCTATGGCATCTTTCTTATAAAATTTATCCAGATGAGATAAGTTATCCCTGTATTTTGTAAGGCCCACCGGCACCACGGATACACTTTGCATATGGGGAATATAGGCCGCCAGATCCCGTACGGAGTGTTCTAATTCCTTTCCGTCGTTTATTCCTTTGCAAAGTACAATCTGTCCGTTCATGGTGATTCCTCCGTCATAAAGCCGCTTAATTTTATCCAGGGCCTCCCCGGCAAAACGGTTACAAAGCATTTTACAACGAAGCTTTCTATTGGTAGTATGAACGGATATATTAATCGGTGATAGCTTATAAAATATAATACGGTCAATATCCTCCGCAGACATATTTGTTAACGTAATATAATTACCCTGCAAAAAGGACAATCTTGCATCATCATCCTTAAAATATAAAGTTTCTCTCATTCCGGGCGGCAGTTGATCAATAAAACAGAATATACATTTATTTTTACAGGAACGGCAGGAATCCATTAAGCCTTCCCCAAATTCAATTCCCAGATCTTCTTCTATATCTTTTTCTATTTCCGCTTCCCATTCTTCGCCATCCGGTTTTTGAATCAGCAGCACTAAATACTCGTCATTAACGGCGTATCGATAATCAAAAACATCTTTTATCTCTTTCTCATTGACGCGCAGGAGCCTGTCGCCTGGTTGAATTTCCATTTCCTCGGCTATACTTCCGGCTGTCACACTTTTAATGAGATGGCCTTTTTTCTTCATTGTAAATCTTGTCCTCTCTGATTTGTACCTTATTAGTATAACAGCTGTGTTAAAAATTATCAATTGAATTTTGTTTCCCCGTGCCTTCCCCGTGCTTGAAAACATAAACTGCGGCGGTTACTTTACCGCCCTTCAAATTAATTAACATATTATCTGTTATTTATTGACGAATGTGAAAGGTCGTGTTATAAATAGTATGATAATGATTCACTTTATGGAGGATTAACATGGCAACCAAAAGCAATATAGAAACAATTCCTGTCGCACCTTTAAAGATTCTGCCTTTGGACGGATTACGTCCCCTGGCGGAAAAAGTCAATACCTTAATCGTAAAGGCCAGGCATGATCAGGCTTTGGAATATAGAGATTTAACGGCTTTTTTAGGATATGAAGCGGATACTTATTTAGTGGATGCCGAATGTCCCAGATCAGATTCAGGTGAAGCGAAGGGAATTATTAAGGAATCCATTCATGGCACGGATTTATATATTTTGGCCGATGTAACAAATCACAGCATAAATTATAATTTGGCTGGCAGGAACAATAGGATGTCTCCCGACGATCATTTTCAGAATCTGAAACGTTTAATCGACGCCTGTAACGGAAAAGCACATCGTATCAATGTAATCATACCATTTTTGTACGAAGGAAGGCAGCATAAACGGACGTATCTGGAATCCCTGGACTGTGCCACCGCTCTGCAGGAGCTGGTTAAAATGGGAGTAAAGAACATAATCACCTTTGACGCGCTGGATTCCCGTGTACAAAATGCCATTCCCATCGACGGTTTTGATAATTTCTATACTTCTTATCAGTTTATCCAGGCTTTATTGGCAACAGAAATGGGATTAAAGCTGGATAATGAACATCTAATGATTATCAGTCCCAATGAAAGTGTCATGCCCAAAGCAGTATTTTATACCAATATTCTGGGCGTGGATTTGGGTATGTTTTACAAAAGACATGACTATTCCGTTATTTTAAACGGCAGGAATCACTCGTCCGCTTATGAATTTTTAGGCCCCGATGTGGAAAGAAAAGCCGTTTTAATTGTGACAGACATGATATTTACCGGACAGAGCATTCTTGAAACAGCTTTAGAACTGAAGGAAAGAAAAGTCTCAAAAATATTTATTGCGGCAACCTTCGGTCTATTTGCAAAAGGCTATGCTGAATTTGACAGATATTATGAGAGAGGAATTATAGACCGGGTTTTTACCACTAATCTTACCTATTGTCCTCCAGAATTACTTGAAAAAAAATACTATACCAATGTGGATCTAAGCCGTTACCTTGCATTGATTATACATACCATAAATCACGACCAGTCCGTGGACGGAATATTAAATTCCACCACCCGCATACAGGATATTGTGGCAGAATATAAAAAAAATAATTAAATATAAAACTACATGTCGCTAAGCGACCAAGCGTCAGCGCCGGAGTTTGCTTTGCAAATTCTTTCTTATCAATGCATTTATACCTTACTCATTTAACATTAAAAAGGCCGCAAGTGTCCCCCGTTTCCCCTTGGATGCTCTGTGGGAAAATAATAAACTGCTGTTGCAGGAGGTACATACCTGGGATATATGTATATTTTCCGGTCTTACGCCGGCGTCTAAAAAGATATGCCGGTTTGCCTCCCATAAATTTAGCTGGTATTTACCCTCCTCCTTATCCGACAGGATGTCCTTTATTTGGGATTCGGTAAATTCCCTTTGAAATGCCTCCGCTACTTCCTTACCTACCTCATAGCAGTCACGGCATATGGACGGACCGATTAAGGTTATGACATCCTCTGTATTTGTACCAAAATGTTTTCCCATTGCTTCAAGGGTTGCCCTGCCCATTCTTTTAACCGTTCCGCGCCATCCGGAATGGCTTAATCCTATGGCGTGGTTTCTTATATCCACAAAATACAAGGGGACGCAATCCGCATAATAGGTGGCCAGAGTAATGCCTGCTTCCTTTGTTATTAAGCCGTCAATCTCTTTATAGTCCCGTTTTTTTATTATGCCTTTCCCTTTATCCGCGGCTGTTGCCAACCTGATTTCGGTATTATGAACCTGATCCGTGGCAACTATATTCTCCGGTTTAAATCCTATGCTCTCACTGATTCTATTATAATTTTCTTTTACATTTTCCGCAGCATCCCCATTACAGAATCCAAGATTCATGGATTTATATATGCCTGTGCTGACCCCTCCAAGCCTGGTTGAAAACCCATGTTTTATAAAGCCAATCTCAGACAGGCAGGGAAATGTAAAATAAGGAACCTTCTTACTTGTATTAAAAATTGCATTTTTATTATTTTTAAATTTCATATTTACTCCCATTGGAAACTGCTTGAATCGAAACTTTAACGCAGCCTGACTATCTTAAAATAAAACGGGCGGAATTCTTTAGAAAACAGCTTCAAAAGCATTTTGAATTAAAGAGAGATCCCGATCCAAAATATTCACAACATCAAAGCGGCACGGTGTATCCGTCGGAATACGTTTTTTTAGCATGTAATACCTGGCGGTATAGGATATTTGCCGTATTTTATGCGGATCCACCGCCTCCTGCGGAAATCCCTTAGCGGTGTTCCTCCGGTATTTTACTTCAATAAAACTAAGATATCCGCTTTCTTTCGCAATGATGTCAATTTCTCCCGTTCTGCATCTGAAATTCCGCTCCAGGATTACATAACCTTGTTTTTCAAGATATTCAACTGCTATTTGCTCCTGTCTGGCACCCACCGACCGTTTATTATACATAAACTATTCCCCTTTCGGAAGAATCCTGGATTTAATACGATCCATATTATCAACAAAGATCAGGATTTCAGATACAATTTCATATAATTCAGGCGGTATATAGTCTCCGATATCTAATTTAGACAGTGTGGATGCCAGCTGCTCATCCTTATGTATGGGTATATGGTTCTCACCGGCTTTTTGAAGAATTTTATCCGCTAAATATCCTTTTCCGGCTGCAATTATTTTCGGAGCAGTTTCTTCCGGATTATAGGCAAGTGCAACCGCGGTTTTATCAGGTAAACCTTCTTTGTGCTTATTATTTAATTTATCCGTTCTTTCAGCCATATACTATCTCCTTAACAAACAATAAAGTTTTTAATAAAGCTTTGCCGGTGAATGGGCGTGGGACCTAATTTTTTTAAAACCTCAATATGTTCTCTGGACCCATAGCCTTTGTTCGCAGTAAAACCATATTGGGGGAAAATATTATCATATGAGACCATTAACCTGTCTCTGGTTACCTTTGCAATAATACTTGCCGCAGCAATGGAAATGCTTTTTGCATCCCCTTTAATTATGGGAACCTGCCTAATGGTAATTTCCGGTATGGTAACCGCATCATTTAACAGAATATCGGGAACTACGGACAAATTGGCAATCGCCTGCCGCATGGCCTCGTAGGTCGCCTGAAGTATGTTTATTTCATCTATTTTAGACGGAGACACGCTACCCACTCCCACAGCTACAGCCTGCTCCATAATTATATCGTATAATTCCTCCCTCTTTTTCCCTGAAAGCTGCTTGGAATCATTGATATAGAGAATATTGCAGTCCTTGGGAAGGATTACCGCACCGGCCATAACAGGACCTGCCAAAGGGCCCCGTCCCACTTCGTCAATGCCGCAGATATAAGTATATTCCCGGTATTGATATTCATACGCCTTCATCTGTTCGATTCTTTCTATTTCCTCTTGCAGTTTCTTTCTTTTCTCATCATATTTACGAATTAATTTTACAACACCCGCCCGGTTGTCGGATCTGTACTTATTTAAAATATCGTCAAGATTACCCGGATCCGTTAGCTCTAATTTCTTTTGTATATCGCTTATTTTATCGTTCAAAATAAATCTCCCTTATCTTCATTGATTGATAAACCCAAAACGTCTCAAAGGCCAGACACGAATCCAGGCTTTGCCAACAATGGAGGATTTAGCAATATTCCCCACATCAGGATCCCTGCTGTCCGTACTGTGATTCCGATTATCTCCCAATACAAAATACTCATCCTTGTCAAGGACCACGGGGCTAGCCGCAAGTCCTTCCCTGTCGACGGAAATGACTTCTTTTCCGTAATCCTCTTTTAATAATTCATTATTAATATATATTTTCCCCTCCGTAATCTGAACCGTTTCCCCGGGCAGCCCGATTATTCTTTTAATATAAAAGATATTCTTAACTTTATCAACCGGGAATACCACAATGTCAAACCGACTGGGTTTCACAAAATGATAAGATAATTTATCAACGATCAGATTATCCTGGTTGGAAAGAGTATTTTCCATGGACTGTCCAAGAACCTGAGTTCTCTGCCCTATAAAATGCAGGATTAAAAATGCGGTCAGAAAAACAAGCATTAAATAAAATAGCAAATGTAAGCCTTCCGTAAGAACTTTTTTGGCTTTATTGTAAGTATGATTCTCCATAAATTCAAATTTCTGCTCTTCTAACACCCAATCACCTCTATCCTTTTATCCTTCATTTTTCTTTGGCATCAGAAATACCCGGAAATTCTAAAGTTATATTACCTAATCTTCCGTTCCTGAAATCGTCCATAACAAAAGCCGCCGCTTTATTTAAGTCTAATTCACCGCCTTTTATTCTGCAAGCCCTTTTTTGGGCAATACAGCATAAAGTTTCCATGGGATCGTCACTTTCTTCCATATTATAGCGGGTGCTTAGACTACCTTTATAATTTGCCCGCAGAAAACGAATTAGTTCCAGGGATAATTCGTAAATATTCAGTAATTCTTCCCGTATGGAGCCTATAAAAGCAAGTTTGAGTCCTACCGACTGGTCTTCAAATTTCGGCCATAATATACCCGGGGTATCTAATAAATCTATGTTTTTATTTATTTTAATCCATTGCTTTCCTTTTGTTACACCCGGTTTATTGCCGGTTTTTGTTGCCGCTTTTCCTGCAATACTGTTAATAAAGGTAGATTTGCCCACATTGGGAATACCTACTACCATTGCCTTAAGAGGCCGGTTTAAAATCCCTCTCCTTCTGTCCTTTTCGATTTTTTCTCTGCATGCCTGCCGGACCGCATCATTTACCTTTTTCATTCCGCCAACCTTTTTAGAATTCACCAGGGTTACAAAGTATCCCCTCTTTTCAAAATAGGCTTTCCAGCTTTCCGTATATTTTGCGTCAGCTAAGTCGCATTTATTTAATACAATAACCCGCGATTTATTTTTTGCCATTTCGTCCATATCAGGATTTTTACTGCTAAGGGGAATTCTGGCATCAACCAGCTCAATCACAACATCGACTAATTTCATATCCTCCTGTATCATACGTTTTGCCTTTGTCATATGACCGGGGTACCATTGAAAATGCATTCACATCCTCCTCTTTATTCGCTTTGGATACTTTCTTCACCGGTTTCCAATGAATTGTTAACCGTATCATTTTTTTTATTTAAATTTTTAATGAAGTCAAAATCATTGGTACGCATCCATGCTTTACCAACAATATCACCAAACAATATATTTCCAATATTGGCAAAACGGCTGTCCTCACTATTGTTGCGGTTATCGCCCAATACAAAGTATTCATTACCGTCCAGCTGAATTTCCTCCGCCGCAAGACCGCTGTTTTTAATAGGCTCCGTGACTATGAACTCTGTAATGATTTTACCGTTGATATAAACCTCCCCGTTCACAATCCGTATGGTTTCACCGGGCAGTCCGATGACTCTCTTAATATTATAATAACTGTGTTCTTTATTGGATTGTTTAAATACGATTACATCAAACCGCTTCGGTTTTGAAAGCTTGTAAGCAAATTTATTAATAATTATTTTGTCCTGATCCTTTAATGTTGTTTCCATGGATTCCCCTAACATGGTGGTCTTTTCCAAAACATAATTTACTATAAAATAAGCTAATGCAACTACAAAAGCTATTTCAACAATCCAAACGATAATACTAACTATTATTTTTTTTGTAAGAGGCTTTTTACTTGCCTTATCAAAATCAAAATTCATATGCGCTCCTAAACCAACGAACAATTGTGGGCAAATCCATGCCTGTCAAAAAAGGGACAATACCTAAAGTGATTGTCCCTTCCCGTTTATGTGTCCATTCCGTAAAAAATTATTTTATAATTTCTTTTACTTTTGCTTTCTTACCTACTCTATTACGTAAATAAGTTAACTTAGCTCTTCTGACTTTACCATGTCTGATAACTTCGATTTTTTCAACACTGGGAGAGTGTAACGGCCAAGTCTTTTCAACACCAATGCCGTTCGACGACTTTCTAACCGTAAAAGTTTCTCTCACACCGCCGTTTTGCCTTTTCAGAACAATACCTTCAAAAATCTGTGTTCTTTCGCGGTTACCTTCTTTTACCTTGGCATATACCTTTACCGTATCACCCACGTTGAAGCTGTCTACATTTTCTTTGAGCTGAGTAGCTTCAATGTTTTTAATAATATCGTTCATTTGTGACCTCCTTAATATTAGATGTTCTTAATACCTTGTCTAGCGGATATATAAATAACATGTCCTTAAAATCAGAGCGCGGTGTATTAGAGGACCATCTTATCTCACAACAATTTACTCTAACATATTTATCAATAGATTGCAAGTATTTTCATATAAATTCCATAAATAATATTTAATAAATGTTACTATTCACAGCTCTGCAAAAATCAGCAGATCTGTGAACCGCAACACGCTTCGCGATGCACACAAAACGCAGAACCAGCGTTTTGGCGCTGCTATACTCCGGTTTTCTGTGACTTTCGCTTCGCTACACTCACAAAAAACACGTCGAGTATATCAGCTATGAATAGTAACTAATAAATATCACTTAACAAATTACAAATCCTTATTCCAGGTAATCCCTTAAAAATTTCAGCTCTTCTTTTGTTAGTTCAGCCTTTTCCAATAAATCAGGCCGGGTTTTGGCAGTCCGGAGGATGGACTGTTCTTTTCTCCATTCCTCTATTTTAGCGTGATGACCGGATAATAAAACTTCCGGAACGGCTTTTCCCATAAATACTTCCGGTCTCGTATATTGGGGATATTCCAATAAATTATCCTGAAAAGATTCAAACTCCGCGGAAGCGTCATTATTCAAAACTCCGGGAACTAATCTGGCTATGGCGTCCATCATAACCATGGCGGGCAGCTCTCCTCCTGTTAAAACATAATCCCCAATGGATACACAATCGGTTACTATCATTTCAAGAACGCGTTCGTCAATTCCTTCATAATGGCCGCAAAGAAAAATCAAGTCTTCTTCCCCTGCAAATTTCAGTGCCATACTTTGGTTGAATACATTTCCCTGAGGAGTCAGATATATTACCCTGGTCTTTTTATTTATGGATTGTACCTCTTCTATACCTGCACCTGTATTTTCAGCCGCCCTTTTCCTTGCATTAATATACTGTTCTACATATTGATGGGCACGGTAAACAGGTCCGGGTGCCATTATCATGCCTGCTCCGCCGCCATAGGAATAATCGTCCACCCTTTTATGTTTATCTTCTGAAAAATCCCGTATATCCACAGTCTTAAGAGTAAGAAGTCCTTTTTCCAGAGCCCGTCCCGTTATACTTGTATTTAACCCCTGTTCAATCATATCAGGAAATAATGTTAATACATAAAAATTCATGCAAAACTCCTTTTTTTGTTTTCCCGGCGAATTTCTTTAAATAAACATTTTTCTTAAAAAATTTGTCAAATCACCTTTACTTCAGAATAACGTAATAGCTTAGATTAAACCGGGTAAAACATGGACTTTAATTATTTTATTGACGGCGTCAACATCTAAAATACATTCCTTAATGGAGGGCAGCAGAATTTCTTTTCCGTCTTGTGCGGTAACAATATAAACATCGTTTGCCCCTGTTGCCATTACTTCCTTTAATTCTCCTAATTCCGCCCCTTCGTCGGTAATAACCTTAGAACCAATAATATCAGAAATAAAATATTCGTCCTTTTCAAGCCCTACTGCATTTTCCCTTGTCACAAGAAGGTCTTTGCCTTTGTACTTTTCTATATCATTTATATTATCAATTCCCTTAAATTTCAAAATGGCCAGCCGTTTAAAAAATTTAACTCCTTCTACTTCAAGTTCTATATATTCTTTTCCGGTATCCAATATAATTTGTTTTAAATATTTAAAACGGTTGATATCGTCGGTGGTAGGAAATACCTTTACCTCACCCCTGATACCGTGGGTTGTGGAAATTACTCCGACACGCAAATACTCGCTCATTATAGCTCCAATCTATTCACATATAATAATATTTATCAGAAGATGTATTTTATCTTCTGATAAAAGGCGGTGTTTTCTACCAACCTGCATCCGATTATAGGAACGCTTTTTGTTCCTATAATATAACTTATCAGAAGATGTTTTTTATCTTCTGATAAAAGGCGGTGTTTTTTACCGCCGTTCATCCGATTATAGGAACGCTTTTTGTTCCTATAATATATAACAGTATCCATATTCACGGATACTGTTATTGAAACAAAGCTTCCTGCTTTCACATTCAACTTTTGCTTTTCTTTATTGAAAATTTATTGTAGTATCTCAACTACTACTTTTTTATCATCCTTTGTAGCTGCTGCTTTAACAACTGTACGAATGGA
>JAATFT010000007.1 GCA_015655075.1 Clostridiales bacterium | reverse complement strand
GTGGTGCGAGAGAACATTTAACCCTTATTGAATTCATTATCGATGGAAATATTAAAAAAGCAAAGAATTTTTTAGTTGAACATATTGCCAATACGGAAAAGTACTACTTTAAGAGTCTTTCCAGTAATGGATAAATACAGTTAGCAATCACCACTTCGTGCGACATAGAACATACGGAAAACTGGCACATATGCGACTTTTTCTAAAAAAAGCAAAAGGAAGACGAACAGGAGGCAACAGCAATCCCAACTTTTATCAGGTAAAAATTTATTAGTTACGTATTCAGCGTATTACTGACTTTTGGCTTTTCTGCCTTTGTAAATTACGTAATGTTTTACAAACTGCGCAAAATTTATATGGTGGAATCCTTAAAAAGCGTGGAATAAACGGTATATAAATTAGGATAAAACATATGAATAGCGGCAACGGCATTATAATAAAATGTATTGAGAGAATAAAAAAGGAAATAAAGGGTTGAAAAAAAGTAGATTATTACAGTTATTCAGGTTTCGGGGAGTTATTTCAATTATCTATTATATAGCATTTCTAGCTCTGCTGTGGTATCTGATTATTCCTCATACTTCCATATATTTCAGAGACGATTTCGAACCCTTTTCAAGGCGCTTAAATGAGGAAGATATTACTTTACTGAAAGGAGAGGAATTTAAGCTTTATATAATGAAATTAAACAAAAGACTGAGCTTCTCCTCCACGGACATTAAGGTGGCGGATGTTAATATATTAGGGAAGGTAACTGCATACCGGGTCGGTACGACCATAATTAAGGTTAAATACGGGGATGAAATTCTAAATTGCAGAGTACGGGTTATAGATATTAACAAGGACAAATTAACTTTAGAAGCCGGAAAAAGCAGCAGATTAAGTGTGAAAGGAGCCTGGTTTGGAGTCAGATGGTCCAGCAGCAACACTTCCGTCGCCGTGGTAAGCCGGTTTGGAAAAGTGACGGCCGTTTCAAAGGGAAGCGCTAAAATATACGGAAAAGTACGGGGTAAGACCGTAACCTGTACCGTTAATGTCAAGGAGTAGGTTTAATGAAAAAAATCAACGCTAAAGCTGGAAATTAATATAATTGTTTATCAGTTTTTAATAAATTTTTAACTATAATTATCTTTATTTATTGTGAAAGAAAAGATATACTTAATTTAGCAGAGCAAAATTGCTCTGCTAAAAAATAGTAAAATAACCATTTTATCATTGCTAAATGGCTATAAAAAAAAGTGAATTTTAATGCATGTTTTTTATTTTTTATTAACAAAATCCTTACTGTTTTTCTAAATATTTCACATCCTGTTCACAGAATTTACATGTTTTTTCAATAGAATATAATGGAAATAATAAATAGTGGGATTAATTTATTACATGAAGGAGATTGAAGATGCAAAAAAAACTATTTAACCTATTCCTTGCAGCTGTTATGCTGTTGCTTACTGTTGTAGTTCCATTCGGGACAGGGGAGGCAGCTACCAGTACTGATAATGCTGAAAAAGTAATTGCGGCATTAGGAATTATGAAAACGGATCAGGAAAACAGTGATTCCACCACGGAACAAGTAACAAGGGCTCAATATGCTCAAATGTTGGTGAACATGTCTTCTTATAAGGAAAAAGTATCTGCCAAAAGTAATGTTTCCTTATTTAGCGATGTATCAAAAAATTATTGGGCGGCAGGCTACATACAGACGGCAATTGAACAGGGATGGATGTCCGGATATATAAATGGAAGCTTTAAACCATCTCAAAGTATTACACTGATTGAAGCCGTAAACGGCGTATTAAAGCTCTTAGGATATACCAACAGTGATTTTACCGGCAATATTTCCGCTGCTGAAATGGCCTTATATGATTCCAAAGAGTTGGACAAAAATATAACCAAAACGAAAAATCAGTTACTTACAAGAAATGACTGTATGAATCTGTTTTATAACACGTTAAAAACAACCAACAAAGAAGGAAATATTTATGCGGAAGTATTGGGATATACGGTGGATTCAAATGGTGAAATGGATTATTTATCCTTAGTAAATTCCAATCTGGAGGGACCCATCTTAGTTAACGGCGACTGGAAGGAAAAAATTCCGTTTTTATTGGGAACCGCTACATTTTATAAGGACGGAACCTTAGGCACGCTATCCGATATTCAGGAAAATGATGTAATTTATTATTAGGAAGATTTACAATCTGTCTGGGCTTATGATAATAAGGTTACCGGTGCAATCCAGGCCATATCACCGAACCGCCTGGCTCCGACTTCCGTTACGATTGGCGGAAAAGAATACACCTTGGGTTCCAATGATATGTCAATTGAATTTTCCTCCATCGGCAGTATAAATAAAGGGGATGTTGTTACCCTAATTTTAGGTAAAGATGATACGGTAGTAGATGTATTGGGCATTGATGAATACAACGTTACCATTACAGGTATGGTTATAAATGACGGTGAACATGTTATTACCAATGAAGACGACGAGCTTGTCACCACGAATTATGTAACATTTGTAGACGCAGGCGGAAATGAGTATGAACAGGATTATGAAATTACCGCGTCAACTTTTTCCGAAGGGGAACTGGTACGCGTCAAATATGATAACGGTATCGCTACCATAAGCAAATACAGCATGGGAAGCATATCTTTCGGCAGCAATGCTTTCTCAAGTGATGCGAGCCAATTAGGCAGCTATGACTTGGCGGCCAATGTTAAAATACTGGATTATTATGGAGGCAGCTATGTTAAAGTGGATCCTGCAAGACTTGCCGGTTTAACCTTGGGTGATTCCTCTGTTTATTATTATCAGTTGAACAGTTCAGGCGATATATCCCAGCTGATTTTAAGCAATGTGACAGGGGACATGTATGATTATGGAATTTTAACCGAAATTTCCAGTCAAAGCGGTTCAGATAGCATGAGTTTTGATTATAACATTGACGGAACGACCGGAACCGCAGTCGGCGAATCTTCTAATATGGAGAAAGGACCAAAAGGCTTCCTTTTTGATGATGATGATTCCACTCAGATAGAAGATCTGGTTAATCTTACCGGAATAAAGGTACAATCCGTTGGTACCACAACAGTACAGGATTCTACGCAGAAATATCAGTTGGCAGATGAAGTTGCCGTATTTTATTATAATGCAGGAAGCTATAGTGTCGTTACTTTTAGTGATGTATCCAACTTAGAGAAATATGAATTGACTGCATATTATGATAAAAGTACGGCATTAGGCGGCAGGATTCGTGTAATTGTGGCAGAAAATATCGACTAGGCAGAGAGAGGATTATAAGTAAGTATGAATATGAAGTTTTTTAAGAAAAAAACAGAACAGCCTGCGGTTTCAGATAATGTGAATTTAAATAAAACCCGTAAAAAAAAGAAAATCAAAAAACTAATAAAAGTTTTGGCCGTCATTCTTGTTCTGGCAGTTATTGGCGGAATCGTTTATAATAAACTTGTAGTAAGTAAACTGAAACAGGCGATTTCAGATGATACTGCTGAAACAGCAGAGGTTACTAAGATGGATATTCAAAAAGTCTTATCATCTTCCGGTACGATAGCGCCTTTAAATACCTATAATTTAACTACATTGGTAGAAGGTGAAGTTATATCAGCCGATTTTGAGGAGGGTGATCAGGTTGAGGAAGGAGACGTATTATATCAGGTAACAACTGATGATTTGGACAGCCAAATAAATTCTGCAAAAACTAGCTTATCCAGAGCAGAAAAAAATCATGAAAATGCGCAGGAAAAATATGACAAAGCGGTGGATAAGTATAATGAAGCTATAGCAGATTATAATGAAGCTTCAGAGAAATACAGCGACCTGACTATTAAGTCTACGGCATCCGGTTATGTAAAATCCCTATCTGTAGAAGAAGGGGATGATATTCAGTCAGGAGATACCATAGCATCCATTTATGATAATACTTATATGTTACTGGAGGTTCCTTTTATTTCAGCGGATGCGAAATCTTCATTGGTTGGAGAAACTGCAGAAGTTCAGATTTCAGACAGTGATGAAACGCTGAAAGGTACTGTAACAAAAGTAAGCAGTATTGAAGAGGCATTAAGCGGTAACCAAGTTGTTAAAACAGTTACGGTTAAGGTTAAGAATCCTGGGGGTATTACCACCACCACCACAGCTACAGCTTCAATAGGCGATTTAGACAGCAGTAGCGAAGGAACTTTCAGTGTATTTGAGGATACTACACTTACGGCGGATAAATCCGGAGAGATCGTTTCCCTTAACATTCAGGAAGGGGACCGCATAAAGGATGGGGAAACGGTAATTGTATTAGCCAGTGATACTTATGATGATGAATTAGATACGTACCAGGCTGCTGTTGATTCGGCAAAGGATAGTGTAGACTCTGCGGAAGATACGGTTACATCCGCAAAAGAAGGAATTGAAGATGCAGAAGATGCCATGGATGACATTGTTGATGAAAAAGCGGATTATAGTATAACCGCACCTATCACCGGAGAAATCATCAGCAAGGATGTCCTGGTTGGCGATACCATTTCCAAAGATAATTCAGCAACTCTTTGTACGATTTATGATTTATCCGCTTTGACTTTTGAAATGGCTATTGACGAATTGGATATTATGGAGGTAGAAGAAGGACAGACTGTTAATATTACTGCAGATGCCTTGGATGAAGTAACCTTTACCGGAACAGTTACCAATATTAGTTTGGAAAGCACTACAAGCCAGGGTGTTACGCAATATCCCGTAACCGTGCAGATTGATGAGACGGGCGATTTATTGCCAGGCATGAATGTAACGGGTGAAATTGTTGTAGATGAAGTAAAAGACGTACTGTCGGTACCGAATGACGCCTTAATGCGGGGAGATAAAGTATATGTACAAGATTCCAGTGTTACGGAAACAGACGGTGATGTACCGGCAGGCTTTAAGGCAGTCGAGGTGGAAACCGGTCTTTCCAATGATGATTACATTGAAATAACAAGCGGATTATCCGAAGGAGATGTAGTTTATGTAGAACGTTCGACAACATCCGGAGAAAACGTGATGATGCCTGGTGGAATGCAAGGCGCGCCGAGCGGCGATATGCAAGGTGGCGGCAACGGCGGAGGCGCACCGAGCGGCGGTATGCAAGGCGGCGGCGGTAGATGATGGGAGGCAGTAAAATATGAATGAAGTGAATCTGGAAGAAGAGAAGGAACCTCTTATCAATCTCATTAACATATATAAAATTTATCAGATGGGTAATACGGAAGTCCGTGCAAGCAACGGTATCAATTTGAAAATTCATAAAGGTGAATTTGTTGCAATTGTGGGTAAATCAGGAAGCGGTAAATCTACCATTATGAATATTATCGGTGCGTTGGATGTACCAACACAAGGACAATACATTTTAGACGGTCAGGATGTCAGCACAATGAGAGACGATGAATTGGCCGAAGTCAGGAATAAAACAATTGGATTTATATTTCAGCAATATAACTTATTGGCGAAGCAGAATATCCTGGATAATGTCGAATTACCGTTATTGTATGCAGGCCTACGTAAAAGCGAACGTAGAGAAAGAGCTATAGCTTCCTTAGAAAGAGTTGGAATAGCAGATAAATGGAAAAATAAACCGAATCAGTTATCCGGGGGCCAACAGCAAAGGGTCTCCGTCGCGAGGGCTCTTGTTGGAAATCCCTCTCTCATCCTGGCAGATGAACCGACCGGTGCTTTGGATTCAAAAACCAGCAGGGAGGTATTAGATTTTTTAAATGTTTTAAACTTGGAAGGAAATACCATTGTTTTAATCACGCATGATAATTCAATAGCAGAAGAAGCCAATCGGGTGGTTCGTATACAGGATGGTGTTATCGTCTTTGACGGACCGGTAGAAGACTATAAAAGGAGTAGGACATGAGTATATTCCAGGCATTCAAATTAGCAGGAGAAAGTATTCTAGGCAGTAAAATGCGCTCATTTCTTACCATGCTGGGTATGATAATAGGTGTATTCTCCGTAATAACATTAGTTGGACTTATGAATGGCGTTACCAATTATGTCATTTCCACTTTTTCCGAACTGGGGACCAATACCATTACCGTATCCGTAACCAATACAGATACCAGAGTAGTGGATGTAGATGATGTCTATGATTTTGTTGAAGAAAATAGTGCGGTATTTGATGCGGTAAGTCCAAAAGTTACATCACAATATACCATCAAAAACAGCACCACTTCAGAATCAAAAACCGTAACCGGAGTCGGTGAAGATTATATGGATATGAATAGTCTTATTCTGGCAAGCGGACGTTTTATTCAATATGCGGATATTAAAAACCGTTATCAGGGCTGTGTTATTGGGTCCTACATTGTAGATAAAATTTTTGACGGTGTTGCTTCCGTTGGTGATACTATGAAAATCGACGGAAATGTTTATACAATAGTCGGAATATTAGAAGAACAGGCAGATTCCGAAGAAAATTCGGCAGATGATTGTATCTATATTCCTTATTCGGCGGCAACCAGACTGGCCAAATCTACGAGTATATCGAGTTATACCTTTACTGCGATGGATTCGGATTATGTCGATATCGGTAAAAAATTATTGGATAGCTTTCTTTATAGCATTTTAAAGGATGAAGATCTGTACAATATTTCCACTATGGCAGAATTACTGGAGCAGATGAACGAAATGACAGATATGCTTGGGTTGATACTATATGGTATTGCCGGTATTTCCCTATTGGTTGCCGGAATCGGTATCATGAATATCATGCTGGTATCCGTGGTTGAAAGAACAAAAGAAATTGGTATCCGAAAATCGTTGGGAGCAAAGACCTGGGATATCATGTGGCAGTTTGTAATTGAAGCCGCAGCAATAAGCTCTTTCGGAGGCATTCTGGGCATTATACTAGGCTGGGTAGTAACCACTACCGTGGGCAATGCTCTTGGTGTAAATGCGGCGCCAGGTACTGGCGCCACCTTATTAGCCTTTGGCATATCAGCTGCAATCGGTATAGGCTTTGGTTATATGCCGGCAAAGAAGGCTGCAAAGTTAAATCCTATCGACGCTTTAAGAAGCGAGTAAAAGTTGGTCTAAAATTCATTGTCCCCGATTAAAATAGTAATATATAATTTGGACGTGAGGTATCAATGAAGAGATTTGTAGCGCTTCTAATAAGTGTTATTTTACTAATGAGCCCTTTGCTTAACATAAATGTACATGCCGCACCGGAGGATAACCAACTGAACATTAAATCCACTTCCGCAGTCCTAATTGAAGGTTCTACCGGCCAGGTCATTTATGAAAAAAATAAAGATGAAAAACTGAAACCGGCCAGTATAACTAAAATTATGACATTACTGCTCATATTTGAAGCACTGGATAGTGGGAAGATTAAGCTTACGGATGAGGTTTCCGTAAGCGAACACGCAGCATCTATGGGCGGTTCCCAGGTTTATTTAGAGCCATATGAAACCCAGACAGTGGAAACTATGATTAAATGCATCAGTATTGCCAGTGCAAATGATGCTTCCGTTGCCATGGCAGAATTAATAGCGGGATCGGAGGAAGAATTTGTTGCCCGTATGAATGCAAGGGCAAAGGAATTAGGAATGCTAAATACCAATTTTGTCAATTGCTGCGGATTGGATGTGGATAATCATTATTCCACTGCATATGACGTGGCATTAATGTCCCGTGAACTGATTACAAAACACCCGGAAATCAGTACTTACTCCACAGTATGGATGGATACTATCATTCATACCACCAGAAAAGGGCAGAGTGAATTTGGGTTAACCAACACCAATAAATTGATAAAACATTATAACGGTATCACGGGACTGAAAACAGGGTCGACCAGCCTGGCAAAATATTGTCTGTCCGCAACTGCCAAAAGGGAAGACATGGACTTAATAGCCGTAATTATGGCGGCACCGGATACAAAGGTCCGTTTTGCGGAAGCCTCCAGACTGCTGGATTATGGCTTTGCAAACTGCAGTATTTATACGGATGCCAATGAGGATTTGCAGGTAGTCCCCATACCGGTGAAAAAAGGTGTTAAAAATGCAGTAAACTACAGGGTTAACGATAAATTTTCATACCTTTGCCTTAAGGATGTCAATTCAGAAGACATAACGAAGGAAATTGCGATTTATGAAAATGTAACGGCACCTATAAAGGAAAATGACAAGGTGGGGGAAATTACATATAAATTAGGTGGAAATAAAATTGGCACACTGGATGTCGTCGCTATCGAAAACATAGAAAAAGCCAAATATAAAGATTATTTTTTGCAGGCGTTAGAGAAGCTGCTTTTATAATGAAAAAAATTATATGTATTTTACTAGAGCGTGTTTGAAAATGCCTGTGCCGGGCTGGGCGTTCCACTTTGTGGGAGACAAGGCTCTATTTTGGGTGCGTAATGGTGCTACGTTCTCAAAATTGCAACGCAGTAATATCAAAAATCAACAAGTCAGTACCAAATATATCAGCGTGTCAGTACACTGGCTATAGACCACAGGGAAAGTCTGTGTTATAATAAATAACAGACTTTTCCTGTGATTTTGTTAATTATTGGTTATTGTATCATATAATGCTGAAAGAATATAAAGGGAGGTAATATGGATAGTACTTTATTCACCGGAGTAATTTTACTGTTATTCATAATATATGCGTGTTATGAAAATCAGAACCTTGAAATTACCTACTACAACATTGGTTCAAAACGTATTCCAAAAGCATTTGACGGAGCCAGGCTGGTTATACTGGCCGACCTTCATAACAATAAATACGGAAAAGATAATGGAAAATTAATTGCGACAATTAATAAAATTAATCCTGATTATATTCTGGTGGCAGGAGATATGATGGTAAGCAATAAGCCGGATAAATTAGAAGCTCCTTTTAATCTGTTATCGGATTTGTCTGCCAGATATCCCATTTATTATGGTTTGGGAAATCACGAACAGCGTCTGCGGGCTAATGCTACGCTTCTTCATAAAGGTTATGAAAAATACCGGTATAATCTGGGAAATATGGGGGTTAGGTTTTTAGAAAACGAACATGAGAGTATATCAAAAGAAGGCGAAAGCATTGTCATAACCGGGTTATCAATCGAAATGGATTATTATAAAAAAATAAAACGGCCTGAAATGACAGGGTATTATATTCAAAATTTAGTAGGAATTCCGGAAAATAAATGTTATAATATATTGATTGCACATAATCCGATGTATTTTAAATTTTATACAGAGTGGGGCGCTGATTTGATTGTATCCGGGCATCTTCATGGAGGTATTATAAGGCTGCCCGGCTTAGGAGGCATAATATCGCCACAATATAAATTTATGCCTAAGTATGATGCAGGAAGGTTTGAAGAAAACGAAAAAATAATGTTAGTATCCAGAGGTCTGGGCTTGCATACAATAAAGCTGCGGATTAACAACCGGCCGGAATTAATGGTAGTAACCCTTAATAAAAGTGATTCTTGATAGGACGTCGGCATTTTTGGAAAGTTTATGAAAATAGCACTTTATTAAGAAAATAGAGAAAAATAGAAAGAATAGTATAACCCGAGGTGCCAGTATGAAAATACAGCTTATAAGACTGTTTGCTGCTTTTATAGCAGGCGGAATTGTAATGATTCTGCATGAATTTCCTAAGGCTTATATTTATAATAGACTAAACCCGAATCAGGACCCCAATCGTAAACATAATATATATAAACTACATCATTATATTGACCCTGTCGGAATTATCTTATGTATTACCAATCAGGCCGGGTTTTCAAAGCCATATATGTACCGGATTAAGGATAAAAAGACAAATCTTATTCTTGGTATTACCGGACTGTTAAGTTTATTGATTATATTTATAGCCAGTACGGCTTTCATGCGTTTTGTAATCGGTATTAATTCCAACTTGAATTATTCCTCAACTATCAATAGCTTTGAATTAATATTCCAATTTATTTTGGCGCATATTGCCTTAATAAGCATCAGCATGTTTATTGTCAATTTATTTCCCATATCCACTTTTGATATGGGCCTGTGTATTGCGGGAAAATCGCCGGCGAAATACTTTTTAATTATCAAAAATGATTATTTCATTAAAATAATTCTGATACTGTCCATCATGTTTCAATTAATAACCAGCTTCAGTACACGTATAATGATACAGTTTTTATAAATATCTGTATATTGGTGTATAGTGGAGAAAAAGGGAAGGACAAGCTATGGGTATATCCGTTAAATTAGAAGCTTTTGAAGGACCGTTAGATCTTCTGCTTCATCTGATTGATAAAAATAAAGTAAATATAAATGACATACCTATTGTTGAAATAACCGAACAATATATGGAATATATCCGTCAAATTAAGAAAAAGGATCTTGATGTAATGAGTGAATTCCTGGTTATGGCGGCCACTTTAATTAATATTAAATCCAAGATGCTCCTGCCTAAGGATGAGAAGAAAGAGGAAGAAGAACAGGATCCAAGGCAGGAATTAGTAGAACGTTTATTGGAATATAAGATGTATAAGTATATTTCAATGGATTTAAAGGACAGGGAACTGGACGCTGCCAAAATAATGTACAGAGAATCATCCATACCGAGGGAAATAGCGGATTATAAGGAAAAAATTGATACGGACAGCTTATTGTCCGATCTGACCTTAGCTAAACTGCATAGAATATTTGAATCGGTAGTGAAAAAACAGGTTGATAAAATAGATCCTATCCGCAGTAAGTTTGGAAAGATAGAAAAGGAAGAAGTAAATCTGTCGGAAAAAATACAAACAATTCAAAGATACGGACTTTTACATAGAACCTTTCGTTTCCGCGGATTACTGGAGAAGCAGTCCGGTAAAATGAATGTCATAGTTACTTTTTTAGGAGTACTGGAATTAATTAAAGTGGGACAGCTTGAGATTGTCCAGAATAATCTTTTTGATGATATTGTTATTACTTTTACCGGAAATGCCGTCACGGAATTAGATGATAATTTAGTTTTAAATTAATGGGAGGATTTATGGAGATAAAAAAACTGGAAGCGGCTATTGAAGCCATACTATTTACCATGGGTGAAGCGGTGGAACTGGAACGGATCGCTGCGGCAGTAGAGCATGATGTAGATACGACCAGAAAGATTATCCGGAATATGATGGATCGATATGAAGGGGAAAACAGAGGCATACAGATTATAGAATTGGACGGGGCCTTTCAGATGTGCACCAAAGCTGAAATGTATGATGCCATTGTTAAAATTACCCATGTCCCCAAAAAACATGTATTAACCGATGTTTTATTAGAAACGTTATCCATAATCGCTTACAAGCAGCCTATAACAAAATTGGAAATTGAAGCTATCCGCGGCGTAAAATCGGATCATTCCGTAAATAAATTGATTGAATACAATTTAGTATGTGAAGTAGGAAGAATGGATGCTCCCGGCAGACCGATCCTATTTGGTACGACGGAGGACTTTTTACGGAGCTTTGGTATTCATTCTTTGGAGGACTTACCCGTGTTGAATCCGGAGAAGCTAGAAGATTTTAAACTGGAAGCGGAGGAAGAAATCCAGCTTAAATTAGATGTATAGATATCTGTTTTGCTTATAAGGAATGTGAGACTCCAATCAAAAATGGAATAAAAAAAAACTTACCTTACTTTTATGATTAAGAAAGGTAAGTTTTTTTTTATTGAATAGGAAATTGCGTCCTATTGAATAAAAACGCGACCCGGGAGGCGCATGACGCTTAAAAGATATTATGCCGCAAAGCGGCCAAGTGTCAGCACAGAGTTTGCTTTGCAAACTCTTTCTTGTACTATAAAAAATTGTGAAAGCAAACTTAAGATTACGCAACAGCGCTTTGTGCCTGTAAATAATAAAAGTTAAATTGGATATAATATGAAAAAGATTTACTTAATATAATATGAAAAAGGGTTACTTTTAAATCAGATGCTTAATACAATTTTTACAAAAGGAGGCATCCATGAGTCTTTTACATGATGAGCAAAATAGAATTACGGCTGCATTATCAAAAAGCTTAAGTGAAAATATTGACACAATCAGCGCTTTGTTTACGGATTGTGCCGATGTGATTAAACGTAAAATTACAGTTGGCGATTTAAATAAGGTAGATATATATTTCCTGTATGTTGACAATATGGTTAATAAAGATTTATTGGAGCGGGTTACCATTCACCAGCTTTTAGCCAGTTTAAAGGACATGCCGGCCAAAGACCATTTTGAATATATCAAGGAGAAAGGGCTGCGCACCGTAGATTTATCCGAAGTCATTACCATGAACGAACTTATCGAGGATGTCCTTTCAGGTGATACCATTATATTGGTGGACGGGTTTGACAAGGCCATTAAAGTATCAGTAAAGGGAATGCCCAACCGGGGAGTTCCCACCAGTGAAAATGAAGTTGCAATCCATGGTTCGAGGGAAAGTTTCAGCGAAGCATTTTATATTAACCGGGTTTTATTAAGGCGGAGGATCAAAGATACAAACTTTAAAATAAAACAAATAAAGGTGGGCATTAGAACTCATACGGATGTGGCCATCTGTTACCTGGAAGACGTGGCAAAACCGGAAATAGTTGCAAATATTGAAAAACGTCTGAAAGAATATGTTATTGACGGTATCTTTGACAGCGGCATGCTGGAACAGCTTACGGAAAGGAACGTATATTCCCCTTTTCCGGAGTTCCAGACAACGGAAAGACCGGATAAAGCGGCATCCGCCATTTTAGAGGGAAGGATTGCAATCCTGGTGGATAATTCTCCCATGGCCTTATTATTGCCCACAACCCTGAATTCTTTTTTCCAGGCCTCGGATGATTCCTACAGTAGATGGGAGGTTGCAACCTTTACCAGAATTTTGCGCTATTTCGGAGCTTTTATATCCATTGCCCTGCCCGGACTTTATATTGCCGTAATCAATTATAATGCGGAAGTTTTAACTTCCGCCATGGCATTATCCTTTGCCGCCGCAAGAGACGGTGTTCCGTTTTCCGTCCTGTTTGAGGTGATTATGATGGAGGTTGCATTTCAAATGTTATTGGAAGCGGGAATCCGGCTTCCGGGTCCCATGGGGAGTACTCTTGGTATCGTCGGCGGTTTAATTATCGGTGATGCGGCGGTAAATGCCAATTTAGTGAGTCCTATTGTAGTTATAGTGATTGCACTGACTGCAATTTCAGCATTTACGGTTCCCAATGAACCCTTTGCTTCCGCCTTCCGTATCGTCCGCTATTTAATCATAGTCCTATCCGCTTTCTTAGG
Organism: Clostridiales bacterium; assembly: GCA_015655075.1. Lineage (GTDB taxonomy): Bacteria > Bacillota > Clostridia > Lachnospirales > Lachnospiraceae > Anaerocolumna. Next base: position 120,187 of record JAATFT010000007.1, on the reverse strand, counting down.
TTTATTTGGTTTTATATTAGGTATTATGATCTTACTGATTCATCTAGGAGGGCTAAAAAGCTTTGGAATGCCATATCTGGTACCATTTGCCGCCTCAGGAATCAACGAAGGCACTGATACTAAGGATGCAATCGTAAGGCTTCCTTTAAGGGCGCTGAAAAGACGTCCCATCTTTTCAAAGAAAACAGAAAGAACCAGACTTGTCCGGAATAAGGATGAGTAGCAACCGGTTATTCAGAAAGGCATAGAAAAACATGTTTTCAAACAATGAAAAAATCTCCCTAAGACAATTGAAACGGCTATTAGTTTTTGATTTATTCAGCGTATCAGGGTTGATAATTCCACGAATAGCAACGGCAACTGCGGGAAGAGACGGGCTGATAACCATAATTCTTGCAGTTTTATATGCATTTATCTATGCCTGGATTTTATTATCCCTTTCAAAATACACCGGAGGCAATTATCTGGACTATTGCAGGAGAAGTTTGGGCGGGATACTTACCTTTATTATCGGTGTTCTATATATTGCCAAATTGGCCGTCGGCTGTGCATTTGCTTCCCGTCTGTTCGGTGAAGTAATAAACCAGACCTTGCTTAAAGATACGGATCCAAGAATTATTATTTTATTGTTGCTGGTTGTATCTGCTTATGCGGCGTCAAAAGGCTTTGAGGTAAGGGCAAGAATAGCGGAAGTCCTTTATTTTATAGTAATTATTCCGATTTTTGCTTTCCTGCTGCTAGGCCTTAATAAAATACGATTTACCAATCTTATGCCGTTATTCACGGAAGGCGCGGGGGATATTTTCATAGGCGGATATAATGTATTCCTTACCTTTAGTATACTGGAATTAATGCTGTTTTGTGCACCTTTGATTAAATTCAAAAAAGCTGATATAAAAAGAGGTAAACGGTTATTTCACTCTGTATCCCATGCCATCGTTGTGGTAGGAATTTTAGATGTCCTTTTATTTGTCGTAACCCTGGGAATTTTAGGAAGGGAGGAAACCCGGCAGAAATTATGGTCAATGGTCAACGTGATTCAGGTAATAAAGCTGCCAGGCGGTTTTATTCAGAGACAGGATGCCATTATATTGGGGATATGGATGTCCAGTATATTTTCCGTTATCAGTGCTTTCTTTTATTATATCAGTTTTATCGGTAAATATATTTTTCATGTGTCGAAACAGAACTACCTGTTAATACCTTTTGTACTCCTGCTGTTTGGTGCTTGTGTCATACCTATGGAAACAGAACAGTTCTTTTATTATTTTGAATATTACATGAAATATATCGGTATGCCCCAGTCCGTTATTTTACCTGCCGTCATTGTATTTATGGGTAAAGTTAAAAAGATTAAAAATCACAAGCCCGCCTTAAAAATCCTATTGCTGATTACGGCTCTGGCCTCGGCCGTTTTCTTAACCGGCTGCAGTGACATGACGGAAATTGAAGACCGTAATTTTGTCCAGGCAATGGGAATTGATTTAAGCGGAAATGAATTAACGGTTTATTATGTTTTGCCCGATTTAAAAGCCCTGACCGAGCAGGGAAGTAAAGAACCGGAGAAATTAATTCTGGAAATAAAAGGCTTTGACTTCTGGCAGATAGAAGAATTATACGACCTGAAGTACAATAAGCGGCTGGATTTTAGTCATTTGAAAGCAATTATATTAGGGAAGAAATTGGCGAAAAATCCAAAACAGCTGTCAGAATTCTTAACTTATGTTGAGAATAAATATGAATTGGGCAGAAATACCTTGATCTTTACATCGGACTCCACTGCAAAAGAAGTGATTTCCTTAAACCATGATCTGGAAGGCGGAATCGGGGATTTCCTGGACCGGCTGTACCGGATCAACCTTAAGAATACGGGGAAAAAGGTAATAACAGTAGGAGATATGGTATTTGCCATGAACGAAGAAAATCCGGTAATCAGTATGCCTGTATTAAAACCAGGGGAGAAGACCCTGGAAACTACAGGACTTGGTATGTTTTATCATAACAGGCTGGCCTTTGAAGTAAATAAAAAGGAAGCAGATTATATGGATATTGCCAACGGCTATGGAAAAAATAAACTAATCTTCCTTACAAAAAATCAGGAGGAAGATACAGAGGAAGGAAAGGGTGAAGCAATTTCAGAATATGTTGTAAAAATAAAGTACATTACAAGAACACTAAAGTTTACAACAACTGGTAATCACCCTTTGCTGGCGATAAAGATTGAAGGCGTTGGTATTGTTGAAAAAGGATTTATGGATACCGGCATGGTCTCTAACAAGGCTAATGCAAAGATCATAGAAGGGATTGAAAATCGCTGTAATAATGCGGTAAAAACCCGTATTGCAAAAAACCTGGAAAAAATTATGAAGAAAGCTAAGATTGATTTTATGAATTTATACCGGATGACAAGTTATAAAAACAGGAAAATATGGTCTACTTATGCCGATAAGGAAAATCAATTTCTGGAAGATTTAGAATTTACCATCGATGTTGATTTAAAAATACAATAATTTATCGCCCGGAGCCGGCACGCCAGGTGATAAGACTTGACAGAGTGTATAAAAGTGTTATGCTAATATTAATAAAATTTAAATAATCCGCCAATATCTGTAAGGTAAAAATGATATTAGGGAAAGGAGATGAAGTATATGTTAAAATGGGCAATTGCTTTTTTCATTATTTCCGTAGTTGCAGGGCTATTTGGTTTTACAGGTGTTGCAAAAACCTCTAAAACCATTGCCAAGGTTTTATTTTTTATTTGTATCGTAATATTTATTCTTATATTATTGTTTGGTAAGCTGTTGTTTTAAAATAGTACTGAATTTATAGAAAGAGGGATAATTTTATGTTGGTCGGCTCATTTATTGTTCCGCATCCGCCCTTAATTATACCCGATGTAGGGAAGGGGCAGGAAAGAGAAATACAAAAAACCATAGACGCCTATAAGGGAATCGCCCGCAGAATCAGTCAGCTAAAACCGGATACAATAATAGTGTCCTCTCCCCATTCCATTATGTATTCGGATTACCTGCATATATCACCGGGCAGAGCTGCCAGGGGTGATTTTGGCAGTTTCGGGGTGCCGGAGGTTAAAATGACGGCAGAATATGATGAGCCGTTTGTAAATAAGCTTTCGAAGCTTGCCGGGGAACGCGGTATTTATGCGGGTATTTTAGGAGAAAAGAAAAAATTCCTGGATCATGGAACCATGGTGCCGCTTTATTTTGTAAATCAGTTCTATCAGGGCTATAAACTGGTACGCTTATCCATCTCCGGGTTATCCCCGATTACACATTACCGCTATGGAAAATGTATTGCAGAGATTATTAATAACAGCACTAAGAAATATGTATATATTGCCAGCGGTGATTTATCCCACCGATTAAAGGAATACGGCCCTTATGGGCTTACCTGGGAAGGTGTCAAGTTTGACCAGGAGATTACACAGGCTTTTAAAAAAGGGGATTTTCTGGAATTTTTAAAATTCAGCGAAAGCTTTTGTGAGAAAGCGGGAGAGTGCGGACTGCGTTCTTTTATTATTATGGCAGGCGTTTTAGACGGGAAAGCCGTCAAATCAGAACTATTATCCTATGAAGGCCCTTTTGGAGTGGGTTACGGTGTTGCAGCCTTTACAGTTACCGGTGAAGATAAAAACCGGTGTTTTGATAAAAAAATGGATGAAATAATGAAAAAAGAACTTACGGAAATTAAAAACAAGGAAGATCCTTATGTAAAACTGGCCAGGGAATCCTTAGAGTATTATTTAAAAAACCGTAGGCAAATGAAGCGTCCTGACGACCTGCTGCCGGAATTGCTTGGCAGGAAAGCCGGCGTATTTGTATCCCTTAAAAAGGAAGGGCACCTTAGAGGATGTATTGGAACGACAGGACCCACGACGGATTGTATTGCGGATGAGATAATTCAAAATGCCGTCAGCGCAGGAACTAAAGATTACCGTTTTGAACCTGTCCGCAGGGAGGAATTACCCTGGCTTGTTTATGATGTGGATGTCCTTAATGAAAGCGAGCCTATTAGTTCCCTCCATGACCTGGACGTAAAGCGCTACGGAGTTATTGTATCTTACCAGGGCAGAAGAGGTTTATTGCTTCCCAATCTGGAGGGAGTGGATACTCCCAAACAGCAGGTTAGTATTGCCTTAAAAAAGGGAAATATATCTCCGGAAGAACCTTATAAAATGGAACGCTTTGAGGTGGTGAGGCACCTGTGAGCAGGCTAGTGTGTGATATCTGTCCCCATTATTGTAATATTGAGGAAAACCAGGTGGGCTTTTGCGGGGCCAGAAGCAATAGAATGGGTAAGATTTCAGCAATAAACTACGGACTGTTAACCGGTATCGCATTGGATCCTATGGAAAAAAAGCCCTTGTATCATTTTCATCCCGGAAGCTATATTTTGTCGGTGGGAAGTTTCGGATGCAATTTCCGGTGTTCCTTCTGTCAGAATTATGAAATCGCCATGGCGGGAAAGGACCGGGTACGCACAAGGTATGTAAGCCCCGAGAAAATAGTACGGTTGGCTAAGGAGCTGATACCCAAAGGAAATATTGGCATTGCCTACACTTATAATGAGCCTTTGGTCGGTTATGAGTATGTTTATGACTGTGCGAAACTGGCAGGAGAGGAAGGACTTAAGAATGTTCTTGTTACCAATGGCTACATCAATGAAAAACCCTTCCTTGCCCTGTTAAAATATTTGGACGCGTTAAACATCGATTTAAAGACCTTTAACGATAAAATATATCAAACTTTAGGCGGCGGACTGGAAGCTGTCAAACATTCCATTAAATTGGCTGCTGAAAATAATCATGTGGAAGTAACCACCCTCGTCGTCCCGGGAGAGAATGACAGTGAGGAAGAAATCCGTGAATTATCAAAATGGCTTGCGTCCATACGCCCGGATATCCCCCTCCATCTGACCCGGTTTTTCCCCCGTTACAAAATGACGGATCGGGAAGCCACAAAAATAAGCAGGATATATGAACTTGCAGACATTGCCAGGGAATCCTTAGAATATGTCTATGAGGGGAATTGTTAAATTCGGGTGAAATAAATATGATAGTTCTTAAACTATACAGCAGAATAAGGTCATGAAGTTAATTTTGGAGGGACTTTGGATGAAGAAGTTGATATTGGTTACCTCTCCGCCGGCCTGCGGTAAAACATATGTTTCGAAGCAATTGGCTAAGAATTTAAAACATGTGGTTTACCTGGATAAAGATACTTTAATTTGTCTGTCAACGCAGATTTTTAAGGTTGCCAGGGAAGAATATAACAGAAGTTCTCGGTTTTTTGAAGAGAATATCCGCAATTATGAATACGAAGCGATAGTGGCATTGGCACTGGAAGCTTTAGACTATGATGATATTGTATTGATTAATGCTCCGTTTACAAGAGAAATCCGCGATAAAACTTATATGGATGATTTAAAAAGTAAACTGAAAGAAAAGAATGCTGCCCTGGCAGTAATATGGGTGGAGACCAGCATTGAAGTATGCAGGCAAAGGATGATTGAAAGAAATTCCGACAGGGATTCCTGGAAGCTTGCCCATTGGGATGAATACATCGCGGGCTGTAATTTTGATATCCCCAGTGCATTGGATGATCCGAAGATAGCGGATGACTTGTTAATATTTAAGAATTCTTCCGATGCGGAATTTCAGAAATCCTTAAAAGAGATTGTTAATATATTGGAGACAGACAAATAATTCCGTGTATAAAAACAAAAGCCGGAAAGGAAAAGAGATTGAATATCCGTTCAAGTAATTTTAATTTAAAACATATAGCGGAATCCGGACAGTGTTTCCGGATGAATCCCATAGGAAATAACCGTTACAGCTTAATTGCCTTTGGCAAATATATAGAGCTGACCCAGATAGAGGAAGACAGCGTGGAAATAACCTGCAGCGAAGAAGATTATAAGCTGGTCTGGAAGGATTATTTTGATATGGATTACAATTATAATCAAATTATAACCAGTTTATCTCAGGGGCAGGACGAATTTTTAAAAAACGCGGCTTGTTTTGGCAGGGGCCTTAGAATCCTGAAGCAGGAAATCTTTGAAATCTTAATCAGCTTTATTATATCCCAGCGGAAAAACATACCGGCTATTAAAAACTGCATCGAACGGCTTTGTATTAAGTATGGGGAGCAAAAGTTATGTAAGGAATGCGGTGATAGGGTATACTACACCTTTCCCCCTCCTGAAAAATTAGCCGGGGCAGATGTAAAAGAATTAAGGGAAACGGGTCTGGGCTATCGGGATGAATATATCTTAAAAACATCCCGGTCCGTTTTAAGGGATGAAGTAAATCTGACTTTTCTGAAACATTTAGGCAGGGAAGAAGCCGTCAAACAATTGCTTACTTTATCCGGTGTCGGTATAAAGGTTGCCAATTGTGTTTCTTTATACGGCCTGCACCATATTGATGCATTCCCCGTTGACGTATGGATTGACAGAGTTCTTAAAAATATCTATTGCAATCAATTCAATTTAGAGCTGTATCACGGATATGCCGGAATTGTTCAGCAATATATGTTTTATTATATCAGAAATTTTAAGCAGAAATCACCAGGCGGTGAAATCATACAATAAAGAAGTCATGCAATAAGAAATCATGTAATAAGAAATCATGTAATAAAATTACATAATTGGAAAAGTTTGCTTTGAGCCTCCCTTCATTAAGTCATTGAATATAGTTTTGATTTTATTGACCAATAGATGTCATTATTGCTTGTGCTTCCTCTTCTGTCATCTCAATTAGTTTCTCTACCTTGTTCGTCTCAGTATTTCTAACAGTTTTAAGGTCAATCGACTCTCCCCAGTCATTTTTATCTCCGGGCAAACTTCTGCTAACACCGCCATAAGTCTTTCCATTCCAGATATATCTATCATCTAAGATACGTACCCATTTCCCGTTAAAACGGTAAATATGCATTGTATTATCATACTCCAGGAATTCAGCTGAAAAATCGTCATCAGAATAAGGCGGACGTTCAACAGCGGGTTCACCATTGGTAGCAACGGCAGTTAATGATTGCTCTTTTACCTTTTCCTCTTTTACCGTTTCTTTTTGGAAATTGACGGCATATGCAGTAACCGTACCTACCAGTACAATTGCCAGTGTTATTACGATTGAAAATGTGCGAATCCATTTTTTGCCGTTTGAATCTTTATTTTTTAATATCATACTAACTCTCCTTTCAAGATGTTTCCGCTTATCACTAAATGCGGAAAATAATTTAACTCGCTGATCTGCAACATTCCAAAGTACATTTAGCATTAATTCACAATATCGTCTTCTTTCCAGATTATTCATTGGTTTTACAACGCTTTCATCACAGGATAATTCGCAAAAGCGATCTATATCGCGTCTAGCCATATAAACAAGAGGGTTAAACCAATGGATGGCATTAATCAAAAGCATCAGACATTTTAGCCATACATCATGGCGCTTCCAGTGTGTTAGTTCATGAAGAAATACACATTGTAATTCTTCTGAATGAAATTCAATATCCGGTAAAATAACACGAGGCTTAAAAATACCGCTAAGAAATGGTGTGCTTACGCCAGGGGAAATGTATACTGGGATTTCCTGTGTTATATCCATTTCTTTTTTGCATTTTGAAAATGCTTCCAAAACATGTATGTCATCCGTTAACTTGCACATTCTAAAAATGCAATGAGTTAACTTATAATTTTGAACAAAAGTTACTGCTAGGAATATCAGCGTTCCAGCCATTAAAAGATAGGGCAGTAATTCAAGGTAAGAATAACTTTCTTCTTGTAATATTCCAATTCCATTTGTAGCAGGTCTAAAAAGGGAGGATGGACTTATATCGATAAAAGGATACAATCCTAATCCTGTATCACCTACTCCTTCAAACGATTCATCAGGCTTTCAATATCTTCTTTTGTCAAATCTCCATTGTCACATAGCGCTGATATAAACCCAAACACGGATCCTTTATGAACATCCTTTATAAATTGCTTAGTTTCAAAATTCCGGTATTCCTGTTCCGTTATGCAAGGCTTATAATGATTCGCCTTACCAATTCTTGTTGCATCAATTACCCCCTTTCCCATTAGACGGGCTAAAAACGTAATGACTGTATTTTGTTTCCACATATTATCCTCCGGTAAATTATTTATGATTTCCTTCGTAGTAACGGGGCGGCCGGCTGCCCAAATGAATTCCATAATTTGTTTCTCAGCATCAGAAATTCGTTGTAATTTTTTCATGAAAATCTCCTTTAATTTTAATCTACTCACTGTAGGTTAAAATTAATTCTACGCCTTGTAGGTCATAATGTCAATAGTAAAATTGGAATTTTTACATAAAAAGTTTCTCCCTGCGTACCAGTAATATGTTTTTCGGAGGAGGATAGTAATCAGTAGGAAATTAAGAAATCCGCTATAAAATCAGCGGGGGAAAAAGAAACAATTAAGCAGGGAAGAAGCCGTCAAACAGCGGTTTACTTTATCCGGTGCCGATATAAAAGTAATATTGTGCGAATGTTATATTGTATATCGTATTGATAATGACGGTTGATTCTGCAGAATGAATTTTTGTTCCCAAATGGGAAATGCTTTACAAACTCTTTCTTGTATTCTGAATGATTCGAAATTTCCTGTACATAATAAATAAGTATGAGATAAAAGTTATCAGAAATATAGGGCTCTGTTTATAAAAAGGATTATGTATGGGAGATTTTGGTTAATATGAATAATTATAAATTTGATAGAACGGGTAACTATAAAATAGGACTGGATATTGGTTCCACAACGGTAAAAATAGCGGTTTTAAATGAAGAAAACCAGATAGTCCACAGCGAATATAAAAGGCATCTGTCCGATATTAAAAGCACCATCATCGATATTATGAATTCCTGTTATGAAAAACTGGGGGACATAACCTCCACTGTAAATATAACCGGTTCAGGGGGTTTGGCCGTATCGGAATGGTTAAAGCTTAATTTTGAACAGGAGGTCATTTCCTGTACCAGGGCGGTTAAGGCATGGATACCCCAGGCCGATGTGGTTATTGAACTTGGGGGAGAAGACGCTAAAATTACTTATTTAAAAAACGGGCTGGAACAGCGGATGAACAATAGCTGTGCAGGGGGAACCGGCGCGTTTATAGATCAGATGGCCGCATTGCTTAACACGGACGCATACGGTTTAAATGAATATGCCAAAAAACATAAAGTTATCTACCCCATAGCCTCCAGGTGCGGAGTATTTGCTAAAACTGACGTACAGCCCCTGCTTAATGACGGAGCGCGGAAAGAAGATATTGCCGCATCCATATTACAGGCTGTGGTCAATCAGACCATCGGCGGACTTGCCTGCGGAAAGCCTATCCGGGGTAAAGTGGCCTTCCTTGGCGGTCCCCTGTATTTTTTATCGGAGCTTAGGGAAAGATTTATCGTAAGCTTAAATTTAACACCACACGAAGCTATTATACCGGAAAACGGTATTCTTTTTCCAGCCATAGGTGCGGCGCTTCTATCCGGAGAGAAAAAGAGCAATCAGCCGGTCAAATCTATTAAGCTTAAATGGATAATAGATAAAATATGGAATATAACGGATATTAAAGATGTAGATGTACGCAAGCTTCCTCCCCTGTTTCAAAACGAAGAAGAATATCATGAATTTAAAACCAGGCACAGCAGGTCCCTTGTAAAAAAAGCTGAATTATCACAATATGAGGGAAATACCTTTTTAGGTATCGACGCAGGCTCAACCACGACAAAAGCCGTATTAATCGGTGAAGGCGGTGAGCTTTTATACAGCTGTTACGGGAGCAATGAAGGGGAACCTATGAATAAAGCGGTATCCATTCTTAGAGATTTATATAATAAGCTTCCCTGCGGATTAATAATTGCTGAAAGTACCGTAACCGGCTATGGAGAAGGATTAATGAAAGCAGCACTTCACACGGATATGGGAGAAATTGAAACCATTGCTCATTATAAAGCTGCGGAGTACTTCCTGCCCGGAGTGGATTTTATATTGGACATCGGCGGGCAGGATATGAAATGCTTACGTATTAAAAACGGAACGATTGACAGTATTCTTTTAAATGAAGCGTGTTCCTCCGGCTGCGGTTCTTTTCTGGAAGGCTTTGCCGCCTCTTTGAATATGACTGTGGACCAATTTGCGCGGGAAGCCTTATTTGCCAAGGCACCCGTGGATTTAGGAACAAAATGTACGGTATTTATGAATTCCAAGGTAAAGCAGGCCCAAAAGGAGGGGGCGGATATTGCCGATCTTTCAGCAGGACTGTCTTATTCCATTATTAAAAACGCACTGTTTAAGGTAATAAAAATCCGGGATGAAAAGGATATGGGAAAAAAGATAATCGTTCAGGGTGGTACCTTCTATAATGATGCCGTATTAAGATGTTTTGAGTTAATATCGGGACGGGAAGTAATCAGACCCGAGATTGCCGGGTTAATGGGGGCTTTTGGAGCGGCTTTAATAGCAAAAGAACGGTTTGAGGAGGAAGGTACTCTTAAAGGCAAGAAAGGCAGGAAAGGTGAACGAATATCCTCCCTGCTTTCCGGAAAGGAATTGTCCGGCTTTCATGTAGAGACTTCCCTTAAACGCTGTAAGAAATGTGGAAATCACTGCCTTCTGACGGTAAATATATTTTCAAACGGGGAATCCTTTATTTCCGGAAATCGCTGTGAGAAAGGCTTGGAGACGGACGAAGCCAAATTAACTGCCAATTCGGCTGCCAAATTGACTGCATCGGCAAAAATGCCCGATCTTTACGAATATAAATATAAGAAAACCTTTGCCTACCAGCCCTTAAGTACGGATAAGGCTAAAAGAGGTGTGATTGGCATACCGAGAGCCCTTAATATGTTTGATAATTATCCCTTCTGGTTTACCCTTCTAACAGAGCTGGGATTTTGCGTTGAACTTTCGGCTCCCTCCAGTAAAAAAATGTATGAAAAAGGGTTGGGGACCATTCCCTCCGAATCCGTATGTTATCCGGCCAAACTCTGCCACGGCCATATTTTTAATCTCATTGAACGGGGAATCCGTACTATTTTCTACCCTTCCATAGTTTATGAAAAGAAAGAATATGAGGATGTGGACAACCATTATAATTGTCCCATTGTAATATCCTATTCCGAAGTAATTAAAAACAATATTGACGAATTAAATCCGGTTAAATTTATCGCGCCATTTTTATCCATGAATAATGATAAGAAGCTTGCGGAAAGAATTACAGAAGAATTTGCAGATTATGACGTAAGCACAGAGGAAGCAAAAAAGGCTGTCACAGCGGCCAGATTAGCGTTGGAATCCTATAAATGGGATATTCAGAAAAAAGGGGAGGAAGTCATTGCATACCTTAAAGAAAATAATAAAAAGGGAATCGTGCTCTGCGGAAAACCCTATCATATTGATCCGGAAATTCATCACGGCATACCCGGATTAATTAATTCTTTTGGCATGGCTGTGTTAACAGAGGACAGTATAGCCCATTTAACCCCTCTTAAAAGTAAATTAAGGGTGGTGGATCAATGGACCTATAATTCCAGATTATACCGTGCGGCCACCAAGGTGGCCGAGGAACCAAACTTAGAATTAATTCAGCTTAATTCATTCGGGTGCGGGCTGGATTCCGTGACCTCCGACCAGATAGCCGAAATTCTGACCTCCGGCGGCAAGATATATACCATGTTAAAGATAGATGAAGGAAATAACCTTGGCGCGGCTAAGATACGGATTCGTTCCCTGAAAGCAGCCATAGAGGAGAGGGAGAGAAAAGCATATCTGCCTGTGAGAAAAGAAATTACTTACTTAACACCCATATTCACCAAGAAAAAGAGGAAAACCCATACCATACTGGTGCCTCAGCTTTCCCCGATGCATTTTGATTTAATACAGGAGGCTGCGAGATCCTGCGATTATCGGTTTGAGGTCTTGCCGGGAGTAGATCAGGCGGCGGTGGATGAAGGACTTAAATATGTAAATAATGACGCCTGCTACCCGGCAATCCTTATTATCGGGCAAATTGTACACGCATTAAAATCCGGTAAATATGATATAGACAATACTTCAGTTATCATATCACAAACCGGAGGCGGCTGCAGGGCAACTAATTATATGGCCTTTTTAAAGCTGGGATTAAAGCAGGCGGGGTATGAAAAGGTGCCCCTGATTTCCTTAAATGCGGTGGGGTTAGGGGAACAGCCGGGATTTAAAATGTCCCTCGGCCTTATAAATAAATGTATCATGGCATTAGTATACGGGGATTTATTTATGAGGGTTATTTATGGCTCCAGACCTTATGAACAAGTCCCGGGTTCCTGTAAAGCACTTTACCTTAAATGGAATGAAACGGCAAAAGCAAATGTCCGAAGCGGCAGCAAGAGGGAATTTGACCGGAATATAAATAATATAATCAGGGAATTTGACCAGCTTAAAGTTAAAGATATTAAAAAACCCAAGGTTGCCATAGTTGGAGAAATTTTAGCAAAATATCACCCTATGGCCAATAATGGAATTATATCCTCACTGGAGGAGGGAGGAGCGGAAGTTGTTCTTCCGGGCCTTATGGATTTCCTGCTTTATTGTTTATTTAATTCGGATTTTAAATATAAATACCTGGGCGGAAATAAAATTAAGCGGGACGCCTGTGATATCGGTATGGTATATTTAGACCGTTATAGGAAGGTCATGATAGAGGGATTGAAAAAAAGCAAAAGGTTTTCCCCGCCGGCACCCATTCATCAATTGGCAGATCTGGCTTCTTCCGTTCTATCCTTAGGAAACCAAACCGGTGAAGGATGGCTTATTACAGCTGAGATGATAGAATGTATGGAATGCGGCATCAACAATGTATTATGTGTGCAGCCCCTTGCATGCCTGCCCAATCATATCACAGGGAGAGGAATGTTTAAATCACTGAAAGAAAGATATCCCATGGCGAATATTATGCCCATTGATTATGATCCGGGCATATCCCATGTGAATCAGTTAAACCGTATAAAATTAATGCTGTCCGTTGCAATGGAAAATATATAATGATTCTTTTTATTTATAAGGGCTACCTAGAGCGTGTTTGAAAAAACATTGCACAACGGTTAAGAAATATTAAGAAAGATAGATCCTTTTCAACCGGTTTCCCAATCTGGTCAGCAATTCATTGGTAATCGTACCGGATTTTGACGCAATTTCCTCTGCGCAAATCTGTTCATGGCCTTCCCTGCCGATTACCGTGACGATTTCATCCGTTTCTACGCCGGAGATATCCGTAACATCAATCATCAACTGATCCATGCATATTCTACCGATAACTGGCGCCCTCTGACCATTTACCAGGATATACCCGTCCTCTAAATTCCTTGGGATACCATCCGCATATCCAATGGTTACAGCGGCAATTTTTCTGCTTTCCGAAGCGGTAAACATACGTCCGTAGCTGACCGCATCCCCTTTATCAATGGTTTTTGTCATAACAATCCTGGCCTTTACGGCTAGAACCGGCTTTAGGTCAGCGGAAATCCGCGTCCGGTCATTTGCAGAGCTTAATACACCGTAAAGGGCGATTCCTATCCTGGCATAGTCACAATGAAGCTTGGGATAATTTAAGACGCCATAGCTGCTCTGAATATGGAGTTTACCGGGATTACAGCCAAGGTCTTTAAGGCGTTTTATTGTTTTATAAAAATGCTCAATCTGGGCTCTGGTAAAGTCGATATCTTCTTTTAATAAACTGTTTGATACACTTAAGTGGGTATAAGTCCCCAGAATAATAAGATTTTCAAGCTGAAAAACGGCTTCTAAATTAGATATATTATTATAATTTTCTCCCAGGCGGTGCATTCCGGTATCCATTTTTATATGGACCTTGATTTTTTTTCCGTAATCGTTCAAAATCCGGGCATATTCAAAATCTACTACGGTCTGGATCAAATTATATTTTACCAGGTATTTAAAGTCCTGGGGGTGGGTATAGCCCAAAATTAATATTTCCCCTTTCATGCCGTTTTTGCGGAGCTGCACGCCCTCGGATAAGGTAGCGACGGCAAAGGAATAAACGCCGAGTTTATTTAACTCTTTTGAAATCCTAATATCCCCGTGACCGTATGCGTTGGCTTTTACCACCGCCATCAGGGTACAGTCCTTAGGCAGGAGGGAACACAATTCTTTTACATTAGCTTTCAGATGCTTCAGATTTATTTCTATCCACGCCCTCCCTTTGGTATCCGGATTATCCTTCTTAAAAAACCGGGACAAATAAACGAAAACAACTCCAAAAATGAAGGAGAGGATGCATACTGCAAAATAGTGAAGGATACTGTTATAAATTAGAAAACGCTCTAAACCAAGGATTTTTGCAAAACCTCTGACCAAAATAATGGCAAATGGATGTATAATATATATTACCATTGAAATAGTCCCTAAGCTTTTATGCCTGTTTCCCTGCCGCAATAAAAGTAAATGAAACAGATAATACATAACGGGTATAAGAAAAATATACATACTGTCATGTCTTTGGACACTCTGGTGAATGAGTATACCTTCAAAGATTAAAAGTATCGTGGATATTATAAGTCCGTATACACATTTATTAGCCGGTAATTTTCTTCCGGAATGAGCGATTGCCGCGCCCATAACCAGAAAGACAGGCGCATAAAAAATCCCGTTTCTGGTGTAATCAAATATTTGAAATAATAAGCCATAAAAGGCTTTTAACCAAGGAACACCGGCGGTAATCCCATAATAACTGTCCCCCATTAACCCTATAAGATAGAGCAGTGAGGAAAATAAAATTACCGTTTTCCCATTTAGATTTCTGAATAGGACGTATACGAAGCCTACACCTAAGATTGCGGCGGGCAGATACCACAGGTGGTAAAAAGTACCGTTAAACGCCACATCCCTCATTACAGTAACAGCCAGGTGGCTCTGGTTAAAATATCCGCTGTACAGATTAACGGGGAGATAGATTAATATAGCGATTCCGTACAGATTACCGATTTTAGAAAAGAACTTTTTTAAAGAAGTCGTATCTGTTTTAAGCCGGGGTTGACTGCCGTAAATAGAAGCCGGCGCTCCTTTAACGTATCCGGACAATAAGAAAAAGCCGGTAATCATAAAAAAAAAGGGAACCGCTATCCGGGCAATTATTCTGGTGAATACAAGGTCGGCGGTGGAATTTAGGGAAGTAAGGGGAAAGGTATGTATTGCCACAATCAGAAAAGCTGCTAAGATACGAAAATAATCTAAACCTTCATAATTTTTATTTGGAAAAGCTGTCTGCCCCGGAAGGGTATTGTCATTTTTGTTCATTTTTATACTCCATTCTTGCGTATGCTTAATAGTTCTCCTGCAAACTATTGCGCATTTAAATGATGCTGCATAGCGGTATATTTACCGCTGTATTTTATTTATACCTTTCTCAAGTTTATGCCTTCTCAAGGTAATGATAAATCCATCCATATTATTCCCTGAAATCTGAAAAGTAGTATTAACCGGAAATGTCACGGAAATCTGCCGTAATTGGGAAAGGCTTATATAAAAAATTTCATAATTATATTCACAGTTAAAGAATTTCAGGTGTTTTCCCTTATAAGGAAAATTTTTGAGATATTTAATATATTCCTCCAGGGTTAAATTTTTCATATTCATAATTTCTGAATGAGGATACCCCACATAACGAAAATGCCATGGTTCATGGGCTATCCCGGTGACGGCTTCCTTTCCTTTGGGGTAGCGCTCGATAAAACCGTATTGAATCGCCTTTTTACGAAACAGCATACATATTCCGGCATAGGAAAAATGGGGACGGATAAAATCGTATTCTTTGTTATTCTCTGCCAGATCAATCGCTAATCCGGTCTGATGTTCACTTCTGCCGGGCAGGGCTACATATTTTTCCGTAAAATCAGAGCCGTTTTCTTTCATGGAATCAGTATAAATCTGTTTCTGTTCAGTCAAAGTACGATAACCGCTGACGGGTATAATCTCATTATTCAGATTCAATGTATTCAGAATTTGGGATAATTCTTTTGCGGCTACATAGTCCAGTAAAATATTCGGGTATTTTACGTCGACGGAAACCAGGGAGGCCGCATAATAGTTATCTTTGCCGGCAACAGGATGTTTATTGTTTACAAGTATCAGATTACCTCTGTATATATTTGCAGCATTTAAATTCATGTTTTTCATATTTATACCCAAGGTATACCCCAGGCTGGCCTGCGGTATACCTTTTCCTTTCAATTCAAAAACCTTCCAAGGACAGCTGTATCAGCTTGTCCAAAATATCTTCAAAATTAAGTCCGATGCCTTTTAGCATATTAGGATACCGGCTGTGTGAAGTAAAACCCGGTATGGTGTTTACTTCATTAAATACGATATCCCCTGCCGGAGTTAAAAACATATCTACCCTTGCAAAACCCCGGCATCCCAGCTCCCTGTAAATAGTAAGGGCGGTTTTCTTAATACGCCCCGCCGTTTGTTTTTTGATTCTGGCCGGCATATGAATGCGGGAGGTTTTTAAGGTGTACTTTTCCGTGTAATCAAAAAAGCCCTGCGTCAATTCTATTTCGTCCACTTCTCCCACAATGGGTTCTTCATTTCCTAAAACGGCGCACCCGACTTCAAATCCATCAATATTTTCTTCAAGCACAACTTTATTATCATACCGGAAGGCTGTATTTACGGCTTCCATTAAATGCTCTTTCTCATTAACCTTGGTGATACCAAAGGAGGAACCGGATTTTACCGGTTTTACGAAAACCGGATAATTTAAATCTTGTGTCAGTCGCAGTATTTGGGAATTCTTTATTCCCTTAAGGATAACCACAGAAGCCGGGGTTTTGATTCCTGCCAGGGATACGATTTTGTGAGCATAATCCTTATCCATACACAGGGCCGAGCTAAGGGTATCACACCCTACCAGCGGGATACCGGCCAGTTCTATCAGCCCCTGAACAGTACCGTCTTCTCCATTTTTACCATGTAATACAGGAAACACCGCGTCTATTTTTATGTGAACGGCGGCATTATCTTTAAATTCAATAATTCCATGGTCGGATCTGCTTGGGGAAAGCAGAGCAGGGGTACAGGCTTCTTTGGTAAACCAGGTATCATTTAATAATTTTTCCGGTTCCCCCCGAAAGTGAAACCAATCTCCTTGCTTTGTAATACCAAGCATAACGATTTCGTATAAATTCTTTTTAAGATGTGTAATTACAGCATAGGCTGATTGGAGGGAAACGTCATATTCCGTGGAGCATCCTCCGAATAAAACAGCTATTTTTTTCTTTTCCATATTGACCTCTTTTCCGGATATCTGTCTTTTGTGGTTAATCGAACCACAATATTGATTACCGCTTTAAACTGGGATGGTAAGGATTACGGCAATCTTATTATTTTGTAGTTCAACAATGATTATACCAGATCGATTCAGAGAATTTTTTAAATTCCTCTTAAGATATACTTATGAAACACCTATGTAATTCTTTTTATTTTTTACCTTACAAGTAAGTTCCCTGCTTCTTAGCAGCGTGTAGGTGTGGATTCGGAACTTACTTGTTAAATTCACAAAACAAATATTACAAAATATACCGTAAAAATTACAATTTCGACAAAAAATATGTGTAATATGTTAATCTAGCAACAGAAATCGAAAATAACGAAAATAATTGAGTTTATTTTTATATAAGAAAAACTTGCAAAGCAGATTCTGTGCTGATGCTTGGCGCCATGATACCTTACGATGCTTTGCATCCCGCCTGGAAAAACAATATGGATATGGAGGGGATCATATTTTTCATAGTTCGTGATATTATATTTAATTTTATACATAATGCAGTGGATTATTCTGAAATGGAGGGGAATAAACTATGAAATTATTAAAAACAAGAAGTGATATGCCCAATGACATACCGGATAATGATATACCTGCTGTAGAAACTCATTATGAGGCAGCTAAGAAAAATATATTGATAGTTGATGATTCCGGCTTTGCCAGAAAAATATTAAAGGATATGCTGGAAAGTGAAGGCCATAATGTTGTAGGAGAAGCAGCCGACGGTTTTGAAGCGCTTGAAATGGCCAAACAAACCAGACCGGATTTTATTTTTTTGGATGTTGCCATGCCTAAATTGGACGGAATGGGAGCATTGCCGCAGATTTTGGAAGCGAACTCTAATTTAAAAATCATAATGTGCACTGCTATGGGTCAAAAAAGTATTATTGTGGAAGCTATGAAAATAGGTGCAATCGATTATGTATTAAAGCCATATAAAAAGGAAAATATTGTTGAAGTATTAAATGCGCATTTAGAATCAAAAAATAGTCAGGTTATTTCTTTTGAAGAAGAAAAGAAACACTATATTAAGGAAAGAACGCGCGATACTATTGTCCGGGAAGTAGCTAAGGACACCGAAGAAATTAAGGAAAATGCCGTAAAGAAGGAAGCAACAGAGGTTGCTGAAAATAATAAGGCGGCAAATGAGGTCACGAATTCGGATGAAGCTGCAAATAAGGAAAAGTCGCCTGACGTTAAGACGGAGGAAAGCCTGAAAACCGATATCGAAGAAGCTGTTACAAAAGCTGATACCGAAGCCCCTTCTTTAGAGTTGCTTGACGGAGGGGAGAGCCTGGAACTTGCTGTGGAAGAAGAAAGCCTGGAGGCTTCTGCTGAAACGGACAGCTTAGATATTATTGCCGAAGAGGAAGGTTCGGATACGATTGCCGAAGAGGCGGTTTTAGATGTTGCTGCGGAAGAAGGGACTTTAGAAATTGCCAGCGAGGGGGAAGGCAATGAGGCGGTTGCGGAAGAAGAAAACTTGCCCGCTGTTGATGTTGAAGAAGAAGCCCTGAATACTATTGTTAAAGAAGAAACTCTGGATACGGATTCTGATGTAGAAAACCGGGAGACCGACACGAAAAAAGAGGCTGTTGAAGCTGCTTCCGACAAGGAAGTGCGGCCGGCCGGTGCAAAAGAAGAACCTGCCGGGATCGTTGCTGGTCAGGAAGCGACAGAAATTGTTGCCGAGGAGATAATTCTGGAGAGTGTTTCTGCTAAAGAAGCAGAGGAGCCTGCCGCCAAAGGGGAGATGGCCGGGAGCATTTCTGTTCAGGAAGTACGGTCAACTGATGTCAAAGAGGAAACGGCCGGGAGTATTCCCGGTCAGGAAATCCTGCAGGGCATTGCCAAGGAGGAAAATACGGAGAGCGCCGGCAATCAGGAGGAGACGGGGGCTGTCGCCAAGGATGAGGCTAGGGAGGTTGTTCCTGTTAAAGAAGCAGAGGAGCTTGCTGCCAAAGGGGAGGCGGCCGGGAGTATTTCTGTTCAGGAAGTACCGGACGCTGGTGTCAAAGAGGAAACGATCGAGAATGTTTCTGCGAATGTTTCCGGACGGGAAATTCTGCAGGGTATTGCCAAGGAAGAAGCTGTCTCGGCGGTTTCCGCCCAGGAGATACGGGAGGCTGGTACAGGGGGAGAAATTCCGGAAAAAATCAATGCCGTAGCAGAAATAAGAAGAACCGAAGAGGATACAGAAAGTTCGGCTTTTTCTTACTTATGGATAGACAGATTTGATTCAAGACATGAGGAAGGTTCTGCACACAGGATTGCAAGGAACGACAATTATGTCCAGAACTTCTGCGGTTTCTCCCATGACGGAAACAATTTGTCGGAGGAGGAAAATTCCGAACAAAATATCTTATTTGATATGATAAATGCCTATATGAATCTGAATAACCGGTTTGAAAATGAAAATGTTGTGGGAAAATATTTATTCAGGCCGTATGAAGGCATTAGGCTGCCTACTTTTAAGGTGTTTGGAAGCGAATGGTATGGCAAAGATGAAATTACCATATCTAATATATTAAGGGTTTCCAACTATAGCAGTTCACAGGGCAGGGTATATTTTGAAAAAAACAGTCTTTATCATATGATTATGCATCTTGTACAAGAAAAAGCTGAACGTATTTTAGGGCAGGACAGAATGAAAATATAAGGTATTGTGACTGTTCGGAGGAACGGTCGCATTTAATTAATTTGATTGCTCCATATAAGTTAACCATATATAATAAATCATCAATTAGGAAGAGGAGGTCTCGTGACGAATGCTAAAATGCACTTTAGAGCGTGAAAAAATTGAAAGACTGAATACAATTATAAGGGATAAAAATAATATATCTCCTTTAAACAGATTCCCGTCAAAAGAGTTATCATCTGATGACAGGAACAGCCTGGAAGAGATGGGGGTAATTGATTTTAACGGGAATATTTCCGAGTCCATACAGCCGGCCATAGATGTATTAGCCAGGCCGAATGCTGTAGTGAAAGTGATTTTTACGGGAGGCGCAGGAACTTATGAACATGATATCAATTATGATAATTCCTACCAAAGACATATTTCTTTTACCGTAACTCCCAATAATATTACAATTGATGATGAAACAAATCCTCAAAGTATAGTAAAGGTATTGTCTGATTTTGTAGGAAAAAGCAACTTAAAAAGTCTTAATGTTTCCTGCAAATTTACGATAATAGAAGCATTGGTTATTGCGGCGTTGCTGGATATGGAGAGAAAATCTTCTTTAAGGGCATTTTTGGATGAAATACCGTTTACACATAATTCATATAATACCAATATGATCTGGAGGATTATAAATAGTACAAGTTCCAGCATACAGTGGTTTGTGTGTATATTAAATGAAATTGCCGGCGAACATATTTCCCTGTCCCAACAGCAGGTGCAGGATGCCATTGAGAAGCTTATTACTATGGGGACAATCACACAAAAGGGAGGACTGTATCAGCTGTCCGGAGAATTATCCCATTTGTCCAACAGGATGATTATTGTGGACAATATTTTATCCGCCCAGGCTTCCAGGCAGGATGAAACGGGCAGAATAATAAGTACGGGATTTACCTGTGTCCAATCGGGAGTGCATGATTTACTGTTTCTGGAGTATAACAGTAAAGAAATAATATTTGAAACAATTACCTCTGTGAGATTAATGGATAATTTAAGCAGATTTCTTAATTGTGAATCCTACTTATCTCAATTACAACTATAACAATAGCTGTAATTACAGTTGCTAATTTTATCAGTTGATGAGACGAGGGAGTATAAATGGATATAAATAAACAAAAATTGGGTGATTTATTATATGAGTCGGGCCTGATTACGGAAGAACAATTGGAAGAAGCTCTTGAGATACAGCAAAAAACAGGCGACACACTTGGGGGTATATTGGTCAATAAGAATATCGTTGATGAAAAAAGGATTATGGAGGTTTTAGAATTCCAGTTAGGCATTCCTTTTATCGATCTTAACAATATAACAATTGACCCTGAAATACAGCGGTTAATTCCCTACCAGCTGATAGTAAGACATAATGTGGTGCCTGTGAAACAGGAATTTAATTTACTGTATGTTGCAATGGAAGATCCTCTTGATTTTATTGCAATCGAAGATATTAAAATGGCTACAAATTTAGAAATAGCTCCCGTAATATCCTATAAGGAAGCTATTTCCAGCACTATTAATAAATTATATGGAAATGAGACTTCCGATAATGCAATTAAAGAATTTCAGAAGGAAGCGGATCAGTTTAACAGTACGCATAATATAGAGGTGGAAGAACAGTCTCTGGAAGTGGATAGCGCGCCGATTGTCCGACTGGTAAATTCAACAATTGAACAGGCCATAATGGAAGGGGCCAGTGATATACATATTGAACCTTTGGAAGATGAAGTAAGGATCCGGTTCCGGGTTGACGGTAAGCTTCATTTATCCAAAAATATACCAAAAGAGGCCCATTCTGCCGTTGTCACGCGTATTAAGATACTGGCCGGACTGGATATAGCTGAAAAAAGGATACCACAGGACGGCCGTTGCGATCAAAGGGTAAAAGACAAGCTGCTTAATATGAGAGTATCGGTATTACCTACCGTGCATGGAGAAAAGGTGGTAATACGTATTCTGGATAAAACTAATTTCTTAATACCTAAGGAAAAGCTTGGATTTACAAAGGAAAATTTAGAAAAATTTAATGATCTTCTTATGAATCCCCATGGAATAATCCTGATAACCGGTCCGACAGGCAGCGGTAAATCAACTACGCTTTATACCATGTTAAATGAATTAAATCAGATTCATGATAATATTACAACCATTGAAGACCCGGTTGAATATATGATTGACGGATTGAATCAGGTCCAGGTTAATACAAAGGCGGGACTTACCTTTGCAGGTGCGTTAAGATCCTTTTTAAGGCAGGATCCGGATATTATCATGCTGGGGGAGATAAGAGACAGTGAAACCGCTGATATTGCCATAAGGGCTGCAATTACCGGGCATCTTGTTCTAAGTACCCTCCATACCAACGATGCCGTCAGTACAATATCTAGGCTTGAAGACATGGGGATTCCGCCTTATATGATAGCCGTATCCTTAATGGGTGTCATATCCCAGCGCCTTGTGCGTCGTTTATGCCCCCAATGTGCCGTTTCCTATACGCCGGAGGTACATGAATTAAAGTTGTTGGGGCTTAAGGAAGGAAATTATACCTTTAAAAAGGCGCAGGGTTGTTCTGCCTGCAATAATACCGGCTATAAAGGACGTATTGCGGTCCATGAGATATTACTTATTAACGGCGGTCATCATGACCTGATTACCAGAAATGCTTCCATAGATGAAATTATGGATTATTCGTTAAAAACCGGAATGACCACATTAAGGGATGAGTGTATCCGGCTTCTGAAACAGGGTATCACATCTCTTGAGGAGGTAATGGATGTTTCCTATACGCAGGATTATGCAGAAGATTAAGATGAGGCGGATATATGGATACAATCGAATTATTGACAAAAGCAGTAAAGAGAAAAGCCTCTGATTTACATATTACCACAGGGGTACCCGGTACGGTAAGGGTAAACGGAAAATTGAGTTTTGTTGATGATGTTATATTAAAACCGGCGGATACCAAGCAGATTGCCAGGGAACTTACCAGCGACGTGCAATGGGATAGGCTGAATAAGAAAGGTGAAGTGGATTTTCTATATGTAATACCCGGAGTACAGCGTTTCAGGGTGAATGCATACCGGCAGAGAAACACCTACAGCGTGGCGCTTAGATTGGTCAATTCGGAAATCCCTACTTTTGATACTTTAGGGCTTCCTCCCATAGTGAAAGAGCTTACCAAAAAGAATAATGGGTTGATTTTAGTTACAGGGCCTACCGGCAGCGGTAAATCCACCACATTAGCCAGTATGATCCAGGAAATTAATGAAACCAAGGATTTGCATATCATTACCCTGGAAGATCCCATTGAGTATTTATTTAAACATAATAAAAGTATTATTGACCAAAGGGAGATTGGTTCGGATACGATTAATTTCTCCAATGCGTTAAGGGCCTGCCTTAGACAGGATCCGGATGTAATTTTGGTGGGAGAGATGCGTGACTTTGAGACTATTTCAATTGCATTAACTGCTGCGGAAACCGGACATCTTGTTTTAAGCACACTGCATACGATTGGCGCCGCAAGTACGATTGACCGTGTCATTGACGTATTCCCGCCCCACCAGCAGCTTCAGATCCGAGTTCAGCTGGCATTGACATTACAGGGAATCATATCCCAGCAGTTGTTAACAAAAGCTGATTTTTCAGGCAGGGTGGCCGCTTTGGAGATTATGGTGGTCAATCCGGCGGTAAGAAACTTAATCCGGGAAGGAAAAGTATATCAGCTTAATAATACGATTCAGACCAATGCCAAAAGCGGCATGCGGATGATGGATGATTCCTTATGTGAATTATATAAACGAGGTTTAATCTCCAGGGAGGATGCCCTGGGCCACTGTGTGGAATACGATTACCTGAATAAAGTTATGCTGTAATTACTGTCGTAGACTTAAAAACATTATTTCATAGATTGGTTAATATTATTTTGAAGGAAGGTAATTGAATGCCAAAATTTCAATATAAAGCCCAGAATATGTCGGGCAAAATTATAGAGGGAGTTTATGATGCCCCGAATCAGCAGGCCGTAGTCGATATGATCCGGCAAAAATCCTTTTATCATCTGGAAGTGAAAGAAATTATAGAAGGAAAGGATATAAAGGAAATCGGCATATTGGCCAAAATAGGGGTGAAAGATATTGCCATATTCTGCAGGCAGTTTTCTTCCATCTTAAAAGCCGGAGTGCCTTTAATTCAGTGCTTGAATATGTTAGGCGAGCAGATTGAAAATAAAGTTCTTCGAACGGTTCTTAAAAGTGTCAGTGAAGAGGTTCAAAAAGGCAGCAGTTTGTCCCAGGCCATGTCCTTACATGAAAATAAATTTCCGCCCCTCCTAATTAATATGATTGCGGCGGGTGAATTAAGCGGTACGTTGGATAACTCTCTTGAGGTTATGTCGGAGCATTTTGAAAAAGACCATAAACTCCAGCAAAAAATAAAAAGTGCCATGATTTATCCCATTGTATTGTGTATTGTTACAGTTTGCGTTGTATGGCTGCTGCTTGTAAAGGTGGTTCCCACTTTCATAGGAATGTTTGAATCAGCCGGGGCCGAGCTTCCAACCCCTACTAAAATACTGATTGGCATGAGTGAATTTTTACAAAAAAACGGTCTGCTTGTGTTTGGTTGTATTGTTGTGGTAGCGATATTAATTAAATTATATCTTTCCGGAGAAGAGGGGCAATTAGCCTTTCATAAATGGCTTTTAACAATGCCCGTAATGGGCAGTTTTCAGACCAAAACAATTGCGGCGCGATTTTCCAGAACATTGGCCACTCTGATGACCACAGGTGTTTCCATTACGGATGCCCTTAAGATTACCGGCAGGGTACTGGGAAATACCTATGCAAAGGCATGCATAAAAGAGGTGGAAGAACAGGTTAAACAGGGAAAAGGACTCTATGTTCCCATAAAAGCTACCGGCCTTTTTCCGCCCATGATTGAAAATATGGTTATGCTGGGTGAGGAATCCGGTACCCTGGACAGTATGCTTAAGAAGGCAGCGGATTTTTTCGAAGATGAAGTGGACAGGGCGGTGCAGAATCTTACTGCCATGATGGAACCTGCCATTATCGTCGTATTGGGTGGAGTAGTCGGGTTTATTGTAATGTCAATCGCATTGCCGATGTTTGACATGATGAATCTGGCGGGACAGTAACCGATCTGATTCACAAGGATATGAAGAGGAAATCATAGATAAAAGTTTTGTTATTTTAGGACTTTTATCTTTGATATAAAAAAATTAATAGGGGTGTCTTATTGATACTACCAAATTCTAAGGAGGATTTTTATGTTAAAGAAAATGAAGGAAAACGAAAAAGGTTTTACCCTGGTCGAGCTTATTGTGGTAATTGCAATTCTGGGAATTTTAGCAGCCCTGCTCGTACCAAGAATCATGGGAAATGTGGAAGAAGCCAGAGCAAAGAAGGATATTGCCAACGCCCGTACCATAGCCAGTGAAATCTCCGTGTATAATGCGCAAACAGAGGAGGACGGCTGGATTACTGGTGCCCCAGTTGAGTCAGGTGCTATAGAAAGTACTTTGACTACGTTACCTGATGGAGTCGACTTTCCAAGTAGCAAGTATGTAGAAATCAATGTGGATGATGAGGGTAATGCATCAATAAAGACTACTAAACAAACGGAATAAATAAGAGAGAATAGTATCATATTTTCTTAAACAAATCAAGGGAGTGATAATCCGGTGTATCTTATTATATGTATCCTGGGATTATTAATAGGAAGTTTTATGAATGTATGCATATACCGGATTCCAAGGGGGGAATCCATAGTGTTTCCCCCTTCCCATTGCTCCAGTTGCAGCCATCCGTTATTTCCTATGGATTTAATTCCTATTTTTAGTTTTTTATTTTTAAAGGGTAAGTGCAGATATTGCAGGGAAAAAATATCTGTCCGGTATCCTCTGGTGGAATCATTGGTATCCGTGTTATTTCTCCTTGTTTATCACCGGTATGGACTTAGCCTTAAAGGGCTTTCCTATCTTGTATTGGCATGCGCCGTTATAACAGCGTCCTTTATTGACCTGGATCATATGATAATTCCCAATACGGTTAATCTGTTTATTGGCATTACGGGGATATTCTTTATGCTGATGGGATGGACGGTTACATGGAAGGATGGTCTTTTGGGTTTATGCATCGGCGGGGGCGTATTGTTTCTGCTGGGGCTGTTGGCCGTATGGTTATATAAAAAGGAAGGCATGGGAGGCGGCGATATAAAACTGGCTGCGGTATGCGGTCTTTATCTGGGGATGGATAAAATGATTCTTTCATTAATCTTAACTACCTACATAGCAGGGCTCGTTATAGTGGTTTTGCTGGCGGCAAGAAAACTGAAAAAAAGCCAGTATGTGCCCTTTGGTCCCTTTCTTTCGTCAGGAGTAATTATTATTACGTTATTTTATAATGAAATTATTCAGTTATATGACAGGATTAGTTTAAATTAAAAGCCGGTTAATAGCGGCAAATGGAGGCGGTTTAGCAGAAAGATTGATTGGACACTCTTGGAGGTCAGGTATAAAAGAACGATAAGCGGAGGATATTTATGAGCAGAGAAGGAAAGAATCAGAAAATAACAAAGGGGATTAATATAAGCAGAAATCCGTTAAGGCTTCAAAAAAATCAACAGCCCATCATAGGTATCGATATCGGATCAAGCTCCATAAAAATAGTGGAGATGAAAAAAAACAGCAAGATTCATAAACTGGGATTTGAAAAAATTCCCGAGGGACTGGTTAATCAGGGGAGAATTGAGGCATCTCAGCCGTTGGCGGATATTATTAAAGATACAATGGCAAAATATAAAATAAAAGGGACTGAGTGTTCTCTGTGTATATCGGGTAGTGAATTGCTTGTAAGGGAATTGAAATTACCTGAAATGAATGAGAATCAGATCATGGATAATATAAAGCATGAGATAACCAGCTTTTTACCACTGGATCAT
Source organism: Clostridiales bacterium (assembly GCA_015655075.1). GTDB lineage: Bacteria > Bacillota > Clostridia > Lachnospirales > Lachnospiraceae > Anaerocolumna. The sequence goes on along the minus strand of JAATFT010000007.1, from coordinate 93,188 downwards.
GAAGAATATTGTATCGATTACAAAGTTCTTGATTATATAGAATCAGAAAATAACGGTTCCGGTAAATTAAGTATAATGGTAGCCGCCGTTCCGAACAATCTGGTAGAGTCTTATATTAATACGTTAAAAAAGGCAAGATTGAGAGTTGTTTACGTGGATATTATTCCCAATATTACCGGAAAAATTGCAAAATGGATAATGTCCACTAACAATATGGATGTTAATCACAGTAATCTATGCATGATTGATTTTGGCGCACGTAATACCAATATCGTTATCTTAAAAAACGGAAATTATTTTATACATAAAACTGTTAGCAGCGGAGGTGATTATTTAACGGCAATCATTGCTGAAAAATCGAATATGGATTTGATAGAGGCGGAAGAATATAAAGTAAAAAATAAATTTTTTACAAATAGTTTCCAAAATGAGCTAAGTCTTCATGTCAGGAATTTTTTTGATTTTCTGCTCACCGATATTGAAAGAACTTTAGAATTTTATAAAAACAGAAATAATCAAAAAGGTGTGGATCAGATTTATATTATGGGCGGCGGAAGTCTGCTTCACGGATTACCCGAATATATGGAAGAACATCTTTCCGTAAAGGTATTCCGCATATCGGATATGATAAGGCAATTTAAATTTAATGCAAAGTCGGGAGATGCAATTGCTTTCTTTTCCCACGCCATAGGTTCGACCATGAGGGAGGAGAGATAGTATGATTAACGACATTAATTTAATTCCCAAAAGCAGTAAAAACACCTCAAGGGAAACCTTATTTGTTATTTTAGGTGCTTATTTGTGCTTTACAATTGTAGTTGTTTTTTTTGGCTATTTTATTCCTCTTCAGCAAAAAAGTTCTGTAAAACATAAGATTGCGGAAAAAGAAGAAGAATTGAAACAGTATGCGGATATGGACGATACGTATATTAAATTGACGGACACCATCAGTGAAATGGAGAATAAGGTTACTTATTTTGAAGCGTTAAAAAACAGCCTGAAAATGTCCAAGGTCTTTAATGACCTGGAAGAAAATATTCCCCGTGAGATTAATATCAGTAACATGTCTTTGGCGGAAGGCATCCTGACAATAGCCGGAGTATCCCCTTCCTATAAGGAAGTGGCCCAATATATGGTAAAAATAAGAGGGGTGGACTATGTTAAAGATGTGACTTTCAGCAGTGCGGTTCTGGAAGACGATGAGGAAGACAGTAATAAAAAACTTTATGATTTTAATATATATGTTAATCTGGATATGCCCAAGATTGAATTGGTATCCGAAAGCGAATCGACGGAAGATACAAATGAAGAAGATACAAGCGAAGATACGGAAGGGGAGACAGTAGAGAATGAAGCTAACTAAAAAAGAACAGAGATTGTTAATAGGCGCTGTTTTTGTCGCAGTGGCAGCATTATTCTTAGTTTATGTGTATCTTCCATTGGATAAGGAAATTAGTGATTTAAAAATAGAGTCATCGGAGCTTTCCATGAAAATACAGCAGGCGGAGCAAAGACAGGAATCGGTGTTAAAATTAAAAAAACAGATCTCCGATATGCAGGAAGAGATGGATACGAAGTATGATGATTTTTTAAAGATATGGGATCAACCTCAATTACTTGTTTTTATGGAAGAAACAATAGACGATTTAGGTTTAAAGAAATCCGTGGAACTTCTTGAACCGGTTGTCAGCGGCGGCACCAAATCCGGTGATATCTCTTTGGCGCTGAAGACTAATTATGATGACCTGATGAAATTAATTAAAAAATTCGAAAAAGCAAAATATTTCAGTACGGTTTCTTCAATGGAAATTGTTGACAGTGAGGATGACAGCTCTGATCCATTGGAGGTTAATCTGATATTAAGCTTCTATTCACAGGAAAGTACGGATACATATCCGGATAAGTACTCCTTTATAAACGGAAAGTATAAGAAAAGCAACATATTCCAGTAGAAAATGAAAAATTATAAAGAATGGGTAAAAAACACTCGTAGGAAGGATTGATAGGGGGGAGATAATTTTAATGAAAGGGACAGCCGGGAAACTTAAAAATCAGGCCGGGTTAACATTAGTTGAAGTACTAATATCAATATTTATATTATCAATTATTGTTACCGCCTTTTGTGGGGCTTTAGTATATGCAAGCCGCGTTACGAAAGACAACCGGGTAAAAAACGGAGCGGTTAATCTGGCAAATGAGGAAATTGAAAAGATCCGTTCAATGAAATTTGCCGATATTGGAAATGTACAGGGGGATCCATCGGGAGATATTCCAACGGAACGGAAGGCGACGGTAGACGGGATCACTTATAAAGTAAGCACTTTGATAAACTGGGAAGAGCAGGGAGAGTGGACTGCCACTGGAAATATGGAATGGGATTATAAGAGTGTCCGGGTAACGGTAGAACCGGTAGGTATGGACAGCAATCCCAACCTTACTAAAATGCTTGAAACTTATATAACAAGAGATTCAACACAGCCGGCAATTACGGGAGGAAATTTAAGGGTAGGTTTAGTGAGGGGCTGGACCCTGGACCCTGAAAATAAGGTTCCAGTATCCGGTGTCAAGGTAAATCTTTACAAGGGTAAAACTGTTTCTAGAATAGTCCATACCACTTCGGAAGGAGTCGCCAGATTTATTGATCTGGACGATGGAGATTATACGGTAACCGTAGATCCCTCCAGTGTGGGTATGATTGTAAATCCCTCGCAGGAATCCGGATGGAAAGTGAGTATAGCCGGTACCACAACGCTGACGGAATTATTTGAAGTAGAGTATCCCTGTTATCTAAATTTTATATTGAAAGATTTGGATGAAAATCCCCTTACAATTAATTCTTCAACGGAGGGGGAAATATCTCTTCAGGTTCCTTATGGAGACACAGTTGTTAAAGATTTTACCGGTTCGGACGTGAATTCGGAGGGGGAATTGCCCAAGGCATTTATATCTGATTTATGGCCTGTGGGCGACGGATATTCCGGACAATATAGTATATCGGATGTGGACATCCCGGAAATGTTTTTTATGGGAAGCTTTGAAAAAAACGGACAGAATGAAACCCAATGGACAGGAACATTTGACGGACCTGATACCTATAAAGACATTATCTGTTATTTTTGCCCAATCCCGGAAACACCCTCCGATGCGGCAATCCAGTGGGTTTCGGTGGACAAACGTGGAACGGCAACGATTGATTCCGGCACTTATATAAGCAGCAATGGTAACGGAGATATAATCAGCGTCTCACTTAGCACATCCTATCAGGCTCAGACGTTAAATATGCCGGAGAATAAATCCACAGATATTACCGCAGCCTCAGTTTATTTTGACAATACTGGAAATCCCGGATTATATATTAATAAAAAATCCAGCCTTACGCTTCGTACGGGAATGGCAGTTTTTCGGGGTGAAGTTTTATTTAAATATGACAGCAATTCAAACAAGATCGGAAGTATTACCTTAAAGGCGGAATACGATGGGGATGAAAATGTAATTAACGGCAGTGAAATCGGGGGAGTAGCGGGAGAAAGCTACGGTAAGTTATTCCTTGCGGAGCCTATGACACTTAACAATAATGTTATTATAGATAAGGGCGTATATTATTTCCGTGATGATATTGAGATACCGGGGGCCACAGTTAATAATACGGATCTGATACCTATTACAATGGATAATTATGTCGAATAGACTTAAACTTAAAGAAGGTGTATCTATGCATATTAAATTAAATTCCCGTGGAATTACTTTGGTGGAATTAATCATTGCAGTCTCCCTTTTGTCCGTAGTACTAGCCGGCGCATACTTTTTCCTGGCATTTTCCCAGCGGGTCCTGGTACAGACGGAAGCCCAGTTTGAGGCTATTCAGGATGCAAGAATGGCCGAGATGAAAATGGAAGAGGATATCAGGGGGGCGGAGGCGGTTAAAATTGATGTAACCCGCCATAAGGCGGTGGAAGTCCAGGACGGTGGAATGGGGCTTACGGTATATACCGATGTGGATAAGGACGGCACATTACAGATCGTTCAGTATAAATTGGAGGATGATGAATTAAAAAGAGGTGTGTCGGCTGTAGACACTACTCCTTCCGAATGGTATACCGTTGCCGGCAAAGTGAAAAATGATATGGCCGGTTCCTCCACGCCAATATTTGAAATTGATGATAAAACCGTTAATATTGAACTGCTTGTTTTGGATGAAAAGGACCGGCTGTCAGAGAATCCTGTAAGTGTCAAAACAAGTATAACAGTCCGAAGTAAGGGGGCGATGGATTAATGAAATTTCGAAATTCTTCGACAAAAGGAGCGGCTCTTCCAACAGTAATCATGGTTATGCTGGTTGTTATGACGTCGGCGACCATTGTATTGACAATGACAACTTCCCAGGCAAAAAACGGAGTAATTTATGATGATAATATCCAGGCGCTGCATTCTGCAGAAGCGGGTTTAAATCAATATCTCTGGTATTTAAACAAAGAAGATTCCACACTGGATTTTAAAAAGGTGATAACCTATCCGGAAAATGAGCCGGAATCCGCATTTATTATTGACGAACTTGAAAGTACGAATATGCTTAAGCGTGTTAACGTAACGGGATGGTCCCTTAGGAATCCTGAGGTAAAACGTACCGTAGAGGCAACCTTTACCCAGCGTTCTTTTACCGAATATGTTTATTTTTCGGATGAAGATCCTGCTGATATATGGTGGATGGACGGGGATAAATGCTTTGGACCCTACCATACAAATACCAGTTTGAGTATCGGCGGTTCGCCGGAATTTTTTGACAGGGTTACTTATGTTAATAAAATAGTATATAAGAGTGACACTGTCAATAATCCTACATTTCATTCCAGTACGGAAAAGGTGGCGGCTATTCCTTACCCGGAAAACAATTCGGAACTTATGAATTACGCCAAGGCTAACGGATATCTATATGAGGGGAGAACCAGTATCCGGTTAAACGCCGACGGAACTATTACGGTATGGAATCCAAAATCAAATAGTAATACTGTTACAAGATCGTTGCCGCCTAACGGCGTTATCTATGTAAACGGAACGTCGGTAACAAAGTCCAGCAACAGATTCAGCGAAGATGCAGGGAATGTGTTTATATCGGGCGTTTTAAACGGAAGACTTACGGTAGCTTCGTCAAATGATATTTATGTTACAGATTATGATCCGACCTATGGAAAATATTCAGAAGCACAGAACCATGAAACAAACGGAATCTGTTATTCCGATACGGATTTTACGGTAGATACCACCACGGGAGATATTACGGTTAGCGGTTCGGGGCAGGAGGATATGCTTGGCCTGATAGCCGATAAAAATGTTTCCGTACTGACATACGGCTGGTATGATAAAAATGATTTTAAAGCGGGAAATGGTGATATTAAAGTTTATGGAGCCTTATTTGCAATTAACGGAAGTTTTGGCAATTCCTATAATATGTATGGCGATACCAGTACATCTTATCCCAGTCCCAATGGAACGCTTTCGGTGAGGGGAGCAATTATACAAAATAAAAGGGGAGTTGTGGGTGTCAGAAGCAGCAAAACTTACGGCTATGTTAAAGATTATGCTCATGACACCAGAATGAAATATGAGGCGCCGCCGTATTTTCTCACACCCGTAGATTCAGGATGGGAAATCAATACGTGGAAAGAGAAATAATAGGAGGAAAAGGCGGGGGGAGTATATTTTAATCATAGAGCAAGGACTAAGTTAAGAAAACCTGGCGCATACAGGGGCTGTTAGCTTAGTCCTTGTCGATTCATTCCAATAATAGTATTAATGATAATTTTGAGGTATATTCAAAGAACTTAAGGGAAACACATTATAGGAAAAAAAGAATACTGAATTGTGGAATATTATACCGCAACCCTAATAAACTTTAATTAAGTAAAATTTATAGGATGCAGGAATTGAAGAAGAAAATAATTGGTATTGCAATTTTCTTAATTGTTCTGTGCTTCACTTCCATATCATATTATGAAGGACTATTGCAGAAGCTTCAGGCAGATAAGGAATATGCCGGAAAAATAAATACCAGTGAAGAGGCAGAAAAGGAAGATAACTTAAATTCTAAGGAACCAGAAGAAAATATTGGTAAGGTCTCCGATTCGGAAAAAAATGAAAGTTTACGTCTGTATGCCCAGTCGGCGGCTCTAATAGATGGTGATAATGGGCGTGTTTTGTTTGAAAAGGATGGCTATAAGGAAATGCCCATGGCAAGTACAACTAAAATCATGACCTGTATCGTTACCCTGGAAAATGCCAATCTGGATGATATCGTAACGGTATCCAAATATGCATCTACCATGCCTGATGTCCAGTTAAATATTATGGAAGGGGAACAGTATTTGTTAAAAGATCTGCTGTATTCGCTAATGCTGGAATCCCATAATGACGTGGCTGTGGCCATTGCAGAGCATGTGGGCGGCTCAGTGGAAGGATTTGCAAAAATGATGAATGCAAAAGCAAAGGAACTGGGCTGTGAGCATACACATTTCGTGACTCCCAACGGGCTTGATGCCTCCCAGCATTATACTACAGCTGTAGAGCTTGCTAAAATTGCAAGCTATGCAATTAAAAATGAGGAATTTTTAAAAATAACCAATACCGCGGTGTGGGAATTTAAGGAATTAAAAAAAGGCCGCTCGTTTTCTGTCAGTAATAAAGACAGGTTTTTATATATGTATGACGGTGCCATAGGTGTTAAAACCGGCTTTACCGGAAAGGCAGGCTATTGCTTTGTAGGGGCAGTTGATAAAAATGATAAGACCCTGGTATCTACCGTGCTGGCCTGCGGCTGGCCGCCTCACAAGAGTTATAAATGGTCCGACACCACGAAGCTTATGGACTATGGAATGGAAAACTTTGAACTAAGGCAGATATTCGATGCAGATAAGAAATTTGAACCGGTCTATGTTAAAGATGGAAAAGAGAGTTATGTGGAATTATATTATGATGGGGATATCTCTTTATTGGTGAATAAATCCGAGGCAGTAAAGGTTGTTTATAAGGTACCGAAGGCTTTAAAGGCACCGTTGGCGCCAGAGACCGTTGTGGGCAGTGCAAAGTATTATGTAGGAGATTATTTTATTAAAGAGATACCTATATTAACAAAAACGGGCATAGAAAAGATAGATTTTGGTTTTTGCATTAAAAAACTGGGGAATATCTGGTTAATGCATTAATGTGCCGCTATTGATAATTACACACTTTACCTTCGTGAAAAGTATAATGGATTTGTTATAGATTTACAGTATCTATAACAAATCCATTTTTTTAGTATAAATTGTATCCTATACCATAAAAACGTTTAAAGCCTACAGCAAGAGTTTTTAGCCACCAAAGAATTAGATCTAAAAATTACGATAAATTTTATCTATATTTTTAGATTTTTATCTTGTCAGTAATTCCGGCTGGAACAATTAGAGCATAAAAATGTTCTTTATGGTATAATGAAAGCGGAATAATTGGAACAACAAGATTATGAGCTCGTTTTTGTTCATGATATGATGCTGATATATATGTAATACTTTTTTGATTATAAGGAGTTTAAATGGGAGAAATTTTAATAAAGGACCAATTTTATATACAGATGGAACCTGAAATTGTATTGCGGTTAATCCAATGCTATAATGATAATCCGCTCTATAGGGAAGTATTAAAAGAGTATGAACAATTAAAACCAATCGTTCTAAATCGGATACATCCCAAAGCCGTGATTTGTTTTACTGCTATAGAGGAGGAATACGCTCCGGTCCTGCCTAAAAAAAGTCCGGTCTTATATTCCATAGCAACAATCGGGGATGAAGCAGGGCAGTTAGCCGGACAATATTTCTCTGAAGATGAGTATCTGAAAGGAATGTTAGTTGATGCCATGGCAGATGCCTGTCTATTTGGAATGGAGGAAGATTTAAAGGCCTGGATAAAGGCAGAATGCGGCAAACGTAAACTGGGGGTCAGCCATCGCTATGAGGCACCTGTTAATATTCCCATAGAGGCGCAAAAAATAGCGTATAAGGAAACAAAAGCGGAAGAAACCCTGGGTCTTGCCATGACTTCCGGATATATGTTTGATCCGGCTAAAACGAACTGCCAGGTATACGCTCTTACAAAGAATACGCAATTGTTCCGCTTAGATCATGACTGCAGGGAGTGTAATAACGTGAATTGTAAGGTAAAAAATGTTCCACCCGTTACTGTTACGGCGGTAACAGAAAAAGTGGAAAAAGTCATAGAATGCGGGGAGAAAGAAACCCTTTTGGAAGCAATGTTACATGGTGGAATCTATCTTGATGCGGTATGCGCAGGCAACGGCACTTGCGGAAAATGTAAAATCCAGCTGCAGGACGGTGAATTAGCCGTAACCCATGGGGATGAAAAATATTTTTCAAAAGAGGAATTGAAAGCCGGATGGAGACTGGCTTGTCAGGCACATCCGAAGTATTCCTGTAAAGTCTTGATAGTACAAAAGGATGAATCTGACTTTGAAGTTCTTTCAGATTTTAAAGAAAAAAGCTCAAAGAATGAAAAAGGGTGGGAGAAGAATTATTCCATTGCCATTGACATAGGAACCACCACTATCGCAATATCTTTAGTGGGGAATATCGGTAAGCGCCCTATAGATACTTATACTACGGTCAATCGGCAGCGTGCCTATGGAGCGGACGTAATATCCAGAATGCAGGCTTCCAGGAAAGGAAAAGGCAAGGAGCTAAAGGAGATCATTCTAAAAGATTTGTTGACAGGAATTGAACTAATCATAGCTCGTAACGGATTAAATAAAAATAAAATCAGAGAAATTGCCATAGCAGGCAATACCACTATGGGACATTTATTAATGGGCTTTGATTGCAGTAAACTTGGGGTTTTCCCCTTTACTCCCGTGGATATCGGCCTGATAAGACGTCCCTTTAGGGAGATATGGGGGAATTTTTATGAAATGGATTGCATGGTTACCATATTACCCGGCATTTCCACTTATGTGGGGGCTGACATCGTATCCGGCTTATATTTTTGCGGATTCCACCAAAGTTCTAAAATAAATCTGTTGATAGACCTTGGGACGAACGGCGAAATGGGAATCGGCAGCCGGGAAAAGATTCTTACTACTTCTGCGGCAGCCGGCCCGGCTTTTGAAGGCGGCAATATTACCTGGGGAACCGGTAGCATACAGGGGGCAATCTGTAATGTGGATTTAAAAGATAATCAGGTAACCATACGGACTATTGGAGAAAAGGAACCTATCGGTATCTGCGGAACCGGTGTTATCGAAACTGCTGCGGAATTGGTGAAAGCAAAAATAATTGATGAAACGGGTCTTATGTCAGAAGACTATTTTGATGACGGTTATCTCCTGGCGAAGACACCAAGAGGGGAAGCTATTCGTTTTACCCAAAAGGATATCCGGGAATTACAGTTAGCTAAATCAGCCATCAGGGCAGGAGTAGAGACCTTAATTTTACGCTATGGTGTAAGCTGTGAACAAATTGACAAGGTATATCTGGCAGGCGGTTTTGGGTTTAAGATGGATCAGGAAAAAGCCATTGACATAGGTATGCTGCCGGAAGCATTCAGAGGTAAGATCGAAGCTGTGGGAAACAGTTCCTTAGGGGGAGCCGTTAAGTATTTAACGGTCAAAAATCCCGAGGCTTTCCTTGATTATATCGTGTCGGTATCTTCCGAGATCAATCTGGCAAATGACACGGCTTTTAGTGATTTTTACATGAAATATATGTTTTTTGGAGAAGGCGAATAAACCTGTCTATTTTAAATTTTAAAACTTAAAATAACTTAAAATAAACTTAAAATAATTATACAATTTATGAAACTTTTCTTTCATTAAAATCGTCTGATAATATAAAGAGAAAAATTTATGGAGGATATTATGAAAGAAATATTAACTGCAATCAAAAGAAGTAAATATTATAAGCTAATCAGCGGAACTATATTTGCATGCCTGGCAATACCGTTCGTGGTATGGGGTATACATATTATGTTACAAAATAAGGAAACCTATCTGGAAATTATCATTCCCCTAACCGGCATTCTTGCCTGCTTATTATTGGGCATATATTTTATGCTTCAAACGGATAGTATTCCCAAAACGGCATCTTAATTATCCGTCCTGTTCTTAAGCTTCTTTTATAGTTACAAAACGTCTTCCTGCATGGAACGGCTTTGTCAGAAATTCTTTGTAAAAATATGAATTAGCATAACAATTATTATAAAATTGTGGTATAATAATAGGATGCAAAGAATGGACAAGTAAAAGGAGTTTGCAATATGATACAATTATCCAGAATGGGAATAAGAAATTTGGCTGCAAGTGACACGGTTTATTCAAGAGGGCTTAAAGATTACAAACAAAATCATGTGGTTAATGCCACCTGGTCCAATACAAAACAGCAATATCGTATTACAGTTAAGGATAATTTTGAATACAATGTTACTATTCAGGTCTTTGAGGACGGATCTTTTGAACATAAATGCAATTGTTCCGAACACTTAAAAGAAGAAGGGGCATGCAAACATGTTGTTACGGCACTGTTTTTCGTATTAAATTATGTGGAGAGATCCCTTATGGAAGAGCCGGATAATCCGGCCGAGAGAACGGTTCATCAGATACTGGGATATTTTGGCAATCAAGAAGAGGGCTTAACACAAGGTGAAACCTATCATATTAAAGTAAGTATATCCATACCGGCTATTTTACGTCCCGATTCCGGTTCTGCAATAATATCTTTGCGGATGGGTAACCATCATTATTATAAGGTTCAGTCCATAAAAAAATTTTTAACGGATTTTTATAATCAGGAAAATATACTCCTTGGCAAAGAATTTAAATATATCCATGGTGAAAGTAAATTTGATAAGCAATCCAGGAAGGTTTTGGATTATATTCTCCAGATATATGAAATCCAGGAAGCGGTTGATAAATCCTTTTATTCCAAACTGTTTTCCAAAGCTAATATTATTCTGACCAAAAATATGCTGCTTCGATTACTGGATATTTTGGTTGAGAGTACTTTTGACCTGGAGTTATACGGAAAACAGTATGAAGACGTAATTTATACGGCGGATAATCCCAAAATAGAGTATGATTTATCTTTAATTGATGACGGTATCGTAATGGATTATCATGGCAAATACAGTGTAATACCAATTACGGAAGCAGGAGAGTTGCTTTATTATAAAGGTTGTATCTACAGACCTACGAAAAGGTTTTTAGGTAATTATCTGCCCTTTTATAACAATTTGGGAGGCAGAAAAGAACCTTTGGTTTTTAAAGGAGTCAATAAAAATAAATTTTTGGAAATCGTACTTCCTAAAATCAGTGAAACCATGGAATTAACGGTACCGAAAGAAATACAGGACCGTTTTATTACTTCTGATTTAAAACCGGTAGTTTATTTGGATAAAATTAAAAATTATATTCGTGCGGAATTAAGATACCGGTATGGGGAACATGAATTTAATGCTTTTGAAAATGCACCTTCCGATAATTTCATTATTATCAGGCAGCCGCAGAAGGAGGATTATTATATCGATTATCTGGAAAAACTCGGGTTCCAGCCTAAACTGCACAGCTTTATCATGCGTAATGAGGATGATATCTACGAATTCTTAATTACAAATATTCCCGAATTGGCAAAGGAATGTGAATTATATTATTCCGATGCTTTCAAAAAGATCAATATTAAATCTCCCGGAAGCTTTAAAGTCGGCTTAAGAGTAAGCAACGGATTAGACTTACTGGAAATGGATTTAAATTATGAAGAGGTCCCTGGGGATGAATTAAAGGATTTATTTAAATCCTACCGTTTGAAGAAAAAATATTACCGTTTGAAAAATGGAAATTTTATTAATCTGGAAGAAGGCAATATCAAAGAAGTATGGGATATCTTAAGTTATCTCGGCATTTCCGGTAAAGATTTAGATAATAGTACAATAGGTTTATCAAAAAATAAAGCCCTTTATCTGAACAATGTATTCCGGGAGAAGCACCTGAAAATCGATAAAAATGAGGATTTTACAAAACTGGTTGAAAAAATATTAAACCCCGGTACTTCGGAATATAAAATACCAAAGGGTATACAGGCGAATCTACGGGCATATCAGGTAACCGGTTATAAATGGCTTCGGACCTTATCCGATAATAACCTGGGCGGAATTTTAGCGGATGATATGGGATTGGGAAAAACCTTACAGACCATTGTATATATTGCTTCCATAAAAGAGAAGCTTAAATCGTCCAGATTTTTAATTGTGTGCCCTTCCTCCTTAATCTATAACTGGCAGGATGAACTTGAAAATTTTGCCCCTATTTTAACTTCATCCGTAGTGACGGGTAATCCTAAGGACCGTCAGGAATTAATTGAGGCAGAGAGCAAAACAGATATATTAATCACCTCTTATCCGTTAATACGAAGGGATATTACTTTGTATCAGAAATTATGTTTTCATACTGTTTTTATAGACGAGGCGCAATACATTAAAAATGCGGATTCCCTGAATGCTAAATCCGTCAAACTCCTGGCTTCGGAACATAGATTTGCGCTGACAGGTACGCCGATTGAGAATTCTCTATCAGAACTGTGGTCTATTTTTGATTTTATTATGCCGGATTATTTATTCAGCCATACAAAATTTGTAAATCAATACGAAAAGCCTATTATGAGATCGGAAGAGGGAGTTTTAGAAGATTTAAACAGGCGTATTTTGCCCTTTATCCTCCGCCGCATGAAAAAAGACGTATTGAAGGAATTGCCGGACAAATTGGAAACCAAGATGCTTACGGATATGGTGGAGGAACAGAAGAAGGTTTATCTCTCCTATATTGAAAATGCCAGAACGGAATTGGATAATGAAATAAAAGAAAACGGTCTGGAAAGGAGCAAGCTTAAAATATTAGCAGTTTTAACCAGATTGCGACAGATCTGCTGTCATCCCGGAACCTTTATTGAAAACTATAACGGTGGAAGCGGGAAATTAGAATTGCTGATGGAAATTATTTCAGACGCTATTGCAAGTGAACATCGTATTTTAGTGTTTTCCCAATTTACCTCCATGCTTTCTATTATAGAAAAAGAACTGAAAAATCAAAACATATCTAATTTTTATCTGGAGGGTTCAACCAAAATTCAGGACAGAAACGATTATGTAAAGCGTTTTAACCAGGGGGAAGGCAAGGTATTTCTTATTTCCTTAAAAGCCGGCGGAACCGGGCTTAACCTGGTTGGAGCGGATACGGTGATTCATTATGATCCCTGGTGGAATCCGGCAGTGGAAGAGCAGGCGACAGACCGGGCTTACCGTATCGGGCAGGTGAACGCAGTTCACGTGATTAAGTTAATTACCAAGGGAACCATAGAAGAGAAAATATATAAGCTGCAGGTTAAGAAAAAAGATCTTTCCGATTCCGTCATCCAGTCCCAGGAAGTATTCATTAATTCCCTGACGAAGGAAGAATTGGAGGATATCTTTGGTTAATTTTGACAGTCGCTTATAAATGTCTTAAAATTAAGGTTATGAAGGTTTACAATACAAGCAGGGAGCAGATGCTAATAAAACAGCCCTGCTCCCGGTTAATTATTATTAAGTTTTGATCCTTAATAGCCTGCTTTTTTCTTAATAGCCGGTTTTTTTGTTTTACTGCATTTTTCGAAAATCATAAATACGATTTCCACTATAGACTATTTTTATGATATCATTGCTATTAACTTTATCAAAAACACCCTGATTAGTAACAAATTTCTTTTTCTTTCCGTCAATTTCAACTGCAACCAAATAATTTACCTGAGTTGACGGTCTGTGGAGAGCGAAATTATACTGCGTGGTATGGTTGTTACTTTTATATAATACTTTAGCCTCGGAAGTTTTAGTTTTGCCAAACCTTCTAATTAATAATTTAATAGCGCAGTATATAGCCAGTGTTAGAAATAAAAAATAAATAACCAGCGTTATAATTAATGAATCATTCATTGATCCAGCCCGCCTGTCCTCAAATTAATATTTATCAGTTTACTGTAAATACTGTATATTTTCATTTTCTATAAGTCGGTCGTTTAATGTATCTTCCTATTCTCGTATATAATTGCTATGGTTCTAACTTTGATTTAGGTCTCGAAATGATTATTATAATATTCCTCCACTAAAAGATCTAAATAGGAGTCATCCAGGTTTCCGAATTGGGCGGTTATCATTTCTTTCATTTTTTCAAGCTTGTGGAAGAAACGGATTTCTGCATTCTCATCGGTATCCGTCAGGTTATCCAATTGTTCAGCCGTTACATTTTCCGATAGCCAGTCGTTGATCGATTGGGTTACCTTGTTTTCATCATCAATTTCTTTTTCTATTTTCTGCGCTTTAATATAAGAAGAAAAACCTACATATAAAAATGCCAGGAAGAGTGCACCCATAACGATATAGGGTAACGGCCCTGCAAATATGCTTATGATTCCCACCGCATTGAGTATTAATATGGCTATACCCAAAACGGACACCAGAATGAAAGTGGAGGCAGAAGATTTTAAATCCCTATATTGCTCCTCTTTTTTTACATAGGTGTGAGACTGGACAGGTTTTGGCCCGATGCCTTCGATTATATCCTGAAGTTCCTCTTCACTAAACATGGACTTATTTTCTCCCTCCATTTGTTTATGAGGAGAATACGGGTCCTTGGACGTTTCCCCTTCATCAGCCTCTTCCGCAACCGTCTCCTTCCCATTAATTTCTTCCGCATCAGTTCCTTCCCCGGATTCCTCCTCATAATCTGTGTCTTCCCTGGAAGCTTCCTCCTCGAAATAATCCTCCCCGCCTTCTTTGGTATCATCCTCAGAGTCATCAACGGATTCGGAGCCTTTTTGCGAGGTGTTCACCTGTATGGAAGAGAGGGCATTGGCCGACTCTACAGAATAGAACGCACGGTAGAGCTTGTTTACTTGTTTCTCGGATTGTTCCTCTATTAAAACAATCCATTGCTGTTTTTCCCCGTCAAATTCATAGGTGGCAGTATCAATACCAGAATAGTGAAGAAATTCAACAAATTTTTTTGCAAATAATTCTTTTTCCGTCTTCATGAAAGTTTTAAATTCGGGCGCTTTGGGTAAACTTTCAACCAATTGTGCTCCGCAGTCTGCACAGACTGTTATACCGTCTACATATTCCTCTTTGCAATCAGGACACCAGGGCATATTAATCACTCCTATTTAAAGTTTATTTATTTACTTTAAAACAATGATATGCTTTTTTGCCTTTTCTTACAAGCAGGGCTCCGTCCGAGTCAAAATCATTGTCTGTAAATACTTTATCAAACTCTGTAATCTTAATATCATTTACGGTTACACCACCCTGGTTGATGATTCTTCTTGCATCAGAGCGGGAAGCTGCCAATTTGCTGTCTACTAATAAAGTAATCAAATCTATTCCGGCAGCAAATTGTTCTGCAGGATAAGTGGTAGTAGGAATATCTTCTGATTTTACACCGCCGCTAAACAGGGATTTGGAAGCTTCCATGGCTTTTTCGGCTTCTTCTTCACCATGTACTATTTTAGTGATTTCAAAGGCAAGTACATCTTTGGCATAATTAATTTCGGCATCTTTTAAAGTACCCAGCCTTCTCACTTCATCCATAGGAAGAAATGTTAAAAGGCCGAGGCATTCCTCCACTTTAATATCTTCAATATTCCTCCAATATTGGTAAAATTCATAAGGAGAAGTCTTGTCCGGATCAAGCCATACGGCGCCCTTCATGGTTTTACCCATCTTTACGCCCTCGCTGGTGGTAAGTAATTTAAAGGTCAGGCCATAGGCCGGCTTTTGTTCCTTTTTACGTATTAAATCAACACCGCCTAAAATGTTGGACCACTGGTCATTGCCGCCTAGCTGCAAGCAACAGCCGTAGAGCTGGTTTAATTTTAAGAAATCGTAGGATTGCATAATCATGTAATTAAATTCAAAAAAAGTCAGCCCTTTTTCCATCCTTTGTTTATAACATTCGGCCGTAAGCATTTTATTAACGGAAAAATGTACGCCGACTTCCCTTAAGAAATCCACATAATTTAAGTTTAACAGCCAGTCTGCATTATTGGCTATCATTGCATTGTCATTACTGAAATTGATAAATCTGGAAAGCTGCTTGCGGAAACGGTCCGCATTGTGCCGGATGGTTTCCTTTGTCATAATGGTTCTCATATCCGATTTACCGCTGGGATCACCAATCATGGTTGTTCCGCCCCCAAGCAGGGCAATCGGCCTGTGGCCTGCTTTCTGCATATGCATCATTGCCATTACGGTTAAAAAATGACCTGCGGTCAAACTGTCGGCGGTTGCATCAAAACCTATATAAAAGGTAACTTTTTCCTTCCCCAATAATTCCTTGATTTCCTGTTCGTGGGTTGTCTGCTCAATAAATCCACGTTCCAATAAAATATCATATACATTCTCTGACATTTTATATTCCTCCTATCAATAAGTTAATTTTTATTATAAATGATATTTTCCCATTTTTCAACGTTTTTTCAAGCCCTGTTAAACAATGGTATCCAAAGAACCAATACCTTATTTAAGGCGGTAATTTTTAAGATGCCAAATCCTCCGGGGAAGATTTTATGCCATGGATAACAAAATACCCCATAAGCTGAATCCTTACCCGACATCAGATTCTAAGTTATTTACATTTTCCAAGTGAAAAATTTTTCAGATGAAAAATGGCGGTTATTCTTGTTAAAACGATATAAAGAATTCCTGTTTCAATAGGGAGCATGATGACTGCCTTTAACGCACGCATGGGCAGCAGAACCCAATATACCTTGCCCCATAACAGGGACAGCCATATGGTTGAAAGGAACAGATCGACGAATATAACAATAATTAACTTGGCAAAAAAAACTTGTCGGATACTTACGGGCTTTTTATAAAGAAAAAAGCCGTAGATAAATCCGGATAGGACAGCGCTTACGGTAAACCCGGGGAAAAAGGGACCGGCCGGTTTTATCAGATAATTTAAAATATCACCCAGCCCCCCTAAAATACCGGCGGCAACAGGACCATAAAGCATACCGGCCAAAGCTAACGTAAGAAAGGAAAAGCCGATTTTTATGAATTCCCCAATCATAATGGTAAACAGTCCTAAGACTGTCTGCATTGCCGTAAGCATGGACATTACGGACAAAGAATGTAATTTTTTTAATTCCTGTGCAGAATCTTTTAACGAATCAATAAATTTTTGCATTTTTACCTCCTTTTCGTTTTCTATGTCGTCCCAAAATAATGCTACTACGAGAAGGTAAATTCCTGTCGTGTAGCAGCGGGATGCGAATTTTGTACCGCAAGATGACTTTTCGTTCATCGGACAACTCCCTGTTCCGGTGACACTTAACGCACAAAATCCTACTCTGCTATCAGTATTTTTTGACCTATTTACTATAGCAGAATTGGAACAATATATCAAGAAGCTATCTGTTAATATTCGAAATGAACTGGAATATATTTGAACAAGTACCGAATATATTTTAAATAAGAAACAAAGTACTTAAAACAATACCGCCTGCCTGTCAGGCATCTTAACATTAATCATAGATAGGAGGATAAATATGGATAAACTAGAGCAAATGCATGCTCTATCCAGGGAAGAATATATAAGGCTTGCAAGGGAGAGTTGCAAAAAAAATTTAAGCTATAACGGCGGCAATTTAAAAAACCATGGTATAAATAAAAGCAAAGGAAATATCAAAACAGAAAAACCAAAAACCTGGGATCAGACTGACATGAAAACCCGATTAAACTTGTCATCTGTAAATTTAAAGCCCTTATTGATTCGTATTATATGTGCATTCGTATTGTTTTTGGCTGTTTTTTTAATTGATAAATTCGATGTTAAAATTAATTCCTTTAACAGTAAATACATACAGGATTTGGTTTCCTCCAAACAGAGTATAGAGGATGCTGAGAATTTTTTTGTTTCATTATTTGAAGAGTTTGCAAAATCAGAAGAATAGATAATTGTATTTTAATCTATTATAAGTTATAATAGGAACTGATATTAACGGATGCTTTCATAAGATGATTTATTTGTTAAATTATTTGTAATCTTAATTTATATGATTTTATGATAAACACATTGATTTACATACTTTTATCGGAAGCTTAAAAAACAGCTTCCGATAATTTATATTATAGAAAAAAAGCATGTTCCGTGTGTTTTTTCTAAAGAAATGAAATGGAGAAAACGAAATGAAGAAATTAGCACTGTCGGATGAAATCTTATTAACCATAGAGAAACCGGCCAGATACGTCGGCAATGAGATTAACATGGTAAAAAAAGATTTGGATAAAATAGAGATACGTTTTTGTATGTGTTTTCCCGATGTGTATGAAATCGGTATGTCCCATCTTGGAATTCAGATATTGTATGATATGTTTAACCGCAGGGAGGATACCTATTGTGAAAGGGTCTATTCACCTTGGGTTGATTTAGATAAAATATTGAGAGAAAAAAACATTCCTTTATTTGCTTTGGAATCCCAGGATCCGATTAAAGACTTTGATTTTTTAGGCGTTACCCTTCAGTATGAGATGTGCTACACCAATATTCTGCAAATACTGGATTTATCCCATATACCTGTTTTGGCCAGGAACAGGACTGAAAATGACCCGATTGTAATAGGCGGCGGTCCCTGTGTCTATAATCCGGAACCCATTGCCGATTTTTTCGACTTCTTTTATATCGGGGAAGGGGAGACCGTTTATGACCAGGTTTTAGACGCTTATAAGGAAAATAAAAATAAGGGCGGCAGCCGGAGAGACTATTTAGAAATGTTGGCCAGAATCGAAGGACTTTACGTGCCGTCTTTTTACGAAGTGGAATATAAGGAAGATAATACTATTAAAGCTTTTTATAAAAATAACGGACAAGCTAAGGATAAAATACGTAAACAAGTTGAAATGAACCTAAGCGATACCTTTTATCCGAAAAAGCCGTTGCTGCCTTATATTAAGGCAATCCAGGACAGGGTGGTTTTAGAGATTCAAAGGGGCTGTATCCGTGGCTGCCGTTTCTGCCAGGCAGGAATGATTTACCGTCCCGTCCGCGAACGGGATCTAGCGTTTCTAAAGGATTATGCCTGCCAGATGCTAAAAGCCACCGGACATGAGGAAATATCCCTTAGCTCTTTAAGCTCCAGTGATTATTCCGCCTTGCAGGAGTTAGTATATTATTTAATTGAGAAATTCAGTTCCAAGGGGGTTAATATATCCCTGCCTTCCCTTAGGATTGATGCTTTTGCACTGGATGTAATGAGCAAGGTCCAGGATGTGAGAAAAAGCAGTTTAACCTTTGCTCCGGAAGCCGGTTCCCAAAGACTTCGGGACGTAATCAATAAGGGGTTGACACAGGAAAGCATATTAACCGGTGCAAGGGATGCTTTTAACAGCGGCTGGAACCGGGTAAAATTATATTTTATGCTGGGCCTGCCAACGGAAATGGAGGAGGATATCGAAGGCATTGCAGTCCTATCCGACAAGATTGCAAGGGAATATTATGCCATTCCGAAAATTAAGAGAAACGGCAAGGTAAGTATTGTAACAAGCACCTCATATTTTGTTCCCAAGCCCTTTACCCCATTTCAATGGGCGAGAATGGATACCCCGGAGGAATACATTGAGAAACAACGGTTTTTACGGGGAAAAATCAATGATCAGCTGAACCGGAAAAGTATTAAATACAATTGGCATGAAGCAGAAGTCAGCATATTGGAAGGAGTTTTTGCAAGAGGGGACAGAAGACTTGGAAAAGTAATCTATGACGCCTATAAGGCAGGGTGCCTCTTTGATTCCTGGTCAGAATATTTCAAATACGAAGCCTGGATGAAAGCCTTTAAAGATAACGGCATTGATATTGCATTTTATACCAGCAGAGAAAGAGATGAAGAGGAAATACTGCCCTGGGATTTTATTGACGCCGGTGTTACAAAAGAATTCCTATGGAGAGAATATAACAAAGGAATCCAAGGAAAGGTGACGCCCAACTGCAAAATGGCATGTGCGGACTGCGGTGCTAAGGTATTTAACTGTGGTATATGTTATGTAAAGAAGGGACAGGAGGTAACTTCGTAATGAAAATTCGTATAAAATTCACTAAATCAGGTCCTTTAAAGTTCGTCGGTCACCTGGATGTCATGAGATATTTTCAAAAAGCTTTCCGCCGGGCAGAATTAGACGTGGAATATTCCCAGGGCTTCAGCCCCCATCAGTTAATGTCTTTTGCGGCTCCTTTAGGGGTGGGATTAACCAGTGACGGGGAATATCTGGACGTTTCCATGAACACCTGTGATGCCCCTGAAATCATGATTCCAAGAATTAATGCAGTTATGAGTGAATATATCCGGGTTGTGGGTTTTAAGGTATTACCAGATAATAGCAAGAATGCCATGTCCATTGTTGCCGGGGCGGATTATCTGGTATCGGTAAAAGACGGCTATGATTTTATGGATAAATCAGTATTTGAGCAGAAATTTACGGATTTTTATAACCAGGAAAATATCATTATTACTAAGAAGACAAAAAAGAGCGAAAATGATGTGAATATTAAATCTATGATTTATCATATTTCTTTTGACAGGGAAAAATTTCAGGAGAATATGGGAACACCCCTTACGGCCAGAATTAAAGATTCCGTTGCCGATACTTATGCCAACGAGACTAAGGTATATATACGGCTGGCAGCAGGAAGTGTGAATAATCTCAAACCGGAATTGGTCATGGAGGCTTTCTGCAGGTATGCAGGGGCTGAGTTTGAGAAGTTTGCTTATCAGGTGCACCGGCTTGAAATCTATGCGGACTTAGGAGACGGGATCAACAGAAAACTTATCCCGCTGGAACACGCGGATTCCTTTGCAAAGGTATACTAGTGCGTGTTTGAAAAATCATTGCACCGTTTTGACCGCCCCGCTTTGCGGTATGCTGCGTCACAATTTTGGAAACGTAGCCCCCACTACGCTCCCAAAATCGCTTCTTACCTCCCACAAAGTGGAATACCCGACCCGGCACAAGCATTTTTCAAACACGTTCTAGAGGAAAGAATCAAAATAAAAGAAATACGACGGGAGTAACCATGAATCATAAACGAATCATTACTAAACTGGATAACCAAATTGTTTCAGCCATATATGAAGGCAACGAGATGCTTCAGGTCAATCTGGATAAGACGGCTAAGCAAAGTATACTGGGAAATATCTATATAGGAAAAGTGAAAAATATCGTAAAAAATATAAATGCTGCCTTTGTAGAAATATCCCATGGTAAAATGTGCTACTTAGCCCTGGAGGAGAATCCAAATCCCATTTACGTTAATCCGAAAAAAAACGACCGGATTGTAATCGGGGATGAAATATTAGTGCAGATATCCAAAGAAGATGTGAAAACCAAGGCTCCCTCGGCAACGACTAACTTAAACTTCACGGGAAAATATATTGTTCTGATTCACGGGAAATCCACTTTGGGTGTATCGACCAAAATTATGGACGAAGCGGAACGGAAACGTCTGAAAGAAATTATGAAGGACTTCAAACAGGATTCCTGTGGTTTTATCGTAAGAACCAATGCAATTCATATGTCACCGGAACGGATACTGGAAGAAGCGGAATTTCTTATAAAGCAATACGAAGATATAAAAGAATACGGAATTCATAAAACTCCCTTCTCCCTGGTCTATGAGACACCGCCCGGATTTATATGTGATATCCGGGACGGTTTTGCCGACAAAATCGATGAAATTCTGACGGACGACCGGGAAATTCATGAGCAGATCCGCCTTTATTTGGAAAATTTTCAAAAAGAAGACCTGCCCAAACTTAAATTTTATGAAGATAAATTAATAACCCTGAGTAATCTTTACAGTATCAGAACAAAATTGGAAAATGCACTGCGGGATAAAGTCTGGCTCAAATCCGGAGGAACCATAGTCATTCAGCCTACGGAAGCGTTAACCGTGGTTGATGTCAATACCGGCAAGGCAATAAGCGGTAAGAAAAAGGCACAGGATACCTTTTTTAAAATAAATATGGAAGCTGCCGTTGAGATTGCAAAACAGATCCGGCTGCGAAACCTCTCCGGAATTATAATCATAGATTTTATAGACATGGATGAACGGGAATATAAGGACCGCTTAATGAAGGAATTAGAGGACTTGTTCCGAAAGGACCCTGTTAAAACCACGTTAGTTGATATGACTGCCCTGAATCTGGTGGAAGTGACCAGAAAGAAGGTACGAAAACCCCTTTATGAGCAATTTTAAAATATATAAGGAGGTGATACAATATGATAAAAACAAATGCAATGCGTTTGCTTAATCAGGCAAAAATTAATTATAAAACAAAGGAATATGAGGTGGATGAATCCGATCTTTCCGGAAAGCATGCAGCAATACAGATCGGTTATCCGGCGGAACAGGTTTTTAAAACTTTAGTTGCCAAAGGAGAAAAGAAGGGTATCCTTGTATTCTGTATACCGGTAAATTCGGAGCTGCAGCTGAAAAAAGCAGCAGCAGCCGTAGGCGATAAAAAGATTGAAATGGTTCATGTAAAAGACTTATTAGGGCTTACCGGATATATAAGAGGAGGCTGTTCTCCCATAGGGATGAAAAAGAAATTTCCTACCTATATTGATGAAACGGCAATACTGTTTTACGAAATAGCAGTAAGCGCAGGTATCAGAGGCTGCCAGATCATTATGAATCCGGAACAATTAATTCAGTATGTGAGCGCTCAGATCTACGATTTAACAGATTAAGGAAAGAACATGGAACTTTCCCCTTATTTATTTCGTCTAATTGGTATTAGTACGAATAATTTTTATAGGAGGAGATTTTCCATGAAAAAGAAGATTAATTTTTGTATCAACCTGTTTTTAATAATAGTACTTTTGACACTTGGTGTAACAGGATGCTCCGTTAAAAAAGCGGATGAAAAATCCGATGACATTACAGGCAATGCCCAAAGTAACGCTTCGGTTAATGGGGAAGGGGGTAGTGCAGGAACAGGGAATGAGGAATATTATTCCGAAGGGGATTATAAGGCGGACGGTGTGCCCAATCTGGCCCAAGCAGCAGAAGACTCAGCATCCCTGAAAAAAGCTTATGGGACGTCAAGGACGGAAGAGAATGAGTATGGTACAGAAAATTTTAATGTGGAAGAATATAATACAATTGTTGAGAATGACTTTGTATCAGTAAATAGTAACCCTTTATCCACTTTTTCCATTGATGTGGATACTGCGTCCTACAGCAATATCCGAAGAATGATTAATCAAGACCAGACGGTGGAACCGGATGCAGTAAGACTGGAAGAAATGATTAATTATTTTAAATATGACTATGAAAAACCGGATTCCGGTATTCCCTTTTCCGTAAATACAGAGCTTTCCGATTGTCCCTGGAATGAAAATGCTAAATTATTGTTAATCGGACTTCAGGCGGAGGATATAGATTTAAAGGAGCGCCCCAGTTCCAATATTGTATTTTTATTGGATGTATCCGGCTCCATGAATGAAGAGGATAAGCTGCCCCTTATGCAGGAGGCCTTTGTCATGTTGACGGAAAATCTCAATGAGGAGGACAGAATATCCGTTGTAACTTACGCCGGAGAGGAAAAGGTGGTTTTGGAAGGCGCCAAGGGAAATGAAACCATGAAAATAACCTCTGCTATTGAGGAATTAACCGCCGGCGGCAGCACAGCCGGTTCCGCAGGAATTGAAAAGGCTTACGAATTAGCGGAAGAATATTATATAGAAGACGGTAATAACCGTGTCATTTTAGCGACGGACGGCGATCTGAATGTAGGAATCACCAGTGAAGGCGCCCTGACCAGGTTAATAGAAGAGAAAAGGGAAAAGGGTGTATTTTTATCCGTCCTTGGTTTTGGAACAGATAATATTAAGGATAATAAGATGGAAACGTTAGCTGATAACGGCAACGGCAACTATTCTTATATTGACTCCCTGTTGGAAGCCAAAAAAGTTCTGGTGGAGGAAATGGGCGGCACCTTATTTACCGTGGCAAAGGATGTTAAGCTTCAGGTGGAATTTAATCCTGCGAAAATCAAAGGATACCGTTTAATCGGATATGAAAACCGGATGCTGAATACTAATGATTTTGACGACGATGCCAAAGATGCCGGCGAAATCGGAGCAGGGCACAGGGTAACGGCATTGTATGAACTCCTTACGGCCGATTCCAAGCAGGAAATACCGGAAACCGATTTAAAATACCAGTCAAAAGAGCAATTATCCAATGCTTCGGACAGTAAGGAATGGCTGACTATTAATATCAGATATAAAGAGCCGGATGAAAATAAAAGCAGACTCCTGTCCGTGCCGGTGGACGAGGACATATATACCAGGATAATGCCTGATAATCTTGCCTTGGCAAGTTCCGTAGCCTCCTTTGGCATGCTGTTAAGAGACAGTAAATGGAAGGGAACCTCCTCCTATGATAAAATTTTGGAAACATTAAGCGGGCTTGATGTTTCCTCCGATGAATATAAAGATGAATTTGTGTCCCTGGTAAAGAGAATGAAAAGAATAGAAGGATAAAGCAGTACAAAACGGAGCTGTTGCAGAATTCGTAAAACTTATTACCTACACAAAATTTTGCAACAGCTCCATTAAATTATAAATGGAAAAACAATTCTTTATCATTAATAAAAATTAAACAGTCAGATCCGCCATAAATTTATCTATCAACCGCCTGTCCCCGGTCAGGGAACCCTGGACCATTTCCCTGGAACCGCCTCCTTTGCCTTGGAAGGCTTCATTCAGGCTTTTACCAAGAGGACGCACGTCTGTACTTTTACCAGCAAGTATATATTTATATTCTCTGTCATCCGTTGAGGTGAAAACCGCACAAATGCCGCTGCAGCGTTCCATAAGAAGATTGGCGTAAGGCCTTAAGAAATTAGCGGTTATATCATTGTCAAAAATGCAGATGGAATTTGTACCTTCCGGAACGGCCGCCGCCTTATAATTTAATATTTGATTCTGTAAATTTGATAACCGGCCTTTTAAGGAGAGGTTCTCATTTTTTAAGTTCTTTACCGTTTCCTGTACTTCCTGGGGTTTTGCCGATAATAAAACGGATATATCCGCAACGCTTTTTTCCTTTATGTTATAGTCCTGTAATGCCCGAGTTCCGCAAAGCATGCTGACTCTGACGCCGCTTTTATATTTTTGGCAGGAGTTAATTTTAATTCCGCCTATTTCCCCTGTAAGTGCCACATGGGGTGCACAGCAGGCGCAGGTATCATAACCCGGAATCGTTACAATACGGATATTTCCAGACAATTCTTTTTTACTTCTGTAATTTAAAGATTTTAGCTCTTCAGGATTCGGATAGCTTATTTCTATGGGAATATTTTCATACACCGCACCATTGGCGTCAAATTCGACTCTGCGGATATCGGCTTCCGTTAAATTCCCGTTAAAATCTATGTTAATTGCTTCACTTCCCATATGAAATCCCACATTATCATATCCGAAATATTTGTGGACCAGGCCGGAGATAATATGTTCCGCCGTGTGATGCTGCATAAGGTCAAAACGCCTTGCCCAGTCGATTTTTCCTGTAACGGTTTCCCCAACGGTAAGGGGAGCGGCCAGGGTATGAAAGATAATGCCGTCGTCCTCCCGGACATTGAAAACGGCTATGCCATTTATAGTCCCCGTATCCGAGGGCTGTCCTCCTCCCTCCGGAAAAAAGGCTGTCGCATCTAAAGTAACGACATAACGGGGATTGGCATCCGAATTTTCTCTTATCTGCTCTACACAGGTTAAAACAACAGCCTCAAAGGTTTTCCTATGACTATCCTGATTATATAATTGTATGGTCGACTCACTCATTGAAAATAACACCCTTTCTATTTTGAAAAATAGGTATAAAGTACTTTTGAATCTCTAATCATAACATGACTTTTTATATATCATCCAATAAATATTTTAATTTATTTATTTTTATTGAATTATTATAATACAGCGGTATAATTATATCAACTAAAAATCGAAAGCTTTGTTATGGTTTATATTTTTATTACAGGACAAACACATGAAGTAAAATAATTCTAAAAGCTAAGGTGGCTTCCAGATATAGTTGGAATACTTTTGCATTGGAAAGGGGTTCTTTCCCTGCAAAATCGAACGACTACTTCCGGAAACTGCCCGGAAAATTTGCACAATCTTCCTTCATGCGTATGTCGTGATTTTTATTGCCAATACCATTGACAAATTGTACCGGATATGCTATCATTTTTTAGTGTGCCGCACAACGAGGTTCTGAAATTCTGTGTTTATTATAACAGCAGAATACCATAGTTGGCGAGTAATGATAATAGGAGGTGCCATATGTACGCAATTATAGCAACAGGTGGTAAACAGTATAAAGTAGCCGAAGGCGATATCATTAAAGTGGAAAAGCTTGGTGTGGAAGCTGGTTCAACTGTTTCATTTGATCAGGTCCTTGCGGTAAACAAGGATGGCTTATTGGTAGGAAATCCCACCGTAGCAGATGCAACCGTTACAGCAACCGTTGTTGAAGAAGGTAAAAACAAAAAAGTTATCGTATACAGATACAAGAGGAAAACCGGATACCACAAGAAGAACGGTCACAGACAACCATATACCAAGGTTAAGATTGAAAAAATCAACGCATAATAAATACCATGCAGGTAAGTGTGATATGATAAAAGTATCCTTTTATAAGAATGCGGAAGGTAAAATTACCGGGTTTCGGTGCTTAGGACATGCCGGTTTTGCAGATAACGGACAGGATATTGTATGTGCTGCCGTATCAGTGCTGGTAATTAATACCGTGAACTCTATAGAGCGTTTTACATCAGATATCTTTGATTTAATGAAAGATGAAAAAAAAGGTGAGATAGATTTCAGGATTATTTCAAAGCTTAGTGACAAGTCAAGTTTGTTATTGAACTCTTTATTCCTTGGCCTGCAAGGGATAAGGGAGGATTACGGTCAGGAATATATTAAATTGATTTAGCGGAACTGGTTCTAATTTCTGCGGTCATTCATTCAAGGAGGTGTAGGTTATGTTAAAGATGAACCTTCAATTTTTCGCTCATAAAAAGGGTGTTGGTTCTACGAAGAACGGCAGGGATTCCGAATCCAAGAGATTAGGTTCGAAAAGAGCCGACGGACAATTTGTTTTAGCGGGTAATATACTTTACAGGCAACGCGGGACTAAAATTCATCCGGGCAATAATGTCGGACGCGGTGGAGATGACACATTGTTCGCATTAGTAGACGGTGTTGTTCGATTCGAAAGAAAAGGCAGAGACAGGAAACAAGCTTCTGTTTACCCGGTAGAATCTAAATAATATGAGATAATTGTGAACCCCAAATTCTTGATTAAATCATGAATATGGGGTTTATTTTATTGTTATATTAATAACGAAAGACGGGTTGAAGAACAGCGGTAAAGTATCTTCTTGTAATTTTTCCTAATTCCGATTATAATAAAAACATTGAAAAAGAGGTGATAGGCAGTGTTTGCAGATAGTGCTAAAATATATATACGATCCGGAAAAGGCGGTGACGGACATGTAAGCTTCCGAAGAGAATTATACGTTCCCGCCGGCGGTCCGGACGGCGGCGACGGAGGTAAAGGAGGAGATTTAATTTTTGAAGTGGATGAAGGGTTAAATACTTTATCAGACTTTCGTTTCGTTAAAAAATTTTGTGCCGAAGACGGTGAAAACGGCGGAAAAAAACGCTGCCACGGAAAAGACGGCGGTGATTTAATCCTCAAGGTCCCGGAAGGCACCGTAATTAAAGATACGGAGACAGAAAAAGTAATTACCGATATGTCCCATAATAACCGGAGAGAAGTGATTTTAAAAGGCGGCAGGGGTGGAAAAGGCAATCAGCATTACGCAACACCTACCATGCAGGCGCCCAAATATGCCCAGCCCGGACAACCCGGCAGGGAATTAAATGTAACGCTGGAGTTAAAGGTAATTGCCGACGTTGGATTGGTCGGATTTCCCAATGTAGGAAAATCGACTCTTTTATCCAGGGTGACCAATGCAAGACCTAAAATTGCAAATTATCACTTTACCACCCTTAATCCTAATTTGGGAGTGGTAGACTTAGACGGCAGTAACGGTTTTGTAATAGCGGATATTCCGGGACTGATTGAAGGAGCTTCGGAAGGTATCGGCTTGGGTCATGAATTTTTAAAACATATTGAACGGACTAAAGTAATTATCCATATGGTTGACGCAGCTTCTACGGAAGGAAGAGACCCGATAGAGGACATTAACACCATCAATGGGGAATTGGCAGCTTATAATGAAGATCTGGCCCACAGGCCCCAAGTTATAGCCGCTAATAAACTGGATGTTCTGTACGGTGAGGAAGAAGAGCAGGCCGTAAATAAATTAAAAGAGGAATTTGAACCAAAGGGCATTAAAGTATTTCCTATCTCTGCGGTAAGTGGAAAAGGTGTCAAGGAGCTTCTTTATTATGTCAAGGAATTACTGGATACCATAGATACGGCACCCGTTATATTTGAACGGGAATTCTTTCCTGAGGATATTAATTTATCCAATGAACCTTATACTGTGGAACAGGAGGAGGAACATTTATTTGCCGTAGAAGGTCCCAGAATTGAGCGGATGCTTGGCTATACCAATTTGGATTCTGAAAAAGGTTTTGAATTTTTCCAGCGTTTTTTAAAAGAAAACGGTATTCTGGATGAACTGGAAGCCATGAACATACAGGAAGGGGACACAGTAAGAATGTATGGGCTTCATTTTGATTATTATAAGTAATAATTTGATAGGAGAATATGAGATGACAAGTAAGCAAAGAGCTTATTTAAAGGGATTGGCTATGAATATTGACCCTATATACCAGGTTGGTAAATCCAGTTTAACCCCGGAGATTACCAAGGGGCTGGATGAAGCCCTTATGGCAAGGGAACTGATTAAAATAAATATATTAAAGAATTGTCTGGATGATCCTGGCGAGCTTGCACGGATTATAGCTGAAAGAACCCATTCCGAGATAGTGCAGGTCATTGGCAAAAAAATAGTTTTATATCGGGAATCCAAAGATAAAAAGAAAATTGAACTTCCAAAAGAGAAATAAACAGGTAAAGAATTGATTTTAGAAAATAAGTTCCAAAAATAAGCTTTAGAATAAAGAATTTTAGAAAATGAATTAACGGGTAGCGATAATATGCAAAAAACCACCATTGTATATACGTTAATCAGGTGAGTAATGGATTAACAGGTAATGGAATAATATGTACGAAAGGATATGGCCTTAATGAGTAGAATAGGGATAATGGGCGGAACCTTCAATCCGATTCATTTTGCCCATTTGATATTGGCTGAAAGTGCTTATGAAGAATTAAAACTGGACAAGGTACTTTTTATGCCCTCCAAAAAACCGCCGCATAAACTCCAGGAAAACATTGAAAGTGATGAACACAGGGCCCGGATGATTAAGCTTGCAATCCAGGATAACCCCCATTTTGAATTATCTTATTTGGAACTGGAACGGGAAGGCATAACTTATACGGCTGATACCTTAGAAGAGTTGAATAAAAATTATCCCCAGGATGAATTTTATTTTATTATGGGGGCGGATTCCCTGTTCCAGATTGAGGACTGGTGGAATCCACAGCTAATATTCCAATTAGCCAATATCGTAGCTGCTGTAAGAGATTGCGCAACTATGGAGGAAATAACCGCTCAGATAAACCATTTAGCCAATTTGTTTAAGGCCCGGATTTATTTGCTTTGTACTCCTAATATGGATATTTCCTCTAAAATGCTGCGACAAAAGCTGGAAAACGGTAAAACAATACGGTATTATATTCCCGATCCAGTAGTTCAATATATCAGGGAGCATGTATTGTATGGAAAAGCGACAACACCTGACTAAGACAAACGTTAATGTTATATGAATCGGGGCAGAATGATGCATTTGGCCGATTCACGTCGAGCTGCCAACGGGTGTACCCATTCCACCCAGCAGCTGGTATGTTTTATTAAATACGGCAGATGATTTGGGAGGAAATCATGGAATACGATATATTTACTTTACAGAAAAAACTGTCTAAAATAATGACGGAAAAAAGATTTTATCATTCCCTGGGTGTTCAGGGAATGAGCTTGGCTCTGGCAATTCGGTACGGATACGATATGGATAAAGCCAACTTGGCCGGACTGTTACATGACTGTGCAAAGGATATGGAAGACGAGGAATTAATAGCCGAATGCAAAAAATATAAACTTCCTGTTTCAGACGTTGAAAACCGGAATGGGTTTCTGCTTCATGGAAAGCTGGGGGCGTATTATTCAGAGTATAAATACGGGGTAACTGATCCTGAAATCCTTTCTGCAATTAACTGGCACACCACAGGCAAGCCTGATATGGCATTACTGGAAAAGATTATATTTGTAGCCGATTATATAGAACCCAACCGTACATGCAAACGGATTCCCGAGCTAAATTCCATACGCCGTTTAGCTTTTATGGATTTGGATAAGGCTGTTTTAGAAATACTTGAAAATTCTTTGCTTTATTTAAAAAAGAAAGGTAAGGAAATAGATAAATTAACGGTTGAAGCATATGATTATTATAAGGTAAATTCTAATTTTTAAAAACCCTTCCGGGGTGCGCATGACGCTTGTAAGGTATTATGTCGCGATGCGGCCAAACGCCAGCTTTTTGTTAATATAAATTGATATAAATATCTGAAAGGAGATTCGGATGAATAATATTTCAAAAGAGATAGCAAGAATTACTTATATGGCCTTAGACGAAAAAAAAGCCGAAGATATTAAAGTGATAGAAATCGGGGATATTACCATTATTGCAGATTATTTTATTATTGCCAACGGCACCAACTCTTCACAGGTTCAGGCACTTGTCGATAATGTTGAACAGGTATTGGCAAAGCATGGATACGAACCCAAAAGGATAGAAGGCGTTCGTTCGGCAAGCTGGATTTTGTTGGATTATGGTGACGTTGTCGTCCACATATTTTCAAAGGAAGACCGTTTATTTTATGATTTGGAAAGAATCTGGAGGGACGGTAAAATTATTGGCAAAGAACAGCTTAAGGCATAAGAAAATAAATGATATGGAATATCCGTAACTTACCGTATATGTAGCTTATAGCTTACTGTATATAATTTTGAAAAAACGGATTTTTTAGAGAGAAGCGTAATTTTTCCCCTCTTTCTTTTAGAAGAAGAGGGGAATATGTAGTATATGGGATTATTGAAAAATCCGGAATAATCCAATCACTTTGCCCAGTATATTTAATTCCGTAACTATAATTGGTTCCATTGTATCGTTTTCGGGTTGTAATCGAAAATACCCATTTTCTTTATAAAAAGTTTTAACGGTAACCGAATCATCAATAAGTGCAACTACAATTTCTCCGTTAGCGGCAGCTGGCTGTCTTTTAACAAGAATTTTATCTCCGTCTAAAATTCCGGCATTAATCATACTTTCTCCCTTTACCTTAAGCATAAAGGTCTCCTCCTTCGGCATGTATTCCGAGGGAATGGGAAAATAGCCTTCCAGATTTTCCACCGCCAAAACCGGCTGTCCTGCTGTAATAGTTCCTACAATAGGTACATTCACCACTTCCCTTCTGGTCAGATTAAATTCGTCGTCAATTATTTCAATTGCACGGGGTTTGGATGGGTCACGCCTGATATAACCGTTTTTTTCAAGCGTTTCGAGATGGGAATGTACGGAAGAAGTGGACTTTAATTTTACCGCTTCGCATATTTCTCTAACAGCAGGCGGATAACCTCTATTAATAATCTGCGATTTTAAATATTCTAAGATTTCTCTTTGTTTTGCACTTATTTTACCATAACTCATATTGTAACCTCCTAATTATATTATAAGTGATATAAGGATATCGTAATTCTGATAGAAAGAATTCATGCTTTAATCTTATTCTTTTATCTCATTCATTTAATTCATTATAACATAGATTTTTACGGAATGCAAAACTTATGTTCGCTAATTCATAAATTTTTCCGGATTTGGTATTGACAAACAGATGTTTGCTTTGTATAATTAAGTTAAATCAAACGTTTGTTCGTATCATACGTTCGATATCAGATATCTAAGGAGGTATTTTTATGGATCACAGACATTATTATGGTATAAGAAGAAATCCTATTTATACAAAACAAGTTACATTTGTTGTAAGAAACCGCTTTATGATTTTTATCTGGCTTATAATAGCAAGCAGCATAGTACTTTCCTTAAGTATTATTTCAACTGAAGTTACGGCACAAAGAACCGTTGCCTGTGAAAAGTCAGTAACCAGTGTTAAAATAGAAAAAGGTGATTCCCTGTGGAGTATTGCAAGCCAATATTTTACGGAGGAATGCGGTAATATGAATTCTTATATCGAAGAGATAATGTATAGCAACGGTTTGACCTCGGATGTCATTCATGAAGGGAATTATATCATTGTTCCCTATTATACGGCTTATACGACGAAAAATTTATATTATGATGAGAATAACTAAGTGCAAATCCGTAAAACTTTTACTGACTGTATGAGAATCCTATGATACCTCTGATATTAAATTTGATATAACTTAGACATGCCTAATCTTTGCTGAAGTAAAATTCTGAAAAGAGAGGAACTTATTACAACGTTCATTCATAAGATATTTATTAAAAGGAAAAGGCAGCGGAAGATTTAAGTATGATCTATTTAGTAGTTGTTGCTCATCCGGATGATGAAATTCTAGGGGCAGGTGCAACCCTATATAAATTTGCTAAAGAAGGTCACATAGTGATTGTCTGTATCTTATCCGGTATATTAAGAACAAGAGGAAAATACTTCCAAGTAAAAGAGTTAAAAGAAAACATCATAAATTCCTCCAAAATACTAGGAATTAAAAAAGTTATAATCGGAGACTTTCCTAATATAGAATTTAATACAGTCCCTCATTTAAAACTTGTTAAGGTGATAGAAAATGCAATTGCCATAACAAAAGCAGAAGTTATAATCACTCACCATCCATCTGATTTAAATAATGATCATTTACATACATCACTGGCCTGTCAGGCGGCTGTGAGATTATTTCAACAGAAGAATGACATAACACCTATCAAAGAACTTCTATTTATGGAAGTTCCCTCCTCAACAAATTGGAATCTAAATAGAGCAATAAACCAATTTAATCCTAATACTTTTGTGGAGGTGGGAGACGAAAGTATCAATAAAAAAATAGAAGCCCTGTCAAAATATAAGGATGGGATACAAGATTACCCGCATCCCAGAAGCGGGGAAGCAATAAAGGGGTTGTCCTTATACCGTGGCAGCCAGGCAGGAATGGTTTATGCAGAGGCTTTTGAATGTGTATTCCGCAGAGAAAATTAAAGTTTGGCTTAAAATTCCTAGAGTGTGTTTGAAAAATGCTTGTACCGGGCTGGATGCTCCAATTTGTGGGAGGCTAGGAGCGATTTTGGGCGTGTAAACGGTGCAATAATTTTTCAAACACGCTCTAGGAACATTTCTTACCATAAGGGGATGTCTCATCCTTGATATTTTAATTAATATTTTGAGACATCCTCTGTGGTATTTCAGAAGGTTAAATTGATTTTAAAATAATTATATTCTACTTAAGTCTAACATTCCATTGCCTTCACTTCGTTTGTCCAAGTCCAAAGAAGTGGTCCGTCTAATTAACTGGGCATAGATTTCACTTTCCATCAGGGTTCTGCCAAATTCAGCTTCACACATATTAATAATTAATGCTATAGCACCTGAAACATGAGGTGTTGACATAGAAGTTCCACTAAGTTTTGCATATTTGCCATCAAGATAAGTTGAAATAATTTCATCGCCAGGAGCAACCAGATCCACATTGTTGTTGGAATTACTGTATTTAGTGATTCTTTTTAAGAAATCAATTGCACCTACGGAAACAGCTTCATTATAAGCGGCCGGATAACTTAATTCATCCGTTTTAGAATTATTGTCCCCGTTATTTCCGGAAGCACAGACTACAATTATATTATTCTTAACTCCTTTTATTACTGCATCGTGTAATTTCGATACATCGGTACTTCCTCCTAATGACATGGAAATAATTCTGACTTTTTCTTTATTTGGTCCACGCCATTTTATTGCATAATTAATGGCATCTATAATATTTTGATAATTACCGCTGCCGTATTTATCAAGCACCTTTAAAATTAAAAGCTTTGCCAATGGTGCAACACCCATAACTCCGGAATTATTTTCTGTTGCTGCGATAGTCCCGGCTACATGTGTCCCATGCCCGTTATCGTCGGAAAAATTATCCGGCTCTCCTTTATCGGTAAAATTCCTGCCGCCGATGATCCGATCCTTTAAATCCGGGTGATCTGTCTGACAGCCCGTATCGATTACAGCGATTACTACACCCTCGCCTTTATTGCTTTTTTCCCAAAGTGCCGGGGCCTGTATCATTTGAACCCCCTGTGGAATTTCACTTATATCTTCTATAATTTCTTTTACTCTAAAAGGTGTTAATCGAATTTTTTTCCTTTGCAAAAGAACATCTGATAATTTACGCATTGCAATTTTCCTTTCCTGAATTATATGGTAAATAATTCTTTAAATAAAATTTAAAGTGATATCAAATCACTTACTATATTATATTAACGATTGTCGAAAAATGTTTCTTTTTATCTCTATTAATCCCATTTTGTAAATAAAAAAGAGGCTTGGCTTACCAGAATCTAACAAGGTCGCCAAGGTTGAGGGTTTCAAAATAATAAGAAAGAGCTTGAATTGCGATCTCCGTGCTGACAAATACCTTATTACAAGCGTCAGGCGCATCCCCTGTGGGTTTTTTATCAATAGTACGCAATTTCTAATTCAATAAAAAACGACAGGAATTTAAATAAGCTTCCTGTCGTTTTCTCTATTATTCTTTTGCACATCGATACATCGAAAAAAACAAAAAAAATATCCCCCCGGACGAAACAACGTTAATCCGAGAGGATTTTATTTATGGGATATAAAAAGTCAAGTAATTCTTTATCTTTTGTTACTTTTCCCGGAGTCTGACCTTATTTGCAGCACTCCGACGCCTAGAATCTTCAATGGCAGCGTAATGTTTTTTGGTAGTATTTACATCTTTGTGACCAAGAACATCGGCTACCAGATAGATATCACCGGTTTCACGGTAAAGACTTGTACCATATGTACTTCTTAATTTATGAGGGGTAATTTTTTTCAATCTGGTAACCAACCCGGCATATTTTTTCACCAGATTCTCCAATGCTTTTACACCGATTCTCTTTTTCTGAATGGATAAGAATAAAGCGTCTTCACTGCCGCTTGTCGGGATAATAGCTTCCCTCTCCAATAAATAATTTTCTAATGCCTCCCGTACTTCCTCACCGAAATAGATAATAGCTTCATATCCGCCTTTACGCCTGATTTTAATTCCGTCATTATTAAAATCCACATCGTTTAAATCCAAGCCCACACATTCACTGACACGGATACCGGTGCCTAAAAGGAGAGTAATGATAGCCAGATCCCTTACCTTGGTTTTATTATGATATTTTAACTGGGACTTAGTCATGTTTTCTCCTGATTCTACCTGGTCAAGCATTTTTGCAACCTCATCTATTTCCAGACGTATGATTTCTTTTTGATGAAGTTTGGGAATATCGACCAGTACGGCAGGATTATTCTGTATCCTTTCTCTTTTGAAAAAGTAACTATATAAACTTCGTAAGGCGATCAATTTTCTTTTTTTACCGTTCTCCTGATTTATATGTTCCATATCTCCATTCTTATAATAGGAGAGATAATGTAAATATTCTTCTATATCAACGGGCTTTATCTGATCCAGTACATCAATTTTTAAGTCCCCCATGGATGTATTTTTTAAAACCGGATTGGAACTGCAAAGAAATTGGAAAAAAACTCTTAAGTCATAAGCATAAGCGATTCTGGTCAAGGAAGAAGTAGTCGGTTCAATACCACGGAAAAAATCACCGCAAAAGCGCGGAAGCTCCCTCATTATTTTCCTCAGCCTTTTTGTATTTTCAATATTTTTTTTATCATGATAATTATACCCGGACATTTTATTCTTCCTTTCTTATAATTTTCATAATTATAGCAATTATAACATAAATTATTAAATTTGACCATATAATTGAAAATTAACAAAAAAATGACATAGTTTTAACACTATTTAACAGTATTGTAAGAATTGTATTAAGTGCAACAGGAATTATAAACAAAGAAATGATGTAACTGTATATAGGTATGATAATAGGAGGTGAGACTTAGTATTTTTGGATACGGAAGAGAAAAGGTCAATAAAATCAGATACTAAAGATAAAACTGATAATTAAAAACATAAAAAATAATGCCGCCTGCATAGTCAGTCGTCTTATGTTAATATGTTAATAAGAAAGAACAGGAATTAATGAAATTGTAATACTACGGCAACTTATTAATACATGAAGCAGATAGCATGATTATACATTGTTTACGGGCCGTTGCTTAGACAGCTGCCGTAAATAGTTTAATTTTATGCTATTACAAAGTAATGATAAAATACAAGAGGATGATTTAAACATGTATAGGAAATATAGGAAATGTAACAATTTAAAATATTTGTTGATTTTAGCAATTGTACTGTTATATCTGCCGGTTACAAGTGCTTTGGCCGCAACCAAGCTTAATTTATATTACTATAGTACGAAACAAAATGTAACCTATACAGGTCAGCAGGTTAAATATACTTATAACGGTTCAGCAATTAATACTAGAAATACACCTGGCATTATAATTAATGGTATTTCTCTGGCTCCTTTTAATGATGTTTTTGTTAAATCAGCCATAAAATTAAATTATAAGTATAATGAAGCAAAAGGTATCCTGACCTTATCCCAAAACGGTACTACTTTAGTATTAACCGCAGGCAGTAAAAAGGCAACGCTGAATGGTAAATCCGTCAGTTTATCCATAGCTCCCTTGAAAGTAAAATTTAAGGCTCAAAAGGTTACAAAGTTATTGGTGCCTGCGAGATACGTTGCGGAGACTTTTGGCTATAAATATGTCTGGAACAGTTCAACTTCAACTGCTTCCCTAACCGCACCAATGCATTTATATTACAACAATAAAAATGTATCTTACACCGGTACCCAGGGCAAGGTTACCGTCAACGGAAAGTCGGTAAATTTAGGTACTATGCCAAGTATTATCATTGGTAGTACGGCTATGCTAAGGGCCTGGAAGGTATTCAGTGCATCCGGCATCGGAGCAGATTATTATTATAACAAAAGTACCCAGGTATTGACCTTAACATTAGGGGATAATGAAATCAAGCTAACCATGGGAAGTAAAACGGCAAAGGTTAACGGCAAATCCCGTACAATGGATACGGCGCCCCTGGTTGTATTAAATAAAGATACCAATGAATCCTATATAATGGTGCCCGGCAGTTTTGTAGCTTCATCTCTGGGTTATGACTATTCATGGAATTCTTCCACTAAAACCTCGATAATTACATCAAGAGCAGCGGAAGATGAGGATAATCAGGATGAGGAAGACGGACCGGAATTAGGCGATGAGCCAATATCGGATTCTGTGGCTTTAAATTGGGGTATTGATACTGATTTCACGGATGAATATAATAAAGCAAGTGGACTGACTGATACATCTGAAATATCCGAGGATATGGATATTTCCGCCAATATATATTCTGTCTCAAAAGATTCCAAGGCTGACAGCAACATAGAAGTGTATTCCATTCATTCCTATTCACCTTTTAGTAAATCAACCGTAAAGTTAGACAATCAGACATTAAATCTGCATATTAACAATTCGTATCTTAATAATGGAAATGACAGCAAAGATTACAATTTGGGTGGAAATCTGTCAGACTCTATTTCAGCTTCAAATAATTATGCCGATTTATCAACAGATATTAATTTTGCTCTGGTAAATGCGGATACCGGTTATGAATTATCATTATCAAGTGATAAATGCACTTTATATCTGACTTTATGTCCAAATTTTGT
This sequence comes from Clostridiales bacterium, assembly GCA_015655075.1. Lineage (GTDB taxonomy): Bacteria > Bacillota > Clostridia > Lachnospirales > Lachnospiraceae > Anaerocolumna. The sequence continues at coordinate 55,088 of JAATFT010000007.1, read as the reverse complement.
AAGCAATATTGAAGCAGGTACTATGTCAGGTAATGATTATGTAAAAATCACCGGATTGAAAAATCTGAATGTGGATTTAACAGAAGAAAATAATATCATTACTATAAAAATACCCAATACAGTAAATGCTACAGGAGAGAATTATCTAGACACCGCACTTAATTCACTGAAATCTGTCAAAAGCACCAGTATTTCAGGAAATACAGCCAATATTATTTTGGAAAAATCGGATTCCGCAGAATATACGGTTTCCAACACGGGCAATACTTATTTAATTACGTTTACTAATGGGGACACAGAGGAAAATGAGGATAACGAAGAATATTCTTTAAAAATAAAAATTCCTGATGATGTATCTTATTCCGAAGTAACAAATGAAGACCTTTATTATAAAAATCAAATTGTTATCAGAATACCCGGTGATTACAGAGATTTTTATGACAGCAATCCAATAAAATCCGCCAACAGTGTTGTAAGCAATATTTCTGTGGGGTATAAAAGCTCCAAGACAGAAATTGTCATCGACACAAGTAAGCTGCAAGGATACAAATTAAAGGATCTGGACGGATATATCGGAGTTGTCCTTGGCAATCCAACAGATATTTATAAAAATATTGTGGTATTGGATGCCGGCCACGGCGGAACCGATCCTGGAGCAATCCGTAAATTAAATGGTGTAACAATTAATGAAAAGGATGTAAACTTCAAGATTATGTACCAGCTGACCAAGAAATATTTTAATGCCGAGGATTCTGAAATCAAAGCTTATTATTCCAGATATGATAATACCAAAGTTGATTTATATGATAGAGCGGCTTTTGCCAGTAAAGTAGGAGCGGATCTTTTTATAAGCCTTCATATGAATGCAAATAATAGTTCGACTCCAAAAGGAACTGAAATTTATTATACGGGTTCGAATAAGGCAACTACTGAAAATGGATTAAACAGTAAAATTTTAGCTAATATATTCTTAAATTCATTACCTGCCAAGGTAGGTACCCAAAAAAGATATATCAGCAATCAGAGCCTTGCTGTTTGCCGTGAAAATACAGTACCGGCAATTTTAATTGAATTAGGTTTTATGTCTAATTCAAGTGATTTGGCTTTAATGGTGAATTCTAATTTTCAGGAAAAATCTGCAAAAGCAATATATGATATCTTATGCGATGTATTCAGTGCTTATCCGACAGGAAGATAAGCAGCAACAAAAGCCTGTCACCAAAACTCAAATAAATTTATTGGTATATATGGGTAAATTTATTTCTATAAATTAGTTTGATGTTTTGTATGACAGGCTTTTAACCACTAGGAAGTACTGATAATAAAGCCGACAGGTTGAAAACTAAGATTATTAAGGAGCGGATATAAAGTGAGCGGAGAGATAAGGGAGTTTCATAGAAGCTTCTGGAAGGATTGGAAACAAATGAGAAATAAAGGTAAAATACAATGGTTATCCGGATTTATAATTATTTTGTTGGTGGGAGTTTTCCTTTTGGGAACTGTCCATACTGACGCCGCCCAGGACAAAACAGCCCCGTCTATTACTTTAAAGGCTGATACGAAAACACCTACCAATGGGTCTGTTAAGGTCGAAGTAACAGTTTCGGATGCTTCCGGTATTAAAACATTAAAATGGTCTGCAGGAAGTAAGGCGACAGATTATTTTGAGAAATCCGGGACGGCCATTAAGATAAACACAAATAATACATACGGCGTAACAATTACAAAGAACGGTACATATTCCTTCTATGTTGTAGACAAAGCAGGAAATGATGCACTAAAGAAAATCACCATTTCCAATATAGATACTGTAAAACCTGCCCTTAAAGTAACAAAAAACACACAGGAAATAACCAAGGAAAATGTAGTTTTATCTTTTACCGTAGGGGATAGCGGACTGGGAATAAAGAGTTTAAAATACCTTGGCGGCAAAAAAACACAGGACAGCGTTTCTAAAACAGGTAAAAGTGTCAGTTTGACGAAAACTGCTATAACAAAGGACATTTATGATTATCAGTATAGCGGCAAGCTTACAGTTAAAACTAATAATACCTTTACTTTTTTGCTAGAAGACACCGCCGGAAATAAAACATTAAAAACGGTAACGGTTGATAATATTGATAAAACTTCACCAAGTGTGACTTACAGCGTTAATACAACAAAGGTGACTAAAAATTCCGTTACGGTTAATTTAACCGTAAAAGAAACCGGAGGAGCCGGCGTTAAGGAAGTTAAATATCTTTCCGGTTCAAAAACAGCGGCCGATTTTGTGACGGCAGACAAAAAGCAACAGTCTGCATCAATTAAACTGGCCGACGGAGGAAAGGGAAGCTTCAATGTCAGTAAAAATGGCAAATATACAGTTTTAACTACGGATAAAGCGGGAAACGAAAGTGTAACAATTCTTGAAGTAAAAAATATTGATACGACGAAACCGACGCTTTCCTTAAATTATTCCGTTATGAATCAGAAAGCTACCATAACATATAGTGCAAAAGATACGGGTTCGGAAATTTCCAGTGTTAAATATTTAAAAGGTAAAGTAACAGATACCGCTTCCGAAAAGTGGGAGACTGCAAAAGATGTTACAAAGGCCGGTAAATTCAGCGTTGCTTCCTCGGGTAATTACAGTGTCCTGGCAAAAGATACAGCCGGTAATGCAGTAATCAAGGTAATAAATGTAGAATTAGAATTCAGGGCGGTATGGATTTCTTACCTGGAATATATGAATTATGGTAAGAATGGATTTACCGAAAGTAGTTTCAAATCTGCAATCGATACTATGTTTGATAATGTAGTCAAAATGAATATGAATGCAGTGGTCGTGCATGTCAGGCCGTTTGGCGATGCCATGTATGATTCCAAATATTTTCCATGGTCGAAATATGCATCCGGTACCCAAGGCGTGGATCCCGGCTTTGATCCATTGGAGTATATGGTTGAAGCTGCCCACGAAAGGGGACTTGAAATCCATGCATGGCTTAATCCTTATCGTGTAACTACGGCAAGTACGGATTATTCTAAATTATCGAAAGATAATCCTGCCAGGGTATGGCATAATGATAGTGATAAAACCAACGATCGCAATGTATTATCCTATGGTGGAAATCTGTACTATAATCCAGCCTCCAAAGAGGTACAAACCCTGATTACCAACGGAGTAAAGGAAATCGTTCAGAATTATGACGTAGACGGTATTCATTTTGATGATTATTTTTATCCATCTTTGGGAACTAATTATGCCAGTAACTTTGATTCTACTGAATACAAAACCTATGTGTCCCAGTGCAAGGCAAATAGCAAAACGGCTTTATCCATAGCGGACTGGAGAAGAAATAACGTAAATACTTTAGTTAAGAATATTTACGCCTCCATTAAAAAGATTGATTCTTCCGTCCAGTTTGGTATAAGCCCGGGAGGCTTTTATAATTCCCTAACCAGCAATGCAGGGTACTATGTGGATTATAAAACATGGTTATCCTCCGACAAATATATTGATTATATCTGCCCGCAGATTTATTGGACCTTTTCCAACAGCACTTATCCCTTCGACAAGACATTGGATAAGTGGCTGTCCTTTAGAACAAACTCTACGGTTAAAATGTATATAGGTATAGCAACTTATAAGGCCGGTTCAAGTCTTGAGTCAGATTGGAAAAATAATGCCAATGAGTTAAAGGAACAGGTTGAGTACGGCAGGGATACCGGATTGGTGGATGGTTTTATATTCTTTCGATATGATTACTTTTATAATAATAAAACGACTAAATCCGGTGTAGATAAATTATTGGTAATTTTAAAATAAAGGTGTGTCCCAAAACTAATCCGGGCAGCCCTTCATAGAATGAAAAAATGGAGAATGTTACCACGTTGTTCTCCATTTTTTCATTCTATTTTACATTCTATTTCTACTTTGGCCTATTATGCGCCTATTGTGTTTAGTAAATAATATAATTTATTATTTTTTTCTGGATACTATTCGTTAAACCTGTGTTTTGCGTATAGTTGCTTTTATGTTATAGAAAAGTTATTGCTACTCTTAAATTGTGTCTAAAAGCCTAAAAATAAAAGGCGAAAAAAAGGAGGAAATGTATAATTATGAAAATGACGGGCACATTTATTTTTTTGGGAATTGATAGTTTTACAGGTACTAAGGACCCAACTAAGGTCTATAAAAACGCGGTATTTTTGCAGGAAACCGATACTTTAAAGGTTTTCCTGGACAGTGAATCAGAAAAAGTCCTTAACGGTATCCAGCTAATGGATAAAGTCGATACAGAACTCGATATCCGGTTCGGCCAAAAGATTTACATTACCTTAACTGCCGTTCGAAAATTAAGCACAAAAGTCGCTTAACAGCCTTTTTCAATCGGCGTTGTGCGCAAGCACTGTGACAGCGTTAAGCGCCGATTCACGTGCCCCCCGTGAGTGGGGGTCGGCGTAGCGTCCCGTGCAGGGTTTAATATTTTTGTAGTGCTCTTCTCTTTTGCGGAGCGATAAAAGGAAAAGATAAAGGGGGTGTTGCCTTGGATGAATTAATGCTAGAACAACTTACCGAACTTAATTCCCACATGGCCAATTTGGAATATATTGGGATTGTTATTTTAGTAGGTATAGGTCTTTGCTTTGGTGGTATCTGCTTAAGTGTTTTAAGTAGATATGTAAGGGGATAGGGGGTAAAGAAAAATGGAGATTTATACGTTAGATGATATGTTTAGTTATCTGACAAGTGCAATATTAAATGGCTTTGTAATCTCTGCTATACCTTTTATTGTTGGTTTGGGTATACATGGGATTTTAAAGATATTAAAAAGTTCATAGGAAGGGGGTTTTATAATGTATCTTGCTACAGTGGATGACGCTATAACTAGCGGGTTAACTACTATTGCTAGCGATATGAGCGGTATTATCGCTACTATCGTACCTATTGCTTTAGGTATAGTGGGTACTGTTATGGTAGTTACTTTTGGTGTTAAGGTTTTTAAAAGACTTACAGGTAAAGCGTAATATTTTAAAGGGATTTGCATAAGTAGGTGCAAGTCCCTTTTTAAAAGGGGTGATTGATATAAAATTAAAAAGGATTCTAGCTGTATTTTTGATAGGTATTGTAATGACATTTTTTATTGATACCGTATATGTGTCTGCTGGCTCTGTTGCGGAGCCGATAATTTGGACCGTTGGAGAAGTTGTTGGAACTTTGTTATCCATGGTAGGTGTAAAGGCTGCGGATACTGTAGGAGATTATGATACAAGTTATGAAGAGTTATTCGGTTCTGGGGATGATTTAGGTTATCTCTTTAGTGATGAATTTGCAAACAAGTGCGTTGCAAGGAACGCTAAAACCAAAGAAGAAATTTCGGGTTTAGTTAGTTCTGTGAAACAAAAGATTGCAGATGCGCAAATATCCGGTCGTATAGAAGGTTTTACAAATGATATGTATGATGTTATGAAAACCTGGGCAGAAGATGTATTTCAAAGTAAGGCGCCTGTAGTGATACCTTCCGGATATGAAGGATTTTTTACTATTACTGGTTGGGAAGTCGGTAAAACTAGTAACAATGAGCTTAGTAGCATGACAACGATGATGGCGAAAAGTAATATTGTTTTGTCACGTCTTACAGATACAAATGTGTATATTTATATTTTGGGCTTGCAAGATACTAGTGATTATGTATATTGTTATTCTGGTGAAGGAAGTGCAATTTATGCTTATAATAAGAGCAATGGTATAAAGGCTAGTACTGATTATTCGGGTATGCAACAACGCTCATATACTAATTATGGCACTTATGTATCTAGTACTGCAACGGTAGTTACTAACGTAATGGGCGGTACACTTTTATATATTTCGTCTGGCATAAAAATTTATTCCAGCTGGGCTGATTATGTGGCCGGAAATCCACCGATTACTCTTGAGGGTGAGGACGATTATCCAGCTGTAACGACTGTGGATGAAGTAAATAAGCTTTGGGAAAAATATGGAGACCTTGCTAATTTGGATGCGCGTACAGGTGCGGGAAGTCTCGTTAAAGAAGGTATTTTAGATATACCTGTTGTTGGTGAGAATGAATTAGCGGGGGTTATAGATGGTACAATTGCTTTGGACGATGCATTACCTTATGCGCTCGTTGATACTGTTGAAGATGTTGTCATTGACGACGCTTATGTGGATGACGCTGTCCCTGACACTCCCTGGGAAGAGATTGATTATGGTGATAATGAGCCGTATATAATAACAGGTGATCTTACAACTCTTTTCCCGTTTTGTATTCCGTTCGATTTGATTCGGGTTTTTAAGCTTTTTAAGGCAGAAGCAAAAGCTCCCTATTGGGAAATACCGATAAAATCGGATAATTTTAATATAGATTATACCTTTAAAATCGATTTTTCTCAATTTGAGACTTTAGCGCAAGTATTCCGTATTTTGGAAGTTGTTGGGTTTATTTTAGGGCTGGTACTTGTTACTAGGGCATTGATAAAGGGGTGATTAGATGGAAATTGTTACACAGTTTTTGGATTGGGTGCTCTCTTTCTTGCCTACAAGTCCATTTGTACGGTATATTAACGCTTTGTCGGAAATTCCTTATTTGGCCTATCTAAATTGGTTTATACCAATTCCGACTTTTTTAGCAATCGGTCAGGCCTGGCTGACAGCAATCGCTACCTTTTATATGTTTAGCATTATTTTGCGTTGGATAAGAGCAATAGAATAAGGGGGATATATGATTGATTAGTTTGTACAGCGGTACTCCGGGCAGTGGAAAAAGTTTACATGTTGCTAGGACAATATATTACAGGATGCGTGTCGGAAAGCCTGTAATATGTAATTTTTGCATTGATGCGGATTTGATAAAAACAAAGAAAAAAAAGTTGTTTTTATATTATGATAATTTAAACCTTAATCCTAAGATGCTTGTGGAATATGCTAAGGATTACTGGCAAGATAAAAGAGTTAAGGAAGATACTATATTACTTGTTATAGACGAGAGTCAAATACTTTTTAATTCTAGGGATTGGGGTCAACGTGGCAGAAATGACTGGCTTATTTTTTTTAGTCAGCATAGAAAATACGGCTATGAAATTGTTTTAATTGCTCAATTTGACCGTATGCTAGACCGACAAATACGTTCTTTAGTTGAGTACGAATACGTACACCGCAAAGTTAATAATTGCGGTGTTGGTGGGTTGATTTTAGGTTTATTGGCAGGTGGAAAATTGTTTGTGTCTGTAAAAATATGGTATCCAATGCATGAAAAAGTAGGTTCGGAATTTTTTAAGGCAAGGAAACGATTTTATCAGCTGTACGACACGTACGGCGAATTTACGTCCGGTTGAGGAAGGGGACACAGGGGCCCCGCCGATACCGGGCGTAAATTCTTTTATACTGCTCTCCTGCTTTGAAATCGCCTATTACTTGACAATAACAACATAACTTACTACTTTTTAAATTAGGGGGAAATTTATGATGGCATATAATTGTTTAAGAGTTGATTTTGTAAATGGTCAATCTCAATATCGTTTTTATGATAATCCTATAGGTGTCAGAGAATATATGTATGGCGAAAAAAGCGTGATAGAATCTGAACGGATTGATAAAAAGATTGAAAATCATGTTTATACGCCTTTTGGGCATGGGGATGTGAAAGAGGATATTAAAATTCTGACTGATATAGAAAAAGCTATGAGACATCAGCGTTGCGTTATTAGCAGTGTTAATAGAACTAAAAATATGATATATAATTATGCACGTGGCAATGTTTGGGAATGGTTTATTACTCTCACCTTTAATAAGAATAAGGTTAATCGATATGATTATGCAGAGTGTTCTAAAAAGCTTAGAAAATGGTTAAATAATGTTAGAAATAAATACGCTCCGGATTTAAGATATCTGGTGATTCCTGAACAACATAAGGATGGTGCTTGGCATTTTCATGGATTATTGAGTAATACTGGTAAAATACAATTTAATGAAGCTGTAAATAAATATTCTGCTCTCCCACTTTTTACAAAGTCGGGTTTGCAGATTTTTAATTTTGCTAATTATAAATTGGGTTATAGTACTGCTACTGCGATAACAGATACTGCTAAAGCAAGTAGTTATGTGACAAAGTATATAACAAAGGAATTGGCAGTTAAAACAAAGGGTTGTAGGCGGTATTATCCTAGTAATAATTTGGAGCTTCCACAAAAAAGTTTTTTTTCTTGCTTGATAATGAAAGGGTGATGTTTCTAAAGCAAAATAAAGACCGTATAACCTATAACAAAGAAGTGAGGGTTGCTTGTGGATATTATAAAAATTGTGTTAATTACATTGAAATGAAATGGGGTGAATAATATGTATAAAGCTGTAATGAGGGATGGCTTGGGCTGGATGAAGGACGCAAAATTGGTTACTGGTAGCATTCAGAAAGTTGTTGAATTTATGGAATATTATGGCGCTGTGGTAGCACCTGACGAGCTTAAAAAGTTGGATAAAAACGTGCAGATGGTAGTTTCTACTACAGGCGGTTTGAAGCTGTCTGTAAAGGTAATTTAGAGACTAGACTGCGATTAATTTTTGTGTTACAATGAAGTAAAATTAGACAGGGGGTCATATAAATGGATAACGAGTTAAAGGAAGCACTAAATAGCGTTCTTAATAAGCTTGACAAGCTTGACAAACGAATGGAAGTTGTTGAATTTAAAATCGATAGGCATACGGAAAAGTTTGATGATTTAGATTTAAAGGTTGATAATTTAGACATAAGGATACGTAATACAGAATCTAATATTCGAAAAGATATCAGAAAACTTTCTGATGAAAATGAAACGGTAATTGAGGTTTTAAGACAGCGTGATTTTCTACCGCGATAAGTGTTTATTGTACTAATGAGGGAACTAATTAGAGGATTATATGGATTACAAGAGAAGGAAGAAGAAATGGCAAAAAGAAATAAATGGTGCTATTAAAGGATATGAGGAAAAAACAGGTGTAAAATATGATGATTATTATAAAAAGATTGAAAGAAATGTATCTTATAAACAGAGGAAAACAATTAACTTTAATAAATTAATTAGGATTATATTGTTTATAATCTATATCATATTATATATCAGTTTGAAATTTTTTAATTGATTTAACAAATAAAAGACTAGGCATTGTGCTTAGTCTTTTTTATTTATCCAGTCTTGGAATCGGATGATTCGTCCTCTAATATCGGAACTGGTTTAGCGATTGTTACTCTTCCGTCCTCTCCCACTATTATTTCTCCGTTTTCGGTTTCAAAGTCTGCAATATACTTTTTTGTTATCATTTTAAGTTCATCGTTTATTTTTCTGTTGTGTAATTCAGCTATATATTTGAACTTTTTGTTATCCTCTTGGGATAATCTAAACGTTATTATTGGTAATTTTGATGGCATGATTACTCCTTAATGTTTCACGTGAAACATAGTGATATCACGTGCTGTTCACATATTATTCATACATTGTTAACATTTTGTTCATTGACAAGTGCTATCACTTGCTGTATACTTATTAATATAGTAAGTGATAGCACTTGATAGCTCGGTTGTTCCTGCGTTGCATTGGTAAGCGCTGCATGGTTGTCTTGTTTGGAGTAAGATATCTCTAAAACCCTGTATACATACTTGTACAGTGGATTGTACATTGAAAATTGCATACTGGTCTTTCGCTTCCTGGGTTCTCCAGGGGGTATATAAAATTTGATTTGTGTGTGTTTATTGTAGCATATTAATAGCCGTATGGCAAGTTTTTTATAGATTTAAGGGGGATATAATGAAACTGATTAGGATACGAGATAAGTACAATCTTGATAAAGTTTGGATTATTAAAAAATCAAAGTGTTGTCATTATTATTTACAGCAGGAAATTAAAGGTAAATTATTTTATTCTAGGTTTGTTAGGACTTCAAAAAAGTTACTTCTGATGGACTTTGATTTAAGGGGGATTTAAAGATGGATGAAATTTTAAAATGTATTGATGAAGTTGTTAAGAGTGAAGATGACAAAGAGCATTTGAATGAGAATTTGCATCAGTGGAAACGTATACCATCTATGAGAGATATATTTCTTGGACGTTTGCTTGGGTATGTTACTTGTATGCTTACAAATGACCTTCTTTCAACTTCTGATTTTAATAAGTTGTGTGATTTAATTATCTTTAGTTTACGTGTACAAGAATAGTGGTTGCTGGGTTCTAGGCGCATAAAAGAGTTTGAAGCCTTTAAAAAACTCTCCCACTCCCCCATAAAAGAAGGTGTTACGAGTAGGTGAAGTAAGGGACGTAAGACGGCATTTGAAAATTTCTAAACTTGTTAAAGTGCAGTACATAATTGCTCGTGGTGTAGACCTGTATATATATGCTTTTGCAAATTATATTTATGCGGATGGTTTTGTACTATCTTATCAGGTTGAGGCTTATAATACGGAACGGAATGTTGATTTATATGCGTATAGGCATTTTAATGAATATCGGGATTATGTAAAGGTTAGTTTTCCTGCTGTCACACCAAAGTTTGAATTTTTGAATTGTGTTACACAATAGCAACTATTCTAAATGTCCTGTGTTTTGCGCATAGTTCTTTTAATAGTTATATGTAACTGCTGCACTGTTAAAATCTGCTTTCTAATCTTCTATATCAACCCAACCGCGGTATCTATCATTTTCTTAATCATTTTTTCTGGTTCAGGCAAGTGCATTAAAAAAGCTTGGCATATGACTAAATCATATTTTGGGTTAATATCCTCATTCACTAAATCGCAATGAACAAAATTGATGGGACTGTCTATGCACCATACTTTCTGCACCAAAAATTCTACATAAATTCTACATAATCAAGATTAAGCCATCTCTTTCTGGATTCTCTTAAATATTCCAAATATGTATTCCAATCTGTTATAGCCATCTTTTTATCCTCCATGCAAAATATCTGCTTTTCTTATGCCCTAAACATAGTTTTCTTCATAATCAATAAGAATGGTCTGTCATATTTAATACATGATCCTGTAAATATTTTCCATATTGTTTCTTAAGTTCTTTATAAATATAGTGAATCACTCTTGTTTTACCAATTCGAGGGCGTCCACAAATAATTGCTCCACAATCATCATCAGTAATCCAGGTATCAACTACTTTTGCCAAATCAAGTATTTTATGCTTTGGCTTCAATTGGTTTAATGAAAATTGAATCAATTACGGATAAATAAAAAAAGAACCTTAAAACTATAATATTTTCTAGGAGCTAAAAAAATTCAAAAGTTTACCTTATTTTTACCTATATTTAACACAAACTGCATTGTTACAAAACAATATCAATGTTATTCTTTATATGTAAATTATAAATATACTATTTTCTTATTAAGCAGATTAAGCAAAGGGATGAGGAATATGACTATTCTCTATTTTGTATTTTTTGTGTTATTATTAGTATTCATTGGCTGTTCCTATTATATACATGCAAAAAGGACGGGAAACAGATATGTTGATTCCTATCGTTGGTTTGTTAAACTTCTTAAGTAATGTAGAGCGACAAACCCTTGGTTCTCTCATTCGTTGATATCCGATACATAACCGGCAAACTGAATTTTACAAAAACCATATTTTCGGATTGGTAGATGAAATTGAGACAGCACCTGCCGATAAAGCTGCTATAACGTCATCTTTGTCCGAAATTAAACCTCCGGCGATCACAGGAACACTTGCCATACTGCTTATTCTTTTTATAACTTTCGGCATTACACCAGGAAGGATTTCGATAAAATCCGGTTTTACAGTTTCAATTTGTTTTTTAATATTCTCAAAAGCCATGGAATCAATTACAAAAAATCGGAAAACTGTAAACAGCCCTAACTCTTTCGCATGTTTAATAAGAGACTGTTTAGTGGAGATAATCCCATCTGCTTCTGTATTTTCCCTTATAAAATCAATGGCAATTTCCTTTGAACTGAGTCCACTAATCAAATCTATATGAATGATTGCGATACGCCCGCTATCCTTAATTGTCTTAATAATCTTTGTTATATTTAAGATATCTCCAAATAAAACAAAGATAATTTTACTTTCCGATTCAAGGCATTTTTTCAGTCCGTTATAGTCCTTAACTGCTGCAATAATAGGACATTCATCCATTATGTCCATAAATCTTTTGTTCATTTACCCAATTTCCTTTCCGTAAATTTTTTTATGGAATGTATTTATTCTGTACATTATATTAAGCTTATATTATATTTTATTTATTAAATGCACGCCATTTAATCATCTTTATAAATTAATTGTCTTCCTATTCTCAGTCGCCAACGCCGATTCCAACTATTATTCCAATTGCTGATTCCTAATTTTATAATCTGAAATTTACCAATATAAAATAATATATAAGGATAGAATTATTTTAACCTTACAAAAAAAGCTCCCTGCTCCCTGCTTCTTAACGAAGCGTAAGCGGCGGATTTGGGACTTGCAGGTATGGTTATGAGGCAAGTAACGAAGCGAACCCGAAATATCCACTTTAATTAAAAGTATAGCACAAATTTTCAAACAAAATAACATAATAATTTTTTATTTTCTTATCTTTGAATAATTATTACCTTTAATCATTAAAATCGAGTTTCCTCAAACTTTCCCTTCCATCTTTGATATCCTTGACAGGATTTCCATGAGCTTGCTCTGGTTTACGGTATCAAAGAGCTTCTCCAAGTCCATTATCCACCGTCCACAAATAACCTTCTTCCAAATGACACGGTCTACTGCCGTTGGTATTCCAAGTTTTCTCTTCTTCCCGTTTTCTTTGGGTATTTCAACCCTTCGTACCGGGGCTGGCCAGTATTTCCCTACCAGTATGGATTCCCGGATTTCCTCGCCGTTGTCTCTAAGATATCGCAGAAGTTCATCCACTCCTATCCCACCGTACTGACGATTTTGCTCCAGTAATCCATCTACTTCTCTGTCGGCATTGGTGATGTTGTTTTCAGTTATCCTCTTGCCAATAAGCGCTCCTCTTTCCTCTTCGTGTTCCGCACTATCTCTCCGGCTCCAGCCATTGCCACAGCAATGTTTTGTGCTTTCTTTTATCTCGACTTCGGTAACATTCATTGACTCTCACCTCCTAAAGTTCAGCCCTTTTTCCATGTCCGTCGACTGACATGGTGTCGGGTAAGGGAATTTCCTTACAGTCATTCCCTCCCCAAAGAACGGAACGTGCAGCTTTCACCGCATTCCGCTCACGCATCTATAACGCATAATAATCTATCTGCGCGGCTCGGTTGGAACATATCGCTTTCTTTCTGTCAAAACGGTGTTTCTTTGCTCGATTTTCAAAGTATTCCTGATCAAAAAATGGATTTTTATTAAGTGCCATTTGTCCTTTTCGGACGATTGGCATATCCATCATCAGAAATAGGATGTTCTTGTCTGTCATAAACGTCCACTTTCTTCCCTTGTGTGTTTTCCAGTATCTATTAACAATCCAACGTTTACCCTTGTTTGGATGTCTACGTTTTGCCCATCTCCATAACATTTCCCATATACGATGGTCTATTGTACCGAAAGATTTCTTGGCACAGGTAGAGTGGTGATAATTCGCCCATCCCCGGGTAATCTCATTCAACTTTATAATCAAATCTTCTTGCTTCGCGGTTCGGCTGTTCTCAATCAATTCACTGATTTTCCGCGTGATTTTACACATGGATTTGTGAGACGGCTTGATGATTAGTTTCCCTTTGAACTTTCGAAAATTCCACCCTAGGAAATCAAAACCATCATCTATCTGTGTAATTACCGTTTTCTCTTTTGATAAGGTCAATCCTCTTGGCTTTAGAAAGTCTTCTATCATTGGTTTGATGTCTTCCAGCGTTTCCTTATCAGATGCAGTGACTATAAAATCATCAGCAAATCTTACCATATGAACTTTATGATTGTTGTATTTAACACTGAAGGTTTTCTTAACCCTACTCCGCCAATATACATCCAGAATCATAGGTTCCAGTCCATCCAACACCATGTTGGCATAAGTTGGAGAAATGACGCCGCCTTGAGGGGATCCTTCAGCAGTTGGAAACATCCGCCCTCTTTCAATGTAGCCACATTTTGTAAACTCTTTCAGAATTCTTTTGTCTGTTGGGATGTTGTCAAGCATCCACTGGTGGCTGATTTTGTCAAAACAGCTTTTTATGTCACCTTCCAGTATCCACTGTGGCGAGTCTTTTCTGCTGAGTACACTGAATGCGTATTCTCTTGCGTCCTCTGGACTTCTGTATCTCCGGAAACCAAACGATATTCTGTCCGCAGTTGTTTCTGCTACTGGTTCCAACGCAAGAAGCTGCAATGCCTGCATCGCTCTGTCTCTCATAGTTGGTATTCCCAACGGCCTTTTCTCTTTCTTTCCAAACTTCTCAATGTATACTCGTCGCAATGGCTGAGCATGGTAAGTTTGAATATCGAGATTTCGTACTGCATTGATTTTATCTTTGTCAGACTTCCATAGTTCCCCGTCTATACCAGGAGTATTCTTTCCCTTGTTGGTAACTACCCGCCTTACCGCCAGTGCTTTCGCGTAAAATGAGTTTGTAATTAAATACTGTAGCCTTTTCACCAGTCTCCATTTTTGTTCCAATGTTGCCTTTACAATCCGAATCTGTAGTCTGTTAACCTGTTCTTCTGCTTTCTTCCAGTCAATCTGGTTCCATTGAAGTTTCATGTCTGTATTGTCCTCACAACTGTGTAATTGAACCTGATACATTCACAGTTTTCAACTCCTTCATGTAATCGATACGCGTTGGAAGTCTGCCTCCTTTCGGATGGGGCAAAGTTTGAACCCCTATCTCCTGCATTACACAGAAGCATTCGCTTTCTCCAACATCCCATGCCTTCTGCGCATTGTACATCTCTTACGATTTGCCTACCCAATGGGAGCGCATAAGGTTTACTTTGTTCCGCTACTTAAATAATAATGGCATGTTTAGGTTCTGCCTATAGACCGGGAGTTCTCTGTCCATTTCGACATGGCATCATAGTAATTACCATATCCCTGACTCCGCACTTTTTAGTCAAGGTGTATCAACCACGTTTCACCTTTCATCAGACTGACGACCCTTACAACAGTTCACATATGTTAACCATGCATACCTTTTCCTTGCAATAGGGCAGATGTGGTTTCTGCCTTCCTCACGTTGTTTCGCTGCTCCGCACCATTCATTGCTTACTAGGCACTGTGCGATAGGAATACTACGAAATGGAAGTAGTAGTGAATTTATCACAATTTAAGTAGCGACTTACAAGTCGCACACTATGACGTCTGCTGACTTCTCACGATAAATCTTGTTTCAACCGTGGCTCGTAAAAAAACTCCCCACGTCCATGAGACCTCCCCGGGTACTCGCACGCTCTTTTTCTCCATATTTCTGCTTTATTTACTGCAAATGATTCCGTGTAGTTATTGGGCTTTGGCTTGTATGGCAGTCTTCCTCATTTACAGCCTGATAAGATTTCTGTTCGTCAGACCGGAGATTGGCCTCAACCTTCCTTCAGATTTCTCGTCACCGGGGACACCCTTGGTCTTGGCTATATCCTTCCCACTACCGGGCAAATTCGAGACTTGCACTCGTTAGAACGTGCGCCCGACGAGCGCACCATAAATTTAACGCTGCCCTTAATAGGCAGCGTCATTAAAAAAATTACTAAATATATCAGTGCTTTAAATTTATAACCGTTGCTTTTACCCTTGTCATTGCTTCTATGGAATAACGGATTCCCTGGGTTCCAATACCGGATTTTTTAACTCCCAAGAACGGAAAATGATCCGGTCCGCGTTCGGTTTTATTATTGACTTGTACTGTGCCAACTTCCAGGCGGTTAGCTACATGGAAGGCATCGCTTAAGTTTTCCGTAAATACGGAACTTTGCAGGCCATATTCGGATTGATTGGCTAGATTAACGGCTTCATCAACATTATTTACCCGAAGAATTGGCAAAACCGGTCCGAAAGGCTCCTCCCAGGCAACCCTCATATCTGTGGTTACGTAATCAAATAAAGTAGGATAAACAAGATTGCCTTCTCTTTTACCACCGTAAATTAACTGGGCTCCTTTAGCCTTGGCATCTTCAATTAAATTCCAGACATAATCGGCAGCTTTCGTATTAATTAAAGGAACAATGTCAACTTGTTTCTCAAGGGGATTACCCACTTGTAATTTTGAGATTTCTTCTTTTAAATGGGATATTAATAAATCGGCTACCTCATTTACAACTAAAATTCTTTTAACAGCGGTACAACGCTGTCCGGAATAAGAAAATGCTCCTGCGATAATGTTTTTAGCAGCAAAAACCAAATCTGCGTCTTTTAAAACAATAGCGGCATCTTTGCCGCCTAATTCCATAAGCAGCGGAACCATATGGGCTTTTTCCGATATTTTGACACCAACTTCCGTACTGCCAGTAAAGTTAATAAAGTTTATATCCGGATGGGTAACCACATAATCGCCTATTTCACTGCCCCTGCCGGTAATAATATTCAATACGCCTTCAGGAAGCCCGGCATCTTTAAATATTTTACCCAATTCAATTCCACAGAGACTTCCGGTAGTCGCAGGCTTAAATATTACAGTATTTCCTCCAATAAGAGCCGGTGCTATTTTGGATGTTGCAAGATTGATCGGGTAGTTAAAAGGAGATATTGCAAGTATAACTCCAACAGGTTCTCTTGTTACTACAGCAAATTTTTCTTTATTGAATCCAGAAAAAGTATCCCCCTGTATACTTTCGCCATGTATGCTTTTTGCTGTATCAGCCGTAAAGCGAATGAAATCTGCTGTTCTGCTTATTTCCGAGTTGGCGCTTTTCCTATCCTTTCCTACTTCTCTCATTAAAAGGTTGGTAAGTGTATCCATATGTTCTAGTAATATATTGGCCGCCTTATATAAAATTTCAGCTCTTTCATTTAAGGGTACATCTTTCCAGATACGGAATGTTACCTTTGCCAATTGGACCGCCCTGTCTACCTCCTTCTGGGATAAAGCAGGAACTTCTCCGATTACGGAGTCATCCAAAGGTGACGTTATCTGTATATATTGCTGTGCTTCTTTACTAATTGATAATTTGTTTTTATATTTGTTATTACCCATGATAAATTCCTTTCCTTATGAGTTTATTTAATCTTATTAGTAAGTTTCCTGCTTCTTAGCGTAAGCGGTGCATTTGGTACTTACTTGTATTAAAAATTAAAATACTATAAGCGTATAAAATTATTTAATATGCTTATAGTATTAGTTATAGTCTGATTTGTATGTGATCAAGTTACATAAATAATTTTCTGCTTAAATATAAATTTATAATTTCTGTTCGTCTATAATTCTTTCTAATTCAAGTAATTCACTCGATGACAGTTTTTGATATTTTAGGTACTCTGATAAAAAGGAGTTTAAAGATCCGTTGTAAAATTTATTTAATAAAGCCTTTGTCTCTATATTCTGAACAGTGCGCTTTGAAATCAACGCTTTGCATAAAAACCCTGGTTCTTCTCTTTTTATAGCGCCTTTTTCAATTAAACGTTTGATTACGGTATATGTTGTATTCTTTTCCCAACCAATGTATTCTTTTATAATTTTAGAGATATCTTTGGCAGCTAGTACTTTATTTGACCACAATAACTCCATTATATTTAATTCACCTTCATGTAGACGTATTTCATTCATGCTTACTCCTATCCGCACGTTTATGTATACGATATATATCATGCGTGCTTTAAAAATATAAAAAAGTATTTATATGAAATTCATTTTATTGAATGATTAAGGAAATAATTACATACTGGCTCCCATGGCATTTGCTTCAAATCAGGGCGAGCACTAACTTCCATGGCATTGCCATAAATAAGAATATGGGTGAAAAATTTGCTTTTATTTTTTATACTACTCACGTAGAATAGCTTCATTACTGAAAAATTATAATAAATAAAAGTTTAAATTCTGTAATAGGTAGTCTATTTAATTAAAAAATAACATTATATTAGAATAAGACTCATAAAATAATATATATTCTTAAGAAATATATATTTTCAATTTAAAATTTAAAGTTTCTACAAATCTTTTGCAATTGCCAGTCTACTATTGTCGAACACAGGCATTTGGCATCGACGGTTGTAATCTACTTGCGTAGTTCAAGACCGTCAATTTAATTCTACCCAAATAGAATCAGATTGTCAATAATTTTTCGTATCAAATTTAAAAAATAACCAATATTTATGATAATAAGTATTGATAAAAATAGACATATTATATTTTCACGACGGTATTCTGATTCAAATGTTTTTTATTTATGAAAATTATAGCAACTCCTATAAAGTAAAAAAAATTATAAAGCCTGTACTCAATATAAAATTGAAACAGACTTTATGCTTATAGTGTGTTTGAAAAATCGTGGAACCCCCAGCACCGGCACAAGTATTTTTCAAACACGTTATAGTCAGAAACATACTGATTTTTAACCTTTTGACTCTTATTAGATAAAATTTGAAAAGTTTTAAAGTTTATTAGATAAAGCTTTACTAAATAAAAAATACTGCGTAAAAAGGTACATATTTTATATGATTTACATATTCGAAATTTCTGCTTGAAATCTTTATAGATTCTGTTACAGATTGAAACTTTGTACGAAAAATACTTACATTCCTGGAACGGGTATTATCGTTAATTTTTACTTCAACAGGAATCAGTTGCCGGCCTCTGTTAATAATAAAATCGATTTTAGCCTGGGAATCAGATTCCCAGAAATACAGGGGATATCCATTCGCAGTAAGACACTGGGCGACATAATTTTCTATTAATCCTTTTCTATATTGATCCGTTATTTGGGCATACTGGGTTTTTAGAGTAGAATATAATATTCCGATATCCAACATATATAATTTAAAATTCAGATGAGTATAATCATTAATCGGTAAAGGCAGCTGAATAAATGGGGATTTGTTATTTTGAGCGAAACAGTTAACCGATTCATCCCCCAGTTTATAACAAGAGACACCATAACCGGTGTTTATTATGTATTGCAGTGCATTTGAATATAATGTCTGGGTTGCGCCTTTACGAATTAATTTATATTGAAACTTACGGTTCTCTTTTATCAATTGTTTGTCTATGGTGTTAAAGGCCTGGCTGATTTTTAAAAAGTCACCTTCCGTATTGTCTTTATACACTTCATTTAAATAAGAGCCTAATAATATTCTGTGCTGCTGGGATATATTAAGGGTTGTACCGGTATTGATATATTCATTTACTGCCAATGGCATTCCTCCGATTTGCATATAAAGCTCAAATAAAGACAGCAGCTCATGGTGGACAATATCCGGAATTTTCGCATTGGTTTTAAAATGAACCTTAATTACATCGATATACCACTCATTCCCTGTAGCTATTAAAAATTCTTCAAAATCCAGAGGGAAAAGCTGCAGAGGGTAAAACATACGATTGGATTCTGATTCATCGGGTAAAAAGCTTGAAATAGCTATAACATGATTAAATGTCACAGTATTCAATAAGAGGTCAAAAATAAATTTAAAGTCCGGGCACTTTGTTATTTCATCTAAAATTACTAAAACAAGATCAGAAGAATCGGATAAATGAAAATAATCCCTCAAAACATTCTCAATTTGTGAAGGATTATTTTTAAATAATAAATCATAAAGGAATGGTTCTCTTTCAAAATTAATATAAACGTATTCTGTGTAAAAAGATTTTGCAAAATCGTATACTAAAAAAGTTTTGCCTACCCCGCGCCCCCCTGTAAGCAAAATTGGTTTTTTATGAAATGATTCCTTCCAATCTAATAATTTATTAATCAGTTTCCTTTTCAATTCAATCTCCTTAACCATTTATATCCCTTATATTCTATCTTCTCATCTCCGGCGGGAGAAGCCAGCAAAAATCTGGATACCGTATATTTACTTTGTTTCAACCTTATTATCTTATTTTCTCAACTTTTCTAACAGTGCTTTAAAATATTCCGGTAACGGTGCTTCAAATTCCATATATTCCTTTGTGGCTGGATGAAGGAACCCCAATATTCTGGCGTGTAAAGCCTGACCTTCCAGATGAAAACTGTCTTTTGCCGGTCCATAAACATCATCCCCCAATAAGGGATGTCCGATACTAGCCATATGAACCCTGATTTGATGTGTACGCCCCGTTTGGAGGGAACATTCTATATGGGCATATTTATGATTTAAATTTTCTAAAACCGTATAATTGGTGATAGCGTTTTTACCTTTTTTATTGACCGCCATTTTCTTGCGGTTAACGGGATGCCTTCCAATAGGCGCATCTACCGTGCCCTTATCCGTTTTAAAAGAATTGTACACAATGGCATTATATTTCCTGGTTATGGAATGGATTCTTAACTGTTCTGCGATAAATTGATGCGCCCTGTCATTTTTACAGGCTACAAGTACTCCCGTGGTATTTCTGTCAATACGGTGGACAATGCCAGGACGGAATACGCCGTTAATACCGGATAACTCATTTTTACAATGGTAAAGCAGGCCGTTTACTAAGGTACCCGAGTAATGTCCGGCAGCCGGATGCACCACCATGCCCTTTTCTTTATTTATTACTATAATATCCTTGTCTTCATAAATAATATCAAGGGGTATATTTTCCCCATTAATATCAAGATCAACAGGGGGCGGCAGGTTGATTATAATACAATCGTCAGGTGAGACCTTATAATTGGCTTTAACGGCTTTCTTATTCACCAGAATCATTCCATCCCGAATGAGTTTTTGAATATAAGACCTGGTTAAATCCTCCTGGTTATCCGCAATATATTTGTCAATGCGAATACCGCTGTCCTCTGTTTCTACAATTAAATCAATAACTTGATTATTCATGTTTTTGTTCCTCTTTCTTATTTAAGAAAGCGAAATCATCGTCTTTATAATAAAATAAGCATAATATAATTAACAATAAGGCTGAGCAGGTTACGTAACAGTCGGCCAGATTAAAAATAGGAAAATCGATCAGTTCAAAGTATATAAAATCCACAACATATTTATGAATACTTCGGTCAATTAAATTGCCGATGGCACCCGCACAAAGGAGTACTAAAACTAGACGCATCCTGTCATAGCGTTTTCCTGCCGGCATTTTTAAATAAAAGAGAACCATGCCCGTCATGATAATAATCGTTATAATAATTAAAAAGCTGATTTTACCACTCATAATTCCCCAGACGGCCCCGTTATTTTCATGGTAATACAATTGAAGAACCCTGGGAATAACCTGAACCGGTCCATTTGTTTTCAGGTAAATTGCAGCTAAATACTTGGTAAATTGATCCAGAGCTATTAACAATATAACATAGATCAAATGTCTGATTTTTTTCATAGAACCTCCAGTTATTTTTGCCTTTTGTTTATTGCTTTATTATATAATTAACAGCTTCTAACATTTCTTCTTCCGTAACCGTTGTATCGATATAAGCCATTCCAAGCTCAGCTAATAAAATAAACTTTATTCTGCCGGCTTCCATTTTTTTATCATACAAAGTTACCTTTAAGACATCCTCAGCACGGATACCGGATATAAAAGTAGGGAGATTAAAACTCTGAATGGTAGAAACAATATCTGTAAACTGTCCCCGTGTAATATGGTTTCTTTTAAAGGATAAATAGCTTGCGGCAACCATACCGACCGCAACACATTCTCCGTGGAGCAGTTTAAATTCCATAAGTTTTTCAACAGCATGTCCAATAGTATGTCCATAATTTAATAATGCCCTCTCCCCCATCTCCTTCGGGTCTTTTTCAACCACTTCGCGTTTAATCAGACAGCTTTTATATATCATTTCCTTAAGAACTTCCATATCCCTGTTTTTAATGGCTTCACAATGCTCTTTTAACCATAAGTAATAATTAGCATCTTTAATCAAACCATGTTTAATGATTTCACCAAGTCCCGAATAATACTGTGCATCCTCCAAGGAAAGCAATGTCTTCAGATTTATATAAACAGATTTCGGCTGATGAAAGGCGCCAATCATATTTTTATAAGCATGAAAATCAACACCGGTTTTACCGCCGATGCTGCTGTCCACCATGGCCAGTAAGGAAGTAGGCATCTGAATAAAATTAATACCCCGAAGATACGTCGCGGCCGCATAACCGGTTAAATCACCAACTACTCCGCCGCCTAATGCGATTAACAGATCTTTGCGGTCAAAGCGGGAATGAATCAATCTTTCATAAAGTAAATATACGGTATCCAGATTTTTGCTGGCTTCTCCCGCCGGAAAGGCAAAGGTTTCAACCACCTTTGCGTAGTCCTTTAATATTTCCGTCAATTCATTTAAATATAACTTGCTTAAGTTCGTATCCGTAACAATACATATTTTTCTATTGCCGGTATTCAATTTATTTAATTCACGATAGAAAGCACTGTAATCCTGTTCCAGAACGATATCATAAATTGGCAGATCATTATATTTTACCGTAATATTTGTATTCATCCCTATTACTCCTGTTCATCTTCATTTAGGTTATAAAATTCAAAATCTTCACCGATATCTGCATCTACCAGTTCCCCGGCTTGTGCCGTTGCCAACTCTATATTATTCCGGCAGATGGAAGGTTCTGTTTCTTTATCAATATTGGAATTTGATATGGTTTTATTATCTTTTAAATTTTGAGTATCATCCTTCGCATTGTTATTTACTTCCTCCTTTTCAATAAAGGTATCCAAATCGGCAATATGTATCTGAAAGCTGTCACTTTCCAACAGTTCACATTGCGCGGCCGCAAGATGTTTAAATTGGGCTTTATAAGCTTCATATTGCCTGACCAACTGAATGATCTGCTGTTTAAGACAATTAAATTCACTAGAGGCATCCGCTATGATTAATTGGGCTTTTCCTCTTGCCTGCGCTTCAATGACTTTTGCCTGCTGTCTTGCCGTTTCTTTGGTATCTTCTGCTGTCTGTTCGGCAAGAACCAATGCTTTTTGCAAAGTTTTTTCGATGGTTTTATAATAATTTAAACCCTCATTTAAGGTGTTGATTTTATCATTTAATTCCATTTTTTCTTTATACAGCGTTTCGTAATCTACAAGTAATTCATTTATGAATTTATCCACATCCTTTTTATCATAGCCAATGCCGGTCTTAAAAGTTTTGCTTTGGAGCTCTACTGGTGTAATCATTTTCTTTTTCCTCCTAAAAGTATTTTTTTAGCAATTAATAAGTTAATCTATAAGCTTGGCATCTATAAATAACTAACTAAATATAACTATAATGCAACTGGTTAAATATATTTTAGCAATATTACAAAGTATCTTCCTTTTTTAGTCTGATTCTGCATACCTTTATATATAAATTTGCCAAACCCCCGCACGGATACGGTTTCTTCCTCTTTTAACATATAACTGTTGGATTCTACCAATTTTCCATCAATGTAAACTTTTCCACCGGATATTAGCCTAAGAATGCTGTTCCTGGAAGAGTCAAAAGCTAAAGCAATAAGACAGTCCAGTCTGGCAGAAGCCACACAGCCCCGTATTTCTTTAAATTCAGGCTGTATTTCGGGCGCATCCTTATCCATAAAACTGCACTTAATATTAGTATGCTTTACTTTATCTAAGTTATCTATAATGAACTGGCCAATAGAGGTTTCACAAAATACATATCCTTCTTTCTCCTTCACCAGTATATCTCCAATTTTACTGCGGTTAATGCCGAGATTCATAAGAGCGCCTAAAAAATCACGATGATTCAGGTTATCGCTGAATTTCTTATTTAGCGGATTAATCCGGATACAAGTGATATAATCTGAAAAAGCTTTTACAGAATCATCTCCGTAAAAGCACAAAACTTTCCTTTCGGCACCGCTATATCCGCCAAAGAGGTCATAATTTACAATGAACATGTCATTTTTCATATGAAAGAATATACTGATTTCATTTAAGTTTAGAAAATCAGTATAGGTACAGATACCTTTATTTTCAGCAGTTCTTGCCAAGTCAAGGAATCTTTTTTGCAAAATCTGTTCCTCTTTATCGTTATTCATACCTATCTCCTGCTTTAGTTAATCAGTAGAAAGTCTTTTCTATTTAAGGGTATAGAAAAATTCCTGAAAAAATAAAATAATAACAAAACCTATTACCGGTGATAAATCTGCAGTAGGTGTATTAAATATGGAGCGTTTTAATAAATAACGCACCGGTATTAAGATAGGATCAATTAAAATGGTCAAAAAACTCTTAAAACGATTACTAACGAAAAACCATGAGGTGATAACGTATAAAAATAATATCATTTCAAGCACAACAAAAAATATATATAATGCATTATATATTATAGTAATCATAAACACTAAAATTCCTTATTTAGAGTCGGCACCTCAAATCCATCGCTCTGGATGAGGTCCAGATAATCTCCGGAAATATCAACTGTGTCAGGAGAAATAATAAAAATATAACTGGATATTTGATGCAGCCTTCCATTCATAGCATATACGGAGCCTGAGACAAAATCCATAATTCTCTGAGCCAGATCCACATCAAAACCTTCTAAATTTATGACCGCAGCCCGGCCCGATAAAAGCATGTCGCAGATATCCTGGGAGTCTTCAAAAGTAGAGGGTTTCATAATACATACTTCAAAACCCTTTGGCGTTGTACGGATGGGGACTACTTTATTGGTTGAAGTTCTCTCCACTCTGGTTATTTTGTCTTTCTTTGTCTCATTTAACAATGTATTAACGCCCGGTGATGATTCTTCTTTTTCGTAAGCCGAACGGACTTGGTGTTTAGCAGCTTTTCGTTCCATCCTTTCAGCACGTTTTGCCTCCTTTTCTGCTTCCTCGCTGATATAATCGTCATAGTCATCCTCTTCTGTCAGTTTTAATGAATCCAATATGTTTTTAAATATATTTGCCATATTTCAAATCTCCTATCCCCTTAATTTTAACATTCCTGCTAAATTGAATAATCACGTTCGCCGAATATCCCTGTCCCAACTCGTACCATAGTCGCACCTTCTTCAACAGCAACCTCATAATCATCGGTCATACCCATTGACAGTACGTCCATAGTAACATTATCAATGTTTTTTGATTTTATGTCAATATTTAATTGTCGCAAATTTCTAAAATGCTCCCTATTTTTCTCAGAATTATCAACAAAAGGTGCAATAGTCATCAAACCTCTTATACGAAGGTTCTTAAGCTTAGATATTTCTCTTATCAG
The DNA here is from genome assembly GCA_015655075.1 of Clostridiales bacterium. Classification (GTDB taxonomy): domain Bacteria; phylum Bacillota; class Clostridia; order Lachnospirales; family Lachnospiraceae; genus Anaerocolumna. The sequence goes on along the minus strand of JAATFT010000007.1, from coordinate 29,868 downwards.
AGGGTAGGCCTCCTCTGCAGGCACACCGAATTTTGTTTTCTCCCCGGCAATGTTTACCTCAATTAATATATCGCAAATAATTTCCTTTTTCACTGCTTCTTTATTAATTTGTTCTGCCAGTTTATAAGAATCTACAGAATGTATCAAAACTACCCTGCCTACAATATATTTTACCTTATTTGTCTGCAAATGTCCAATTAAATGCCATCTTAAATTCTTTGGCAGTACTTCATATTTCGAGGTCAGCTCCTGTACTTTGTTTTCTCCAAAATCAAGGATGCCTTCTTCCATAGTCTCCTGTATCATAGATACCGGTTTTGTTTTGCTTACCGCTATTAATGTTACTTCTTCTCTTAAACGTCCTGCTCTTTTGCAGGCAGTCTGTATATTCTGCTCAACAATAGATAGATTTTCTTTAACCACAGTAATGACTTCCTTTCCTATAAATATGTTATATACAAATTATTAAACTGCTTAACTATACCAGATTTTATATTAGTAAATTATTTTTTGCTCAACTGCAGTTTTACCATCCAGGGCAATGTGATCATAGACAGAAAGGCCGTACTTGGTTCCTTTCTCTACAATACAATATTCCTCGTTTTTATATAAAATTTCAATACGCCTAAAAACGGCATACCCCTTATTTACGTTAAATACGCCTTCTAAAGTCTGTTTCTGGCTAATGCTGAATTCTTTTTCCTCTTCTTCCGAATAAATTTTATCACCCGGTTCAAACAATCTGGCATCAACATATCCATAATCATCATCACTATAATAGATGTCTGTGGGTACAAATACATATTCCATATCTTTGTTATCCTTATAAGTTTCCATAATTAAACCTGTACTTCCACTATCACCGCCAGTTGTAAAATAATCAAGGGGTACCTGGTAAAAATCCTTTTTCACTATGGAGGAAACAGGTATTTTAAGACCCTCTGCCGAATTAACGGAAATTTCAACTTTAATAAATCTTTGACTCAGATAACGAACCATAAATTTATCTAAATCAAGTCTTGCAAAATAATCCGTTCCTTCCTGGTATACAGTTACGGGTACGGTTGTTGTCAAACCGTCATCGGTAAAAGTGATAGTGACGTTTTCCTCCTCCTTTAATTGCTTATACTGATCTTTATTTAATAATATCAGTATATTCCAATTATCACTTTTAATAATTTTATATACAGGACTTCCTTTTTCGATTAAATCAACGGTACGTAGCTGCGTTTTTTTATAACTGTCCGATTTAAAATTTTCTGCGGTTGCAGCATCAATGGATAATTCCTCTAAGCCATCTGTACTATATGTAATAATCCCGCTGGATTTTGACTTCATAACTTTAAATGTACTACTTGTCCCGTTTTCCTCTAAAACAGTCTGCAATTTTGATAACATAGTATCGTTTACAATTTCTAACAGGGAATTTTCCATATCATATTTAAAATTATAAACAGTCTGAAAATTACTATCCTGATAATTTTTCTGAAAATTGGATATTTCTTTTTTTAAATTCGCGATATCTTCCTGGGATAAGTCTATAGTCTCCTCACTGCTTCCAATTAAGTCATAGGAATCTTTATTTCCATCCACGGAATAAATAGTGGAATTTTTGGAAACTCTGTCACCGTCACCATGATAATAATTAATATATCCTGCCATATCAGTGGTTACCACTTCTTCGTCCCTGAAAATCAATCCGGTAAAAATGCTGTCATCTGAGGTTGAACCTTCCTTCACCTCATAAATAGTTAAATGATCTTTTGTCATATATATGTAAACACTGATTATCACGTATACAAAAATAATAAGGAAAACTAAAACGCCGATATTAAAACTTTTAGGTTTGCGGTATCTGGCTACTTTTTTACCCGAATTCAAAGCAACAAGCCCCCTTTCTATTTCCTATATATTATACTTTTAAATAACCAATAAGGAAAGACCTAAATATACTTTTTTACAAAATATCATTAGGAATATTAAGCATAAAATTGGTAACAATATTTAATGGAACAAAAAGGAGGTAATCAATTGAAAACAGTAGATTATATAGCATTGTGTTTAGTTATTATCGGAGCCATCAATTGGGGCTTAATCGGATTTTTGGGATTCGACCTGGTAAGAGTAATTTTTGGTGACATGACTTGGGTATCAAGAATTATTTATGCTGTGATAGGTATTGCTGGATTATATGCATTAAGTTATTTTGGAAGATTACGTAATGAATAATTAAGCAATGTCCAGTAATTTGTTTGAGCGGGCCGCGTTTGTTCTGCAATAGAAAATTACGTTCTATTGCGGAACAGCGTCAGGTGCGGCCGCCTTGCAACAAATATAAATAAGGCTGTCGCGCTGACGTTATTTCTGCCGTATATTACTATATTAAGCCTTGCAAACACTATATACGGCAGTTAAAACGTTTAGAGCGACAGCCCTATTTATTTTATATTTAATTATATGTGACACTGTATATAAAAAACATTATAACCTTCAGCCCTACCGGACGAAAGTTACCTTTGACGTATACAAATTTTGATTGTGCATAAAATAAAATGCGCTTGTTTTATATTGTTACAAATCATCTTATTATATTAACATTTATTTATAGGGAAACAACAATATTTTTCTTAACGGATTCAGGAAAATCGGCTTCATTTAAAGAGATACTGATTACAAAATCTATATTAAATTCTTTTGAAATATGTTCTAATTTATCAAAGATTAAGGAGATATTAGGGCCTTCCGTATAAGCAATTTTTAAAAAACTATCTAAATAAATTGCTTCTAAATCATGATCCTGTGAAATGATTCCACAGATAAATCCTATAAATTCACTATAATTTTCAATACAGTATTCTTTTACATTAATTAATCTTATCCTATTACTTAATTCGTACATATGCTTGTTGCTTTTGTCAAGATAAACAATACTGCCTTTCGCTTCTCTTACTGCGGAATTTACTTTTTCAATTAAGATTTTAGTTTTGCCTTTACCTTTTTCGCCTGCAATAATCTGTATCATCGTAATCTCCTCCTTTAGATGTGTACAAAATTTGGGTGATAATGTATAAATAAATAATTAATATAAAATAATTATAGTATATTATCACTCAAAAAACAATCAAAAAATAGAAAACAGATTAATTAATCTTTTCTAATAAATCAGTCATTTGTGAAAACAGACTATTGCCACTATCTGCTTGTAATATCAGGGAAATATAGGATTTATCCTGGCTGTCCTTACTATAGAGGATTAAGCAATTCCCTGCCTTACTGGTCGTACCGGTCTTACCCCCAATTACCGTAACTCCTTCCGGGGGACTCTCCGTACCTTTTAGATACCGGTTGGTTGTATCGAATTTCCTGGTCTGCTCCTGTCCTCCAGCATCTTTATAGACAGCATTATAACTGTCCTGGTTGATAATAGACACAAATTTATCATATTTTAACAATTCATTAAAGATTAAATATAAATCATACGCAGTTGTATAATGATTATCGTCATGGAGTCCATGAGGATTGACAAAATTGGAATGTACGGCTCCAATCCTTTTTGCCTCCGCATTCATCTTTTTGGCAAACCCCTCTATTGTACTGCCCACGTGTTCCGCTAAGGCAGTTCCGGCGTCATTGCCGGAATAAATTAACAGACAATTTAATAAGGCTTCTAAATTAATTTTATCGCCTTCTTTAAAACCACATAATTTAGCGCCGCTTTCCGTTATATGGGAAGCATTATAGCTTACCGTCACCGTATCTGTTAAATCTGCCTCTTTCAAAACGACTAAAGCGGTGATTAATTTTGTTAAGCTGGCCGGATACATGCGTTCATAGACATTATTGGCATAAAGTACTACATCATCACTGGTATTGACTATAAGTGCTGATGTAGCAGTTATATCCGAATCTTCCATATGATTTAATTCATCCGGAATAACGGTCAGATCACCTGCAAAAAACTCTGACACTTCCGTGCCAATATCATTTTTATAACTAATTACATTATCTGTCTTTGAATAAGGTAATAAAGCAACGGAGGAATTAGAACATCCTGTCAGAAATGTGACAGACAATACGATATATATTAACTTTTTCCTCATTATTCTAAACCTCTCCACCTCTCTTAAAGTATGATCCGATATTTTTTGTATAAACATAAATATACCGGCTATGCTTTAAAAATTTCACGCCAATCCAAATCCCCCCGGTCCAGAGCTTTAATCAGTAACTCGGCGGATGCAAGATTCGTAGCTAACGGTATATTATGAGTATCACATAAACGAATCACATTATTCACATCCGGTTCATGAGATTTGGGCGAAAGCGGATCCCTTAAAAAAATGACTAAGTCAATTTGATTGTGTTCAATTTGTGCGCCCATCTGCTGTTCACCGCCAAGATGACCGGCAAGATATTTATGAACGTTAAGATTTGTTACTTCTTCAATTAATCTTCCGGTAGTACCGGTTGCATACAGTTCATGTTTACTTAAGATTCCTCGATATGCAATGCAAAAGTTCTGCATTAATTTCTTTTTTGCATCATGTGCTATTAATCCAATATTCATATGGTTTTACCCCCTTCTATTTTTTCGCTGTAAACTTATATTCATAACTAATCCAATGGCTATCATACTGCTGATCATGGAACTGAGACCAGAACTTACAAATGGCAATGGTATACCCGTATTAGGAAGCAGTGCCGTGGCCACTCCAATATTGACAAATACCTGGAACATAAACATGGACGCCACTCCGATTGCAATGAGCATTCCAATAAAATCCGGGGCATGCCGAGCAATATTGATACATTTGAAAATCAGGATGGATAATAAAACTATTATAACACATCCGCCGATAAATCCAAGTGCTTCTCCCACAACTGAGAAAATAAAATCGCTTTCCGATACAGGTATGGTATCACTTTGTAAGGATTCTTTACCTTCCGTCAATAATTTGCCTGTTAATCTGCCGGATCCAATGACTTGCGTGGAATTATCCTGCTGATACATGATATCACTGGAGGTATCTAATTGGGGATTTAAAAATGAAGCGATTCTGGTCTGCTGATAGCCTGTGAGGAAAAAAATATCATAATTTTGTTCAATACACCAGAACAATCCCAAAACGGCAGGAATCCCGATAATCAGTATGGGCAGTATTATCTTGTAACTAAGTCCAGCTGCAAATATCATTATAACAAAAATAAACATGATTACAATACTGGTTGATAAATTGGTCTGAATTAATATAAAAAAAGTAGGAATTGCCGTCAGTATTCCGGTGAAAAGCAATATATAAAATTTATTTATTTTATCCTTAAACATGGTAAAGAGCTTTGCCAGAACAATTATGGTAATAATTTTACTTAATTCCGAGGGCTGAAATGAAAATATTTTTAAATTAAGCCATCTTTGGGAATTATTTGTCGAGGTACCGAAAAGTCTGACTGCAACCAGGAGCGCCAGGTTTATGATATATAAAACAATATAAAACTGACAGATAAAATGATAATCAATCAAGGATACTATGGCGACAATACCAATGCCCAATATAATACCCAACACCTGCTTTTTAAATAAGCCTTCTCCTTCCTCCTCTACCAAGCGGACTAAATAAGCTCCTATACCGCTTAATAAAAAAACAAAGACCAACATGGATATGTCATAATGCTTTATATTATATTTCTTAAATTGAAACATGCAAATCATCCTTATTTTTTATTGGTTTTAAGATCCTTTATTGGAATGTTTGCAAAAAGTGCCGGAACAACTCCATTATTACCTTCTGATTGAGTTTGGGTAATTTTAATATCCAAACCTTCCATATCGATCTCAATATATCTTGATATTACCGTAATAATATCATTTTTTATCTGTTCCATTATTTCAGGAGAACAGCCGGCACGATCAGAAACTAAAACTAATTTTAACCGATCCTTGGCCACATTACTGGACGTTTTTTTCTTGAAGAAATCCGCCAAACTCATTATACTATCTCCTCTCATTTAATTTTTCTTAAGTAGATTAGCAAGTTTACTAAAAAGCCCCTGTCTTCCGCTTAACTCCAGATACGGAACATCCTCTCCCAGTATTCTACGGCTTATGTTCATGTATGCTTGTCCCGCCAAAGTATCGGAGCCAACTAAAGGTTCACCCTGGTTGGTTGAGATTACAATATTCTCATCATCCGGGATGACCCCGATTAAATCAACAGCCAAAATTTCTACTACATCACCGCTTGACATCATATCACCCCGTTTTACCATATCTGATCTAAGTCTGTTTACAATTAAATGAGTCCTCTTTATTTCATTTGCTTCCAATAAACCGATAATCCGATCTGCATCACGTACAGCGGATACTTCAGGAGTAGTAATAACTAATGCTCTGTCTGCACCTGCAATTGCATTTTTAAATCCCTGCTCTATACCGGCCGGGCAGTCCATTATTATGTAATCAAATTCATCTCTTAATTCATCTGCCAACTTTTTCATCTGTTCCGGAGTTACAGCCGTTTTATCCCTGGTCTGAGCAGAAGGTAACAAATAAAGATTAGGATAACGCTTGTCTTTAATTAACGCCTGTTTGATTCTGCAGTTACCCTCAACTACATCCACTAAATTATAAACAATGCGATTTTCAAGTCCCATAACCACATCAAGATTTCTTAATCCTATATCGGTATCAATTAATACAACCTTTTTATCTAATTTTGCCAAACCGGTTCCAACATTTGCTGTTGTTGTTGTTTTACCTACTCCACCCTTGCCGGATGTTACTACAATTACTTCACCCATTCCTGTTTTTCCTCCAAAAGATTCATATAAGTTAAATTATTGGTAACTATTCAGTCACAATTATTTTATATTAATATCATTTAAGACCTCTTTGCTTAAAGGCTCAATATAGATATTACCATCTTCTAAGAATGCTATCTTAGCTTCTTTTATACCGTCCTTAACGGGTTTATCCGGAGACCTGGCGATGATATCAGCGATACGGATCTGAACTGGATTCATTGTCAGTGCCAGGACAAAAGAATTGGTATTGCCGGTAGCGCCGGCAAATACAGTCCCTTTTAAGGCTCCTAATACAATAATGTTACCTTTTGAAACTATACGGGCACCTGGATTTACATCACCCATAACAATGATACTGGTTTCAGATTCCAGGACCTGGCCTGATCTAAGATTTCCTTTATAAAATTGCCCTGTAGCATTAGAAAGTTCCATCAATTTTTCATCTAAGGCTTTCTTAAATACCTCTTCTTTCTGCGGGTCATTCTCTATGATGCAAACAACATGGAGCTGCGTTTCCTCGGCAATGATATTTAATATATCACGCTGTTCTTCATTTGTTAATTTTCTTCCTTCAAAACTGATTGCCATCTGGGCTTTATCAAAAAACTTGGCAGAATCACGGAATTTTTCTACAATTTTTTCTTTCAGGTCTTCAAATCCCATTTCAGCATCCAGTACAACAACGATGCCGTATTTATTACCCTTTATAATGACTGGATTATTCATGAATACCTCCTGGTATGGATTGGTTTACGGCAACTTAATCCGTAAAAGATGTTGAACCGGATTCCGGTAAAATGGCCTCACCATTCACTAACTTGTCTTTATCATCCACATTAAAATAATAACTATAAAGATTACGTGCAAGTTCTGCCGCATTATTGGAAGCATATCCGTTAGGAATTACAACGGTAACGGCTATTTCGGGATCTTCATATGGTGCATAGGATAAAAACAAAGCATGATTTGGTCTTGATTCACTTTCCTGTGCGGTTCCGGTTTTTCCGGCAACTTTAACCGGAAAATCTTCAAATACATAGGAGGTAGAACTTCGGTTGCCGTTTCCCACCTTATACATGCCCTGATGGATTAAATTCCATGTGGTGTCATTGATTTGTGACAGTTTCTTAGATTTTGCATTATTATCTAATATTACTGTACCATCTTTATCAACCACTTTATCGATAAGGGTTAAGTCATATAAAGTGCCGCTGTTAGCAACTGTTGTCAAATAACGGGCCAGCTGTACCGGCGTATAATTGTGGCTTCCCTGTCCAATTGCAGACCGGACAGAATCTTTATCTGATATCTGGGGTTCCGCTTCTTCCAGCTCAATTCCCGATTTTCGGTCCAAGCCGTAAAGGGAAGCATATTTGGCAATCTTTTTTAGGCCGGTATTATCTCTGTTAACGCCTGAACTGTCAAGGCCTAAACGCCATCCCAATTCATAAAAGAAATAGTTACAGGAAACTTCCAAAGCTGTGGTAATTTCTACGGCGCCATGACCGGCACTTGACCAACAGTGTGGCGACGGTGTGATCTTATCAAACATAATCTTATCAGAAATTGTCTCAGAAGGATCGATTACGCCTTCTTCCAATCCCGCTGTGGAGATTACCATTTTAAGAGTGGAACCCGGTGCCGTCTTTTGTTTTGCCGGACGGTTTATGGAGGGGTAAGTTAAGTCATTGTTTACTTTCATAAAATAGTCCGAATCAATTTTATTGGCAAATTTGTTATTGTCATAGCTTGGATAAGATACCATGGCAAGAACATCTCCCGTCTTTACATCCGTTACAACCACAGACGCACTGCAAGGATCTAATGCCAGCTGTGCCGGTGTAATTTCAAGATTTCTTATTTTGTCAGTAATAAATGTATAGGCGGAAACCGCTTTGTTTTCCAGTTTTGAAATTTCTTCCTTATTATATTTTATCACACCTTGATCAAATAATAAAAGACAAATTTCTGATCCTGATAATTTGTACGAATATACCAAATCTTTGTATATTTTTTTATGAAAATTGTTGTCTTCCAGCAACATTTTTTTAATATAATCCAAAAGCTTTTCATAAAGTTCATCCGTACTGTAATAATCATCCCCAATGTTTAGCTTCGCAAGATCAATCCAATTCTTTGAAATCGCATATTGAAGAAATTTGCTTAAACTAATTTTATTCTTCACATAATTTTTATAGGTGCCGTCCTTCGGATCGATTGGAGAAACTGATAAGGTGCCGTCATCTATTTTGCTTTCGTCGGATATTAAAATATCGTTTTCTTTTAATTCACTGAAAATATAGGATAAATAATCCTGCATTTCTTCGGAAGCAGCGCTGTTAACCGTTGTACTGTTTATGGCTAACAGATCCTCAATTTCAGCCAATACCTCTTTCTGCTTCGTTAAAAATTTCTGGTATACCTGCTTTTCCAAACCGGTGGCATCATCCTCGGTGAACGTACTTATATCTATTACATTATTATTAATCAATGCAAAATAAACATCATAGATAGGTATGCGGATATCTCCCTTGGTTCCTGCATCCGTGCTGTTATTTATCTTGGAAAGCAGAATACCCGCTAAACTTCTTTCGACAATTTTGTAATAAGCCTTTTGCAGCTTACTGTTGATAGTTAAATAAACATCCTCCCCTGCCACCGGATCGGTCCTCTCCAGCACATTAAGAAATTTTCCCGCTGAATTAACGGATATGGTTTCCAATCCTTTTTTACCTGCCAGATAGGATTCAAATTTCTTTTCAATCCCGGTTTTACCAATAACGTCGGAATTATTATAATCCGAATCTTCCGGCGTGTCTTCCAGTTCCTCCGAACTGATTAAACCGGTATAACCTAATATATGAGCGGTATATACACTGTCATTATATACGCGGTATGTCTGCTGTTTGATTTCAACTCCCGGCAGGGTAGAACTGTTTTCATAGACTGCAGCCACCGTTTTATCACTGACATTGGAGCATATAATAATCTGGTTATATTTCGGATAATTTGTATAGATGGCATATCTTAAAGTCATTATTTTCAAAGCGTCTTTCAAGGAATAATCATCGGAAATATCAAACCTGGAACCATATTGGCTGTCACCGTGTCTTAAAAGATTAAAAACCTCTTCCGCCGTTGCCGCTTTTTGGTCTTTGGTCAGTTTATCAACGGAGCGTAAACCGTATACATCTCTCTTAAAGCGCAGCACGGCAGTATCATCCACATTAAAATATAACTTGTCGTTTTCATCCAGGGATATAGCAAATTCATTTTCTATAGTATTGCCATACTTTTCCAATAATAAAATTAATTGATAAAGCATGTCATTTTTTTCCTGGTTAGTCGTTAACTTGGTACTTTCTTCTAATACGACGGAATAGATAAGCTTATTATAAGCCAATAAAATTCCGTTCCGGTCGTATATATTACCCCTGGTACTTTTGATTTCCCTGGTCTTTGTATACTTTAAAGAAAGGTCCTCGGAGTGTTCCTCCCCTTCCACAATCTGAAGGGTAAATAACCTGTTTATCAATAAACTAATTAACAGGATAAATACTAAAGAAATGGGCAGCAGCCTGGAAGAAAGCACCTGCTTTACTTTTTCCCATATAATATCAAGCAATTTACTACACCTCCTCTTCCTCATTTCGGTCAACCCGTGTATTGATTATGTTCAATATTTTGTATAATACAATGGATACCGCCACGGTATACACAATCCCTGGCAGTCCGATTCTTACGAAATAAAACAATATGTTCAATTTACCTATTAATAAAAATTCAAATACGTAAAATAAAAAAAAATATACGAACTGGCTGATCCCTACCAGAAGGATGGGAATCGTTAAATCATCCTTTACAAAAATCCTGTGACTGAAACCGTTTAAATAACCGATTAACATATAAATCAAGGCATATAAACCAAGTACTTCGCCATAACAAAAATCGATTAGCAGTCCACATACAAACCCTACCGTAAGTCCTTGTGTCCTTCCCCTCATCAATCCGGCGGCCACCGTTAAAATAAGTAAGAGGTTTGGAGTGACATGGGCAAGAGCCAGCCATTGGAAAACCGTAGTCTGCAATAAAAAACAAATAAGAATTTCAATGATTACTACTACAAATCGTTTCACTTAATAATACACCCCTGCCTTTTCTGACTCTTTTTTTATATTTCTAATCCACCAGCGGCTCCTTTAACTCAGTGATGATAAGCACTTCCTCTATCCTGTCAAAGTCAACGGCCGGAGTTAAATGGGCTGTTTGGGTCAGATTATTGGAATCTGCAGTTAAATCACTGATATAACCGATAAGTATACCTTGCAGATATTTATCACTGATAGGTGACGTCACAACCTCATAACCGTCTGAAACTTCAGCATCCTTGCTGATTAATTCCACGCCGATTACACCAGAATTATATAATTCCAGGTCACCGTTAACAATACATTGGTCCGAAGTTTTTAGGAACATACCGCTGACATTACTGGAATCATCGATAATGGATTTAACTCTTGCCCAGTTTTTACCTACTTCTTCGATGATTCCAACCAGCCCGTTGCCGGCTATAACATTCATATCAACAGCAATTCCGTCATCCGTGCCTTTATCAATCCGAAAGCTGCTATACCAGCTGTTGAGGTCGGCGTCGATTACTCTTGCCCCAACCTTGGGGTAATCTGCATATTTCTTATCCAGCTTATATAAATCGCGGAATCGGTCTAATTCGTATTTATCCTGGAGTAATATTTTATTTTCATAGGATAAGGTACTTACCTGTTTATTTAAGGATTCATTTTCTTTTAACAGCTTATTAAGGCTGGTAAGCTTATCAACCTGGTCTGAAATAGCACGTCCTATGGAATTAATGCCGTCCTGCATAGGTGATATTACATTGCCCACCGCTGTTTTTACCGGTGATAATTTTTCTCTGTATCGAAAAGAAACAAAGATTAATATAAAACATAGCAAAGCACCAGTAAAAAATAAATGCTTAGGATTTATATTTAATTTTGTCCGTCTTCTCATAATTACCTCTTTTCTTTACCATGTCATTATCACCCGTTTAAATTGGTTTGCCTTAAGGAGCATGCCAGAGATGTAAGCTTTTTATCTTCTATTATTTTACCAAGTCCATTGACAACTGTATCCGCCGCATCCTTGCAGATATTAATTTTTAAACCCGTTTCTCTTGCAATTAATTGATCCAGTCCCGGTATGGAGGAGGAGCCGCCGGTAATATAGATTCCCGAGTCAATGATATCGGATGAGATTTCAGGCGGCGTTCTTTCCAATATAATACGTATTGCATCCATAATCGTATAGAGGTATTCGCTGATCGATTCATAGACATAAGCGGAACTGATTTCAACCTTCGACGGCAGGCCCGTAACCACGTCTCGGCCATAAGCCTTAATACTGCGTTCTTCCATAGGAACGGCTGTGGCTAATTCTTTTTTTACGTTTTCTGCGGTCTTATCGCCAATAATCAGATTATAATTTTTCTTTACGTAATTTTTAATGGCTTCATCCAGACGATTTCCGCCGATAGGAATTAATTTGCTGATTACAATTCCACCCAAAGACATAATGGATGCTTCTGTGGTATCCGCACCTATATCCACCACCATAACTCCTTTGGCATTGGTTACGTCAAGGCCAATCCCGATTGCATCTGCTATGGGTTTTTCAACAATCTTTATATTCTTTGCCTTCATATTGGAGCTGGCCACTAAATCAAAAAACGACCTTTTTTCAACCTCTGTGATATCAGAGGGTGTTGCGACTATAATAGCGGCCGCGGATAATTTTTTAATCTTTTTATTGATCTTGGGAATCATATAGTTCAACAATTCCAGCATATTGGCAATATCCGCTATTACGCCGTTTTTAACAGGATAAGTTACCCGTATGTTAGCAGGTGCTTTTTCATACATTTCAAATGCTTCATTTCCTGCCGCAATTACCTGTTTCCGGTTTGCAACTGCTATCATATTTTTTTCATCCAAAATAATTCCGCCATTTTTTTGATATATTTTAATAGTACTAGTTCCAAAATCAATACCGTATATCTTTCCTGCCATGCCTGTTGTCTCCTTCCAAATTCTGTTTTTTACCCCCCTAAAGCCTAGATATATCCTTCCTCACTTAAGCTTACATATTTATTATCTCCAATAATAATATGATCCATAAGTTTAATTCCTATTAAATTTCCAGCCTCTTTCACTCTTTTTGTAGTCTGTATGTCTTCTCTGCTGGGAGTAGGATCTCCGCTTGGATGATTATGTAATAAAATCACATTAACCGCTTCGTATTTTAATGCATTTAGAAAAATTTCTCTTGGTGACAAAAGGGAACTGTTTACAGTACCGGTTGAAATAATCATATCTTTTAAAATCTTACTTTTGGAATCCAGCATAATCAAAAGAACCCTCTCTCTTGATAAATGCCGCATGTCCTGCATATAATAACGAGCAACCGCTTCAGGAGTTATCATTCTAAGCTTTCCTTCATTGGTTGCTTTCGCCATACGTTTCGTCAATTCAGCAATGCATAATAACTGAATTGCTTTTACTCTTCCAATACCTCTGATTGTTTTCAATTCATTGAGATTCAGGTGATTTAAGCCGATTAGGCCGGGATAGCTTATAGAATATTCCAGCACCCTTGCAGCTACGTCAACCGCCCGTTCATTCCTTACACCGCAGCGTATGATTACCGCAAGCAATTCGGCGTCCGATAAAGCCGCGGCACCTGATCTTTCACACTTTTCATAAGGTCTTTCCGACAAAGGCAATTCTTTTAGAGTATAATACTTTTGTTCCATAATTCCTCCTGATTATTCTCTCTCCAAGAAAATAAAAAGGAAACACATTACTAAAGCTTGCGATATATTATTATGGCTAAAACTACGCCGATAATACCGGCTACAGTTATCTTTATCGACAGGCCGAAGCGGATTATTACAATTCCCAGGTTTAAACGGACGATATCCGTACCCCCGCTGCCCCCGATACCAAACTCCTGTCCGTAATTTAACCATGACAGTGCGGATACATCCTGTACCAAATAACCGATAAAGCCGCCTAATACAATTCCTGCCAAAACCAACAGCAATAATGCCCATGAATTTTTACCGCTTACTCTAGCCATAATAAATACCTCCAAATACAAAATTTCTATTGTCCATTCTATCATAATTCACCACATTTGTATACAAAAAAAGCATAAAATACCTAGAGCGTGTTTAAAAAATGCTACGTTTCCAAAATTATGACGCAGCATATCGCAAAGTGGGACGGTCAAAACGGTGCAATGATTTTTCAAACACGCTCTAATGCTGCTTTTATTTTTTAGCAGTAATGCAGCTCTGGTTTTTCTTAACATGTTCTGGCTTATTAAAAATATTCTTATTTTAAAAGGATTAAATTTGCTTCATATAATTTTTGTACGGACATAAGGATACCAATTTTGGCATGATACCAGGTTAATCCCCCCTGAAAATAAACAGCATACGGAGGTTTCAAGGGCGCGTCCGCACTTAGTTCAATGGAAGCGCCTTGTACAAAAGTTCCGGCTGCCATTATGACATCGCAGTGGTATCCCGGCATAGCCCAGGGCTCCGGAATCACAAAGCTGTCCACCGGTGCCGCAGCCTGGATTCCCTTGCAGAAAGCAATTACGCCTTCCGGAGTTCCCAAGGTTACTGCCTGTATTATATCATAACGGCTTTCCGAAGCGTTTGGTATAACAGGAAAGCCCAATTTTTCATATATATTTGCAGCATAAACGGCACCCTTTAATGCGCCGGATACAACCGTAGGCGCTAAGAATAAGCCTTGAAACAACCGGCTGTTTACGCCCAATGTGGCGCCCACCTCTCTGCCCAGGCCCGGAGCAGTTAAGCGGTAAGCTGCATTTTCCACATATTCTTCTTTTCCCACAATATAACCGCCTATGGGAGCCAAGCCGCCTCCCGGATTTTTTATCAGGGAGCCTACGCATAAATCCGCGCCTACATCCGTGGGTTCGGCTATTTCCACAAATTCACCGTAACAGTTATCCACCATGCAGATTACCTTTGGATTAATTTCTTTAATAAAACGTATTAATTCACCGATTCTTTTAACGGAAAGGGTGGGTCTGGCGGCATATCCCTTGGAACGCTGTATGGTTACCAGTCTCGTGCGTTCATTCATAGCCCTGCGGATTCCTTTATAATTAAAAGTGCCATCCGTTAATAAATCCACCTGGGAATAAGTAATTCCATATTCCGCAAGAGAACCGGTCAGCCCCCCGGAGGCAATTTTCCGGCTGGAATCGGCCGTCCCACCTGTCCCTGCATTTAAGGATACCTCTTTCTTTTCCGCCTCATTAATACCAATTACGCCCTCCAGGGTATCATAAGGTTTTCCCACCGGTGATAAAATCTCATCGCCCGGGCGAAGATTGCCGGATAAAGCAGTACTTAAAGCATGAGTGCCGCTGATTAACTGCGGTCTTACCAGGGCGGACTGCGTATGGAAGACATCCGCATATACCTTTTCCAGGGTCTCACGCCCTATATCGTTATATCCATATCCGGTGGTGGCGGCAAAGTGAATATCGCTTACCCGGTTATCCTGCATGGCTTTTAAAACCTTAAGCTGATTATATTCCGCTATCTTATCTATCCCTTCAAAACGTTTCTTTAAGCTGTTTTCAATATCGTTGCAGTAATTTATTATGGCATTGTCAATGTGAAAATCTTTATAAATTTGAGTGAGTAAATCGTCCATGTTTACCTTTCTTCTTTGATTTGAATTGCTATTTCCTTAAAATAAAGCATTTATATTTTTCTTCTTTATTTCCTTTAAGAGAACCTTAAGTATTTTATTATCATCATTGTCATAATCATTTTTATAGATCCAGGTGACTTCCTTTTCCCGTCTAAACCAGGTTAACTGTCTTTTGGCAAAATGCCTGGTGTCCCTCTTTAGGGTATATACCGCTTCTTCCAGAGAACATTCTCCGTTTAAATAGGAGATAATCTCCTTATATCCCAATCCCTGCATAGAAACCATATCCTTTGTACATCCTTTTTTCAAAAGCATTTCAACTTCCTTGATTAACCCTTTTTCCATCATCAGGTCCACACGGCGGTTAATTCTTTCGTACAGTATGTCCCGGTGGCTGTTTAAAACAAAATAGCAGAAATTATAGGGAGATTCGTTCTTATGCTGTTCTTCATTGTGTTCCGATATTCTGCCGCCGGTCTGATGATAATATTCCAAGGCACGAATAACACGTTTTACATTATTGGGATGGATTGCTTCTGCCGACGCTGGATCCACCTGTGCTAATTTCTCATGAAGGTATAAAACACCCTTTTGTTCATAAAGCTTTTCCATCTGCTCCCGGTAGGAGGTATCTTCTTTGTTATCCTTAAAATCAATACCATACAGGACGGCCTGGATGTAAAAGCCGGTTCCGCCTGCAATAATGGGAATCTTTTTTCGGGCATAAATCTCCTCCATATATCTTAAGGCATACGCCTTAAATTTTACTACATTGAATTCCTCCTCCGGCTCCAGTTCATTGATAAGATAATGTTTTATGCCATGCATTTGAGACGGTGTAATCTTGGCCGTCCCAATATCCATATACTTATAAACCTGCATGGAATCTGCCGAGATAATTTCTCCGCCGATTGCCAGAGCAAGCTGAATGGATAATTCTGTTTTGCCAACGGCAGTAGGTCCGGTTAAAACAATCAAAGGTTTCTTCATTTTCAATTTCCTTAATTTTTAAACAATTCTTTTAAATTTCTTTTCCAATTCATATTTGCTCATGGATATGATGGTGGGTCTTCCATGAGGGCAATGATAAGGATTATCAAGGGTTAATAATTCTTCTATTAAGGCTTCTGCCTCTTCATAAGATAAACGGTGGTTTCCTTTTACCGCCGCTTTACAGGACATAGAAGCAATTTTTTCTAATATCAGTTCCGGCGTATCATTATATACCTCCTCGACCAATCCGTCAATGAGCTCAATTAATATTTCATATTGAGCCAAGCCGAATAAATCACTTGGTATGGCCCGTACGGCATATTCCTTTCCTCCGAATTCTTCTATTTCAAATCCGATTTTCTCCAGGTTTACAAAATGCTTTTTTAAGGCTTCCTCTTCCCGCATGGTTAAAGAAAGAATAAGGGGAGGTTCTAAGAGCTGGGAATTGTATTGTTTCTCTTTCAGGGATTTCATGATTTTTTCATATAATACCTTTTCATGCGCCGCATGCTGGTCAATTAAATACATTTTGTCATCAAACTCCACAATCCAATAGGTTGCAAATACCTGGCCGATAATACGGTGATTTTTCATGGCTTCCTCGGATAGGAAATACAGTTGCTCCGGTTTATCTGTCTTAGGGGCACCCCCATTATATTCCGAGACATGGGATAATTTTTCCTCATCCGGTTCTAAATTACGGGAAGAGAGAATTTCTTCCCGAATAAAAGCCGGGGCTTTCGTTATTGCCTCGTGAAGCCTGCCGATCTCCGTTTCCATCGCGTTATTTTCAGCGGAGTCTGACCTTTCCTTTACCGCCGGCTTATTTGCGGCAAAATCTGACCTTTCCCTTACAATCGCGTTATTTTCAGTGAAGATTTTGCTCTTGTTAAATTCCTGTCTGCGCTTTTCTTCAAAGGGTTCCGGAACTTTTTGCCATGTCTTAACCTCCTCTTTTTCCTCGTTTAAAAGAACGGCAGGTATCATCTCTTTTCCTTCCAGGGCATTTTTAATAGTATGGTAGAGAAGCCGATACATTTCTTCCCCGTTCTTAAACCGGATTTCCATCTTAGCCGGATGTACATTAATATCAATTAATTCACTGTCAATATGAATGTGCAGGGAAGTAAAGGGATAACGGTGGAGCATAATAAACGGCCTGTATGCCTCTTCGATTGCCTTGTTTATAAGGGCACTTTTTACATAACGTCCATTAATAAAATAATTCTCATAATTGCGGTTGCCTCTGGATAAAATGGGCTTGGAAATATACCCGTCTATGGATATCTGATCGCCTCTTCCTTCCAATAATAACAGGTTTGCCGTAATATCCCGGCCATATACATTATATATAATATCTTTCAGATTGTTATTACCCGAGGTATGAAGTTTAATCTGCCCATTATTGATAAATTTAAAGGAAATGCCTGGATGGGAAACCGCTAAACGTTCCATTAAATCACTGATATATCCCGCCTCCGTAACGGGGGACTTTAGGAATTTTTTCCTGGCAGGGGTATTATAAAATAAGTTCCGTATTATAAAGGTGGTTCCATTGGGGCAGCCGATTTGTTCCAGGCTATTTTCTTCTCCTCCGGCAATCAGATAACGCAGGCCGGTAAAGGAGTCATTGGTTTTCGTCACCAGTTCCACCTGGGAAACTGCCGCAATGCTAGAAAGCGCCTCTCCCCGGAAGCCTAAGCTGGTTATCCTTAATAAATCCTCGGCGGTCCGGATCTTACTAGTAGAATGTCTTAGAAAAACAAGAGGCACATCCTCCTGTTCAATACCGGAGCCGTTATCCGTAATCCGGATTAAGCTGATGCCCCCTTCTTTGACCTCTACCGTGATTGCGTTGGCCCCTGCGTCAATTGCATTTTCCACCAATTCCTTCACCACTGCGGCAGGCCGTTCGATAACTTCTCCGGCAGCGATTTGATTAATTGTATTTTCATCCAAAACGGTTATTCTTGACATAGGCATCACCTCTTTGTTTTACAGACGATTTTTACTCTTTTGCTGAAGCTGGTACAATTTATTCAGTGCATCCATGGGAGTCATGGCGTTTACATCAAGTTCCTTTAGCTCCGTAATAATATCCTCATTGGGATTGTAGTCAAATAATGACATTTGATCCGGAATTTCCGACTGCTTCTTTTGGAGTCCGGATAAATACCGGGAGGGTGTATTATGCTCCGTTACAAGACTATTTTCTTTTGGCGCCGCCAATTTATCCGTGCTGATGGACCTGGCTCTTTCCGCGATGTCATTTTCACTTAATTCGTCCACAATTTCACGGGCTCTTTTTAAGACACTGTCAGGTACTCCGGCTAATTTTGCTACTTGTATGCCGTAGCTTTTATCCGCGCCGCCTTTTATAATTTTACGTAAGAATATAATATCCTCCCCATGTTCCTTTACGGCAATGCAGTAATTATTAACACTGTCCAGTTTGCCTTCCAATTCCGTCAGTTCATGATAATGGGTTGCAAACAAAGTCTTGGCCCCCAGTAATTTGGGATTGCTGATATGTTCCACAACGGCCCAGGCTATGCTTAATCCGTCAAAGGTACTGGTTCCTCTTCCGATTTCATCTAAAATCAGCAGGCTGTTTTTCGTAGCATTGCGAAGAATATTCGCCACCTCCGTCATCTCAACCATAAAGGTACTTTGACCGGACGCTAAATCATCGGAAGCGCCAACTCTGGTAAATATCCGGTCCACTATGCCAATATCGGCATGTGAGGCCGGTACAAAGCTTCCGATTTGAGCCATTAATACAATTAATGCAGTCTGGCGCATATAAGTGGATTTTCCCGCCATATTAGGGCCGGTAATAATGGAAATACGATGCTCCTTATTGTTTAGATAAGTATCATTGGCCACAAACATATCGTTGGAGAGCATCTGCTCCACCACCGGATGCCTGCCGTCTTTAATATCTATGATTCCGTTTTCATTAATGGAAGGGCGGGCAAAATTATTCCGTTCCGCCACCAAAGCCAGGGAAGCCAATACATCTGTCTTGGCAATCGCCTTGGCAGTCTGTTGGATCCGGTTGACCTCCCTCCCAATCCGGTCGCGGATATCGCTAAATATGTCATATTCTAAAGAAAAAAGCTTGTCTTCAGCCCCTAAAATAACATCCTCCAGTTCCTTTAATTCCGGCGTCGTATATCGTTCCGCATTGGAAAGCGTCTGTTTACGGATCCAATTATCCGGCACCTGATTTTTGTAGGAATTGGTTACTTCCAGATAATATCCGAATACCCGGTTAAATTTAATTTTTAAATTTTTTATACCGGTATTATTCTTCTCTTTCGTTTCAAGATCAGCCAGCCAGGTTTTTCCTTCTGTTTTTGCTTTTCTTAACCTGTCCACTTCTTCATGGTAACCATCCTTAATAATGCCGCCTTCTTTTACTGCAAGAGGCGGTTCTTCCACGATTGACTGTTCAATTAAAAAATGGATATCAGTTAAGGGATCTAATTTCTCATATATTTGTTTTAATAGCTTGCATTCCATATCACCTAACAACTGCTTGATATGGGGAAGCATGGACAGGGAGGATTTAAAAGCAATCAAATCCCTTGGGCCTGCACTTTTATAGCTGATACGGCTGATTAAACGCTCCAGATCATAAACGGGGTTGAGATATTCGCGGATTTCCTCCCTGGTTATAACCGATCGGTTCAATTCCGTTATGGCATCCAGCCTTTCATTAATTTCATTTATATCGATTAGAGGCTGTTCCACATAGCTTCTTAATAATCTGGCACCCATGGCTGTCTTGGTTTTATCAATCACCCATAATAAAGAGCCCCGTTTCTGCTTTTCCCGTAAGGTTTCCACTAACTCCAGATTCCTTCTGGTAGAGCTGTCCAGTATCATAAATTTGCTTGTTATGTAAGGCGTTAACCGGGTTAAATGGATTAAAGAATTTTTCTGGGTCTCGTATAAATATTGCATTACGGAGCCCGCGGCTATTACCCCTATGGTATAATCCTTCAACCCAAGTCCGGCAAGGGAGGATACTGTAAAATGATTTTTAAGGGCACTTACGCATAAGTCGTCGTCAAAATACCAGGGGTCCAAGTCGGACACGGCTATCTGCAGCCGGTTTCTTAAATCCGCTATATCTACCCCGCTTACCATAAAGGTACTGTTGCATATAATTTCGGAAGGATTAAATTTATTGATTTCATCTAACAGCTTCCTGTCCGAATCTACCTCCGTCACATAAAAATCTCCCGTGGTTACGTCCACCGTTGCAATTCCGTAAGCATTTACAGTATGTACGATTCCCATTAAATAATTATTTTTACCTTCATCCAAAGCCTGAGGACTTAAATTGGTTCCGGGGGTAACAATACGGATTACCTCTCTTTTCACAAGCCCCTTGGCAGCCTTGGGGTCTTCCACCTGTTCACATATAGCCACACGGTAACCCTTGCTGATTAATTTACTTAAGTAGCCCTCCACTGCATGGTAGGGTATACCGCACATGGGAGCACGCTCCTCCTGCCCGCAGTTTTTACCGGTTAAGGTAATTTCCAGTTCTTTGGTACAGGTAAGTGCATCTTCAAAAAACATTTCATAAAAATCCCCCAGGCGGTAGAACAGAATACAATCCTTATATTGGTTTTTTATTTCCATGTATTGCTGCATCATTGGTGTTAATTCTGCCATTTCGTTTCGTTCCTTCCGTATCTTAACAATTTATACTCTCATCCGGCGGATTTTTCTTTCGTCCATAATCTGAATCGGCACCGATAATTTATCGAAGCACATCATCCGCCAAATTATTTCCGTCTGCCGCGGTCGTTGCTAATACGTCGCATCTTTCGTTCTGCGGATGCCCGTCATGTCCCTTTACCCAGATAAAGGTGACTTTATGGGGCTTCATTGCCTTTAAAAGTCTTTGCCATAAGTCCGCATTTTTCACCGGTTCGTTTTTACCCCGTTTCCAGCCTTTTTTTATCCAGCCTTCCAGCCAATGTTCATTAAAAGCTCTGACTAAATATTGGGAGTCGGAATACAGTTCCACTTCACAGGGTTTTGTCAAAGCCTCCAACCCTATTATGGCTGCCATTAATTCCATACGATTATTGGTGGTTTTCTTAAATCCGCCGGAATATTCCCTGATATGTTCCCTGCCCGCCGGATCAACATAGATTAAAATAGTTCCATATCCGCCGGGCCCGTCCGGATTCCCTCTGGCCGCTCCATCGGTGTAAATTGTTACTTTCATTTACTCCCTCCAGTAAAAATACCTATTTTATTTAAAGATTATTTAAATACACCCGCTTTTGTATAATTTCGGAAAAAGCTTTACCGCTTGCTCCATACGCTTAATACGCTTTCATTATATCATAAACATAAGACGTGTTCATGATCTTTTGCTGCGCTTGAAATCTGCAAGCAAGCTTGCGATTCCTCACTACGCCTTCATTATATCATAAACGAAATATCAAAACCATACTGAGATTATCCGTTTTGTGATTATTAATTATCAGGACTTTATATTTTTCTGTGGCTTTTTTTATTTCTTCAGGTCAATTTTCACCCCAGTTTATTTCCTTTTAAAGGTAAATCCAAAATTCAATCTCCTTAACGCGGTTTTGAAATAAATAATCCATTCTTAATAATACCATTTTTTTAACCCTAGGTAAACCATAAGAATAAATATGTGAATATCTGGTTCTTACCCGTTGTTTAACTTATTCTGGTAAAACACGCTTTAGTACTGACGCGCGGTCGGTCGCTTTACGATAAATTGTTTCAAAGTAAAAAAAGTTACCCAATTCTAAAACGGATAACTTTTCACCTAATTTGTACATATTTACTTGATTTTAATTATTTTTCAATTGGGTGGCAGGATCAATGGGTGCCTCCACCGTTTCCGTAATGGTATCCGGTATTCCGTCTAATTTAAAAAAGCTGTTTTTAGCCAATACCTCTGCATCCGTATCCTCTCTGATCAACCCCAACTCTTTCATGTCCAGGATGTTCCGCGTTAAAGCTTCTTGCACACCGCTTACGGAGGGTAAATATTTAAAATTGCCAATGGTATGCCTGTCTATATCCAGATCTCCCACCAACCATTCATTATCCAATTGGATTTCTGCGGCAAGGTCCACATTCTGATCCACCCATACGGAAGCTTTTTGAATCGCACTTACAACTTTAACCACCTGATCCGGGTATTTTTCAAGGATTTCATTCCGAACCCACAGGGAACAGCAATATTCGTCTTTTAACAAGTCGGAGGTGGCGGAGTTAAACAGGGAAATTGCGGCTCCTTCCTTAATAAGAATCGTAGCCTGGGGATCTCCGATGGCTATGGCATCAACGGCACCGTCCTTTAAGGCCAACGGCAAATTATTTTTTTCAAATACTACAAATTCAACCTCCATATTGCCGGCAGTAGATCCGATTCCCGCATCTGCCAAAACACGCTGGGTAACAATATGGCTGGAGGAAGCAAGTTGTTCCACGCCGATTTTTTTACCCTTTAAATCTCCAATACTGTTAATTTTCTTGTCTCTGCCGGCTAAAATCTGAATGCAGCCGGTATGGATACCAAGGACGGTCTTTGCCTCTAAGCCGTTGTCCAGAGGCGCAAGCATAGCAGCAATTAAACCGAAGGTTATATCCGCCTGACCGGTTGAAAGCATTTCCACACCGGTTGTACTGGAGGTTAAATATTCATAATCAACACCTTCCTTCAATCCCTCCGCCTCAAAAAATTGAAGCTGCTTGGCAATATGCAGAGGAATTCCACACAGACTTGCGCTGTATAGAATTTTAATGGAAACTTTATCACCTTTACCCACAGTCGATGTCCCGTCCGGTGTCTTAGCGCTCTCACCTGCTGCTTCAACATCTAAAGCGTTAGAAGTCGCGGAGATATCCGAGGTAGCGCCGTTCTGCGAAACCGCAGTAACCTCCCTGCCAGAGCTTTCCTTGGTTTTGGAACCGCACGCTGTTAATAGTAAAGTAAATATAATTAACATGCTGATTAAGGTAAAAAACTTTTTTAATCCCTTCATAAATGTTATTCCTCTCCTTTTATATTCAAAATTTATTAACAATACAGAAAATCTTATAAATAATATTCCGGCGGCGGGGTCTTTCCGGTAAAATCCAGAATCTGCAATATTTTAGACCGCAGTCTTAAAAAGTCGCCGCTGTCCCTCTGTCTTCCCCTGTTTTCTCCCCTGCCGCTGTTCACCTCTATAATTTCCTCAATTTTTGCTGGTCTCGGCGTCATGACAAACACCCTGTCGCTTAAATAAATAGCCTCATCCACGTCATGGGTTACCATAAGCATGGTGGTGTCTCTTTCCTTCCAGATACGCAAAATCTCATCCTGCATATTCATTCTGGTGAACGCGTCCAATGCCCCTAGCGGCTCATCTAAAAGTAAAATTTTGGGATTACTTACCAGGGCTCTGGCCAGGCTGGCCCTTTGCGCCATACCTCCAGAAAGCTGATGGGGATAGGCTTTCTCAAAGCCGGCAAGACCGACCAGACGGATAAATTCATTAACGTCCTGTTTGTGTTGTTTAAAAACACGCCTGATTTTTAATCCATATGCAATATTATCGTATATATTCAGCCAGGGAAATAAAGTGGAATCCTGGAATACCAGTCCCCTTTCATAACCCGGTCCTTTTATAAGCTGGTTATCCAATCGGATTTCACCGAAAGTAGGTTTGCTAAGTCCTGCTATCAGCCGTAGAAAAGTAGATTTGCCGCATCCGGAGGGACCTATTAGACAAATAAATTCACCCGCCTTAATATCCACATTCAAATTGCTCAGGGCAATTGTTCTTTTCCCGTCAGGGCGGATAAACTCCTTGCCGATATCCCGGGCTGTAATATTTCCCATCCCCTCCCGCTGTTTTGTAAGCTTGGCTGCTACCATTTAATTACCCCCTTCTGCCAGCCTAACAGTTTATCCCTTACCTTAAATTGGAGTGTGATAAACAGGTAACAGAAAACGGCAATAATGACTAAACCGGCATACACGTTAGGATAGGATATCATTTCCTTTTGCCAGTTGATATACCAGCCGATCCCTGCTTTTACACCCAGCATTTCTGCAGCCATTAAGGCGACAAAGGAACTGCAGGTGGCATTGAAAAAACCCAGGAATATGGAAGGCAGTGCATCCGGTATGGCAATATGGAATAAGTTCTGCAGGTTTGTGGCACCCATGGTGGAAGATACTTCAAAATAGGACTTTTTCACGCTTTGAATTCCTGAACTGGTTAATATGGTAATTTGAAACCATACGCCAAAGGCAATTAAAAACACGGCCGCCCAGCGGGGGGTGGGAAAAAGAACTAAAGCCAACGGTATCCAGGTGGAGGAAGGTATGGGCCCAAGAATCCGTATTATGGGATAGAGCCAATAATTCCAGTTTAAGCTCCAGCCCACTAATATTCCTGTAAACACACCGACGACTGTACCGAAAATCAACCCTTCAATCAGCAGGCTGAAAGAACTCCCCATGCATTTTAATAAAAATTGCCGGTCTTCAATATATACATTTAAAACCCGGTTTAAGCTGGGAAAATAAATTTGAGGCAATAGCAGGAATTTCACGGTTACCACATTAAGTATATTGAAAAACAAAATGAAACCGCCGATAAACCAACCCTTATGAGAATATTTGCTTCTGAAATTTTTATAAAATAATGTAATAGTGAATAAAATCACTGAAATAATTAAGGCAAAAAACAATACACTGCGAAAATTAGTCAGTTCCCTGTATTTTGCTTCCTGGTTGTTGGGAATTAAGATTTCCGTCAGTAATGTTATGATTAACGCACCAATAGGAATGGCTGAGCGGAAGTTAAACCCGAAGCTTAATTTTTGCTCATTCTTAATTTTTTCAGCCATATATTCCCCCCTTCCTTTTAATTCTATAATTTTCTACATTTTTACAGATTTACATAATGTAATTCTATATGCCGCAAAATGCGCCGCCCTGAAACCAAGTGGGGCGGTCAGAACGGTGCAATGATTTTTCAAACACTCTCTGGTACTCTGTTAACCTTTCCGTACGTTTACAATCTGAATTTTTCATTTTTTTCGATTTGCACTACTTTTCCGTCATGGACCACTATGGTAATAGATCCGTATTCCGGTACTGCCAGATAATCCAATATTAATTCAAATTCTTTTAAATTTTTAAGATTCATTACCTGATTTTTAAAACTCGTCTCTGTTTCCATATAACAATTTCCCCCTTTTTCCTCTTACTCCCTAAATAATAAAATTGATAAAATCTAAGTTACCTATTATTATCCATGAGAAAACGTTTCTTTCAGAATTAACTTTCTATTATATAACTGACTGCCGACTTCTAATTTACCGGGTATACCAACAGCATCGGCCCTGCACCGGCTGCAATGCCTGAATACATCGATAAATTCTTCCGCTTCCCTTCTGGCCCCGTCAATATCCACGCATCCCGGTTCCTTGCAATCGGCCAGCTTATACTGGGGAATTAAAGGTATGATGTTATAAAGGGTGGCGCCCGCCTCCTTTACTGTCTTCGCAATATCTCGTATATGATTTCTGTTAATTTCGTTGATTAAAACGGTATTTACTTTAATTATAACCCCCGCCTCCGCCATTTTTTGTATACCGGCTAATTGGTTGCGAATTAAAATTTCAGCCGCCTCTTCCCCTTCGTATGTAACTCCGTGATAGATGATTTTAGATACAATTTTTGCAAGTATTCCGGGATCCACAGCGTTAACTGTAACCGTCAGGGTATCAATCCCTACCTTAATCAATTCCCGTGCTTTTTCATTTAATAGCAATCCGTTGGTGCTCATACATTTCAACAGCTCAGGATACTTATCCTTGATTAACCGGAATGTCTCAATTGCCCTGTCGGAAGCTAATGTATCTCCCGGACCTGCAATACCTGCAACTGTAATATCGGGACAGATTTTCAGTGCCCGTTCTATGATTTCAAGCGCCTCCTTAGGACTTAATATGGAGGCGGTCACACCGGGGCGTTCTTCATAGTCATTGATTTTTCTGTCACAGAAATTGCATTGAATGTTGCAGTTTGGACAAACCGGTAAATGAATTCTTCCTTTATTGGGCACGCTTCCAAAGCAAGGATGCATATTTTTTATTCTGGCTTTATCATTTATCATCCGCCTATCCTCCCTTCTGATAAAAAATAAAAGAATTAAAATTTTTGTTTTAAATTATGAGAAGCTTTACTTTATAATTTAATGATAGAAATTCTTTCATTAAGATTCTGCTCACTGAAATCCAGAACTTTTATCTTACTGGGTATTACCTTGTAAATATTATGAGTTTCCTTATAGATTTTAAGAGATGGTTTTCTGGATAAAATAAGTGTTTTTCCGCTTTCGTATTCGGAATCATTCTCGATTAAAATTGCTTTCCCATAGATTGTCACATTGAAAAATTTGGATATGAATTGATTTTCATGCTGAATAAAAACTGCCACATCATTTTTGCCTTTTATTTGTTTTACCTTATTACTCGTTTTAAGAGTTGAAAAATAAATGATATAATCCGATATGCCATAACCGCCAAGTGTCCTGATATCCGGTACTCCATCGGTATCTATGGTAGACAATATAATTGTCCGGTTCATTTTTAAGTATTCTTTTATTTTTTCTTCCGTAACTGCCATTTTCTTTTCCTTTCTTCTTAATTGATAATTTATGTTAATATTACTTAAACCTCCTTCCAAAACACCTTTTCTCATGGCAGGTGTTTATGTATGTCATTTAGATGCATTTGTCCTTAACAAACCCTTACAGGAAAGAAAAAGGCTTTGGAAAAACACAATCCGCGTTTTCCAAAGCCTCTAGTTAACTAGTCAACTTAGTTTACTTAATTCTCACCTTTTCATTTTTTTCAATCTGTACTATCCGTCCGTCCTGAATGATAACCATTATTGATCCAAACTGAATGGTTTCAATAAATTCAATAATCTTTTGTATGTCTTTTTCATTGACCGTATTCTTTTTTATTATATTACTATTATCGCCCTTCCAATCCTCCAACAACAATCACCTCTTATACACAAAGTATTCCTACTAATCAAATATGAATTCTATGTATTTTCTTTTTTGATAGTATACAATCAATTTCCTACTTTGTCAATAGGTATTATAGGAATATTTGAATTTTTTTATGACTTTTTCCCTGTTTATTTTCAAAAACCATGCGCCCAAAAGCAAAAAATCCCTCTTAAAAGCCTACTCCAATATCTCCCAATTTCCCTCCTGCTGAAAATGATTTGCACTCTCAGAAGCACTTTGGACAATCTCCTGGGAATATCCCATTACCTCTAACAGCTTAATGGCATTTTTTGAAATTGCCCTTCCTGAAAACAATTTATAATCAAACAATACTTTATTACCGACAATTTGTTCCTGAAAATGATAGTTTGAATAAAAATTTTCTAATATATGGGTTAATTCAATATCATGAGTAGCCGCAAAACACATGGCATTTGCCCTGGACAGGCTGTATAAAATCCGGGAGGAAGCCGCAATGCGCTCTAAGGTATTGGTTCCCCTTAAAACCTCGTCTATAAAGCACAAAGTCGGAACAGTATTATTCAATCGGTCTAAAACGCGCTTTAAGGACTTTATCTCCACAATATAATAGCTCTCCTTGCTAAAAATGCTGTCTTTAAGCGCCATGGAGGAGGCTATCTGAAAAAAGCTTGCTTTATAGCTTTTACTTATGGAAGTGTATATGGTCTGTGAAAGAATTGCATTGATAGCTAAGGTTTTGATAAAAGTAGATTTACCCGAAGCATTGGAACCGGTTATCAAAACACACCGGTTTTCTTTGATGGAATTTGTAACCGGGTCCTCTATCATAGGATGGGAAAGCTCTTTTACTTCTAAAAATGGCTTTAAGCCAGCTTTAAGTTCCGGAATGCAATAATAATCTAACATAGTACGAAAAGAAGCAACCGCTATCATACTGTCTAAGACACCTATGCTTACATACATTTCGTTTAAGACACTGCGGTTTTTCTTAAAGCAGTTTAACATGGAATTAAATTTAATTAAATCGGTATGAAATAGCATTCTTTCATAGTCCAAAATTACATCCAGCAAATCACCATTGGGGTTTTTACCCGCCACCACACGGGAGCCCTTTTTAAACCCGGCGAATTGGGTACTGGCTGTTTTCAATTGTTCCACATAAGTTCTGATTTCAGGAATATCCAGTCTTATAATATCCTTAACTGAATTTAAGAGCCGGATAATATAGGAGCAGACACTAAAATAAGTATCTATTTGGGCTTTTCTTCTATAATATTGGATAATATTATTGGCAACCATAACGAAGGTCAAAAGCCCGCCTACAGCCGGGTTTATAAATAGGAACAATATCGCTGCAATTAAGCCCCCTGCCATAATATAATGAGGCAGGCTGCTTTTTTGTTCTAAAAGATCTAATTGATTTATATATTCATATACGGAAATGTGCCTTAATTTTCCCATACCAAAAAACGCGGCCTGTAATTGGATACGCTTTTCTTCATTATGCTGAAAAAATTCAGTCAGACGGTTTCGTTCCATTAATTCCTGTTCATTGAATTTTACTTTACGCAATACGGAATATAAGTACTCTTCCCCCATTGCACTTCCTGTATTATTAATAAGCATAAAAATCTGGTCCATATCAATATCGTTCCAGGTAATATCATCTACATCCAGCTGATCATTTCTTATGGAACGATAATAACTGGAGAGGGATTCTAAGGTTTCCGTCGTATATTCTTCCTCTGGGATCTGGCCCCATTCCCTTTTTAATTTCCGCATTAATTTTATTCGGTTATTCTTCTTATCATATATCCCTTTTACAATAAATACCACTATAATTGCAAATGCTATAATTATAAATTCCATAATACTCCTTACTCCAGGAGAAAGTTTAACTTTCTGACGGATTAAATTATTTATTCAATATCTGCATACTGTTAAGACATTATTCTATTTATTATAAATTTTGCAGTCATATATGTCAATGATTTAAAAAATGCCGGACCAGAACAAACTTAAAGGAAATAATTCCAAACACGCTCTAGAGTGTGTTTGAAAAATGCTTGTGCCGGGCTGGATGCTCCACTTTGTGGGAGGCAAGGAGCGATTTTAGGCGCGTAGTGGTGCTACGCTCCCAAAATCGCGACGCAGTATACCGCAAAGTGGGGCGTTCAGAACGGTGCGATGATTTTCCAAACACGCTCTAAGGCAGCTTCCAG
>JAATFT010000093.1 GCA_015655075.1 Clostridiales bacterium | reverse complement strand
TATGGTACTGCGAGGTGTTTTGTGTGAGTGGAGTGAAGCGAAAGTCACACAAAACCCGAGACATGTGTGCGCGAAATTATGCATTCTGCATAATTTCTGTGCATCCTTTGTTACAATTCAGCCGCAAGGCTGAACTGTAACATCTGCGAAAACTTAAGGCAACCGCCATATTGACATCCCATATTAATACTTATATAATATAATTACAATTTATAATGAATGAAAGAAATCAATTCTAAGGAAGGGAATATCGCAACCAATTACTACGAAAAGAGAATGGAAGCTTACGAATCGTCACCGGTTATTGATTATTAAGACATAAAAATTCAAAAAATCCATCCACGGCAAAGAAGGTGTCCCTAATTTCAAAAATATATACGAATGAAGACGTCCTGACTGCGGCCAGGAAGAGGTTTAATATTATTTTTTCTAATTTTTCATATCTTTATCTTTGCGTATCAGGGGGGAAGGACTCCTCCGTCATGCTCCAGCTATGTGCGGATATTGCCCGAAAGCAAGGGCGGAAGTTCAGCGTAATGTATATTGATTTAGAATCTCAGTACCATGCGACTATTGAGCACGTTAAACGGTTAAGGGAAATCACATCCGATGTGGTGGAACACTTTTACTGGTGCTGTATGCCGCTGTCACTGCGCAATGCGGTATCCGTTATCCAGCCCACATGGATCTGCTGGGATTATAATGAACGGGATAAATGGGTTCGGGATATGCCCGCTTTTGAATGCATCGTCAACGAATGCAACTATCCCAAAGAGTGGACCTGGTTTCATAAAGGCATGGAGTTTGAGGACTTTACCTATGAATTCAGCAAATGGTTTCAGAAACAGGCCGGTGCTCCGGTTGCAATAGGAATCGCTATCCGAAGCGACGAAAGCCTGAACCGCTTTAACACCATTGTCAATAAGAGAAAAACGACATTCAAAAACTACGGTTGGACAACAAGACTCCATTCCCCCGAGCCTGATTGCGAAATATATCAATTTTATCCGTTATATGATTGGAGAACCGAAGATATATGGGGGGCTGTCAGCAAGCTTGATCTTGAGTTCAATGAGATTTACGAGCTGATGTATAAAAACGGCGTGAAAATTTCCCGGCAGCGTTTGTGCCAGCCTTACGGAGACAACCAGCGCAAAGGCCTTGATCAGTTCCGGGCGCTGGAACCCGAAACATGGGAAAAGGTTGTAAGCCGGGTGCACGGCGTGAATTTCGGGAATATCTACGCAAGGACATCTTTGCTTGGAAACATGAAATCAGAAAAACCCACGGGAATGACCTGGCAGCAGTACGCCGTATTTTTACTTGAAAGTCTGGGCCTTTATTCTCCTGAATTAAGGGATCATTATTACCTGAAAATTAAAACCTTTTTCCGATGGTGGGAACATAATAGCGGAATTTGTATTGAGGATATCCCCGATGAAGCGGACCGCCATCTCGAAAGCCGGGGAAAGGTTCCCAGCTGGCGGCGGGTAGCCCGGGCTATCGAAAAAAATGATTTCTGGATGAAAGGATTGGGGTTTGCTCAAACTAAAAAAGGGCGTGATCTCTTATTGCGTTTGAGAAAAAAATATCATAATCTGATCCACCTTGAAGATATCAGGGACAAAAAGCTTCTTCCTAAGTGAATTGCGCTTTACAATTCACTTTATTATTCCTAAGATGCCCCAGGGCGGCATCATGACGGGAGGTTGAAAGAAAATATGAGTAGAGAAGGGATGCCACATACTGATTCTTTCAACCTGTGAAACTTGTTTTACATATTATTGTTGTGGCAAATGCAACGGGTGCAGAAAATGAAAAACATTCAATGCTATGAAGGAAATTACAACCGTGCACTCTTCTATTCCAAAATGGGACGTTTTTTCGCAGAGGAGCGGTATACTCGGCAGATGCCGTACCTGCGGAATAAACCGGATAAAGTTTGGTTTACCATTGAAAAAGAGGACAAAGTCATCGCATTTTCTTCTCTGGAGATTCCGGACGAATACGTCCTGTTTACGACAGAGTATGTAGAGGCACGATACCGCAGGCGGGGACTTTTTAAGGTCCTGACGGACATCCGTTTTGAATATTGCCGGGACTTAAACATGCCTATACGAACCGTCACTAACCTTGAATTTATCAGAGATTACTACATAAAACACGATTTTAAGATATACCGGACCACAAAAAACTACTGGTTCCTTTGCTGGAACCGACAGGAGGCTTCTCATGAATACAAACCTTGATTCTGCTTACATAGACTTTAATTCCGAACTGGAGGGCTGTATTTCGCAGCTTAAACAAATTCTAAAACCCATGGAACTAAAGAAGAAAGTACGTGCTTTAAACCAAATCAGAAGGGCGTTGAGTGAAATGTCGCCTTTTTCCGATCCCGTAGATTTAGTACAATGGGTTCCGGCTAAAAACGTGTTTGCAAACGATTACAATCCCAATAAGGTGGCCCCTTCCGAAATGGAACTGCTATATACGTCCATTCGGCTGGACGGCTTTACCCAACCCATTGTGGCCTACTGCCTTGGCAATAATCAATATGAAATTACCGACGGATTTCACCGGAACCTTATCAGCAGGGAACACCGGGAAATCGAAGAAAAAATGCACGGCTATCTGCCTCTGTCCGTTATCTATAAGCCGCTGGATGAACGCATCGGATCTACCATCCGGCACAACCGGGCACGGGGAACCCATCAGATCCGGCCAATAAGTGATATCATTGTAACCCTGACGAAAATGGGCTGGAGCGATGAAAAAATCAGCAGGAATTTAGGCATGGAAGTGGATGAAATTATCCGTCTCAAACAAATCAGCGGTTTGAAAGAAACCTTTCAGAACCACACTTTTTCTAAGTCGTGGACGGAGTTTGAGCACAAATATTATAAATAAAAATCCTTTCTATGAATTGTTTTAAAGCCCTTTCGGAAGATGGTTCTTATATTGGGAAGGAGTCATACCCGCGTAATTTTTAAACATTTTGGTAAACACCCGGTAATCACTGAATCCAACGGCCCCCGTACATACCTTCTCCTGCATCCCAAATATTCATATTTGCAATAAGATTTAAAAGTTTTAATGTTTCTCCCGTCATAGTTATTTATCCAGAGTCCGGGGCCGTTATGTAATAACCTGCTATTATATCTACTAATTTTTTACTATATTTTAGTTGACATCCTCTCATAATGCCGATATAATGTTTAAATATAAATACGTTTCAAGCAAGAACGCTTATTATTCAGGCGCTCTTTTTGTTTATCGAAAAGAGGTGAAGCAACATGATAAAAATAGAAAACTTGAATAAATATTTTGGAAACCTTCACGTTTTAAAAGACATTGATCTTCATGTAAAAAGCGGTGAAAAGCTGGTTATTATAGGCCCCAGCGGCAGCGGCAAAAGCACCCTGATACGGTGTATGAATTATCTGGAGGAGCCTTCCTCCGGAACCGTATATGTAGACAATCAGGAGCTTACCAGAAAAAATAAAACTCAAATGGCCAAAAGCACTTCCGCCATGGTATTCCAGCAGTTTAACCTGTATCCCCATATGACGGTTCTTAAGAATCTGACCTTAGCGCCTGTGAAATTGCAAAAAATACCCGCCGACAAGGCAAAAGAGATTGCTATGGAGTACTTAATCCGGGTAGGCCTTGCCGACAAGGCGGAAGAATATCCCCACACTCTCTCGGGAGGGCAGCAGCAAAGGGTCGCCATTGCCAGGGCCCTTACCACCAGGCAGAAAATAATTCTGTTTGACGAACCTACCAGCGCCCTGGACCCGGAGATGGTACAGGAGGTATTAGATGTTATGATCGGTCTGTCCAAGGAAAATATTACCATGGTCTGTGTCACCCATGAAATGGGTTTTGCAAGACAGGTTGCGGACAGAGTAATCTTTATGGATGAGGGAAAAATTATTGAAACCGGTACTCCCGAACATTTCTTTAAAAATCCTGAAAATGAAAGAACTAAAATCTTCTTAAGTAAAATTCTGCACTGAACTTAGTAAAATAAAAGAAAAACCCAGAGGGAGAGAATCCTGCTATCCTTGCCATAACATAACCGGCAGTTGACTTAAATGAGCCGGTTAAAATACAACTATACATAATAAAAAAGGAGGTTATTTTATGAAACAAACAACCAGGAAAGTATCCGTATTGGTTCTGGCATCCGTGCTCCTGCTGGCATTGACAGGCTGCAAAGGTAAATCCGATACGGTTGCCGCCATCCAAAAAGCAGGTGTATTAAAAGTCGGCTGCAAACAGGATGTTTTAAATTTTGGTTACCTGAATCCGGATACAAATACTTACGAGGGATTGGAAATCGATATTGCATATGAAATTGCCGCAGAGCTTTTTGACTGTTCCGCGGAAGAAGCCAAAGAAAAGGTTGAATTCACCGGCGTAAATGCCACAACAAGAGGACCTTTGCTGGACAATGGAGAAATTGACGTGGTCCTTGCCACTTTTACGATTACGGATGATAGAAAAGAGAGCTGGAATTTTTCGACACCCTACTATACGGACGCCGTTGGATTTTTAGCATTAAAGGATTCCGGCATTACACAAACGGCCGATTTAGACGGCAAGGTAATCGGTGTTTCCAATGCGGCTACCACGAAAGATGCCGTAACGGAATATCTGGCTGATAAAAATATTTCCGTAACTTTTAAGGAATTTGATACCTATCCCAGCATTAAAGTAGCCCTCTCTTCCGGCAATATCGACATATTTTCCGTGGACCGCGGCATACTGTCAAGTTATGCGGATGATACTACATTCCTGCTGGAAGACCGTTTTGCCGAGCAGGATTACGGTGCCGCTACCAAGCTTGAAAATAAGGAGCTTACCGAACTGGTCGACAAAGTAATCACGGATATGATAGCAGACGGAAGAATGG
Organism: Clostridiales bacterium; assembly: GCA_015655075.1. Taxonomy (GTDB): domain Bacteria; phylum Bacillota; class Clostridia; order Lachnospirales; family Lachnospiraceae; genus Anaerocolumna. The sequence continues at coordinate 47,938 of JAATFT010000093.1, read as the reverse complement.
ATACCTATAAAGCAAAGTACAATCTGAATTAAAATCTGCCGGAAGGCAGACCAAAGGTGGTGTGGATATGACAAAATTATTTAGTATTAGGCGCTGGATGCAGTTATTTGGTGACTTCGATCAATTTTTAGCCGGCATGAGAACCACTCTAATCGTTGCCCTGCTGGGACTGCTTATAGCTTTGGCACTTGGCATCCTCTTTGGTGTGCTGTCCTCCGTTAAGATAAAAATTCTCCCGTGGATTGCAAGAATCTATGTGGAATTCTTTCAGAATACACCCTTGGTGGTACAGGTATTCTTCTATTCCTTCGGACTGCCCTTTATCGGTGTGAGAATACCTGATCTGATGGTCGGCATATTGGGTGTGGGTTTGTATCACGGCGCCTACATTGCAGAAGTAGTCAGAAGCGGTATTGAAGCTGTTCCAAAGGGGCAGGTGGAAGCGGCCGAGTCACAGGGCTTCGGCCATATACAGGTTATGGGCTACATTGTACTCCCCCAGACCCTGAAAATTACCCTGCCGCCTTTAACCAATCAGGCCATGAACCTGGTAAAAAATACTTCCGTCCTTGCCATGATTGCCGGAATGGACATTATGTATTACGCCAAATCGTGGGCGGGAAATAACGGTTTTTTTTATCAGGGATATTTAAGCGCCGGCCTTCTGTATTTTATTCTATGCTTTCCTCTGACGAAACTTACCGCCTGGCTGGAGCAAAAGGCAAAACAGGTTCCGTCGCAGAAAAAAATAAATAACGGTATGGAGGCAGACGTATGAATGAAATATTCACAAAATCCAATGTGCTTTTCATGCTGGACGGCTTAAGGCTAACCTTGTTTATCTCCGTCTTTACCATTATTTTAAGCATAATTGCCGGCACCCTGCTTGCCGTCATCCGCAATTACGGCAAGGGTCCCTTATTGCCTTTGGTGAAAATTGTAGGTGCCTACATCGAATTTTTCCGGTGTACCCCCAATATATTATGGATCTTTTTCTTCCGGTTCATAATACCGGGAAATGTATTGACTAAAGAAATATTGGCTTTCACTCTATTTACCTCCGCCGTAATGGCGGAAATTATCCGGGGCGGCCTGAACGGAATTCCCCATGGCCAGTTTGAGGCAGCTCTTTCCCAGGGTTTTAATTTTCCCCAGATGTTGCGCTACATTATTCTGCCCCAAACCTATAAAAAGATTATTCCATCGGTTTTATCCCAGATGATTACCGTTATAAAGGACACCGCTTATCTGAAAGCCGTGGATATAGCCGAACTTTCAAGAAATACGGATATTGTTATGGGAAGGGCGGTTACCGCGGGAGAGATTATGTCCCTGTTTGCCTTCCTTGCCGCAACTTATTTTATCATCTGTTTTATACTGTCCGTTGCGGTCAGGACTTATCAGAAGAGGATAAGTGTATAGGCTATTCCTGGAGTGAAGCCCATGAGGATGCCGAGCTTCTGGAGCACATTACACCGCCGCGCCTTACCGGAAGGCTTGATAAGTTCTTAAACTATCCGGCTTACTGTCCCCATGGCAGCGCGATCCCCCATGCCGACGGACAAATAGAAAAAGCTTCTCTTAAGCCTCTGGTACAGCTTGCCCAGGGGGAATCTTCCCATATCCGCCGGGTGTCGGAGGAAAAAGAATTATTGGATTATCTTCAGTCTTTAGGGATCAAAATCGGAAGTCTTGTTACTGTAATTGGGATTGGAGCATATGAAGGCCCCTTCACCCTGGAACTTGACGGGAAACAAATTCATATCAGTTATAAGGCAGCCTGCCAAGTCTACGTAGATAAGTCAGAACAGCCATAACACAATAATTTACCCCGCAAAGGCCTATTATTGATGCCGGAAATTAAACTTTCAATAATTCTATCCTTCTTTTTTTGGCATCTTTTAATTGTAAAACACGGTCCAGTTTTTCCTTTAACGGCTCCGATATTTGCGTTAAGGGAAGTCTTAATTCGGAAGAATCAATCAGCCCCAGCTCCTTTAAGCAGTATTTAACAGGGGCCGGGTTAGGCTCCTTAAATAAAAGAGGAATAAAATTATAAAGCTGTTTCCAGGTTTCAAAGGCTGCCTGATGATCATTTTCCTTTATTTTTTTATATACGTCCACAAATTGTTCTGTTTTTAGATGAGAAGACGCCAGAATTCCTCCCTGACCACCCAAGATAAGTGTCGCGTAAAATAAAATGTCTTCACCGGTCAGAATAGAAAAATACTCAGGCGGATTTAAAAGCAAGGCCATAGTCTGCTTAATATCCCCGCAGGAATCCTTCAATCCTGCAATATTATCAAATTCCGCCAGTTTATAGATGGTTTCGTTTTCAATATTGGTACCGGTACGGTAAGGGATATTATATATAATAATATTCAAAGCCGTCTCTTCCGCTATACTCTTAAAATGTCCGTAAATTCCCGCCTGGTTCGGTCTGTTATAGTAGGGACAGACGGATAGAATTCCCTGAATTTTATATTTTTCGGCAATTTTTATTTTATTAATTACTTTAGCCGTATAATTTCCCCCTACGCCCACATAGACCGGCAGGCGGTTCTTATTATACTCCAAAGTTTTTTCTATCATTTCTTCAAATTCATAATCACTTAAAACAGGAATCTCCCCTGTTGTACCTAAAGGAATCAGACCGCTGATACCCGTATCCGCATAATGATCAATCATTCTCTTGTAAGATTTGTAGTCTATTTTATCCTCTAAAAATGGAGTTATTATCGGTAACCAGACACCTGAAATCGGCATAATATACCTCCTGAAAAATTAAAACTAATAGTTTTATAATAACAGCTTATCGTAAGATGTTTTTTATCTTCTGATAAAAGGCGCTGCTTTTGCGCCGTGCAACCAACTATAGGAACATGTTTTGCGTTCCTATAATACATTTTATTGAAAAACGCCATAAACCAGATAACCATTGCCAGGTCCGTGATACTTTTCAAATATTAGGTTCCTTTTGCATCCTCCTGAATCTATTTTACACAACATTATTTTATAATGATATCATAAAAATGCTTTAAATATTGCAAATAGTGCTGTATAATGAGTTTAGGATTCCTCACTTAAACAAGATTGAAGATTACCCTGCTTACTTTGCCTTCGCGAAAGTAAAAAACCCCTGAAATCAGGTTTATTGATTTCAACGGGTCATCATTATATTTTTTTAAGATTCCCTATTTTTTAGGTTTGTAGTCGACAAAACAAAGTGGTATTATAAGTTTGAGGTGATAAAAATGCGTCCAAGGAGTCTTTACATTTAGAAAGGAAAACAAAAGCCGGACATGAAGAATTTTGATAAACTGGGATATTTAGACGATGATTTTAAAGTGTTTCATATTATAGATGAACAGAAGAAAGTCTTTGATTTCCATTATCATGACTTTAATAAAATCACGATTTTTTTAAGAGGCAATATAAACTATTTCATTGAAGGTAAAAACTATCTGTTAAAGCCTTACGATATTGTTCTTGTAAATGCAGGTGAAATCCATAAGCCTTCCTTCCTGGATGATTCAACTTATGAACGGATCATAATATATGTTTCGCCCCAGTTTATTCATTCCTATCAGGATAAGGATTATGATTTGAATTATTGCTTTGAACGGGCAAAAAAAGAGCATTCCAATGTCCTTAGAATCCATTCCATGGATAAAAGCAAGCTTTATCAGGTATGTCTGGAGCTGGAACACTCTATTCATAATAATGACTTTGCCAATGAACTCTATCAGAAGATATTATTCCTGGAATTTATGATCCAGTTAAACAGGACGGCCATATCAGGCCGTATTAACTATAGGGATTCGGATATGGCCAATACGAAGCTTCTTCAGATACTGGATTATATCAATGAACATCTTGCCGAAGATATCACCATTGATAAACTGTCCGCAAAGTTTTACTTAAACCGCTACTATTTAATGCATTTCTTTAAAGAAGGCACCGGTTATACCGTTGGCAATTATATCACGGAAAAACGCCTGCTGCTGGCAAAAAACCTGGTGCAAAAGGGCAGTTCCATTACGGATGCCTGCTTTGAAAGCGGATTTAAAAATTATTCCACCTTTTCCAGGGCATTTAAAAAGGCTTTTAATACCATACCCAAAAATGCACCTTTTATTGACTAGTGTGCTGACAAGTTGATACTTAGACTAATGGCGTAGAATGGATTTTCATTCTGCGAGGCGGAGGAATGAGGCGTAGCGGTGGCTACGTCGATTGACGTCAACGAAGCAGATGGAAATTCAAGCAAGCCATTAGACAAGATATCAACTTTCCAGTGCACTAGTTTGTTGGAGTAATCGAATTCACTTTTGATTTTTATACCGACTTCGGTACCCTGCCAATTTGTATAGCTATATCAGATTAATTTTACGGACATCTTATTGATTTTTATAAACAACTGCTTTTGTCTTATTTAGCAGAAATGGCCGTAAGTATCCAACTCCATTTGCCATAACCAAAACATCATCACTAAGATTTATCCCCAATACTTCTTTCACATATTTTCTGCGCTTTATAAACCTATTCCATAATTCCGGGTAATTCCTATAAATATCTTTTTGTAATTCATTATCTGCTAAAACAATCCCACTCTCTACACTTGTTCCTGCATAACCGGACACGGATGGAATAATATCAATTTGAAGTATCATACCACTCTTCAATATTTCCTTGGATGCCGGATAGATCGGTGAAGACATCCATTCTTCATCAGCAATTAGATGTCCTGGATTTAATGACCAGTGATATTTATCCTTTGGTAGAATAGTCTCTACCAATTCATACATTTCTGCACCTGTCATCCCAATATGAATATTTTCCAACCAGGCTACAACGGCTGTAAAGTATGGTGCAACAACAGCTTCCATATAATCTTGTTGTTCTTCTGACAGTTCACTCGCAGCAGTTACAACATAACCCGCCCTGCTTTCAAGACCGCCTTTGTACCCAACTGTCAGCGACAGCTTATCACCTTGTTTTATTTTTTTATTAGTCGGATATAAATTTGCTTTTTCGAAACGGTTTCCTGCTGCACAAATAGTTATTACATTATTGGTTTGACCATAGGTTTGTAAATAGCCTGCAATTTCCATTTCTGATTTACCAGGTTCTAATTCGTTCATCGCATGTATCATACAATCCGAGGCTAGTGCTGCTCCATATTCGTAATGTGCTATTTCATTTGCGTTATTAGTTGTACGTGCGCCATACTCTGAATTGATAAATATATCTGCGCAATTATACATATTTTCCAAACCGACTATTTGAGATAAAGCATCGACAATAAAATAGGGAACATCAAATAACTTTGAATTATCTTCCAGTCTACTTGTGAAATTCTTCCACCCAACAACACCAATCTTCTGACAATTATTAATTTGAGCCTGCAATAATATTTCTTTCAAATTCATAGAAGTATCCATCGGTTGGTTTGGCAATGAAAAATATGGTGCATGAATCTTTTCCGCTTTAATTCTTGAATACTGTACCATCTTCAGGTTCTCATTCCCCAATATTTCAAAAGCTCTGCCATCTGCATGCAATACTAATAATGACTCTTCAAATCTTGTCAGAAATCCTGTTAAATACTCAAAATTAGAACCATGTTCAAGATCACAATATACAATAATACAATCCAGTTCTTTCTTTTTCATTAAGGAAAGAATTTTATTCTTTCTTCCCTGCATTGTCTCATCAGAAAGCATTATTACTTCCTGACTGTATTCTATTGCAGGCGCTTCTATCTCTTTTAAGATTACATTGCTGTAATTATAATTTTGTATCATATATACTCTCTTCCATTCCTATATTTTATTTATGTCTCATCCAATGGGAACATAGGCCTCATAACCTTTTTAAACGTAATTCTTTCCACTTTTTGGTCCGTGGCCCCTTTTGTTAAAGACATAATACTTAGCTTAGACATGGCTTTTATTTCCGGAAAAATATAACCTTGTTTTACAATAATAATATCATAATCACAAATATTCAGATTGGCTGCTTCATATTGATGTATCTCTGCATAACTAATATTACTGCTTGAAACTAAAACATCTATCGGTTTTTCATTAACTGAAACGGTAACGCAATCTCCAACATTTTCCGTCCCGCCTAAGATATTCTGTACATACCCGATTTTACTGATTTTACCTTTGATTTCAACTGGTTCTGAATATTCGTTATAATTCATACCCAAATCAAATTCAACAAAATCACCCTGTTTTTTTGATAATAAATATTTGATTGCTTTCGTATCGCAAATAGCTGCAAACAAAATCCTCTTATTATTATAATCCTTCAAATTCAAAAACTGTCTTAACACATAGGTATCTGCTCCTGCCGAACCTGATGTTGAATTGTCACCTGAATCCATAATAAAGACCGGGGATTCTTTATAACTGACGGCCGCTGTAACCGCTTCACCTGGCTCAAGCGCTGTGCCGGTAAAATGAAATTCTTTTCTCTTTTCAAACACATAATTCTCTATTTTATCTGCAATTTCATTAGCATATGTAAAATCCGCTTCTGTATTCGGGACTACTATGACACTTGTTCCACAGCAGGCATTGTCATGCCGTACATATCCAATATGAAAAGAGCAGCTCATAATACGCTCATCTTTCTCAATTTCATCCAGCATATTATTTATTGATAACATTGGTTCATCTGTAGATACGCTACGTTCACCGCCTAAAATCAATTTTGGCTTTCTATACACCGCATGAATATTTCTTCTGTTTTTTATGACATCTACCAGCATCTTGGCTACGATACGATATGTGTCAAACATATCCGTATGAGGAGATTGTCTGTAACAGCGACAGATTGTACAGTTTTTAGCAAATTCCTTTGTTAAGTTACCATGTGGATCCATAGTAACTGAAATTGGCATATAAGGACCGACAATTTTTCTAATCTCTCTTAACAAGTAATGATCTCCTGAGCCTCCTTCAAGATCTTCAACATTGCTGGCCCCATGCAGGAAAAGAAAGATTCCGTCAATTTCATGCGCATGCTCTTTTACAGCTCTAAGCATCTTAGAAGCTATATATTGAAATGCCTCTTTTGTTATAGTTCCCGCTGAATATCCATTTGCGTAAATAGCCGGAATCAATTCAATACCTTCCTCTTCAAAAATATCTCTTATCTGCATTGCATCAATTAAATCTTCGCCATATTTAATAACATAATCATTTATATCACACGGATTTGGTACATGCATATTACTTTCCGATGTAAAATGTCCAATTAGAACTTTCATTTTTTTCCTCTTTCTCTATTCACAAAAGCTTCTTTTACATCAGTCATCTACAAGTTTTTTTTCTCCATATTCTTGATAGTAACAATCGAATAAAATATCCAGGAAATAATTCACACCATATACCGTATACACATTAACACCTTCATGAGACTTGTCCGCCTCACTTAAATACACAATCTCTTCATAAGATTCTCGAAATAAATTATCATGATTAAGGGTAACGATTATTTTTTTTGCTTTACACTTCTTTACCATATCATTCGTAGCCTTGGCAAAGTTACCCGTTACAGATATGGTAATAAGTAAATCATTTTTATTTAATGATTTTAAAATAGGATTGCGTTTTTTTTCATTATATTGATACATGTTTTCTAAAATCGAATTATCTCCATAAGCATTTGTTAGAATTTGAACTATTTTCCCACAAAAAATCATCGCCCGCTGGAAAAACGTTACCATAGATATTGAAGCTGAATCGATCAGTACTGTAATACTACTGCTTTCATGAAGACTATTTGTGATTTCTTTTATATTTCTGTTTTCAAAACAAGCATTGATTTCATTCATCATATTGTTTATTTCATTTATCAGATCGAAACGAAAATCATCTACTTGCAGTCTGTTTAAATATTCCCACTTTTGATAATCATACAAATTATAGTAATTTTTCATTTCAGTAAAATTGGCAAATCCAATTTTTACACAAAATCGGCTTACACTTTGTCTCGTACAAAAACAATTTTCAGCAACATCATATACATTTAAATCTGAAAGGTGATCGATATTTTTCAAAAAATGCTTTGCCAGCACACAATCCAAGCCGCTGCTGTGAGAACTATTAATGACCGAGCAAAGTGTATTTAGTAAGCTGATTTTGTTGAGCATAAAAAATCCTCCTTAAGTTACTTCTTCTATCAATATGATAACATTTTATACTCAAATCTTATATATTATTTAATTAAAAGTGAGAATTTTATTATTAGCCGTTATATATTTCTTTCTTGTTACGTGATAATAAAATGGTTGCAATAAATCCTGATACAACTGAAATTGCAATAGCAGCCAACGCCAAATAGAAATTTATCATTGTTCCGTCAGGAGAAATATAAGTTGGCGTTGCAGCTAAGCCCGGAGAAACTAAAGCATATTGTTTTAATTGAACCAATCCCGCAAATAATCCTCCAATTGCTCCGCCTATCATTGCTCCAAATAGCGGCTTTTTGAATCTTAAACAAATACCAAACAAGGACGGTTCCGTTATCCCTAATACTCCTGTAATACCTGCCGAAAGACCTAACGCTTTCGTATCTGCATTTTTACTCATCCACCAAACTGCTAATGCTGCGCCGCCAATTGCTGTATTTGATGTTAAAGAACCTACTAAACAAATAGCTTCATATCCATTATTAGCTAAGGAGGCTAATACTATGGAGGCTAATGCTTTATCAAGACCGCACATAACCATCAATGGATTAAATACTGCAAATATAGCAACTGTAAAAAAGCCAACCGTATTGCTTAACCAGATAATACCTGCATTAATATAGTTACTTAAAAATGCTCCGGCCGGTGCCAGTAATAATACCGTTACAGGGACAACAACCAATATGGTGATTAACGGTTTTGCAAAGAATTTTATTTCTTTGGGAATATATTTGTCTATTCCTTTATCTATAACGGCCATAAACAATACACCAAAAATAACCGGAAGTGTTGTTCCGTTATAACTGGCTGTATACACAGGAATTCCCAAAAAGTTTAATCCTTCAACCCCATTAATGGTACTGCATACAAGAATTGCTCCAAGAAAAGCACCCATTGCGGGACTTATCTTTAATTTTCTTGCCGTAAAGAAGCCTAAAAATATTGGTAAAAAGTAAAAACCTGCTGAGTTGATAGAACTTAATATGGTAGCTGTACCGCCACTCGTATCCATACCAAAGAAGTTTGTTGCAATCGTAATAACCGCCGACACTAAGCCTGCTGCGACAAGTACTGGCAATACCGGTACAAATACGGCGCTCACAAAATCAACCGCGGTATTAAATGCACCTTGTACTGTAAGTTTTTGTTTTTTATCACTCTTTAAATCTTCGTCTAAATTCTCTTTAATCTCTTTCTGCATTTCAATTTCTGCCGCATCTACGAACTCGTTATATACTTGATTTACATGTGTTCCAATAATAATCTGTAATTCTTTTTCCTGAACAACAAGCCCTAAAATATTTTTTGTTGTTTTTAACCCCTGCTGATTTACTTTAGAAATGTCTTTTACTTTCAACCTTAACCTTGTTGCGCAATGATTCGCAAAATCTAAGTTTTCTTTACCCCCAATGTTAAATAGTACATCTTTTACTAACTGTTCATATTTCATAAATGCACGTACCTTCCATTATAATTATTGAAATAGAAAAAATATCTTCCTTTTCCGAGCTCTTAGATTCAGAATTTACTCTGTTCTATTCTATATAGTATTATAGCATCGTCTAAATTAAACCAGGGGAACAACCTATGTTCCCACAGTGGCTTTATAACCTTTATAAAAAAGTGATTGAGGTTCTTCATTAAAGTATTAAAATAAGTTTTAGGAAGTTTTTGTTATAAATAAAGTTGTTAAGAAGTTATTAACATACTAAAATCATTATAAATTATTTATGCGGAGGGAAAATAAAGGAATATCTATTTTTCTGATGAACAGGGGTGGGCTAATTGGATAATGCTGTGATTCATACTAAAGTTAAAGCGCCAACAGATTACTTGGAATTAAATCTGAATCTTCCCGCAAAGTTTTAAAAAACAATGATAGAAAATGTTAATTATATATTGTCTGATTATTATGATTCCGTAGATATGGTTGTTTTATTCGGAAGCTGTGCCAGGAGAAATCCTAAATTGAACAGCGCCATAGATATTCTTATTTTGTCCCGTAATGAAATTGGCAGACAAGACAAAGACTTTTAAAAATTCACCTAAAAGAATATTGGAGGATTTAAAAAAGGAGGGCGTTGCTTCTTTATGCTCTCAAGCCCGCTGAAAAATTTATGAAAGCTTTTATAGAATCTGCCCGTTGCAGACAGGCTGAAACCGGGCAGCAAATAAAATCCGGAAAAGGCTTTCCCTTATTATGCTTCGGAAAAGTCAATCCCGTTGAGTACCTTTTGAAGTGCCTCCGCGGAACGCAGCAATTTAAGCTGTTCCTCACCGCTTAATCCGATGTCCACCACCTTTTCCACGCCTGCGCTGCCAACGATGGCCGGAATCCCCATACAGATCCCGTTTAAGCCGTAATGCTCCTCAACCAAACTGGAAACCGGCAGGATGGAATGCTCATCGCGCATAATGCATTCCGCGATGCGGCGTACCGCCATTGCGATACCATAGTAGGTTGCCCCCTTCTTTTTGATGATTTCATAGGCGCTCTTGCGGACGTTCTCGTAAAGTCCCTGCGTATTTTTTTCATGTTCATAATACCCGCACATCTCGCAGAAGCGGTGCAGCTCCACACCGGAGACGTTGGCACTGCTCCAGACCGCGAGTTCGCTGTCACCGTGCTCACCGATAATATAAGCATGTACGCTGCGGCTGTCCACATTCAGACGCCGTCCCAGCAGGTACTTAAGCCTGGCTGTGTCAAGCACAGTTCCGGAGCCAATGACCCGGCCCGCTGGAAAACCCGAAAGTTTAAGCGCGGCATAAGTGAGAATATCCACCGGGTTCGAAACAATCAGTAAAATACCCTCGCAGCCGCGCTTTTTGATTTCAGGGATAATCTGCCTGAAAATCCCCACGTTTTTATTCACAAGATCCAGCCGCGTCTCCCCATCCTTCTGGTTGGCACCGGCCGTGATAACGATCAGACCGCAGTCCGCAATGTCGTCATAGTCCCCCGCATAGATTTCCATCGGGCGGGCAAATGGCACTCCATGGCTTAAATCCATTGCCTCTCCTTCCGCTCTGTCCCGATTTGCATCAAGAAGGACAAGCTCGGAAAAAAGCCCGCTCTGCATCAGGCTGAATGCAGACGCCGCTCCGACAAAGCCGCAACCTATCATGGCACATTTTCTCACATTAACCATACTGAATCCTCCTTCTTTCCCTTACCGGCTCTTTGCCGGGATATAAGTTATAACTATAGGAACAAAAATCATGTTCCTATAGTCGGATGCACGGCGCAAAAACAGCGCCTTTTATCAGAAGATTAAAAGCATCTTCTGATAAGTTTACTATATTAAGTATATTATACGGGAAATACCATAAAATACAAGGACACCTGCAAAATATTTTCACCTTCTGTTTTTGTTGTTTACACAGGGTATCTGCGCATTCCAGCGCCTGATAACTGAACCGTATGATTGTGACAATTATCTGAACGGGACAGGGAATATTGGCCCTTGCATTTTAATTTGTCCTCATTTTATTCCTGTACCCCGCGGGTGTTATACCCTCCAGCTTTCTGAAATTTCTGCAAAAGGAAGGCAGATCGTAGAAGCCGCAGGAAAGAGCCACTTCCGTCATGCTGTAATTCGTATCCGCAAGCATGTATTTCGCGGAAAGAATCCGATACTCCGTCAGATATTTTTTAACGGAACTGCCTGCATACTGTTTAAAAATTTTAAAAAGGTAAGTCCGGTCAATTCCCACATATCTGGCAATATCCGTTACACGGATATCATAGCTGTAATTATGGCGGATATAGGATAAGGCTTTCTCATAGTATCCCTGGTCCGCCGTCTCCTCCCTTCTGGTTTCGGCCCTGGCAATGGTGGAAAATATAAGATAAAAATATCCGGTAAGCTCATATTCATGGTAGCCGGGACGATTAAATTTATCTACCATAAGCTTTAAATATCTCTCGCATTCCTCTAATTTCAAGATGTCACACACCGGCCTCTTTGCCGTAATTCCGGCAGTCTTAAGCATCTCCTCGGCAGCCTCTCCGTCAAAAGCAGTCCAGGCATATTCCCAGGGATTTTCCATATCGGCCTCATAATAAGTAATCTCCTGAGGACGGATTAAAAAAGCTTCCCCTTTCTTAAGTTCATACCTTTCTTCCCCCACCTGATAACTTCCTTTTCCATTCAGGATAAAATGTATCAAATAATGGGGACGAACAGCCGGACCGAAATTATGCCCGGGAGCACATTCCTCCCTGCCGCAGTAATAAATATTAACGGGCTTTCTGTTATTTTTCATAAATACCTCAAAGCTTTAGCCTCTTCCAGAAAAATGAATATGAAATAAGACTACATGTTAAATTCATTCAACAAATTGACAAGTAAATGGAAACAAATTAAAAAGACATATCCACAAGCCTATTATACAATAGGCTTGAATGAAACACAAGAAAACAGGAGGTATTCATATGATTAAAATAACTTTTTTAGGTGCGGGAAGTACTGTATTTGCAAGGAATGTACTGGGGGACTGCATGTGCACGCCATCCCTTTGTGAAAGCGAAATCGCACTTTATGACATTGATGCCACAAGGCTTAAGGAATCAAAGATTATGCTTGAGGCCATCAACAAAAACGAAAATAAGGGCAGGTCCCTTATCAAAACCTACCTTGGTATAGAAAAGAGGAAGGAAGCCTTAAAAAATGCTGATTTTGTTGTCAACGCCATCCAGGTGGGAGGTTATGACCCTTGTACCATTACGGATTTTGAAATTCCCAAAAAACACGGTTTAAGACAGACCATTGCGGACACTTTGGGAATCGGCGGAATTATGCGGGCACTCCGCACCATTCCCGTTATGGCTGAATTTGCAAAGGATATGGAGGAGGTCTGCCCGGACGCCCTTTTCTTAAATTACACCAATCCCATGGCCATGCTCTCCGGCTATATGCAGCGGTATACAAAAATACAAACCGTAGGCCTCTGCCACAGTGTGCAGGTATGCTCTGAAATTCTATTAAAAAAATTGGGCATGGAGGATAAATTAGAAGGCCGCAGAGAATTGATTGCAGGCATTAACCATATGGGCTGGCTGCTGGAGTTAAAAGACAAAGACGGCAACGACCTGTACCCTGAAATCAGAAAGCGCGCCGCAAGAAAAAATGCGGAAGAAAAACACGACGATATGGTCCGTTTCGAATATATCCGGAATTTCGGCTATTACTGCACCGAATCCAGCGAACATAATGCGGAATACAATCCCCTGTTCATTAAATCCAGATACCCGGAAATGATTGAAAAGTTTAATATTCCTTTGGATGAATACCCCCGCAGATGTATCAAACAAATTGCGGGCTGGGAAGAAGAAAAGGCCCGTATTTTAGACAATGGGGAAATCACCCATAAAAGGTCCCGGGAATATGCCTCTTATATCATGGAAGCCGTGGTTACGGGAAATCCTTATAAAATCGGCGGAAATGTATTAAATACCGGGCTTATTGACAACCTTCCCTCCGACGCCTGTGTGGAAGTGCCCTGTATGGTAGACAACAGGGGGATCAATCCCTGCCGCGTGGGAAGGCTGCCCGTTCAATGTGCGGCCATGAATATGACTAATATCAATGTACAGCTCTTAACCGTTGAAGCCGCCGTTACAAAGGACCGGAGCTGTATTTACCAGGCCGCCATGTTAGACCCCCATACTGCTGCCGAATTAAATACGGAGGACATCCGGAACATGTGCGACGAACTGATTGCCGCCCACGGCGAGTACATGAAGGAATTCCGATAATTTTCATTTTCCGTGATTTATTATCAGAACGGCTAACATCAGGAGGATTAAGTATTCAGCCGGCGGCGGTATCGGGGATATCTGCCTGGATATTCTTTCCGGTATCCCTGCCGGTTTTACAAGCCGGTTTAAAAACATATCCGGCCTTTCTTGGTCGGAACGGATTTTAGATTTATTTTCTTAAAATCTTCATCCATAAGAATTATTTAACCTTACAAGTAAGTCCCCCTCTTTTTAACGAAACGTAAGCGGTGCGATGATTTTTCAAACACGCTCTAGAGTGTGTTTGAAAAATGCTTGTGCCGGGCTGGACGTTCCACTTTGTGGGAGGCAAGGAGCGATTATGGGCGCGTAGTGGTGCTACGCTCCCATAATTGCGACGCAGAGTACCGCAAAGTGGGGCGGTAAGAACGGTGCAATGATTTTTCAAACACGCTCTAGTGTCATATGGGTTCTTTCCCTGCAAAATCGAACAACTACATCGGGAAGCTGCCGGAAATTTTACATAATCTTCCTTCCTGCGTTTGTCCTGAATTTTAGTCATGCCTTATTGTCAACCTGCCTGATTTATTATATAATTAACATAGTTTCTGTAAGAAACTAATTAGTTATTGTAAGAAACTATTAGTTATTGTAAGAAACTATTAGTTATTATAAGAAACTAGTGTTTACTCTAAGAAGCTATGAGGTGAAGTCTGATGACTACCATGGAAATCCGAATTCAAAACATGTATGCCCAATTGAGCAATTCTGAGAAAATGGTTGCCGACTATATTCTTAAGGATATTGAAAATATCTTCCGCTTTCCCCTTGCCAAACTTGCAGAGCAATCGGGGACAAGCCAGGGAGCCTGGGTCCGTTTCTGCAAGACCATCGGTTTTGACGGTATGAAAGACCTGAAAAAGTCCATTTTTGCCGAACTGAACGGCGTAATTGCGGAAAGTGAAAGTTCCTCCCCCCAACTCCAGTTTACGGATATCAAGGAGCATTCCACTTATATTTCCATGGCGGAAAATGTCTGCCTAGGCAGCACCCAGGCCATTGAATCCACCCTTAAGCTCTTTGACGAAGCCATGCTGGCCAAAATTGTGGATGCCATTATCGGCGCCGACTCCATCCGTATTTTCGGTATCGGAGCATCCGGACTTGTGGCGGCCGATTTCTATTATAAACTGCTGCGCATCGGATATAATGCAACTTTCAGCCATGATAACCACATCAGCCTGACCTACGCCTCCACCATGACGAAAAACGACGCGGCCGTGTTCTTCTCCAATACCGGCGAAACAAGGGAAATTATGGATGCTCTGGAGATTGCAAAGAAAAACGAGGCAATTACCATTGCCATTACCAGATACGGGAAAAGCCACCTGTCACTTTCCGCCGATTACGTATTATTTACCAGCTCCCCTGAGATTTATAGGAGAAGTGGCGCCATGAGCTCCCGGATTGCACAGCTGATATTGACGGATATCTTATTTACCGCAATTGCCAACAGGGATTATCACAATGTGGAATCCAGGCTGGAGGGCAGCTATCAGGCCACCCATAACCGCCGTGATCCGGATTAAGCACCGTTTAATACAAATGATATTTTTTCTTTCTGACTAAAAATTCTTTTGCCTGCCCGCACCATTCCCCATATACTGTATCAGGTTCAAACTCATGAGTTCTTATAAAATCACTGCCCGTATTATAGTCAATCATGGGTCTGCCTGTTTCGGCACAGGCTTTCGTATAGGAAAAATTCTCACCGGATAACCTCTTTACCGCATCTAACAGATAAAGTCCGACCTTCAGCGGACAGAAACTTTTTCTGTCGGTTACATGCAGCTGAACCCCTTTACATAACTTGCCTGCATGTTTGGAAAAGGCGGGGGTAAAATAGACCGGCCGGAACAGAACCCCTTCCAGTTTCTTTCCATTCATAAGATCTGCCAAATCATACGCGGTCAGCCAGGGAGCGCCTATCATTTCAAATGGTTTCGTCGTCCCCCTTCCCTCGGAAATGCTGGTGCCTTCAAAAAGACAGGTGCCGCTATAGACAAAGGCCGTATCCACAGTGGGCATATTAGGGGAAGGGCTAATCCAGATAAGCCCCGCGTCTTCATAATCCATATTTCTTTTCCAGCCTTTCATGGGAATCACAATCAGGTCACAAGCAATGTGAAACTCCTTTTGAAACAGCAGGGCCAGTTCTCCTATGGTAAGCCCGTATCGGTAGGGAATGGGGTGCGGACCGACAAAAGAGGTAAAACCTTCTTGAATCAGATTTCCCTCCACTTTTTCCCCGCCTATGGGATTGGGCCTGTCAAATACCAAAAACGTTGTACCGCTTGCAGCACAGCTTTGCATACAATAGGACATGGTGGAAAGATAGGTATAAAGTCTCGAACCCACGTCCTGAATATCAAAGGCTATCATATCGAGATCCTGAAAGTATTCTTTCGGCGGCTTTTTATTTCTTCCGTAAAGAGAGAGATTCTTCCCATAAAGGGAGAATACCAAAACGCCGGATTTCTCATCGGTATATTCCCCTACCGCCTCTCCTGCCTGAATGTCTCCCCGGATGCCATGCTCCGGCGAAAATAACCGTACCAGACTTCCATGTTCCCTTAAAATATCAACGGTGCTTTTCAATTCACGATTTACACCGGTAGGATTGGTTACCAGCCCCACCTTCTTTCCTTCCAATACGTCTGTCCATGCTTCCATATTATCGATTCCGGTGATTACCTTGCCGGCGAACCTGCCGGACAATTCCTTTGTACACGGCTTTTCCCCGCCGGTAAATACTTTTACGCACGGCTTTTCCCTGCCCGTCGGTATGTCTTCTGTAATCTGTTTTCTGTTCTCCATTTTCTTTACCTAAAATCCTTTCCCCACATTCCTTAGTTACCTCCGTTTATAAGTTCAAGCGCCATAGTAACCGCCCCGTCCGCCGCTGTGTTTTTTGCCCGGAATACGGAAACATTGGGATGGAGCCCCTTCATTCTTTTTATAAACCCTTCATAAATATACCTGTTATTTAAAAGTACACTGCCGGAAACCGCAAGGGGAAGGTCCCCTCTCATATGTCCTGCAACCGGCGTAACTAAATCCGTTAAATCACAGACATTCTTCTTTAGTATTTCCTGCGCATATTTGTCTTTTTTTTCACAGGCTTCCTCAATCAGTGGAGCCAGCCTGGCTATATCTTTTTTAGTACGGTTGTGTTTATAGACATAAGCTATCAGCTCATTGATATTATCAATTTTTAAGAAGGAAAAAACCAGTTCCGTAAACAGGGTTGCCTCCCTTCTTCCGTCATATGCCCTGACTACGGCTTTTAAAATATCTCTTCCGATTGCATAGCCGCTTCCCGCGTCATCAATCAGGTGTCCAAAACCCCCTGCTCGGTAAGTATTTCCCTGTCCGTCCTTTCCAAAACAGATGGAGCCGGTCCCCGATATTAAGATCATACCCAAGGATGTGTCAAAGGCGCCGCAAAAAGCTGCCTCCTCATCCCCTGCAAGACAGACCGGGCATGAAAATCCCAGTTCTTTTATTTTCCCCAGTATATAATCTTTGACATGAGGATTGCCGATTCCTGCGACTCCCATACCGACAGCCCTGCAGTTTTCTTTGGGATACCCTTTTTCCTCCACCGTTTGAAGAATATCCTTCAGATTTTCATCCGCCAGTGATTTGCTGCCGCCGTTATAATTGACGGAACCTTTTATAAAACGCTCCAAAATACGGTGGTGTGTATCTGCAATCCAAACGGACGTCCTGGTTCCTCCTCCGTCCATACCAATAACATAGTCTTTCATAATTTTAATCAAATCTCTTTCCCGCCGTTAATTGAACCGGAAGCTTTCCCCCTGGCTCTGCTTCTTTCTTAAAAATCTTAACCAATGCATTAAATACCCCGATATTATATTCATAAGCGGCCATTTTATATATTTTCTCATCCAGGAAGGCCAAATCATAGGGATTCCTTAAGGCAATCCCAAGTACCGTATACCCTGACCTGCTGACTGCATTGGCAAGCTCTATCTGATCCTTGTTTAAATGACCGTTATATAAACCATATATAACAAAGGAATACCCCTTTAATTTCTCCAGTATGTCCTTTCTTTCTTCCCTGCCCGGGTTTACAGAAACTTTAAGATATCTGCGGTTCATCTTACCCGCCATATATTGGGCAAAATGCAGGCCTTCCTCCACCGTACTGCTTGCCAGGGTAGAGCGGTACGGGTAACTCCCTATAAATATAGTATCCTGTGTAAACTCGGGAAGCCTGTCCTCTGAAAGCTTCGTAATACCGGATAAAATCATCTCATCTATGGCTCTTTGATATTTATCTATGGCTTTTTGATATTTATCTTTTCCTTTTTCCGGCTCTGTCATAGGTATAACGGTATCCGCCCGTGATGCTTCCGTCCACCCTTTCCCGGTTTTATACGCGGCCTCTATTTTATATTCGGTTTTTATTTTATATGCAGCTTTTAATCTATACACGGCTTTTAATTTAAGAATGTTATCCACTGCCCGGTCGATGATTTCCATGGGAATCTCACCGTTAAGAACCGCTTCTTCGATTTTTTCCATGGCTTCCGTCACCAGCTTTGGCGTATGGGAGATGCATAAAAGCTGGGCTCCGGCCTTAACCGCCATAACCGCGCCCCGAGCAGTCCCGTAATTTTCTTTTACGGCGCCCATTTCCAGGCAATCAGTTATAATAACACCCTTAAATCCTAATTTGTCCCTTAAGATGCCCGTCAATATTGCTTTTGACATGGTTGCAGGCACCTTTTCCCTCTCCAGCGCAGGAAATAGAATATGGGAGGTCATAATACAGGGGATACCCTCCTTTACCGCACTTTGAAAGGGAATCAGCTCCTGTGCCATTAATTCATCCAGTCCTTTTTCCACTACCGGCAGTCCCAGATGGGAATCCACAGAGGTATCTCCATGGCCCGGAAAATGTTTGGCGGTAGCCGCAACCCCTTCCTTAAGCAGTCCCTTCATCATTTCAAGCCCGTATTCCTCCACCTTTTTCACATCACTGGAATAGGAACGGACACCGATAACCGGATTCCCGGGATTGGAATTAATATCGAGAACAGGAGCCAGGTCCATATTAATCCCCAGATCTTTTAACTGTACTCCGGTAATTCTGCCCGCTTCATACACATATTCCCTCCTGCCTGTTGCACCAAGAAGCATGGCCCCGGGAATATTGGCGGCCGAATCAGGAAGGCGGGTAACCGCCCCTCCTTCCTGATCCACGGCAATCAGAGCTGGATATCCTGTACTTTCCCTGATTTTTTTGTCTAAATCACGGCAGAGTTTCCGAATCTGCTCCTTTTCTTTTAAGTTATGGGAGAATAAGATAATATTCGATATTTTATACTCCTCAATCAGCCGGCAAACGGAAGGTGTAACTTCATCTTCCTGACAGCCTGTCATAATCATATGTCCGATTTTTTCCCTCAGTGTCATCCGCTCCATACTATAGTCCTTCCTTAATAACCTGGGCAGCGCTTTTATACCACTACCTAACAATGGCTTTCCCTTCATACTACAATCCTTCCTTAATAACCCGGTAACTTTCCTCAGGTATCATAAAACATTCCGCCCTGCCTTTTCTGGCTTCAATTCCCCTTATACGGCTTAAGTGGTCGTAATACTCAAGATAGGGAAAGGAGGTGCTTCCCGTAACAAACCAATGGGTGGATACGGCCTCTTTCCACAATTCATAACCTTCGGTTGTATCTACATAGAGATAGGGGCGAAAGGAGACTCCATCCTCCCAGTTTTCCGCATAATACAGGCGTCCTGCAAAAAAGGGAGAAGCTTCCCTTTCAAATCCCGGCAAGGATGCATAAAAACGTGCATCGTTTACAATTTTGTGGGTATTATTATGATCCTTATGCATGGAGCTTTTGTAATGGGTAATTATGATATCCGGCCTAACCTTTCTTATTATGTCGCAGACCTTAAAACGGACCTCCTCATTATCCGGCAGTTCTCCGTCGGGATAGTTAAGCACAAGGGCTTCTCCCTCTAACATCTCTGCAAAGGCCTTGGCTTCCCTCACTTTTTGCTCCCGATATTCCTTGATATCCCTGCCTGCCGGCACCCCTTTTTCTCCGGCCGTAAGTGCCAGGGTGACAATCTTTCCTCCCTCTAAGGCATGTTTGGCCAGGGCCATACCGGCCGTAAGCTCCATATCCCCTACATGACCGCCTACCGCTAAAATTGTTATTTTCTCTTTATCCATAATAACCTCCATTCCGCGCAAACTTAATGTTCGCCTTGCGGATTATTGTGCACACTCTAAGTACGCTCCCAAAATCGCGACGCAGTATACCACAAAGTGGAACGTTCAGAACGGTGCGATGATTTTTCAAACACACTCCAAGCCCCTTTCAGAATATTCAGGCTCTGACTGAAGCATCTTTTAAAATCTTGCGCATAACCCCAAACTTTTCCACCACTTTAAAACCGGCCTGCTCATATATTTTTCCCGCTTTATTATCGGCTCCTGTAAATAAGGACATATATTCGGCTCCCGCTTTTTTTTCCTCATCACAGAGCTTATAAAATAAAAGGGTGCCAAGTCCATGGCCTTCCTCTTCTTTTATTACACCGATACCGGTAAAATAACCTCTTTTATTCTCCTGCTTTATCACCGGACCTGCAAAGCCCACAACCCGGTTCTGCCTGGCGGCAACCAGCACAGGAACGCCGTCCTTAATACACCGGAGGATTTCCTTTTCCCAAAGAGGATTACTAAGCTTAGAAAGCATTTCTTTAACCTGACAATGCCTGTTATTATTAAAAAAGACAACTTCGTAACCCTCCGCCTGTATCTTCTTTTCTTTTCCCAGAATAACCTCCGGTATATGAAAATGTTCCAAATCCAGGTACATGGCATGCTCCGTGGTTCTTTCCACATAGCCGTCCTTAAGCATTTCCCGGTAAAGCCGGCTGGATTTAAATACGCCTGGCGCATTGTTATGCTCACGGCGGGTGGCTCCCTTAATATACCAGGGCAGCATTATAGGGTTAAAAAACAGAACCTCCGACCGGATTTTTCCTGTTTTGATAAAAGTTTCCTCCAGCCTATGGAGCAAAATTCTGTAACGACAGGCATCTTCATAATCTTCATCCAGGATGACACAGGTTATATAACCGCTGTTTTCCCCTAAGGGCAGATCTTCTCCCACGCACCCGCATGCAAAGCCTGTCACCTTTCCTCCCTCTGTCATAACAAAGGTCTTATCCGGACTAAAATACGGGTTATTTAAAAATAGCCGGCTAAAAGACAGGATATCCAAGTCTTTATATCCGATCTTAACCGCAACCCGGTTCCATAATGTAATAATTCCATCTAAATACTGCTCTTTATAGCTATCTATCATATATTTGCTCCCATTACAAAATGTAATTGCATACACTATCCGCATAAATTTCGAGAAATATAACCAAATTTCAGCCTCCAAGTTAGTCAAACTTATGATTTTACAACAGCCCTTTCACACATAACTCCCCTGTGACAATGATATTTTCCCCAGAATCACCGGATTTAAAGCTCCGGTAACCGAAGGAATACTGTTATATCTCCCTGCAATAGCACAATCGGCCAGCAGGGCAAAGGCCACGGCCTCCTTGGCGTCACTGCTAAATCCCATATCCTCCTGTATGGATACGGCAACCCCAAACTTCTCCATAGACTTACGGAGCCTTTCCACTAAAGCGGCATTATAACTGCCTCCTCCTCCGATATAAAGCCTGTCGCCTTTATTTTGAGGCATTATGAACTTCCGGTAGGATTGCACTATGGACCAGGCAGTAAATTCTGTTACCGTTGCCATGGCATCCTGCAAGGAAATACCAAGGCTTCCCATCTTCTCATAAAGGCTTTCTAAATATTCTTCTCCGAACATTTCCCTTCCCGTGGATTTCGGGGGCCTTTCCTTAAAATAAGGATGACTGCATAATTCCCCCAGTAAATCCGGTACTACCCTGCCCGCTTTTGCAGCTCTTCCATTTTCATCCATAGTTTTCACGCCGCGGGTAAAGCGGGACATGAGACCGTCTATTATCATATTTCCGGGACCCGTATCAAAGGCATAGACCTCATTTAAAGAACAGCCCTTGGGAAGAACGGTAATGTTACCAATCCCGCCTATGTTCTGCAAAAGTATGGTTTCCTCTTTTCTCCGGTACAATATATATTCCGTAAAAGGCACCAGGGGAGCCCCCTGTCCTCCCGCCGCCATATCCGCCACACGAAAATCACTTACACAGGAAACTTTTGTCCTTTGGGCAATCACGGCTCCCTCTCCGATTTGCACGGTATACCCAATGGAATACCCCTCCTCCGTAACAGGTTTCGGATGGTGGTATATGGTCTGCCCGTGGGAACCGATACAGTCAATCTCCTTCATGGACATTCCCGCCTTTTCCGCTACCGAACAGGCTGCCTTGGCATAAAGCTCCCCTAAGAGAAAATTCATATATCCCACTTTGTCCACTGTGGCATTCTCAGTATGAAACAAGTCAAACATTTTCTTTCTTATTTTATCCGGAAAAGGGTTATTATCAAAGGCCAGCAGCTTAATCTTTCCTTCATAGGGATTTCCCGTAATTTCTATCAGTGCGGCATCTATTCCGTCCACAGAGGTTCCGGACATTAAACCGATAATCCTTCTTACTTCTTTTTTCGCGATTCCATCTATCATAGACTATCCCTTTACAGCCCCCACTGTAACTCCTTCCAGAAAATATTTCTGCAGTGCAAAGAACAAAATAAACATAGGCAGCGCCGATACGGTGGCACCGGCCATCATAGGTGCAAAATAGGTTGTATTGGCAAAACTGAAATTCTTAAGGCCCACCTGGATAGTCTGCATATTTTCCGTTTTTGTTACCAGAAGGGGCCAGAAAAAAGTATTCCAGTTATTCATAAAGGTGTTAATGGCCATGACAGCCATAACTGTCTTTGATAAAGGCATGACGATTCTGATTAAGAGAGCGGGCTGGCTGCAGCCTTCCATTTTAGCCGCTTCCATAATCTCTGTGGGAAGGGAACCGATAAACTGCTTTGCCAGGAACACATTATAAGCCGTTACCAGGCCGGGAGCAATCAAAGCCGCATAGGTATTGTCCATGCGCAGAACGTTTACGATTAAAATATATAAGGGGACCTGAGTCACCTGATAAGGTATCATCATGGCTAACAGCAGAAGGGAAAACAGCAGCTTGTTTCCCTTAAACCTTAATTTTGAAAATGCATATCCTGCCGCCGTGGCAAAAATAACATTAGCCAGGGTACTTACTCCTGCCACAAGAAAGGAATTTACAATCCAACGGAAGGAATATTTACTGTAATCAAAGAAAAATTGATAAGATTCAAGAGTAGGGTTCTTAACCAACAGGGAATAACTGGATGCTCCTGATTCAACGGGCGCTCCAAAGGAAGACATTATCATATAGTAAATAGGAAATAATGTAACAATTGCCAAAATAGTCAGGAGGAGCATTATCCATCCGGTCCGGAAATATTGTCTTCCTTTTTCATTTTTACTGTAGCTTTTATATAGAGCCATATCTGCCTCCTCCTTTCTAGTACAGCATTGCATAGATTTCAATGATTTCAGCGAAACTTATGCCATGCTGTACTAATATTCTACATTATCGCCGGTTAACTTAAATTGGATAAAGGTAAATATTCCAATAATAGCGGTTAAAATCAATGCCTGGGCGGAGGCCTCCCCATACTCAAAATATTTGAAGGCTTTATTAAAAATCAAAAGTCCCACCATAGTGGTGGCATTATCCGGCCCTCCTCCCGTCATAAGAAACGCATTCTGAAATACCTGGAAGGAACCGATCACACTGGTTACCAGCAAAAAAACAGTCGTAGGCTTGATTAACGGCATTACTATGTAACGCAGTTTCTGAAAAAAGGTTGCCCCGTCCATATCCGCCGATTCATAATAAGTATTATCAATACCAAGCAAAGCGGCAATGTAAATAATAATGGAGGCTCCGTGGCTGGACAGCAAAGCCATAAGAATTAATGAGAACATGGCGGTTTTGGAGCTTCCCAGCCAGTTCTGGTTGTCCACACCGAACAGAGCCACCAATCGGTTTAATAAGCCTGACGGCAGGGGATCATAAATCCATTTCCATACAAAGGAAAGAGCAACCCCCGATGCAATAGCAGGCAAATAATATGCCCCTTTAAAAAAATTCTGTTTTCTCTTCGTTAGAGGTACAATTAAGATAGAAATAAGAAAGGACAGCGCCAGGGAAAGAGGCACCGTAATCCCCGTATACACTACGGTATTGGCTAAAGATTTATAAAACAGGGAATTTTTAAGGGTATTTTTATAATTTTCAAATCCTACCCATTCTGTCTTTAAAGGCTTAAATTCCTTAAAGCTGATAATAAATGCATCCATAATGGGATATAGTGTAAATATGGCAAACACAAGCAATGGAACCAAAATAAAAATATACCCCCATCTATTTTCCTCCGTATTCTTTCTTTTCTTTTTTTGCAATGCAGGTCCTTTTTTACTTTTCATATGTCCTCCAATTATTTTCAGGGCCGCTTATCTTAAAGCAGCTCTTAAACGGCCCCTACAAATATTTTGCCTTTTTACACTAATCCAATATCAGTCAACTGCAATACCGTCTTCCCCGAAGGCATCGATTGCCGCGGCCTTTACCGCATCATACATTTCCTGGGGTGTTATTTCATCTGCCAGCAAAGCCTGAAACTTAGGAACTATGACTTCATCGGAAATTTTCTGTGCTTTCGCGCCAAGCTCCGGAGTAATATCCGGGCGTGCTTCCGATATTTTGGATACCAGTAAAGCCGCCGTCTCCGTATTAAATTCATTCTTGTCCTCCGGAATTTCCACATCGGCCATTGCCTGCCTTCCGGTTTCACATACGGGAGAAATATACAGATCATTGCAGGTCACAGCCGATACTTCCCCGCCGGCTAAGAAATACATCGCTTTGGCAACATTTTTCAAATGCTGCGGTTCCGGTTCTTCTTTTCCCCTAAAGCAGACATAGCCGTCAACGGCACCTGCCGCCGATATAGGGTTCCCAAAAAAAGTAGGCACGGGAAGTATAATATACTCTGTCTTAATACTGCCTTCTACGGCGCTTCCGTCACCGGCATCTATTTTATCGTTATTCTCCTTGGCGGAACGTTCAAACACGGATAAGCCTTTGCCGGTAATCATGGTCTGTCCGGTCAGGAACATATTCCAGCGTTTTCCCGCATCCACGGAGCTAAGCTCTTTCGGCATGGAGCCGTCGTCAATTAAGGCCCTTAATGCCTCCAGTAGTTTGAGGAAATTTTTACTGGTATAAGCGTATTTTAAATTCTCGTTAAATACATCCGGCATACCTGCATTTCTTACAAATATATTGAGATAATCCGCCGCTGTAACCCCGGAGCAGGCGAAGACAAAACCATAGGTTTTTACAGTATCCCCTTCCTTAACGGTACCGGCTTTAATGGCCTCTCTGAATTCCTCATAGGTCCAGCCTTCTTTCTGTACCATCTTCCAGTCAATTCCAGCCGCCTCCAGCATCTCTTTATTACCGCCGATTCCATGCACTTCGGCATAGGCGGGCATTCCGTAGAGACCGTCCCCCTTTTTGTAATAGTTCAGGATATTCTCGTCAAAATCAGCCAACATTTCCGATGTGGCCGTATTGCTGATATCCACCAAAAGTCCGGTATCTATATATTTGAAAATAGAATCGGCACCGACGAAGGCGATATCCGGAGGCGAACCTGCCTGTACCTGTACATCCAGTTTTTGAGTAACATCTTCCCAACTGGTGGGTTCGATCTGAAGTGTCAGATTGGGATATAACTCATGGAATTCCTTGCTCCACTTATCAAAATTGTCCTGATAGGTAGGTGTAACAGGGGGTAACAATACGGATATGGTATCTTCTTTCAACTCTTCTTCCCCCGTATCGGAAGAGTCCTCTTTGCTATTATCCTTAGTAACGGTGTTTGTGTCGGCACCCTTTGCACCGTCATCCTTTTTACAGCCTGCTAAACTGCCCACAGCCAGGACAGTCACTATCAGCAAAGTGAAAACTTTTTTTAATTGCATCATTTTTTCCTCCTTTAATTTATCCAAAAGTGCTCTTATATGCTTTTGCATAATATCTTTGACTTCACGTTATCTTGCAGGCCTGTCTCAATGCCCTTTTTAAATACCCTTGATTGCCGTCTAAAATTCTTTGGGAGACCTCTGCTGTTTCCCCTGAGAGTATCATCATAATCGCAAGTTTTGTATTTTTATCCGATTCATTGAGATATTTTACCGCCATATCCTCGCTGACTCCGGTTACTTTTTGTATAATTCTGATTGCCCTTTCATTGAGCTTAACATTAGAGGCTTTTAAATCCACCATCATATTCCCGTATACTTTTCCCATTTTAATCATGACCGCGGTAGTTAACATATTAAGTACCAGCTTCTGCGCAGTCCCCGCCTTCATCCGGGTGGAACCGATTACAACTTCAGGACCGACTACTACTGCTATGCATATATCACAAAGCTGCTTTAATTTTGAATTTTTATTGTTAACAATGCCTATCGTAGCGGCTCCCATCTTCCTGGCCTGATTCAATGCACCGCATACATAGGGCGCACCGCCGCTGGCGGTTATTCCGATTATAACATCCCCTTTCGTTATTTTAGACTTTATAACCTGTTCCCTGCCTTCCTCTTCGCTGTCTTCACTTCCTTCCACGGCTGTTCTGAGTGCAATATCCCCGCCCGCTATGTAACCTTGTATCAATGCAGGATCCGTTCCGTAGGTAGGGGGACATTCCGAAGCATCCAATACCCCTAATCTTCCGGAGGTCCCCGCGCCAAGATATATCATTCTCCTGCCGTTCTTCAGAGACTCATAGATAATATCAACCGCCTTCGTAATACTTGAGATTTCTTTCCTGACAGCACCCGGCACCTTGGAATCCTCCTGATTAATCAATTCCAGCATCTGCTCCGTAGTACATTCATCGATATTTTTCGTATCTTGATTCACTTGTTCCGTTATGAGTTTTGACAAATAATCATCCATAATGATCTCACATTCTCAATTGTACATTCCTTTAAAGTTCATTCTTTTTGTGATATTGCACAATTATTTTTATTAAATAATAATATTTTATTAAATTTTAACCAGATATATAGAAGATGTCAATAGTTTTTTGAAATTTTATTTTACTTTTTATTTTATTTTTGTAATTTTATTTCAATTATTGCCGGAATGATGCCTAAAAAAGGCAGCCTATCAACAGACTGCCTCATCGCACTATATATATTCTTCTTATTCATTTTCCTTTATCGGAAACAAAAGCTGTGCTCCTGTTCTTTGCCTCTTCAATCAGAAATTGCAAGCAAGCTCACTATTTTCCTTCCGATTTCTTTTTATCATAGTAAATCCGAAAAAGAATGTCAAGCTTTTTTTGAAATTTTATTTTATAAAAATCATATTTTGGCAGAATAAAATTTCTCTGCCTGCTTATTTCGGTTCCCACGGCGGTACATTTTACTTTTGCCTCGCCAAAACGGATGATCCAGATCCGTCCCGCCTAAAAGGCAGGGAAAATCCTTCCTTTATAGGATAAATGCACCATTAACTTATAGTTTATAATGCACCATTTTAACTTATAGTTTATAATGTACAATTTTAACTTATAGTTTAAATACCACCTTAAAAGTTTTAATTTCATAAGGCTTAATGGTAAAGATAGCATCCCTGCGGTTAAATTCCACCGGATCCATGTCTTCCTCCAGCATATTGCATTCCCGGATGGAAGCTATTTCTTTTTCAAAGGTAAGGACAACGTCGGTTCTGCGGTTATAGCATTCGTAAAGCCGGAGGGCAACCGCCGTATCCTCCTGTGCTTTCTTTACGACTTCCACCACAACGTTATCCTGATTAGACGTTACAAAGGAATAGACTGCATTTAACCTGCCGCCTTCCTTCTCTTTTACCACCGCCCTCAGGGGATTATTCAGCTGATATGCCTGTTGCACGGTGCCGGCGGCTCTCCAGTCTCCCTGATGGGGATATAGGGAATAGGTAAATTCATGAACCTCCTTATCTGCCTCCGGATTGGGATAAACGGCGGACTTTAACATTGACAGGCCGATAATCCCGCCTCGTACGCTGCAGCCGTATTTGCAGTCGTTTAGTACACTGACCCCGTATCCCTCCTCCGATATATCCAGCCATTTGTGCACGCATACCTCAAACTTGGCAGAATCCCAGGAAGTATTGGAATGGGTTGCCCGTTTTACATTTCCGTATTGGATATCAAAAGTTGCTTCATTGGCGTGGATGTCAACGGGAAATAATGCTTTTACAAAAATCTGATGTTCCTTCCAGTCAATCACATTTCTGATATCAATGCGGGGGATTTCCCGGTACAGATAGATATACTGGATAATCGTTGAGTCCAGATATTTTCTCTCCACTTTCATGCAGGCTCTTACCGGACCCCTTTCAAGAATTTCCATTGCTTTAACCTGATCTATTTCCCAGGATTTTTCCACATAATAATTATTTACGTCCCAGGCGTCATAATTATGGGGCCGGTCTTCATAGCTCATGATAACGTTCGCCGCTTTCCCTTCCTTTAAGACCTCACGCCCGGCCCTTTTATCATAAATACGGGCAAACTGCCCCTTTTCATTAAACTCTGCCACAAAAAAATCATTCTCCATACGGGAATCGGATATATCCATGGCCGGAAGGGATTCCTGATTTCCCTCCTTTAGAAAAAAGGTCTTATAGCCCTTGCCCGGAACACGATCCGCCTTGAAAATATAAGCGCCCTCCGCCGTTTTTTGTACTGCCAGGGGTTTATCCCCGTCATAGACCGCCGGCTCTTTGATACCGCCGGGACATATAAAGGCAGCGATATCCCCGGCTTCCCCGCTATTGGGATTAAAAACCGCCAGGGCATATTTCGGGGCGTTGATCTGTTCGGTTATGCTCTTTAAAGAAGTGTCCGTCAATTTCCGGCCGGCGGATAAAATAGCTTCATATTCCTCTCTGGAATCCTCATAAACCTCTTTAATGGAAGAGCCGGGAAGAATGTCATGGAATTGATTCCTTAAAATGACTTCCCAGCCCTCATAAAGTTCTTCCGCCGGATAAATATTGTTGTTTAACTGAGTGTCCAGCGTGGCATACAATTCCGCATTTTCATAAGCAAACTCGGATTTACGGTTATATTTCTTATTTCTGGCCATGGAGGTATAGGTCCCTCTGTGATACTCAAGATACAGTTCCCCTACCCAGGACGGCAGATATTTCTTTCCCCTTACGTTTTTGTCCAAATGTTCAAAGAAGTTCCTGGCGGTACTCATTACAGTTTTGGGGCAGCCTGGAATTCCCTTGGCCAGACGCCTTTGATTTTCCAGCATATCCGGGGTAGGTCCCCCGCCTCCGTCGCCAAAGCCAAAGGACATTAAAATCTCCTTATTGAGATATTTCTGACTGTAGCGCTTCCATCCGCCTTTGACCTGGGACGGGTTGATATAGCCGTTGTACGTAGTGAAATGTTCGGTTTCCGTACCGCCCTCCACCGCCGCCTTATTATAGTCCCTGGTGGGTATGAAGTGGGTCAGAACCCGGCTTCCGTCAATTCCTTCCCATTCAAAGGTATCGTAGGGCATTTTATTGAATTCATTCCAGCTTATTTTCGTAGTCATAAAATAAGGAAGGCCGCACTTATTCATAATCTGGGGAAGGGCCGCGGAATATCCGAATACATCCGGCAGCCAGAGTATGGAGTTCTCCCTGCCGAATTCCTCCTTAAAAAATTTCTGACCGTGGATAAACTGGCGTACCAGCGCTTCTCCGGATGCAATGTTGCAATCGGCTTCCACAAACATTCCGCCTTCTGGCTCCCATCTGCCCTCCGCCACCCGTTTCTTTATTTCTTCGTAAACAGAAGGGGCATTCCTTTTTACATACTTATAGAGCTGGGGCTGGCTTGACATAAAGATATACTCCGGATACCTGCGCATGAGTTCCAGTACGGTGGAAAAGCTTCTGACCGCTTTATCCTCCGTTACTTTCAATGTCCATAACCAGGCGCAGTCAATGTGGGTGTGGCCGACACAGTAGACATAAGCCTCCGAATTTGTGCACTCCTTCTCATAAAACTCCCCGGTCAGATATGCCTGGGCCTTATCCAGGCTTTCATAATATTTTTTTGACCATTCTTTTCTTAAATCCAAAAGATTTAAGGACTCATTAAGGCATTGTATAATCGTTATATAAGCCCTGTCGTCTTCACCAAGCAGGCAGGCCACATGATAAGGCACGGACAGGTCATAGTAATATTTTTCTGTTTTCCTGTCCAGTACCTTTAGCCTGGAATCCAATTTTAAACTGAAATTCTCGTCGCCGGTAAACGCGGACAAAACAATTCGGAATTTTTCACCGGCCGTTGCTTTTTCCGTTAAAATAACTTCCCTGTGATTTACATCCAGACCCTGTTTTATCTTTCCGTTTACATACAACAAAAACTGGGGATTGGTAGCATCCCATAAGCCTTCCCTTCCGGTAAGCACTTCATAAGCCACACACTCGCCCTTAAAATCCTCCGGAATGACAAGGCTAGTCTCAAACCAGTAAAATTCCCTGTGCCCTCCCCAAATCTCTTTGCTGTTAAAATCCTGCCAGTCTGAAGTATCCAGATTTAAAACATCCGCAAACCTTTCGCTGGTCCGGAGCATTTTGTAACCGGAAATATCTATTTTCCGGGGATATATCAATTCCTGCAGATATTCCAGAAGTTTACCTACTCTTTCTTTGATTAGTACCATATAAAACCTCCTTGTTATAAATATTTCAAAGATCAGAACCACTTCCATATGCATACAGGAAAACATAACCTTTCCATAGCCCCTGTATGATAGGAATATCTTAACACTTTTGAATTTATCTGTACATTCTATAATTTTAAAAAAGTGGTATATTTTTAAACATGCTCTTATAAAAATCAGAAATGCATGCTTCCCCTTTTCAGTGTAATGCAGAAATGGGGCCGAACCGGGCCCCATTTATTAAGATATAATTAATTTTATATTTTATCTGTTCTTAACAGGATAGATTTTTACCTTTATACATTCTTTATAATTTTCTACAGTAAGCATAAGTTTTAGTTCTGTTTGTTCCTTTTCAAGCCATTTAGGAATATGACTGCAAATAATATCAATACAACTGAATTCTTGGTTTTTAAGAAAAGGCAGAAGAATTTGTTTCGAGTTATAGGATGTAATTCCATTCATGACCTCACGCAGATCTGTATAAAAATATCCGGGTTTTGATTCATATATGGCATTATGTTCTAATGGTATTTCCTTTCCTGTCCTATGATGCTGCTTACACTGTTTTAAATCCTCCAGAAAGTCATCGGGTTTCCCTTTAATCTCAAGCATGGATACCAGGTTTTCCTCAAAAGCAATATAATGGACACCCCGTATCCTGCTGACCACAAGTATCTTACAGTTTACAAGCCAGGAACATATTTCGTTAATTCTCTCTTTTAATATGGCAGCATTTATTATATTCTTAGTATTGTATTCCATATACTTTTTTATTATCCAGCCATCCTCTTCTTTTGAATAAACCCTGATAATACCATCCTTTTCAAATCCGGATGTTTCACCTTTTGAATCAACCAATACTGCTATTTCCATAGCATCCTCCCTGAGAGTATTTTATGATGAGTTATTATTACCACTACACACAGGCACCTCCGCAACCGGAACAATCACTGCCGGGACTGCACTTTTTTTCCATATAACTCCCATCATGTAAAAAAAGGAATTTGGATTCGCTTATGGAAAAGGCCTCCTTTTGAACCCCGTTATCAATTATAACCTCATCACTTTTAAATATTATTTTTACAGGTATCTTCACCATTTTGTCACTTGTCATCGCAAAACGCATCTGCTGGTATATAATAACCCTTTGCCCGCTTCTTTTATTATTAATAACAATATCGCTGTTGGTACTTACCTTTAACAGATTCCCATCAGGATAAAAACGGACCGAATTATAATCTGCATCCATTCCTACGGCATTCTGGTCAAAAACAATAATATCACCGATTCCTGTTTTTATTATCATAGGTTTTGCAGGTTCAAAGGATTCCAGCGCACCGTTTTCATACAGGCGGAAACCGACTCTTGCCTGCCGTGCACCAATGGGCGTTTGCAGTTTAATTATTTCCCGGGGCCAAAGTATCATGCTTTTTAGCCGCCCGCTATTATAAAATCTGAGTCCGATTATTTTTGCCGTAAATTTACCGACGGATAAGTCAAATATAAACTCTTTCAGCAGTTTCTCTTCATCTTCAAGGGACCATCCAAATCCGATCTGTCCGTTAAGAGGAAATAAACTGTCTATTTCTCCATCTTCATATAAGATTACTAATTCTGCCGGAAAAACACCTATGGGGGTAGTAATTTCAGTCTGTTCTTCCAAAGCTATACTTTTAAGATTACCGTTTCTGTAAAAGGACATTGCCTTTGCATCTCTTTTCCGTTCATCCGGTTCTTTGTATCTGGGCACCAGTTCAGTATTTTTAAACTTAACCACATTGTGTTCATTTACCTTACACTCTTTTAATTCACCAGTTTCATAAGTAGTATAGCTGGTTATTCCTTTCACTCTTATCTTTTCTTTAACTTCCATTTGAATCCTCCCGATATTTCTTCCTATACCATGCCTCTTTTTTCCGACTCTTCTTAATTTATTATTATTTACCCGAATATATCGCCGGGTTCTGCTATATTTTCTTTGGCAGACATTTCCTTAGGGATTATCTTAAAAACAGCAACACCCTTTTCATCCTGGGATGACCGATATTTTTCTACAAGCGACTCTGTTATTCTGCTTTTATAAAAGCCCGAAAAGCATCTCCAAAAATCATAACATTCCGGTAGGAAGTATTTTATGATTGCCTGGCAAATGCCTATTAAGGCGGGCAGACATAAAGCCTTAAAACAGCTTCCCTTAATCCATCCTCTATCAGACTATAAGTCGTATAGATATCAATGCTTTTTTCCTTTAAGGCATTAGACGGACAGATACCGATTCTTAGGCATATGACACAGTTACAGTCCTCAATGACCTTTATTAGTTTATATATCCTGCCCGCTTCTTTTTCTTCCTTTGTGCCATGACAGTATTGTTCCACCGGTCTGGTTTCCACAAAGGAAATTTTATCGTCAATGTAATCATAAATATAAAATTTTGTAGCATGCCCAAAATGCTGATCTACCAGCCTGCCGTTTTTAGAACATACGGCAAATCTGCGGATAACAGATTTAGGTTTTTTTTCATCCGGCTGAAAATAAGATTCATAATCTTTAAAATTTGCGGACAGCCTTGTATTAAGCGTTTCAATCGTGGCCGCACTGCAAGGCTTACAATAATAGGATTGAGGAAGTACTTTCTCATATTTCCGTCTAAGATCATTTAATTCTTTCACACTAAAGCCTTCTGTTTCTTTATCCGTACCATTTGGCATACACTGGATTATATTCGTCATCTTACATCCGGTTTCTTTTGCCATGTAAGTAATATCACCCAATTCATGGTCATTCACACCTTTTATAACAACGATATTTATTCTTACGAAAACCCCCATGGAGGCAAGATAACCAATTCCCGCTATCTGATTCTGTAAAAGTATATTAGCCCCTTCAATACCGGAATATTGATGTCCAAGATAAGTAATATCACTGTATATTTTAGCTCCTGTTTCCGGATTAACCGTATTAACAGCCACTGTAATATTATTCACACCAAGAGAAATAAGATGATTTGCATAAACCGGAAGCATCAGGCCATTGGTAGACAGGCACAAAATTATTTCCGATTCGGCCTGTCTTATTAATTTTAAAGTTTCCTTTACCTTATCAAAAGCGGCTAAGGGCTCCCCTGGTCCTGCTATTGCGGCTACCGTAAGATTTGGAATTTCCTTTTTTGCCTTTTTATATTTTTCCAAAGCCTCATAAGGTGTGAGGAGCATAGCTGCTTCATCCGCATTCAAAACGTTATGACAACCGCTTCTATGCAAGCCATAATTGCAGCGTACATTATATTCCGCAGCTACCGGCAAATGAATGATAGCATTATAAAAGTTATAATTGTTAAAGCACGGATGCTTTAATATATTTTTACTTTTATGCGAATCCGTTGTGTTCCGATTATACACAACCTCACCACCTTAATAATTAATATACCGCATTAGCATCGGCAGACCCCAATAACCAGGAAGAAAAAATCTACCATACATTTAAAACCGGTTCTCTGTTATGTTTGTATTCCATATCTGCAAACCATGTATTTGCAATCTGTTCGGCTAAAAGCATTGCCCCCCGGTAGCCCACTATGGGATGCCGGTACATACCTGCACGGTCATATACGGGGAAGCCGACCCTGACCATGGGTATATTATAACCAACTGCAATATATCTTCCTTTGGAATGCCCCATTATCAGGTCAATTTCAAGCCCTCCATTTTTAATCCTATCTTCCAGTTCCCACAAATCGGCATTCATAATAATTTCCATTTTATAATCCAGTTTTTCCTGAAATTCTATAATACGGGGATCTGATTTATATTTTGAATTATCATCACCTAATAACAGCAATACCGGTTTCATCTCCATATCCAGACAAAATTCTGCCAAAGAGATTACAAGGTCCGGGTTCCCATAGATAGCTACTTTTTTATCCGCAAGAAACATATGGGTTACGTCCGTTATGGCATCCAGGGCAATTCCTCTCTCCCGTACCAGGGATTCCGGAATAGGTTTTCCCGTTATACGCTCAAGTTTCTTTAAAAAAGTATCCGTATTCCGTATTCCGATAGGCGTAGGCCCATATATGGCAGGTACGTTAAATTCATCCTCCAGATATTCCGCCGCTTTCCCTCCCTCGTAAATGTTAAGTGCAAACGTGGCTTTGGCATTTGCCGTATCCATAAGATCTTCAATGGTGGTATCCCCATGGGATACATGGTTGCCGGCCGGCATAAGGGGAGAATCAAAGGCTTCCGTTTCAAAAAGTACATTCGCTTCAACTCCCATTACAGATAAAAGGTGTTTTAATTCCGTTACATCCCCCGGGTTTACCCAACCGGTAATCAGATTAATCTTTTCAGTGGGTGTACCCTTTTTGGCAAAATAGGTAACAAATTCTTTCACGGCAAGATCATAACCTGTCACCATGCTTCCCACAAAGCTGGGAGAATGGATTGGTATCAGATGTACTTCACGACCGGCATATTTTTCTTTCAGAAGGCCCGCATTCAGCTTCCTTACAACACCGTCAATATCATCCCCTATTACTTCAGTGGAACAGGTGGATATGATAGGAATCACTTTCGCCTTCGGATAACGCATCAGAAGAACATCCACCCCTTCCTCAATCCTGTTAAGTGCCCCAAATATCGCACCGTCTTCATGAAGGGAAGAGGAAGCAAGTTCAAAGCTTTCTTTAAAATGCTGGGAAAACAGTAATCTGACAAACATAACACAGCCCTGCCCTCCGTGAACGATACCGATACAATCCTTAATGCCGATACTGGCAAACTGAACCCCGCAGGGCTGACAAGTAAATATAGGATTAATAATACCCGTACGTTCTTTCACTTTCACATCACAGTACATAAATATCCTCCTTTAATAATGCGGGTCAGACAATTCAGCATTCAGGGAGCCTTTTATCAGCAGATAATCAAGACGTTCTTTCAAACCCTGCATAATTTCTTTTAATTCCCCTTTATCAATCTCCGATATCCACGGAAACCTTTTCATATAATTCTCCGCAAGATACATGGCGTCAACATAATAACACCTGTCCTGGGCGGTATCTGTTTTTATCGGTTCATTGCATAATATCTGCATTGTCTTAACAACTATATTTTCATTCTGCCTTTCCCTGTCCCATGCACGGGAATGGAACTGCCACAGGCATTTTTTCAATATGAAATCCAACAACTGTTCCACTCTTTCCTTTTTTATTTCATCCAAAACATCCACCTCCGTCATACTGCTGAGAGTTCACCCTCTAATCCGCTCTTTCTGGGGAATTCAGGATATTTCCTTTCTTTTATTCTCTTTAAGGCGTCATAATCACCGGTATATTCCCTTAATACGGTAGAATTTTTCACTTCCTCGCTTAAATTAACATCGGAAAGCAGATGTTGTGTTAAAAATCCCTTATCGGTAGGAATTTCATCTTTGCTGATATCTAATAAAGATAACTCATGGATGGGTGAAAAAATACCGTTATATACATCGCGGGCAAATCTTACCCAGCCTTCGAAACCTTTCCACGGCCCGTTATGGTAAGCATGGGCATTTAAATAAGGCACCCTGATTTTTTTTGCCACTTCCCCGGGTCTTTTACCCGTAAAAATAATATCCGGTTTTAATGTCTCCATTGCCTCTATTCCTTCCAGCTCATTTGGATCATCAATGGCAAGTGCCCCTTCTTCACATCTGGATATGCCCTTTTCCATATCTCCCTGATGACCAAATTTGGTATATACGGAAACAACCTCCACACCCATCTCCTCATGGATGACATTAGCCCAATGCCAGAGCTTTGAGCCTCCGGGCCATAAGCAGACCTTTTTTCCTTTCAGCCTTTCCTTGTACCAGTCAAGCTCTGGTTTCCATCTTTGTGTCTCTTCCTTAATAATTGCGTCCGCCCTGTCTTCAATTCCAAAGAACATAGCTACTTTTCTTAAGGAAGCAGACAGGGGTTCAAAGCCGAAACCGTCAATATCAAGACGCGGTATTCCATATCTGACTCTTAGTTCATTACAGATATATTCCGCCGACCTTGCACATTCCAATACATTCAGATGCGCCTTGTGCATTGCACGAAGCCCGTCATAAGAACCGTTACCGGTAAAGGTAGACAGTACCTGTATTCCCATACGTTTAAAAAAGTCCTGCATAACTTCCTGATCCCCCTGAATATTGTACTCGCCTACATAATTAATGACATAATCACTGGTAATCTCAGGTTCAAAGGTTCCCACCTTCTGATTAACCCATGCAATATTAATTTTATGGTGCCCGCCGGATTGGCTTGGACCGCCAAAGCCGGGGGAATTGCATACAAAGATATCAATATCCGGCATTTCCTCCATCATTTCCTCTGCAATGGCATTAATATCATCCCCGATCAGCGCGGAAGCACAGGTCTGGTAAATTGTCATTCTTTTAATTTCAGGAAAAGCTTTAAAAGCCTCTTTAATGTTTTTTTTCAGAAGCTTCTCTGCACCGAATACGATATGCTGTTCTTTCATATCAGTAGCAAATGTATATTTTAGCTGGAAGTTGTCATTATCACTGATATATCGCTTGGTCTGCCAGGTGTCATAAGTACATCCCACTGGTCCGTGGCTTAAATGTATGACATCTTTCATAGGTGTTCCGATAACATGCTTTGCTCCGCAGTATGCACAGCCCCGTTCTGAAATAGATCCCGGAATTGTATTTAAATATCCCAAAGGCAGCGCATCGGTTAAGGTTTCACCATAACCTTTAATTACTGCATGTTTTTCTCTCTCCGGTATGCATTCACTGCATTTAAATAAATGATACGGCATAATATACCTCCTTTTTTCTTCTTAGAGTACTCCTTCTAAATTATGGCACTTTCTCCTTCTTCACCCGTTCTTATCCGGACAGCACCCTCTACCGGACAGACAAATATTTTTCCGTCGCCGATTTGGCCGGTCCGGTTTGCTTTTATGATTGCATCAACCACAATATCTGCGTCTTCGTCCGAAGTAACGATGGATAGATAACGTTTGGGGATATATTTCATCCCGCCGTATTTATTCCGGTCCGGTATTACATTTCTAAGTTCAACATCCACTTCTCCTGTCAATCCTTTTTGTTTACCTCTTCCTAATACGGGCAGTGCAGTTAGGCTTAAGAATCCCAGTTTCACTAAATCCTCTTTTGTTGCACTTACTCTTTTAGGGCGTATAATCGCAATAATCTCTTTCAATTAATTCACCTACAATCCCAAAGCACCGGTTCTGACGGTAAGTACTTTATCCACAGGAGTAATAAAAATTTTACCATCCCCAAAATTCCCGGTATATGCTTTGTATTTAATGATCTTAAGCACTTCCTCTACAGATTCATCCTCCACCACGAGCATGATAATGGTTTTGGGCAATTCATCGTAATGAACGGATCCTAACATGATTCCGTTTTGCTTACCTCGCCCAAAAGCATTAATCTTTGTCATTGAATTATGGCCTGCTTCCGCAAGGGCATCCGCTACCATATCCGCAGCCTCCGGACGTACAATTGCTTTTAACATTTTCATAAGGAAACTCCTCTCACATTAATCTTCTATTCCGTATTTCACTACCATCTTTTCCAATTGATCCATAGTTAACGGCTTAGGTATTATAAAATTTTTATTTTCTATGATTTTACGGGCCAATTCACCATACTCTTTTGCCTGATTCTCTTCCACATCGTATTCCACAACTGTTTTTTTATTAAATTCCGCTCTTTGTACGATATTATCCCTCGGCACAAAATGTATCATCTGGGTTCCGATGGAGGCTGTGAATTCTTCCAGGAATTCCTTTTCCTTATCTACCTTACGGCTGTTGCATATGATTCCCCCAAGACGGACACCGCTTTGTTTTGCATATTTTAAAAGCCCTCTGCAAATATTATTAGCCGCATAGATTGCCATCATTTCTCCTGAAGCTACAATATACACTTCCTGTGCTTTTCCGTCACGGATTGGCATAGCAAATCCGCCGCATACAACATCACCTAATACATCAAAAAATACAAAATCCAAATCATCTGTATAGGCACCGTTTGTTTCCATCAGATCGATAGCTGTGATAACACCCCGTCCCGCACAACCAACACCCGGTTCGGGTCCTCCGGATTCAACACACTGAATATTGTGAAATCCGCGTTTTATAACCTTATCTTTCGTAACTTTCTCGGCGCCTTCTTCCCGAAGTACATCCATTAAAGTTTCCTGCGGCTTTCCACCCAATATCAGCCTGGTCGAATCTGCTTTTGGATCACAGCCATGTATAAATACCTTCTGATCGTAAAAATGTGCCATAGCTGCCGCCGTATTCTGCTGGGTTGTGGATTTACCTATACCACCTTTACCATAAAATGCTACTTTTCTCATTATCATATCCTCCTATCTCAAAATTAAATACGTAAATAAACAGTATAATAAAAAGAGGTTATTGCACTCAAAATGAAGTACAGTAACCTCTTTGTTATTCAACAGTTATGTTAGCAAATTAGTTTATATCCCATATATTTTCTAACATTTTATAAATTCGATACAATTGTTTGTCAATTGCATCATTCACATTTATCACAATTTTTCTTATATATTTTTCATTCTGTCACATCTGTCATTTAATATATTGATACTATACATCTGCATAAAATGAATGTCAATGTAAATATGACATAATAATGAATTGTTAATTCCCGTTATTCTGATGCAAATTTACATCACACATTTTATTTATCACATTTAGTATCATTTACCACATAATAATCAGAATCATAAATTGTCCAGCAAAAGGCTTATACAGGCAAAAAATATGTTATGAGCTGGAGCATGTTTAAAAAATGCTTGTGCCGGGGTGGACGCTCCAATATAAATTCATTTTTTATATTAAACACAACGTATTAGTTCCATATAATTTTACCGGTTTCTGTTGTATCATAGCATCCAATGCTTTGCAGATCTAATTTGAAAGCATCCGATGCCAATATTTCCATAATATGTTTGTAGGGTTGTCTGTCTGCATCTGCAAGCCTCATAATGAGATCATAACACTCCGTCTGCAGCGGTATAAAATCAATGCCATTTACATTCATAATTCCCGTTTCGCTGCCTATTCCTATATCGGCCTCGCCGTGTGATATCAAGCTTGCAACGGTAAGATGCGACTTACATTCATGAAAATATCCTTCAATATAATCTCCGATTACTCCCATAAGCCGCAGCTTTTCATCCAATAAAACTCTCGTGCCGCTTCCCCTTTCCCGATTCACAATAGATATGTCCATCCGTTTCAAATCAGACCACCCCGTGATACCCTTAGGATTGTTCTTCTGCACATAAAAACCATGCCTGCGTTTCCCTATCCGGATTATTAAAGCAGGAATTCCGGGCATCATTTTTTTCACATATGAAACATTATACTCATCCAGCTCTCCATCCCACAGATGTGCCGTAGCAATATTGACATGTCCCTGGTACAAAGCATAAATCCCATTATAACTGGTCAGATAAGAACGGTATATATGAAGCGTATCCGAATAAGTCCCAAGGTGATTTGCCAGAAGGTCCAGGGATATATCCTGCCCGCATATAATGAACTCATTTCCTCTTATATTACTGTCAACAACTTGTATATCCGGCTGTTTCCTGATGGTCCCCGTTATATTTCCAATAGACGATGCAGCATTTCTTGTACTTAGGGAATTATTTTTTGTACTATTCAGATAAGAGTTTACTTCACTCCGCGTGATTCTGACTTGTTTACCTACTTTTGAATAATTTAGTTCGCCTCGTTTAATCAGTTCATAGACTGTATTTCTTGAAATTTTAAGTATATTCGCTACTTCCAGGGCGCTTAAAAGATCGTCATCCATAAAACTGGCCTCCGTTATATTTTATTTTACAGTGAGCGTATCAAAAACAAATGTTATTGTCTGACTATTCATTATATCGTCTGATATTTTGTTTCTTCACATACATTATAATATCTTACTGTCTTTATTAGTTTATTACAATTATTATTATCATAGCATAATAAATTATTACTGACAAGCTTTATCTTCAGTTAATCAGGATAGTTTATAAGCAAACGGCAGTAATTTACCGCAAATTTACCACCTACTATACGAGTGGGGTAAGGCCGTCAAATAGTATTATTGTAAACAAAATCCTATTTAAACATCATTCTGTGTGCTTTACAACGGCTCCTGAATTCTATTTATCCTATATATTTATTCATATAAATTATCCGGACTCTTCCTATAATTAGGGAAAGTCTTTAAAATTTTAATCCCGAATAAATTCGAAAGCTTATCATAAATGTATATCTGGATAATATTAAATTTACTTATGCTTGATATTTTTCTCTTTTAGTATATAATAACTATTAAGTATCATTTACAATTTACCGTTAATTTTTATTATGAATACCTGTTTACCTTGCGTATAGCAGTTAATAATAAGAAAGGTAAAGGCATTATCTAATTTCGATACATACCATATTTAAGGAGGTTACATTCATGAAAGAAGCAATTAATATGAAATTTGTAATAAGAACGGCAAAAACCAAAGGCGCCAACAATTCATGGAAGAAAAAGGGTTATTTGCTCGGCAGTATTTACGGAAAGGGAATTACCCCTTTATCCATAGCGGTAAGGAAGGACGAATTAAAAAAATATGTAAACAGGTTCGGCAGGAATTCCATCTATAAACTGGAAGGTGAAGACCAGAAGCCGTTTACGACAATGATTAAAGAGATACAGGTTTCACCTGTAAGTCATGACTATAATCATGTGGATTTCCAGCAGGTTAACCTTTCCGAAGAAATTAAAGCAGAGCTGTTAATTAAAATTACCGGATCGGAACTTCTCGAATCGAAACGTCTGTATTTAAACCGTCAGTTAGATACCGTATCGGTTTCCGGGCTGCCCCAGAGTATTCCCGACAGTATTGAAATCGACGTATCCGGTTTAAATGCGGGGGATATAATAAAAGTGGGTGACCTTAAGCTCCCCGAAGGAATCCGTTCCGAATTGCATTCAGATCAGGTCATACTTTCTGCAATCGAAGCAAAGGCTCAGGAAGAACCGGCGGCAGTAGAAGGAGTAGAACCGGTGGCGGAGGAAGAATAACCGGTTGCCTTCCAATATTTAAGGATCGGCTTTTGTTTATTCCCGCCGGCAGAAAAACGGTTACCTGATTGTACTGCCAGGTAACCGGCAGGCCGGGACAATCCGCTGGGGCAAATTGTCGGACAGTATATCAGGACAAACTGACGGGCAATTTGTCCTTCTTTTAGGCGGCCTAAAGGGTTTCGTGTGCGGTATGCAATGGGAATCAGGTTTAATAATCCAGAACCTTTACGGAGAAACCGCAAAATGCCGCTTTGCAGTTTTCCGCAAACATAGCCAGATAGGTACCGGTAAATGTCATGGATAATGTACCTTCCGTACATAACCCGACGGTCAGACCCTTGCCTAACTCTATGTAATTCTCTCCGTCACAGCTGAAAAGGAACGTATAATTTTCCCTGTCCGATACTATTTTTAAATATATACAGCCGTTATATACGGTTTCTACGGATGCCGTTACCACGAAAATATCGTGAATATGCTTAGCCAGAGCCACCTTATATTTATGTTGCTCTTTTGCTAAATATATTTCATAATGGTAGGAATCATTGTAAAAAGCCGTTATTCCGGCTCTCATTGCCTGAGTATCAGATAATATTCTCATCTTAAC
This sequence comes from Clostridiales bacterium, assembly GCA_015655075.1. GTDB lineage: Bacteria > Bacillota > Clostridia > Lachnospirales > Lachnospiraceae > Anaerocolumna. Next base: position 5,324 of record JAATFT010000093.1, on the reverse strand, counting down.
CTCGGTGACGGTTTCAAATCCTTTCTGACGGACACCGATCCATGTGGCGGAATCCGCTTCATTCAGAGTTATTTTCGTACCGGTAAGTACTAATTCTCTATCGGCAGTATTGATAGCATAATTTTCTCTATCCGGATTTCTCAAAAAATTATAATCCGGCTTGAAACGGTCCTTTGTAAAATCATCCATAAAATTCCTGTTGACCGGCCCCGGTTCTCCGGGAAGCATTCCATCCATATCCAACGATATAAGTCCATGTTCCCCAACCTCCGGCCAGCCGTCTTTTGTCCAGACAACCGGTGCTAAGAAGGTTTCCCTTCCAAGGTTATGCAACAGGATACTCCGGTTTTCGTTAGAGCAGGTTCTTACTCCGAGACATGCCAGCCACCAGTTTCCGTTATGATCCCGTATCATATCTGCGTGACCCGTACAGAGGATTTCTCCTTTCCCATCATTCCTGTGCGACAATATGGGATTATGCGGGCATGGTTCGAAGGGTCCCCATGGTTGATCCGCTCTCTGTATGGTCTCCATATGCCCATATTCCGTGCCGCCTTCCGCAAGCATAAGATAATATTTTCCGAACCACTTATAAAGATGGGGGCCTTCCGGATGTTTGCCGCCGCATCCGCAGCTGATACATACACTGCCGGTAAGCCTTTCTCCGGTATATGGATTCACTTCACACATGAAAATCCCCTGTCTTCCGTCTTTATCCGTTCCTGTGGACGTAAAATATACCTTACCGCCGTCATCAAATAAAAGGGAAGGATCGATTCCTCCCTGATCCACCCATTTAGGTTCAGACCATCCTTCCTTAAGCTCTCTGGTATGAACGATAAAATTACCCTTATGACTGACATTGGTTGTGGCCATAAAAAAGCAGCCGTCATGGTAGCGCAGAGTCGGAGCATAGATACCGCCGGAAGGCCTGCATTGTTTCAGAGAAAGCTGGCTGTCCTTTGTCAGACAATGTCCCAGCAATTCCCAATTAACCAGGTTGTTACTGTGGTAAACAGGTACTCCGGGAAAAAATTCAAAAGATGAATTCACAATATAATAATCCTCCCCCACCCTGCAGATGGAAGGGTCCGGATTATAACCTGAAATAATCGGATTTCTGTATTTCATAAATTTTTCTGCTGCTCAAAATAAGCTTTTGCATTTGGTTATTCTGCCAAGCAGCTACTCCTTTCTTTTTATGAGTACTCTCGGAAACTCTTTGTACGCCTGGTTCTATTTATTACTTCCTTTATTTATGTTACAAATTTTGTATTCCTATGTCAATCCTTAAACCATTTGTTTTTCCCGTTTTTTATACTTAATGTGTTAAAAATGCCAATATTCCTGTTTGTGCTTATGAAATAATTTACAATGAGTTGTTTTCAAGGCGTAGAATATACTCTTTACTCTTTCAAAAAATGAAATGCTTGTCAGCGTATTTAATCATGTAAGACAATTTCTGTCTTTCATATTCAGCCCTTCATGCCGGACATCTTAATGCCTTGTATAAAATATTTCTGACATGTTGCAAAAACGGCCATTACCGGTAAAAGCGAAACCAGCGACATTGCCAGCATTTCTCCGATTTTTACATTTCCCTGGGAACCTTTAAAAAACTGAAGACCAATAGCAATCGTAAATTTGTTGGATGAATTCAGATAAATTAAAGGGCTGAAGAAATCATTCCAGTTATAAACAAGAGCCATAACCAAAACCGCAAGCATTACCGGCCTTACGGCAGGCAGTAAAATTTTCAGGAATACCTGCAGGGAATTAGCCCCGTCAATCTTTGCCGCTTCGTCAAATTCTTTCGGGAGAGTTCTGAAAAATTGTACAAAAAGAAAGATGTTAAAGGCGCCTCCTCCCACCCAGCTTGGTATAATAAGAGGCCAATAGGTGTCGATCAACTTAAGTTTATAATATAACAAATATTGGGGTATTAAAGTTACCTGCGTCGGCAGCATCATTGTCCCCAGCAATACGATAAACAAAAACGGGGATAATCTGGATTTAAACCTTGCAAATCCATATGCAACAATGGATGATGACAATACGGTTCCCAGGGTGGCAAACAGCGTAACAAGAGCGGAGTTTTTAAAAAACAGCGCAAAATCAGCCCCCTGCCAGCCTTCTATAAAATTATTCAACGTGGGATTTTCCGGAAATAAACCGGGAGGCATCTTATAAATCTGCGCTGTCTCTTTAAATGATGTGGATACCATCCACAAAAAAGGGAACAGGCAAATCATAGAGGCCGAAATGAGAATACAATATGTTGCAGTTTTCCCCAGTATTTTTGTTCCTTTATACGATTTTATATGCATACGGTCCCTTTCTCCTAATCATCATAAAATACCCAGTACTTCGACGATTTTTGCACAATGAGCGTAATCGCCATGATCACGGCAAACAATCCCCATGCCATCGTAGCCGCATAACCCATTTTTCCATATAAAAAACCATTGTTATAAAGATGCATGGATACCGTATAGGTAGCGTTCAGGGGACCGCCGTTTGTTAAAATAAACGGCTGCTGGAAAATCTGAAATGCCGCGATAAAAGTAACAATCAGATTAAAATAAATCGTAGGTGTTGTCAGCGGTAACGTAATGGAAAAAATCTGCCTTGCCGCACCCGCCCCGTCAATTTGGGCGCTTTCATAATAAGACCGGGGAATATCCTGAATACCGGCAAGCATGATTATGATATTGTTGCCGATTGTCCATAAGGAAAAGATTACAATGGATACCATGACCATATTTTTATCACCCAGCCAGTCAGGTCCTTTAATACCCAAAAGAGATAAAAAATAGTTCAGTACTCCGTAGTCCGTATTAAAAATCCAGCCCAAAAGAATGGTAACCGCAACCCCGGACGTAATATACGGAATATAAAATACCGTTCGGAAAAATCCCTGACCTTCTATCTTTTTACTCAGCAGCAGGCCAATTATAAAAGAAATGATAATGCTGCCCGGCACAAACATCACCACATATTTCAATGTATTTCCAAAAGCCCTGAAAAACAGGGGATCCTCCGTAAAAGCATAGATCCAGTTGTCAAGTCCGGTAAATTCACTTTTACCTGCCAAATTCATATTGGTGAACATCAAATAAATTGATAGATTTTTCTATCATTTTCAGGATAACCGAATCTATCCGGACATCTTTAACTGAACTCATTATTTCCGCTGTTAACCATCTATTACTTAAAAAAGGATGTATTGCAAATAACTTTTCAATGCAATACATCCTTTTTTTAATCGCAAATACGTATTAAATCCGGTCAATCCTCCGAAGATAACGAACGCAGAACTGAGTAATCTTAAGCTGAATCTTTACCCAAATAACTGAACCTCTAACATGGCACACAATGCATGATATACCGGCAAGGTCAGTTCTTGTACCAGATAGGTCTCATCAGCAGGAAGCATAAGGCACAGATCACAAATATCGCCGAGCTTTCCCGGCACTCTTCCCGTAATCCCAATTACCGGAATGCCCAATACCTTAGCCGTCATTGCAGCATTTACCACATTTTTAGAATTTCCGGAGGTTGACATTGCAATTAATACATCACCAGAATGCCCGCAGACATAAAGCTGTTGAGCAAATATCATATCATAGGATGTATCATTTCCTATCGCAGTTATTACAGATGTCTGGCTGTTTAATGAGATGGCAGGAATACCTTGCTGGAGCTTTTCAGCTAAAATCACTCCCTCTTCTTTTAATAAAAGAAATCGTTTTTTTTCGTCATCAGAAAGATTTCTTTTTAATCTGAAACCTTTCATCAATTCACCTACAATGTGCTCAGAATCGGAGGCACTTCCGCCGTTACCGCAGACCAGGATCTTCCCTTCATTCAGACAGCCTTTCAGTAAAATCTCATAGGCTTTTGATATTTTTATTTCGGCTTCTTTTAATTCAGGATGGCGCAGATAAAGGCTGTCCAGGATTCCGCTCGTCTTATTCATAAAGCCTTCCTCCTTGAAAAGCGACTAAAAGAGCCGCATAATCGCCTATATTGTTACCCAGTTCGGCCGGGACAATCCTGCAGCTGTTACGGGATTGTTCAAGGGCTTCCTGTTCAACAACCTCCCGTATACTTGGCCAGAGCAAATCTTTACTACGTTCATATATACTGCCTATTACAATTACTTCAGGATTTAAGATATCAATCAATATTGATATGACAACTCCCATATAATGTCCCGATATCTTATAAATCTCTTTAGCCAGGGAATCCCCTTTTTCAGCTGCCATTGCCACACTTTTGGCATTAAGCTGTTCCATTGAAGCTAAATTAGGACACAATTCGGTATCCTCTCCCATCTGAAGTTTTTCTAAAAATTTCATTTTAGCAATTTGTGCAATACCGCCCCCGCTGCAGAAGCCCTCAAAGGAACCTGCTTTTCCAAAACCAACGGGTCCATAATCGGTAAGTCTGATGTGTCCGATTTCGCCTGCCATATTACAAGTCCCATTGTATAATTTTCCCTCCAGAATTAAGCCTGCTCCCATTCCGGTTCCGCAGGTTAAAAAGATTACATTATTACACCCTCTTGCGGCTCCCAATTTCCATTCGGCCAGAGCGCATGCATTTGCATCATTTTGAATATACGTAGGAATATGAAAAACACTTTCTATAATTTTTACGATATTAATCGAATTCCATCCCGGAAGATTTGGCGGATTCATTATTATTCCCCGAATATGGTCTAACGGTCCGCCGCAACTGATACCGATTCCCGCAATTTCATCTTTATCAATAGCATTTCCATCTATTATCCGATTAATTGAACTACATATATTACCTATTATATAATCAGGTCCTTTCCCAGATTCTGTATTAAAAGCAATCCTGTCCAGGATAAATCCTTCTAAACCCTGCTCTCGTATTTGCGCCTTTCCAAGAATTACCGCACATTTCGTTCCGCCAATATCAATTCCTATCGTATATTTTTTCATACAATCTCATCCCTCCTGCATGCACTTTCTTTATTTTGTTTTCCATTCTAGGAAATTCACCTCATATGGACCAGATTCTGCATTGGCATCTAAAGCAAACGTTTTAATTTCATATGGCATCATCCTTGTTTTAATTGTTTTTCCAAAAAGCGGTATGTCTATTTCCGCTTCTGTCTGTTTCCCAAAAAATTCATATATACGAAGGATATATTCTTCCGACTTTTCTGATTTTTTTAGGGATGAAAGAATAATATTCGGACAGTCAATACGAATAAAATTCCCACTAGACGGCATATTTCCCTTATGAAATGTTTCTATTATTACAGTACAGGATTGATTTAATTCCTGGGC
>JAATFT010000040.1 GCA_015655075.1 Clostridiales bacterium | reverse complement strand
GAATGAGGCGTAGCGGTGGCTACGTCGATTGACGACAACGAAGCAGATGGAAATTCAGGCAAGCCATTAGACAAGATATCAACTTGCCAGTGCACTAGCGTGTGTTTGAAAAATGCTGGTGCCGGGCGGTCAAAACGGTACGATGATTTTTCAAACACGTTCTAGGATTGTATATAATTTCTATTTAATTATTGTATGGAGGTAATTGCGAAACTATATAGTTTACTGAATATACCATACAATTAATACGAATCTCATAGCTTCAGTTGCCTTTAGGGCAAGATTCAGCTCTGAAATTGTATTAATTGCATGGTATATAAATACAATAATCTTGTTTCGCAATTCCTCAATTATTGTATGATATACGAGGAGGAAATACTATGTCAGATTCTAGTGCCGCTGCGCCGGCTAATATAGATTCAAAGAAAAATGCAGCAGATAAAACTTTAAAATTTATGAAAAACAATTTTGTGGTTATTGCTTTTATTGCCCTTATTATATTCGGAAGTATTGCTTCACCGGCATTTTTGACGGTTAGCAACATTAAGACGGTGCTCTTGCAGAATTCCATTTATGCTATATGCGCCATCGGAATGTTGTTTATTGTAATTACCGGCGGTATTGATTTGTCAGTGGGGTCCTATGTTGTTGTCGCCGTTTGTTTCACGGCAGGTTTCATTCAGGATGGGAAAGGAATACTTGCCATTGTAATGGTGGTGGCAATGAGCATATTTTTTGGAATCATATCCGGCGTTCTAATCGCCCATGCCAAAGTGGCTCCCTTTATAGCAACCTTAGCCATGACTACAATATTAAGAGGAATCGCTTATATTTACCAGGTCGGTCAAAACAGACGCATAGACGGTACTTTTTGGCCTGATTTTATCCAGAGCAGCTTTCTTGGTATCCCTATTCCGGTATTAATTCTGTTTATTGTTTATATTTTTACTATTTTTTTGCTAAAGAAAACAAAATATGGCCGCGGCATCTATGCGATCGGCGGAAATGCTGAAACCGCCCGTCTGGCGGGCATCAATGTTAAGAAATACCTGGTAATTACTTATGCTTTAGGGGGTTTGCTTTTTGGCCTGGCAGGCATGATTCTTGCAGGGCGTTTAAGCATGGGGACGGCCACCGTGGGGGAGGGTTATGAGCTTGACGCCATTGCTGCCGTTGTGGTAGGAGGAGCAACCTTGTCCGGCGGCATCGGAAGTCCGATAAAGACATTAATTGGCGCATTTTTAATTGGCGCCCTGATGAATATTATGAACTTGATGGGAATTGCCTCTTATCCCCAGATGATTATTAAAGGTATCATTATTGTCGCGGCGGTATTAATGAACCGTGATACTTAATCCCCTGTGTATTTTAGGTATTGTTATGACAGATAATAGCAGTAAGCGGAATAGAGGAGAAGATTCAATTGATAGGCGATATGGAAAATAACACAGAAGAAATTTTTAATTCAACCGGAATGGTGACAAACATTGAACGTTATGCAATTAATGACGGCTTCGGATTACGGACCACCGTATTTTTAAAGGGATGTCCCATACGCTGTAAATGGTGCAGCAATCCGGAAACACAAAAATTGTATCCGGAGATGGTATTCTTTTCGGATAAATGTATTGACTGCGGGGAATGTAGAAGGCGATGTATATATGGGGGGTTAAAAAACGGTTTGAATGCAGATCGGACTGTTTGTGAGAGATGTTTTGAGAGAGAGAATGCATTTGCCTGTGTGAATAAATGCTATCCGCAATGCCGTAAAATAGCCGGCAAAGAGATGACGGTAAAAGAGGTTTCTGATATAGTGAAGCGTGATATGCCATTTTATCAGCTAAGCGGCGGAGGTGTCACCGTGTCCGGCGGGGAACCTCTTGCACAGCCGAAATTTGCCTATTCCCTTTTACTGGTTTTAAAAAAACTCTATATTAACACGGCAATAGAGACCTGCGGAATGGGAAAAGAAGAAGACTTTGCGGCGATTGCACCTTATTTAAATCTTGCTTTTATGGATTTAAAATCCGTTGATAAGGAAAAACATTTATCGTGGACAGGAAGTGATAATGATAATATATTACATAATATCGTTGCCATGGACGGACTTTCCGCAGAATACGGATTTGACCTGATACTTCGGACTCCTGTCATACCTGGATTTAACGATAGTTTGGCAGACATCCGCCACATAGGAGAATTTGTTACTAAAAACTTTAAGAATTATAAAGGCATGGAACTTCTTCCTTACCATAAACTCGGCAGAGGCAAGTACATAAGCCTTGGCCGGAATTATGAATTAAAAGAATTGACTCCTCCGTCAGATGAAAAAATGGAGGAACTAAATCAAATCTTATATGATATGGGAATCAATCTGTATCAGTTTTAGCTAAATTATATAAATTAAAGTGTGGAAACTTAAATACAACTTTTTCAAAGAAGCCCGCTTCAAATCGAAGATCAAGTGGCGGGGAGTCTACTTATTATTTATTAATATAATCCCTACTATGCTAAGAATAATGCCGAAAACATTTTTTAGATTAATACTTTCTTTAAAAAAAAATAATCCGATTGGAATTAATGCCAAGGTAACCACAATAGTAGATATAAATGATGCGGTTCCTATATTCCAGCCGACTCTATACGCTAATAAGTATCCCAGTTCCAATAATATTATAGAACAGCCTAACAAAAAACTTGACCAGTTTAATTCTTTCACATTTAAGCTAAATGACTTTTCGCCTTTCATAAAATAAAACAGTATACAACTCATTATAAACGCAACTCCATATGAAATTATTAGTGAAAACATGGGATTTATTTTCTCTGATGTGTTTTTTTGAGCAATATGATATAAGACGTTGGCAATAATTGTTAGTAATAATGGAATATAATACATGCTTCTCTGTTTGATATACTTTTCTGAAAGCATATTTCTCCTTCCTTCCTGTTATACAATATTTTGTAATACATCTGCGCAGATTTCCTGATTTTATTTAAAAAGGTGATTGACAAATGAAGTAAATTCATTTAAAATTATAATACCATACAATTCATATAAAAACAATATGAATTGTAGTGAGGGAGAATAAAGAATGAAAGCTATAAAAAATATGGTAAAATTGGATAAAATCAGTTGCTGTTGTATGAATCGTTCCTGTCGTATGGAATAATTGCATGCAAGTTTTCAGGTTTGTATCTTATTTATAACAATCTTGCAATGATGCAAAAAGTTTCCGTAGGCAGGTGCATGTGTGGCAACTGCTATTTTTGTGTGCAGAAACAGAAGTTACCGTATTATTAAACGTAGCTCCGCTCCGCGCCCAAAATTGCTCCTTGCCTCCCACTAAGCGGAGCATCCAGCCCGGCACAAGCATTTTTCAAACGCGCTCTAGGAAGGCGGCAGATATGATGGAAAGGGAGGGCTTTTTGTGTATTGCATGGGAGGACAAAAGACTGGAGGTAAATATGATAAAAGGATCAAGATTGCGACTGCCGTTAGCTTCCAGCCCTTATATTTATGGCAGTATTGCAGGCGGGCCTGCTACATGCAATGGGTACAAAAATGGATTTTGAATTTATAAAAGAGTATATTCCCCTTTATATAGAGGCGGCAAAACTTACAGTCAGAATTGCATTGATCGGAATCCTGATTTCCATAGCGTTGGGTTTCCTTTTAAGCTTAATCCGTTACTATAAAATTCCGGTATTGCATCGAATTGCAGGAGGATACATAGAGCTTTCCAGAAATACTCCTCTGCTTATTCAGTTATTTTTCTTATATTTCGGTTTGCCGAGAGCGGGAATTATATTAAGCTCAGAAGCTTGTGCCATTGTGGGACTGACTTTCTTAGGCAGCAGTTATATGGCGGAGGCTTTTCGAAGCGGTCTGGAAGCGGTACCGGACAGCCAGTTGGAATCAGGCCTAAGCCTCGGGCTTACGAGATTTCAGGTTGTCCGCTATGTTCTCATGCCTCAGGCCGTGACTATTTCCATACCGGCTTTTGCGGCAAACGTAATTTTTCTTATTAAGGAAACCTCCGTTTTCAGTGCCGTCGCCCTGGCGGATCTGATGTATACTGCAAAAGATTTAATCGGACTGTATTACGAAACAAATGAGGCATTGTTTATGCTGGTCGCAGCATATTTAATTATTTTATTACCGATATCAATTCTATTTTCATTTGTAGAAAGGAAAGTAAGATATGCAGGATTTGGGGATTAAGGTTTTGTTCCAGGGCAGAAATTTTATAAGATTGCTGGAGGGCTTATGGGTTACAATCGGAATTTCTTTAGTTGCAGTGGCAATATCCATTGTGCTTGGAATTATACTTGGAATGATTATGTCCGTAAAAAATCCCTTCATAAAGGCAGTCACCAGGTTATATCGGGAGTTTGTCCGGGTCATGCCCCAGTTGGTTCTTTTATTTATTGTTTATTTTGGTGTAACCAAGGCTTTTGGGATTCATCTGTCGGGAGAAATTGCAGCCGTTATTGTATTCTCTCTGTGGGGAACTGCGGAAATGGGAGATTTGGTGCGGGGCGCCCTGGCTTCCATACCGAAGCACCAGTACGAAAGCGGGAAGGCAATCGGTCTTACGAATCTGCAGATCTATATCTATATTATTATTCCCCAGACGGTAAGAAGGTTAGTGCCCTTGGCCATCAATCTGGTTACCAGGATGATAAAGACTACTTCCTTGATTGCCCTCATCGGAGTAGTTGAGGTTGTAAAGGTAGGGCAGCAGATTATTGAAGCCTCCCGTCTGACTGTGCCAAGCGCGGCTCTTTGGATATACGGAGTTGTATTTTTCCTGTATTTTATTGTATGTTATCCTATTTCCTTACTGGCGGCAAAATTAGAAAAAGCGTGGAAAAGTTAAGGAATGTAGATATATGGCGGTGCGGGAGGGCAGTTATGTTATGTCGTGAAGTGTAAATGTTTTCACGTTCATTTGCGGCTGCCTAAGGCAGCCATGCCGCGAAATATGAAAGGAATAAAAGAAAGGAATTATGGCAAATGCAATGGGTGTAAAAGTGAGTGAAAAAGAAACGATATTAGAGATAAAACATCTGAAAAAGAGTTATGATAATTTAAATGTGCTGAATGATATATCCCTGGATATAAAAAGAGGAGAGGTTGTGGTCATTGTAGGTCCGTCGGGGTGTGGTAAAAGCACCTTGCTTAGATGTATCAACGGTCTGGAAAACATACAGGAGGGGAGTATTTTCCTTAAAGGAGAAGTTATCAGCAATCAGACCAGGAATATGCATTTAGTCCGTCAGAAAATCGGTATGGTTTTCCAAAGCTATGATTTATTTCCCCACATGACAATACTTCATAACATTTTGTTAGGGCCTTTAAAGGCTCAGGACAGAGAGAAAAAAGAAGTAATAAGGGAAGCGGAAAAACTGTTAAAGCGGATAGGACTTTATGAAAAAAAAGGTGCTTATCCCAGGCAGCTTTCCGGCGGGCAGAAGCAGAGAGTTGCCATTGTAAGAGCTTTGTGTATGCATCCGGAGATTATGCTATTTGATGAAGTTACCGCAGCCCTGGACCCGGAAATGGTAAGGGAAGTTTTGGATGTTATGCTGGAACTGGCTAAGGAGGGAAGTACTATGGTAATTGTAACCCATGAGATGCAGTTTGCCCGCGCCATTGCGGACCGGATTATTTTTCTGGACAAAGGTGAGATAGTGGAAGAAAGTGATCCGGAAATTTTTTTTACTAATCCTAAAACGGAACGGGCCAGAAAGTTTTTAAACGTGTTTGAATTTGACACTGTAAAGAGTGTTGAAGATAGATAAAACAGATCGGTATAGGATCTTGTCCGGTAAAAAAATATGGGGGGAAAACCCAGGAAAAGAGGAGAATAAATGAAAAATTTAAAGAAAGTAGTTACTTTACTATTCATGCTGACCCTAATAACGGCGGCATTTACAGGTTGCAAAAATAATACCGGGAATACAAAGGATAATACCAATACGAAAGGAACGGAAACCGGTAAGGAGGGAACTGCCAGAACACTGGATGAAATTAAAGAAAGCGGCAAGATTGTGATCGGTGTGTTCAGTGATAAAAAGCCATTCGGCTATGTGGATGAAAACGGTGATTACCAGGGATATGACGTATACTTTGGCAACCGGATTGCCAAGGATTTAGGCGTGGAAGTGGAATATGTTCCGGTGGAGGCAGCCAGCCGTGTGGAATATTTGGTAACGGCAAAAGTGGATATTATTCTTGCCAACTTTACTGTTACGGAGGAACGTGCCGAACAGGTTGACTTTGCAAAACCATATATGAAGGTTGCCCTGGGTGTGGTATCACCGGACAGCGCATTAATTACCGCGCCCGAACAGCTTAACGGGAAAACATTAATTGTAAGCAAGGGAACTACTGCGGAAACCTATTTTACGGAAAATTATCCGGATGTTAAATTATTAAAATTCGACCAATATACGGAAGCCTACAATGCGCTTTTAGACGGCCGGGGAGATGCATTCTCAACGGATAATACGGAAGTTCTTGCATGGTCCCTTGAAAATAAAGGCTTTACGGTTGGAATTGAATCTTTAGGCAACTTGGATACGATTGCGCCAGCCGTTCAGAAGGGGAATACTGAATTACTGAACTGGCTCAATGATGAAATTACAACATTGGGAGAGGAAAACTTTTTCCACAAAGATTACGAAGAGACCTTGGCACCGGTCTATGGGGATGCGGCGGATCCGGAAAGCCTGGTTGTGGAAGGCGGCGTTGTAGAATAAAAAAAGGCTGGTTATAAAAAAGCGGCTCATAAATATGCAAATTATCTGGCCTGATTTTCCTTATACAGCATTGGTCAAGCCTCGGCGTAGCCCCACTACGCCTGCGTTTGTCCATCACTGTCTAAGAAAAATCATTCTCAGAAATTTGCCCGGTTATTTAGCGGACGTTGTACTAAACTTCCCATTGGTCGAAGAGATGTAATCTTTTTTATCCGTATACGACCCTTTACAAGCGGTCATATTGGACAAGCCCCTCTGCCACTTCGGGCCAATCCCCCACGAGCGGCGCTCGCCACGGTAAACGATGTAAATAACATCATGGTAAGTTTAGTGTTTGTTTTCATTATGTTCCATAAGTAGCTCCTCTGCCAGATATTCATCACTTCTGCAATGCATATCCGATATTCCCTCGCTTATTTCCTTATAAGTCAGTGAACGGTAGAAAAAATCCATTGCATCGCCAATTGAAAGACCGCTGATTTTAGCAAACATCTCTATTATTCTTGCGTATTTTTTTTGCAATAATATTTTATTCGCTGTCATATTAATACCTCATTGCTCCTATATTTCAGATATTTATCTATAATTTCCTGATTCTTAAAACAAAGCTGCAAATTAGGTTCAATTTTTTAATATAGATATTTGAATCCAAAATAGAATCTTCTAATTCATAAGTGGTAACTATACTTGCACCTTTTTTTCTTTTAAATCTGGCTGCCCATTTTTTGGCCTGTTCATATATTGGTGTTACGTAAAAGCCTTTGCCAAAGTCAACATTGTCTCTTGAAAATGTAATATCCGGTTTTTTGATTTCCATATAAGAGCCGTGGTATAAAATCATCTTATCACTCCTAGATCTTTCATATATTCAACAATATCATTTACAATATATTCTTTGCTTTGTATATGAAGCATTTCATAATAGGAAATGATATATTCATTTAAAATATTACTATTTTCTGTCAGTAATTTATAAGCCTCGTCGCCTTTAATATTTAATTTTTCAGCCACATTCTCCACAGAAAAGGCTGCAAATTCCAGCTGCTCGGAACTAATATTTGTTCCTTTATAGCTTAAATATGCAATGTCCATACAACGGATCGGCTATCACAGTATAATTTATAACATTTTCATTGGTTACTGTCGCAGCTCTTACGCCATCTTTTTCCCCGCCTTCCATCCGATAATTTGTGAAATAATTGTGATAAATCTCCGATATAATTATATCATTCTTTATTCATTCAAATTCACCTCGTATAAAGAAAGCCCGCCGCATCCAGTGATTATCTATTTTTAAGCGGCGGTGCTTTCTATTCATATTTTGTTATATGGGTAAATATCCCTGTCCGATATTATGGTATCAGCATAATTTTCATGGCATCCGGAGCCTCGGTAGCTTTGAAACCGGCTTCCCAATCTTCTAATTTAAATTTATGTGAAATCAACCCGTCTGTTTTAATTTTACCAGATTTGATTCCCTTGATTACAGAATCATAAGTAAGTCCGGATAAATGTGACCCTAGAATAGTTAATTCTTTACCGTCTCCAATTATATTCCAGTCTGACTTAACCTCCTCTGCAAATACACCCATCTGAACATATCTACCGCAGTTTTTCAGCGAATTTATACCCTGTGTAACACTACGTTGACTTCCGGATGCTTCTATATAAACATCACAGCCAAGACCATCCGTCAATTTTTTAATCTCTTCCGATACATGGCATTTCATTGGATTTAATACAATATCAGCACCATATTTTTTGCCCATTTCAAGGCGATTATCACGTACGTCAATACCTATAATCATCCTGGGAAGGTATAAGGATGCAATATTAACCATAGAAGTACCTATTGCACCAAGTCCGGCAATCACCACCACATCACTATGTAGAATCATGGCCCTTTCCACCGCATGCATGCCACAGGCAATAGGTTCAATTAAAACGGACTGTTCCGGCGTAAATCCTTTTGGAACTTTGTGGTTTATACAATTTTTCCCCAATTTAATATATTCTGCAAAGCCACCGTTGGCATATTGTTTAAAACCAAATACGGCAGAACGTGTACACATCCAGTAGATCCCCTTTTTACAGAATTCGCACTCATTACAGGGAACAATTTGTTCTGACACCAGAATATCACCTATATCATAATCTTTAACGCCTTCTCCCAGTTCAGCAACTTCACCATAAAATTCATGTCCGCCGATACATGGTGCTTCAATGTATCTATTTTCGGAAGATGTACCCCAAATACGTATACCTCCGTGAAATGCCTTTACATCGCCTGCACAGATACCGCATCCTTTCACCTTTAAAACAATCTCACCGGGTCCTGCTTCCGGCTTCGGATAATCTTCATATCGATAATCATGCGGTGAATAAGAAACTATTGCTTTCATCATCTTTGACATAATCATTCTCCTTTTAATAATGAGCACTCCTGGAAACTCCCTGTACGCATCTTTGCGGCTGGTTTTTTGCCGGCTACACACAAATTTAATCCACGTACGCTCCACGTATGCCTCATAAATTTGTGCATATCTGACAAAAAATCGTCTCACAAATCCGCATACAAAGAGTTTCCGAGAGTACTCTAAATTCAATTTTAATTTATATTACTATATATATTTACTGTACCCTCTTAAAGAACACAGTAAATTATCAATATGATAACATCGGCTTAATTTATTCCATATCGTCTAACATCTGACTACCCCAAATTTTTAAAATATAATTTTTCAATCAATTATTTTTAAACTACTGAATGATATCATTTCTTAAAATGTTCATCATAGTACTGCTGGGCATTAGAAGAATCAATTACTGTAATAGGCATATATTGTTTTGTTTCCTGCTCCTTACCCGTCCAGAAATTATAAGCAATTTCCATTAGAACATCACCATGAGTAGCTCCACCGCCAAGGCTTATTGATACTTTCTGGGGATCTCCATTGATTATGTTCATTATTTCTTGTTCTGTAGCATCAATACCAAATATTCCGAAGGTACTGTATTCGTCCTTTGAAATATAAGATTTAACACCTTCGTTAGCTCCGGCACCCCCACCCGAACCAATCGAACAAATTACCTTAATATTTGGATTAGATTGCATGAAATTTTCGGCATTCTTTTGACCGTCTTCCATTACTTCCGCCGGCTGAGTCGCTACTAATTTAGCGTTAGGCGCAATTTTTGCTATGGCATCTTTAATACCATTTGCTCTATCTATGATTTCCGGATATTTCGGAAGATCTTCGAGTGCCCATTCAACCTCCTGATCTCCATAATTTTCTTTTATCCAATTAGATGCCGCTTCACCACATGCATAACCTGTATTATATGCGTCAACCAGATATTGGGCATCTGAATTTTCAATTGTTTGTGTATAAGCAATTATTTTAATTCCAGCATCTCTTGCTTCCTGGCAAACATCTTCAACTGCATTGGATTCTACAGCTGCGACAACAATTGCGTTCATACCCGCCTGAATGAAATTTTCGATCTGTGATACCTGGGTAGTAACATCATCATTGTCATTTTGAACTGTAACCTCCAATCCAAGGGATTCTCCCTTTTTCTTTGCTTCTTCTGTAAGCTCCGCCCAGGTAAGATTACCAAGGTTAAAAGTCATACCAACTTTGTAAGTATCCAAAGATTGACCCTCTTTTGCTGTGTTTGTTACTTCCGATGTATTTGTTACATCTGCTGTTGATGATTTCTCATCCGTGTTTGATTCTTTTGACCCACAGCCGGTTAACAGGGCTGTAATCATAGTTAAGCTAACGATGGTACAGATAATTTTCTTTTTCATAAAGATCTCCTTTCAAATTTTGTTTTTTACAGGGGTAGTATAAAAATAATTTAGTTATCAGCATTAATTGTTTTTATTTTCTTTATTTTTTCATTTCTCAAAAGGGATAAAGTATCATATACAACTGCAATCAACAGAACAACGCCTTTAATTACTTCCTGGATATATTCATTGATATTCATGATTGCAAGTCCGTTCTGCAATACTCCTACAATCAAACAGCCGATAATTGCTCCGGCTATGGTACCTTTACCGCCGTTGGCACTTACGCCTCCGACTACACAGGCAGTCAGAGAATTGAACTCATATCCGTCACCAGTGGACGACTGAGCTGAATTCAGTCTGGCCAGCATAAGAATTGCACCGATTGATGTAAAAAAGCCGCATAAACCATAAGCAAGCAGTTGCACCCTTTCTACGTTAACGCCGGAAAGCTTTGCTGCCTCAACATTATTACCGATAGCATAAAAGTATCTTCCATAAACCGTTTTGTTTAAAATAAAGCCGCCAATGATAATAATTGCAACGAAAAATAGCAGTGAAATGGGGATAACCCCTCCAATTGTTTCCTGGCCTAATGCCACAAAGCTCTTATCAAATTTAAAAATTGCAAGACCATTTGTAATAAGATAACTTAATCCTTTCAAAATTGTCATCATAGACAGCGTTACGATTAATGGGGCAACATGGGATTTAACAATAATCATGCCGTTAATCAAACCAATTATGATACCAAGGATAATTCCTATGATACAAGCAAGAAACCACGGCACTCCGAAGGTTCTCATTAATACGGCGACAACCACAATGTCCAATGAAATCTGATACCCTACTGATAAATCGATGCCCCCGGTAATTAATACAAAAGTAAAGCCTACTGAAACGATACCTACCGTTGCAATCTGTTTAGTAATATTAAAAAAATTCTTTGCTTGTAAGAACTGTGGAGAAACGATAGAAAAAAATACAATCAACGCAAATAAAACCATTAAAACACCAAATTCTTTCCTTCTTAAAATCTTTTCCATTTAATTTGCACCTACCGCTTTCAATAGAATATTTTCCTGTGAAATATCTTTTTTCTCAAGAATTCCGGTCATTCTTCCCTTGTTCAAAACAACGATTCGGTCAGACATTCCAATTAGTTCCTCCATATCCGAAGAAATCATGATAATTGCTTTCCCCTCATTTGCCAGATTGTTCATAATCTGGTAAATTTCTTGCTTCGCACCTACATCAATTCCTCTGGTGGGTTCGTCAAAAATAATGATATCCGGATTCCTTGCCAGCCATTTTGCCAGAACTACCTTCTGCTGGTTACCGCCGCTTAGATTTTTTACATATTGAAAGATGGATGGCGTTTTTATTTCCAAGCTATTCTGATATAGCTTTGTTACCTCTATTTCCTTTTTCTGGTTTATAACATTTCTTTTCGAAATCCTTTTCAAACTGGGCATGGTTATATTATCTTTAATAGTCATGTCCAGAATTACACCATGACGTTTCCTGTCTTCCGGTATCATTGATATCCCGGCATTGATTGACTGTTCGCAATTTTTAACGGTTAACGCTTTCCCTTTATATATAATCTCACCGGAGACTATCTTTTCGCTTCCGAAAATCAACTGGGCAAGTTCTGTTCTTCCTGCTCCGACCAAGCCTCCCATTCCAAGTATTTCGCCCCGTTTAAGATTAAAGCTGATACTTTTTACTCCGTTACCGGTAAGATTATGGACATTCATTACGGTTTCCGCAGCTTTATTTGTTCGTTCAGGATATGACTCAGTTAATTCTCGGCCAACCATATATTTAATTACTTCCTGTTTATTCGTGTCCTTTGTATTAAGTGTTGTGACATAACACCCGTCCCGGATAATAGTTACCCGGTCAGAAAGACGGAATATTTCTTCCAATCGATGCGATATGTAAATGATTGTTACTCCCTGTTCCTTCAGCGTATCAATAATGTTATACATCACTTCTACTTCGGTAATCGTCAACGGCGCCGACGGTTCATCCATAATTAAAATTTTTGCTTTTTTTGATATTGCTTTTGCGATTTCCACAATTTGTTGAAAACCGGTGGTTAAATCGGCGACTTTAGTTTTAGGATCAATTTTAACCTGCAAACGTTCAAACAGCTCTGATGCTTTTTTTCCCATTTCTTTATTATCCAGCACTATACCGTTCATTAAAAACTCTCCCATGAAAATATTTTCTGCCGCAGATAAAACCGGAATCAATGTAAATTCCTGATAAATAACGGCTACACCTTTTTGCCTGGAAATTTTTGGAGAAAGCTTATTAAATATTTCACCAAGGATTTCAATTGTTCCCTGCGTCGGTTCAATTGCACCGGAAATGGTTTTAATCATAGTAGATTTGCCGGCACCGTTTTCTCCTACAATTGCATGAATCTCACCTTCGCGAAATTCCATACATATATTGTTTAGAGCCGTAACACCAGGATATAGTTTTGAAATATGATTTAATTTCAAAATTGTATCACCCACCATTTCTTTTTGCTCCTTTCTTAAATCATATTAATCTTCTGCTTTTTATTATAAGACTAAAATAGCACAAAACAATATACTGTTTTTAATAATAAGTATACATTTTTAACAATATTGAAAAAAACAAGGTTAAAACAATCAACATTTTAACCTTTTATACTGCGAATTTAAAAGCTAAATTAGGAAATAGTATAGAAAAAGACACTGATAAAATGATAGAATGATAGTACCACATTGCATAGATTTCAGTGAATTCAGCACTCGCTATTTACGCCGGTGCTGAATTTCATCGAAACTTATGCAATGCGGTACTAGTGCACTGGCAAGTTGATATCTTGTCTAATGGCTTGCCTGAATTTCCATCTGCTTCGTTGTCGTCAATCGACGTAGCCACCGCTACGCCTCTTTCCTCCGCCTCGCAGAATGAACGCCATTAGTCCAAGTATCAACTTGTCAGCACACTAGATGTTTCTTTCTGATTAAAAGATAGAAGCTATCAGTATCGACAGCGCCGCAATCTGCAACCTTTTATAAAAGATTCTGCCCTGTAACTTTACCGTTTTCAATCTTCAAAATCCGGTCGCATACCGGATATAGCATATCAATTTCTGAGGAAATAATCATTTGAGATATTTCCTTTTTCTTTGTTTTTATAATATCCTGACAGAAAAGCTCTCTTTCTCTAATATCCATTTTGGAGAAGGGATTACTATAAATCAGAATCTCTGCCATCGCGAGAACGGCTCTGCATAAAACTATTTTTTTTCTCATAAGAACGTTATTTGGTATCATCTGTCCGGGCAGATATATATTATTTTCATCCGATACATATTCTCCCATAATCTCCTGAACCATATATTTCAATTCATGCTCATTTTTAACTATTCTACCGTACGTCTTTTTTTTCAAAGCAGTGATCACCAGATTTTCTTCCATTGTCATATTTGAAAATAATTCATCATTTTCGGTAAGAATATAAATTCCTTTTTGGATAAAAGGCAGGGAATTGCCACTTGGAAATATCTGATTCCTAAACCGTATTTCACCTGATAAAACATTACTGTTACCAAGAAAAATATCCTGCAAACCTTTTGCGGAATGCCTGTTTCTGTTATATAAGCCCAATGTTTCATTTTCATACAAACAAAAGCTTAAATTCCGGATAATCTGATCATCGCTCCTTACATTTTCAAATTCTAAAATTTTATTAGAATAATCTATATGTTCAGAGATATTGAATTTCTTCTCTCCCAATATAATTTTTTGTCCTTCCATCAGGGACAGGATTAATTCCATAACCATTTCATCCTTGTCAAGTACTGCAACAGTTCTTCCTCTGCGCATAACATACATACGGTCAACTATCTGAAGCAGGCTGGAAGGCTGAATTTCAATAAAAGCTACACTGATTTTCAATGACTTAAGAATTTCAAAAACCTTTATCATATGCGGCAGGGATGTTGCCGAAAAAAAACTTACTATATTATCCATAACTAGGATTTTTGCATCACAGCTGATTGCCTGTGTAATTTCAACCAGAATTCTTTGATGGAAGCTTAAATCACGAATTAAAATATCATAATCCTCATATATGCCAAGCAATTCTAAAATTTCTTTACATCTTTTAATATACTGTCGAAATCTAACTTTGCCTACAACAAATGCATAATTTAATTTCATCATATCCATAATCGAGAATTCTTCAATCAGTGAAGTCGTATTTTTTATCAGGAAAACTCCTTCTTTTCTGGCCTGTTCAATTGATGCTATAGGAAGCCTTCTTTCCGAAATCCATACATATCCTGAGGAACAAGGAAATTCTCCTGTAATTGTCCCCATTAAATTTCTTATTCCCGAATCGTTATTACCGACTAATCCAACACATTCTCCTACAAAAATGTTTATGCTCGCATTATGAACGGTTTCTAAAGTGTCCTCATGACAAACGACCTGATTCATACGTAAGACTTCTTTTTTTACCATACCTCATCACCCTACTTTCCATTTGGTATTAACGGTAATACAATTTCTGATGCAGTGCGTATATTGGGTGTACTGCTAAGCGTGATCCCATATTGATTTCCAAAATTCAGTTTTATCCTTTTATTAATATTGATTAAGGCTACTCCCGTATGTTCATTGCTATTTTCTTCAAATAAATCTCCCGGAGGCATTGTCATAATCCGATTTAACTGTTCCAGCCGTTCCTCAGTAATTCCGATTCCGTCATCAGTTACGGACAAAATAAAACGCCGGTCTGTAATATATGCCTTAATTTTTATCCATCCGTCTTTAATTTTTTTTTCCAATCCATGCATTATGGAATTTTCCACTAATGGCTGTAAAACCATTCGCGGCACCATGTACTTATCTAATATTTCTTCTTCGACTTCACAGCTGTAATGAAATTTATTATTGAAACGAAATTGCTGTATCTTCATGTAGCTGTTAATATTATCAAATTCCTTTCGGAGAGAAATCAGTTCATTTCTATTGGAAATCATATTGCGGAATATCATGGATAATGCTTCCGTGATCTCCGCTATTTCATCCATATCATGTAAGAGTGCATAGCCTCTTATGGAATCCAGCGCATTATATAAAAAATGTGGATTAATTTGGGTCTGAAGTGCATACAGTTCGGTTTTCTTTCTCTGCTTTGCTTCCATATGTTCCTTTTCATTCAACAGTTCCTGCTGTCTGATCAGGAACTCGATTATATTTTCAATGGAAGTTTCAGACAAAGCGTTTCTATCTTCAGTATTTCCCAGCAGTTTATACATTTTACCATAATGTTCAATCATATGCTGTATATTCCAAATTGGAACAATAATCATAAAATAATCAATAGCTCCGTCAATAATAACTGATAAAATAATACACAGCATTAATTGTTTGAAATCAAGTCCTAATATTAGCGAATCCGTGGTATTAGCATTGTAGTTAACCAGCCAGATTCCTAAGCTGCATATTAAATACATAATAAAGGCATTAACGATCAGCACCGCTGCAACATTTTTGCTTCCAAGCTTATACCACTTCATATTTTTTTTCATAGTAGATACCATCCTTTAGGCTTCTTTTCCAAGATGACGCTTACGATATTCAGAAGGAGAAATCCCTACAATCTTTTTAAATATTTTTGAATAGTATTTTGTATTATGAAAACCCGACAATACGGAAGCCTCTCCTACATTATATTTAATATCTTTTAAGAGTTTTTTGGAAACCTCAATGCGGTATTGATTCAGGTAATCCAGGAAATTTGTATTTTCTTCTTTTTTAAACAGCATGCTCAGATAAACCGGAGTTATATTTACAAGTTTAGCTGCAGAAGTTAATGAGATTTCCTCGTTATAGTGTTCTGTTATATAGCGTTTTATAATTCTGATTATTGGTATACAATTTTTGTCTGCCAACTGATTTTCATCTATTATCTTTGCTATACCCTCGTACAATGTTTCCGCATAATCACGTGAACTGCAGGATAATAATAAAGAGTGAGTGAACTGCTTTTCAAATTCTGAATAATTCCTGCTGTAAATTCCAATATTGCTAAAATAATTGTATATCTTTTTTTCTAGTGCAACTGTTAATTTATGATATATCAATACATCTTCATCGACCAAATAATAAGCCGTGGAAAACATTTCCCGTATGCAATGTTTTATCTCTTCCAAATTTAAGCTTTCCAGCGCAGTGCGTAATTTTTCTTCTCCTAAATACAATACTTTTTGCAAAGCATCATTTGATTCCTTCATTTTTGTATCATCAACTACGCTACTAAGTCCGGTTGCAGCTCTTGCTCTGATACATCTTTCAAGTGAGGTTCTCATATCTTTGACTAGAGCCAGATTATTCCGGTTTGTTCCATAGCATACGGTTATGTACATATCATTGAATTTTTCAACAAGATCATTAAAGCTTTTCTGTAAATCATAAAAGCTGCTATTTATAATTTTTTTTTGTCCCTCAGAATAATTAATAAGCAGTAAAATTAAATTTTCATAACTCAAATCCAGAATATCGTAACATAATGAGCTGAATTTTTTATAAAACTCCAGTATTACATTATCAAGTATTGATTTTTCCCACACGAAATCATCTTTTATGTCCTTTGAATCAAACACAATAGCCGCCATACAAAATTCTCCGTTTTGAAAATTTGTAAGATAATGAGAATTAATCGTTTCTATACTATCTTCAAATACCTCATAGTTATGAGCCAGCAGTTCATTCATTAAAGTTTTACGTACCATCGTTTTGGTGGAATCCAATTCATTGACCAAGGAATTTATAGAAACCTCATTTTTAATTTCTTCAATCAGCTTTTCATGAACTCTATTCAGAACTTTTTCCAGTTCTTCTTTATTAATAGGTTTTAGTAAATAATCTTCTACATTATTGCGAATTGCGCCCTTTGCATAATCAAATTGTTTATGTCCGCTGATCACGATAAATTTCACCTGTTTATTTATTTCTCTTACTCTATCCATAAAAGATATACCATCATAACCAGGCATACGGATATCAACAATTACTATATCCGGCCGAATTTCTTTTACCATATCCAGAGCGGTAATACCGTTATCCGCTGTAAATACAATTTCCATATCGTACTTTTTCCAGTCAATCAATTTCTGAATTAAAGCTACGATATATATTTCATCATCTACAATCATTACCTTGAACATGACAAAATCCTCCTCGCATATTATTTATTAGCACTTATAATTATACCAAATTTTTTTCATGAAAAGAAGAGTTTTACCTTTATTTATGAGGCTTATGTGGTTTTTATTGCATATCGTAAAATATAATCTGTAAGAATAGTTTTCCATACCTCATAGGTAAAATAAATAATCGCAAACCCGTATCAGATAAATACAGTCTGTTTTTAATGGCAGTGCTATACTCCTCTCTTTTGTTAATGCTTGAAGCATGGAACCTAAGAATGCCCATAACAGAGGGATACCTACAATATAACCCAGTACGACTAAAAAGGAGGAACTGTTTAGAAACAGGGAATATATTTTTTTTTCTGTAGCCAGGGACTTTCATGAGGGATATATTTCTGGATTTTGAAAGCAAAAAGGGTTGGTATATATCGGGAGATGATAATCACTCACATATCCGGTTTAAATGAATAAAATATAGAAACGGCAATTATTTAATTGGAGGTTTCATATGGGGTATTATGTCAAAGTTGAACCTAATGTGAAATACTATGTGGAGGACCTTAATCCGGAGGGGAATAAGACAATCTTATTTTTGCACGGCTGGCCCGGAAGCCATAAATTGTTTGAATATCAATTTAATGAGCTGCCGAAAAGGGGTTATCGATGTATCGGTATAGATACCAGGGGATTTGGAGATTCGGATAAACCGTTTTGCGGTTATGATTTTGACCGGTTATCTGATGATGTCAAAGGTGTTGTTGACGAACTTAATTTATGTGATTTTACCTTACTGGGGCATTCCAACGGAGGGGCGATTGCCTGCCGGTATATGGGACGGCATAAAGGTTACGGGGTATCAAAGCTGGTTCTTGCAGCGGCAGCGGCGCCAAGCTTAATCAAACGTCCTAACTTTCCATATGGTGCGGACAAAGAAGTTGTTGTACAGTTAATCGAAGGGACCTATAAGGATAGACCGCAGATGCTTCGGGGCTTTGGGGATATGTTTTTTTACCAGCGTACGTCACAAGCCTTCTCCGACTGGTTTTTCCAGTTAGGCTTACAGGCGGCGGGCTGGGCAACGGCTGCGATTCCCAATACCTGGTTGAGGGAAGTACTTTTTAATGATTTGAGCGCAATCCATGTCCCTGTTTTAATCCTGCATGGGATTCATGATCAGATTGTACCCTTTGCCCTGGGAGAAATACAAAATCAATATATTAAAACGTCTAAATTAATACCGTTCCAATTCAGCGGCCATGGGGTATTTTACGATGAGAAGGATAAATTTAACGAAGTACTGACAAATTTTATTGAAGGTAAGTCATAGAAAATTTCGGAAAGGGCTTTTGCAAAATATCAGGTCTGTTACACTAGTGTGTGTTTTATGTTTTTTTAGCAGGAAGTATAGCCTGTGAATTTAGCAGCAGCTCTTTTTTTATCCTTGTGCAGAGGATAAATTACTTATATTGACTTTTTAGTGGACAATTTTTAAAATCAATGCTAAGATACTGATAATAACAAGAGCAATCGATAACAATCATAGGGATAGTGTGAAAAATAAAAAGCATATTTTTCACCCATCCTTATTTAAGGCAAATGCAATGGGAGTTAGTGTGAAAATACAAAGTATTTTCATACCCTGATTTGAGGCAGTAAATCAGCTGCTTGCAGATGATTTATGTAATGGACAAGTATATTTAAAGTATATTTGTAAGAAAGGTAGACTGATTATGGAAAAGAAAAAACAGGTCCATACCCATGTGAATGCAGAGGGTAAGGAATATGCCCGCAGCCACGGGGAAGGCTTGGAACGTAAGCATAACCATGAAAGTACCAAAGCAGTTTTAAACCGTTTATCCCGTGCCAGCGGTCATCTGGAATCGGTAAAACGGATGGTGGAGGAAGGAAAGGACTGCAGTGAAGTGCTGATTCAGTTATCCGCTGTTATAGCGGCCTTAAATAATGCCGGTAAAATTATTTTACAGGATCATATCGGGCATTGTATCGTGGATGCAATCGAATCCGGTGATGCTACTGCCATAGAGAATCTCAACAAGGCAATCGACCGTTTTATAAAATGAGTTATAGAAATACGCCGTGTTTGGGCTTTCAGCGGAAGTGCATTCCAAGTTGCATCCATCACGGAAGCGACAAACTCCGGCGCATTGAAAGCACTGTATGCGGATTGAACCTTCCTGCCGAAGCCCAATAAAAATTCCTACTATAAATATCTTTTAATATTTCAGCCAATTTACAGGCCCCTCAGCCCATGAAAGCACGACCTCGTTTTTCAACTATCCGGCTTTAATTTATCAGGGGTAGGTACAATATATAACCGGGTGATTTTGTTGTCTTTGATATTGAAATGAAAATCCAAAAACAATGGATCCGGCAAACCAGTTTTATCGTAATTGCCATCTGACTTAGCGGTTACAATCGTTTCATCGCCGCTCTGCGTAACATCTGTAACATCAAGCGTTAGATTGTCTCCAAAATATGCCCGATCGCTCCATTCCTTAATTGCAGCCGTTCCGTGATGATCTTTTCCTTCGTCGGTGACAAAGGCATTTGGGGCAAAGCATGAAAGAAATTCACTTGGGGAAGGAGCATTTGCTGCGCGGAAATGGGTTTCGATGGGCTGCGGTAATTTCGGAATCCGCTTGGGACGCAAAAGGATGACCAGCCGTTTGATCTTGTCCTTTTCAATTGTAAAATGAAAATCAAGCAGCAGGGGTTCAGGGAATCCGTTCTTGTCGAAATCGCCATCCACCTTAGCTGTCACGACTGTTTTGCTATAGACCTTTGCGGTATCCGTGACTTCCAAACTAATTTTGTTGGCGAAATGATGCTGTTCACTCCACTCTTTAATCGCGGCAATGCCTTGATATTCTTGCCCGTCATCGACCACAACAGCATCGTCCGCAAAGATTGAAAGGAATGTTTTTGGATCAGGAACATTGGTTGTACTAAAGTAGGTTTCAATGGGCTGCGGTAATTTTGTCATTTTAAAATCGACCTCCAGATTCAATTTGGTATTTCCACATGGCTTGTTACCATGCACTTATCTTAACAGGCATAACCTGACCACAGTACGGCATGTTTCAGTATCTTTTTTCCCTGATCGTTATTTTGAATAAGCGGTATGATATGCATTCTGCATAATTTTGCGCACATATGTCTCGGATTTTCTGTGACTTCCGCTTCGCTCCGCTCACAAAAAACACGCTCTAGGCTGAACTGTAACCTAAATTGCTTATATAACATGACATGATGTTGTCAAGTTTAATGTTATATGATATACTGAACCATATACGAATGAGGTGATAATATGCAAATTAGCAGGCTTTTCGAAATTGTATATATTTTACTCGATAGAAAAAAAGCAACAGCGCAGGAGCTGGCAGATCATTTTGAAGTTTCAGTCAGAACAATTTTTCGGGACATTGATGCGCTAAGCAGCGCCGGCATACCGATTTATGCCAACCAAGGAAAAGGTGGCGGAATTATGCTGCTTGACAATTTTGTATTAAATAAGTCTGTACTATCTGAAAAAGAACAAAATGAAATATTAATGGCATTGCAGAATCTGTCCGCGACGCGATATCCTGATATTGATTTTGTACTTTCACGATTGAGCAGCTTTTTTAAAAAGAGCGATATTAATTGGATTGAGGTTGATTTCTCCCCTTGGGGAAGCGACGAAAAACATAAGGAAAAATTCAATTTGCTCAAAATGGCTATAGTCAACAATCAGGTCATCACATTTGATTATTTTAATACATCCGGTATCAAAAGTTCCCGGCGGGCTGAACCGGTAAAATTGATTTTTAAAGATAGAGCGTGGTATTTAATTGCATATTGTTACGAAAGGAACGCATACCGGACTTTTAGAATCACCCGTATGGGTAACGTCCGAATCACCGAAGATTTCTTCAGAAAAAGGGTTTCGGAGGAACAGCCTGCCGATTTGGAAGATAAACATTTCCGTAGAGCCATTGACATACAACTGGAAATATCACCTGCCGGGGCATACAGAGTATATGATGACTTTTACGAAAAAGACGTAATAAAAAATAAGGACGGTTCTTTTACAATTACCACTTCATTGCCAGAAGGTGATTGGATTTATAATTATCTTCTCTCTTTTGGGCCCATTCTTAAAGGGATAAAGCCGCAGAGCCTTCACGACACCCTCGTGAGCAAAATGGAAGTTATGTTACGGAATTTAAACCGAGAAAATGATAGTCAATGATAATATGGAGGTGGACATGCTGGAGCGAATTATACTCCATGTGACTTAAATTCTTTTTTGCAGGTGTGGAATGTTTATTACGTCCTGAACTCGAAACAGTACCGATGGCTGTTGCAGCAGGCCATGAAGAAAACCGGTATGGTGTTATACTGGCAGAACCGT
This sequence comes from Clostridiales bacterium, assembly GCA_015655075.1. Lineage (GTDB taxonomy): Bacteria > Bacillota > Clostridia > Lachnospirales > Lachnospiraceae > Anaerocolumna. Next base: position 4,113 of record JAATFT010000040.1, on the reverse strand, counting down.
ACAGATCATCCTGAAAAACGCTGAATTTCATACGAAAAATTGTCAAGTGAAATTGAATTTACCCTCAAATACAACGGCAGAAATTGCGGAAAAAGCCATGGAATTGTTAAATCACAATTACAGTTTCTAAATCCCTTTGCGTCTCATCGGAGTGACGGCCTGTGACTTAATTGATCTATGGGAGGGCGAGCAACTTACATTGTTTGATTGCCCTGCTTCACATAATCAGATGAATTGATGGAGGTCTTTATACGTACTCTGTAGAGTATGGTGTGTAGACAGTACCATCTTAGCTTACTATATAAGCCGTTTGTTTTCCGGTAAAGAGATTGGAATAGTAAAGAACCATCCTCATTTTTAATAACATCTTCTACCCGATATGATCCATGAAAAATAAATCTTTTAAATATGACAGGATGTTGTCTGGTTTGACATGGTACAATAATAATGTATAATTCCCAGCAGATAAGCAAAAATATATTAGAAAATAGAGAGGAAAATATGAAAGATATGAATTTTAGTGAGGTAGTTGAACGTTCCGTTCAAATAAGAAAACTCTATCATCAACTGGAAAGACAGAATCATGGAACAGAATGGACAGTAGAAGAGGATGCGTTAGCCTTCTTGACAGACGCTGGCTTGGTAGGCCGTTTGACGATGTCCCAGCAAGAGCGTTGGCCTAAAGGCGGTAATACAGTATCTGATCTTGAGCATAAGCTTAGCGAGTGCATATGGTGGCTGATTGTTTTGGCAAAGCGTATGAATATTGATATCAACATATCATTGGATGAATTTTTATCAACGCTTGAAAAACAGTTATAGAGGCTATATTGTTCTTTACGTTCTCACTAACGCCATCCCCACAAGCACATACGCCCGGCGTAAAAGGTCGCGCCCTATGTCTATGCCGCTTTTGTGTTCCTCCGGGATTGCGTTATTGAGAAAAAGCGGGAGATACAGGCGGAGGCGGGCTCGACTGTTTCATCCGCTGATCATTAAAGTAACTATACAGGGAGGATTTGATATGTCACATAAACTTATTGACGAATTTCATTTGGTCGATTGGAGCGACATCGACGGAGAAAAGGACGAGAAACTGACTAACGCCGAGAAATACAACAGGATTGTTGGCTGGGCGCGAAAAGCAAGAGGGCAAAACCCAGATGTCTTTGATGCGCTGACCGAATGGATACTTGACGATTCCCAATGGAGTGACGAAAAACTCGCCGAAAATGAGCAGATTTTGATGGACGGCGTGTTTGCGCGGTTCAAGGAACAAAATGCCCGGCTACGGGCGTACTTAAAAGAATTGGAATCATCAGGCGCAGTCAATACGCCTGTGTTTAGGGCATTGGACAGATTTGATGACGAATTGTCGGGGTTGTCACATGATGAACGGTTGCGCGAAACGGTTGCCCGAGTGTTTGCCGACTTTTCGACAATGCGGGAGCGTAGCGCTCGGGAGAAAATAGCGGGAAATAAAACAGGCCCTACAGGCACTAATAGCGTGGATATATATGGGTATATCAATTATTTGAAAGACTGTGATGCCCAAGTACAGTGGGCGTTGTTTATGCCTGATGTGGTTGAGAGGCAGCAAAAGGGCTTCAAGGTGGACAGCTTTGAATACAAAAAAATGTCCGCCATGCGCTTTATCGGGCGAGAAGACGATGGCTTAGACAATATGGAGGTTCGCAAGAAACTTTTCCGCACTCTGGACGCCATGAACGAGCATAAATCGGACTTTGACTATGATGTTTTGTTTATGCACCATTACGGGTTAGGTGTGGATGTTGGCCCGTGGCACGGTGTTTGGGGGAGGTTTATGAAGGCGGATACCCCTGTGCCGGAAGGATTTCTCTATTTCGATTTCGTACCGCATAACGATGACAAGGCAGGACCGCCATACTACTCGCAGTTTGCATTCGCAACCTTCTCCGGAGATAACGACGCTATGCACAAACGCGAGGGCTATGATAGCGATGCCATGTACGATGTTACCAGGAACATTATTCTTGGCCAAGGCGTAAACATTCCGTATCCAGATAAATATTGGACTGCGGAAGTGTTTCTTGATGGTTGCGACAAATACAGCACCGCTTATATGTTTAGTGTGAAGCTGTAGGGATGTGCGACGCATTACGCATAGAAAAGAACATTAGCTTCGTGAATCATAAAATGGACGGGTAGTATTTTCCTTACTGAAAATCTCCACCCTTAAACCCTTGACAGGCCGGATTTTTGCCGTGTGTTGGCTTTGCCGAAAACGGGGAACAGAGCAAGGAAAAATCGGTCCCGTTTTCGCCGCGCCATTGTACGGCAAAACCGGCTCCACTGGTCTGGCGGGCTTGCCAATAGCCGCTGAAAGCATTTCCTCTGTTTCTTCTCTGATGTAGATTTATCACGTTTATTGACAAGTGACCGCATTAGTGGTATATTTCTAACATAAAGTTAGAAATATACCACTAAAAGGAGGACATTATGAAACTCAATAAACTGGGCTTTTTCGGCTTTGCCTATTATTTCCGGTATTTTTTCGTAACACCGGATGAGATGTTTCAGCAGAATGTCAGAAAAGCGGCAAGTATTGGTTTCTTTTCAGGTGTTTGAGCCATCGGGCTTGCTATTGCCGTCCATCTTTTGTTTCCTGCATTTTTGTCAAGCAATATGGCGTTGGCATCCTGCTATGTTTGTTTCCGCGTTCTGTTTCACCATTGCTCTTTTGGTTCTTGAAATAAAAGAGCAGCGGGAGGATTAAACATGGCGTTAATTACAAAAATGCGTGAATACAGGGTGAGAAAAAATTTAACGCAGGATGAACTGGCTGTTCTGGTTGGGGTGCGCCGGGAAACAATTATCAATTTGGAAAAAGGCCGGTACAACCCATCACTGAAGCTTGCGATGGATATTGCAAAGGTGTTCTCCTGTACGGTGGAGGAATTATTTTGCTTTAGTGAGGAGGAAAAAGGTTGAAACGTTTGATCCGATTTTGTGATAAAGTCCAATACATGGGACTTTTAGGCTTGTTGGGCCTGTTTTTTGATAATAAACTGCTGAATTTTTTGTGGCTGTTCTGGCTTTTCGGATTTGTTGGCATTTTTTACAATTTCTCCGTATTTCGGCAATCACTAAAACAAATAGGGGGAATGCTGACCGCTCCTTTCCGGTATGGTTTCCATATGCCCAATGCAGAGAATTACCAGTGCAAGGTACAATACTCCTTACCCTTTCAAGGGGCATGGACAGCCGTCAACGGTGGTATTGATAAAAAACACTCCCATTCTTGGTCAATTCAAACCCAGCGGTACGCCTACGATTTTGTTATACTTGATGAAGAAGGGCATAGCTTTTCCGGCGAAGATACAAAGCTTACCAACTATTATAGCTATGGTAGAGAAATATTAGCTCCCGCAGATGGTGAGGTGGTTGAGATTCGGGACAAATATCCTGACAGCCCTCTATTGGGGCGCGGTCAGGCCGATTGTTCTGCCAGAGATATACGGGGCAATTATATCCTCATTCGTCACGCCGATAAGGAATATGGACTTCTGGCTCATTTGAAACCCGGAAGTGTTTGCGTAAAAGTAGGTGATACTGTAAAACGTGGACAGTGTATTGCTTTTTGCGGCAATTCAGGTAACACATCAGAACCGCACCTGCATTTTCATTTACAGGATGATATGAATTTTTATACCTCGGCAGGACTTCCTATTGAATTTGCCGGAATTATCAGCCTTCCCGCACCTAATTACTCTGCTTATGATCCGCGTCCCGTTTCAACCGCCGTATCAAATTCAAAATACATCTTTCGTAGTCTTCGCGTTTCAAATACGTAACCTATTTTTGCAATCTATCCAGACGGGAGAACTTCGGGCCAATCTCCCACGAGCGACGCTCGCCACGGTAAACGATGTAAATAACATCATGGTAAGTTCAGACTGCGCGAAAACCACATATACCATCTCCGCGCATAGACAACGGAGCGGCAAGATTTCACAAAGATCCCGCCGCTCCGCTCAAAATTGCCAATTAATACAAAAAACGAGGCTCTCCCTCGTCATATTGATATTGCCTTTACCAGATTTTTGCCGTTTTGGCCGAAAATGTTGACCG
>JAATFT010000049.1 GCA_015655075.1 Clostridiales bacterium | reverse complement strand
CATCTTCCGATAAGTTATATTATATACCATTACCAGGAATAGGCAATAGATCAAATGGAGGAAGCTTATGAATGAAAAAGCTTTAAAAAAATTAGAATATAACAAAATTATAGATAAATTAACTGCAATGGCCGGCTCAAGCCTTGGAAAGGATTTGTGCGCCGCCTTACTTCCCAGCGATGACATAAATGAAATTACCGCAAGGCAAGGGGAAACTTCGGCTGCCTTATCCCGCATTTACCGGAAAGGCAGCCCTGGCTTTTACGGCCTTCACGATATCCGCGGTTCCATAAAGAGGCTGGAAATCGGTTCCGCCCTGGGTGCAGGGGAACTCCTGCATATCAGCTCCGTGCTGGATGCGGTTTTAAGAATTAAAGCTTACGGTGTCAGGGGCAATGAGGAAAATCCGGGGGACTTTCTGGAGGAAATGTTTGCCTTGCTGGAACCTTTAATACCATTAAATAACGAAATTAAACGCTGTATCATCAGCGAAGAAGAAATTGCGGATGATGCCAGCCCCGCTTTAAAAAACCTCCGCCGTTCCATGAAAACAGCAAATGATAAGATACATGAACAGCTTAACTTTATGGTGAACTCTTCCAGTTCCAAAACTATGCTTCAGGAAAATATTATTACCATACGCAACGGCAGGTATTGTCTGCCTATTAAGCAGGAATACCGCAGCCAATTCCCCGGCATGATCCATGATCAGTCCTCCTCCGGCTCCACTTTATTCGTGGAACCAATGGCTGTTGTAAAATTAAATAATAATTTAAAGGAACTTGAGATCAAAGAGCAGGATGAAATCGAAAAAATACTTGCTGATTTAAGCAATCAGGCAGGTTTAGAAGCAGAAAAGCTGGATACGGATATAAAAGTCATAGCCCGGCTGGACTTCATATTTTCAAAAGCCGCCCTTTCCAAACAAATGAAAGGTACGGAGCCGGTTTTTAATGATAAAGGAATTATAAACATTAAAAAGGGCAGGCACCCTTTAATCGATCCCAAAAAGGTTGTCCCTATCGATATTACCCTGGGGATGGATTTTACTATGTTAGTTATCACAGGTCCCAATACAGGCGGTAAAACGGTCTCCCTAAAAACTGTGGGCTTATTTACCCTGCTTGGCCAGGCAGGCTTACACATTCCGGCTTTTGACGGTTCTGAACTGGCCGTATTTGAGGAGGTATACGCTGATATCGGAGACGAACAAAGTATTGAGCAAAGCTTAAGTACGTTCTCTTCCCATATGACCAATACCGTTTCCATACTGGAACAGGCCACTTACAGATCCCTTGTCCTGTTTGACGAACTGGGCGCCGGAACCGACCCGACGGAAGGCGCCGCACTGGCTATGGCAATCCTGTCCAGTCTTCAAAAAAGAAATATCCGTACCATGGCAACCACTCATTACAGCGAATTAAAGATATATGCCCTTTCAACGGAAGGCGTAAGCAATGCCTGCTGCGAGTTTGATATTGAAACCCTGCGGCCCACTTACCGTCTGCTAATCGGTATACCGGGCAAGAGTAACGCCTTTGCCATATCCTCTAAGTTAGGGCTGCCGGCTTCTATCATTGAAGACGCCGAAAACCGCATAGGCATACAGGATAAGAGCTTTGAGGATTTAATCAGTGATTTGGAGAAAAACCGCACGGCAATTGAAAAGGAGCGCTTAGAAATCAGTAAAACCAGGAAGGAAATCGAAGAATTACGGTATCGTTTGGAACAAAAAAACGAAAGGATAGATAACGCCAGGGAAAGAGTCCTTACCGATGCCAGGGAAGAAGCCAGAAAAATCCTTCAGGAGGCGAAAGATTTTGCCGACCGCACCATTAAGAACTTTAACAAATGGAACGCCGAGGGCGGAGTCAGCAAGGATATGGAAAATGAACGGAGAGCTCTCAGAGAAAAATTATCCGAAACAGAGTCGGGCCTTTCCTTAAAGAGTAATAAAAAATCAAATAAACCGGTAAATCTCAAGGATTTTAAATTAGGGGATTCTGTAAATGTATTAAGCTTAGGGCTGAAGGGCATTGTAAGCAGCCTGCCCAATGCCAAAGGGGACTTATTTGTACAGATGGGCATTTTGAGGTCCCAGGTTAACATCCGTGATTTAGAGTTAATAGATGAACCGGTAATCACCGGTCCTAATATAAACCGTACCGGCAGCGGCAAAATTAAAATATCAAAAACGGCGACCATCAGTACGCAGATTAACCTGATAGGAAAAACGGTGGATGAAGCCATCCCCATACTGGATAAATATTTGGATGATGCTTATCTGTCCCATCTTCCCCAGGTTACCGTCATTCACGGCCGCGGTACAGGCGCACTTAAGAATGCCGTACATTCCCACCTAAAGAAAACCAAATACGTAAAATCCTACCGGATAGGTGCTTTCGGTGAAGGCGGCCAGGGTGTAACCATTGTTGAGTTTGTTTAATAATTTCTCTGGAAACCAATTAACCATATGGAAAAACAGGTTATTGGAATTTACGGAAATATTTAGATTATAAAGGAGGCTTTATGGCTACGAAACAAAAAATATTAATAGTTGATGATGACATAAATATAGCCGGATTGATTTCCCTCTATCTGACCAAGGAATGCTTTGACACCCTTATGGTCCATGACGGGGAGGAGGCAATTCTTAAATTTGCAAGCTACCAGCCGAATCTGATCCTGTTAGACCTGATGCTGCCGGGAATTGACGGTTACGAAGTCTGCAGGGAAATCCGCAAAACTTCTTCCGTACCCATTATCATGTTATCCGCCAAAGGTGAAATCTTTGATAAAGTTTTGGGGCTGGAGCTGGGAGCGGACGATTATATTATTAAACCCTTTGATTCCAAGGAACTGGTTGCCCGGGTAAAGGCCGTCCTAAGACGGTTTCATCCCACCGCCGTACAGACTTTAGAACCCGTTGTATCCGAACCAGAACAGAACGGGGAATATGTGGCCTACCCCGATCTTATTATAAATCAGTCCAACTATTCCGTATTGTATTATGGAAAAACGATTGAAATGCCTCCAAAAGAACTGGAATTATTTTATTTTTTGGCTTCCCATCCCAACCAGGTCTTTACCAGGGAACAGCTTTTAGACCATATTTGGGGCTATGAATATATCGGAGATACCAGAACGGTTGACGTGCATATTAAAAGGCTGCGGGAAAAGATAAAAGACCACGTTTCCTGGAGCTTATCAACGGTGTGGGGAATCGGCTATAAATTTGAAGTAAAAAATAATGGAAAAACATCAAAATAAATGTGCTGTTAAGCAGCAAACGGAGACAGTATGAAACGGTATTTATGGATTAAATTATTATTTTGTTATATTCTATCGGCATTGTTTATGTTTATACTGCTAAATACATATGCTTCCAATCGTTATGAAAAAAATTTGATTGAAGATAAAAAATCCTTATTATATAACGAAGCGGCCTCCATTTCCGCCGAATATATGACCGGCTTTTATAATGCGGAATTGTCTCTTTCTGATCTTACAATGCAGATTAAGACCATCGGCGCTATTCTAAACGCCCGTATATGGATCGTTAATACAAGCGGTTTAGTTATATCCGATACCAAACCCAATACTGAAAATGACGACCTGATTAATGTAATGGAAATTGATCCGAATTTTCTGGATGAAACCTTCCACGACCGCACAGTAATGAAGGGAGTTTTATCAGAGCCCATGGTCAGTGTGGTATACCGGGTAATCAATAAATACCCGGTCCAGGTGCGGGGATATATCGTTATACATTCCTCTTTAAGCGGTATAAAAAGGGAAAGCACTCAGGTTATGGATATTATAAATATTTGCTTTTTACTGTTTTTAGCGTTTTTATCTCTTATATTTGTTTATCTTTATTACTTAATCAATATCCCTATAAGAAAATTAAATAAAGCGGCCTCCGAATATACAAAGGGGAATTATTCCTATACCTTTAAAATGAAACAGCGGGATGAATATGGACGCCTTGCCGATTCCTTATCCTATATGGCCGGTGAAATCAGTAAACTGGACGATTACCAAAAAAAGTATGTGGCTAATATTTCCCATGATTTCCGCTCTCCCTTAACTTCCATTAAGGGTTATGCGGAAGCACTGCAGGATGGTACCATCCCTTATGAGATGAAGGATAAATACCTGGGAATCATACTTTTTGAGACAGAACGGCTGAATAAGCTGACCACAAGTCTTTTGGCCTTGAACAGCTTTGACAACCGCGGTACTATTTTAGAGATTGTTTCCTTTGATATCAATCACATTATTAAGAAAACTGCGGAAAGCTTTGAAGGCGCCTGCACCCAGAAAAAGATTACTCTAAACCTAATTTTTTCCTTAAAAGAAACCTTCGTGGATGCCGACGTAGGTAAAATCCAGCAGGTACTTTATAACCTTTTAGATAATGCAATAAAATTCAGCCATCACAATTCCACAATTAAAGTGTCCACCGTGGAAAAAGGCGATAAAGTATTCATTTCCATTAAAGATAACGGAATTGGGATTCCCAAAGACAGTGTTAAAAAGATATGGGAACGCTTCTATAAAACAGACGCCTCCAGAGGTAAAGATAAAAAGGGCACCGGACTTGGCCTTTCCATTGCCAAGGAAATTATTACCGCCCACAAGGAAAATATTAATGTTATCAGTACGGAAGGAGTGGGGACGGAATTTATCTTTACCCTGCCAAGGTCGGAAGGATTTCTGCTTTAGTGGTTCTGGAAGGGTTTATAAGCTTTCAGCCCAGGTATGGTGATGAAGCTGTCCGGTTCTTTTCATTCCGTGAAAATCGTTTTGGCGTAATGCTTCATAAAGAACGATAGCCACGGAATTGGCTAGATTCAGAGAACGAGTTTCGCCAATCATGGGTATACGGACGGCTCTTTCTTTATTACGGAGAAGAATTTCTTCCGGGATTCCCGCACTTTCTTTACCAAACATAATAAAACAGTCCGGTTCATAGTTTACCTGCGTATAGACATGAACCGCCTTTGTGGTAGCCATATAAATTTTTCCATTGGGATTTCTGGAAAGGAAGTCTTCGTAATTGTCATAAACCGTAATGTCAAGCTCCTTCCAATAATCTAAACCTGCTCTTTTAATTCTCTTTTCATTCAACTTAAAGCCCATGGGCTCTATTAAATGCAATCTGGTTCCGGTGGCCACACAGGTTCTCCCGATATTACCCGTATTGGCAGGTATTTCGGGTTCAAATAATACAACATTCATAAGATTCTCCTGATATTCCGCAAAAAAACAAGGGTTTCTGCATGGAATTATGTAACTGCCACATTGATTTCAATAACCTTATTGTCATCATATATTAAGGGTATACAGATATTCTGAGAATAGTTATTAGAAAATGAAACATTACCGGAACAAAGAGTTGGGGGAGTAATATCAATTCCAATTCCTTTTGTTGAAAAAATTGTAGCCGTATTCCCCATAATCATATTACCCAACTCACAAACAGCACTGGTAGATAATTCATCCAATTGCGCCACCGGCATCATAATCATTTTGGATGCTACGTCACACGCCACATTATCAGAAAATACTATCATAGCCTGGCCGCGTATCTCTCCTGTTATTCCGATTATAATAATTAATGTATCCTCTGTAAAATCCGTGTTCTTTACATATGGTTTACCGATCTTTACATCTACAAAGCACATATCCTTTAGTATCTTCGTAGCAGCTATTAAAAAGGGATTTATGTGCTCTGCATTCAATCCTACCATAATTTGTCCTCCTAAATAACCTTGTTTATTAATTACTGACTCCTAAAATAATATCAATACGATTTTATCACATAAATAATAAATTACAACTAAATATTTTTTAACTAATGTACGGGCGGCTGGCCTTTATGCTTCTTTACAAAACGTTCCATCCGCTCCAGCGCTACTTTTAAATTTTCTATGGAATATGCATAAGATATTCGCAAAAAACCTTCCCCACAATCACCAAAGGCCGTACCGGGTACAACAGCCACCTTTTCTTCCTTCAATAAGGCGGTTGCAAATTCGTCGGAAGTCATTCCTAAGCTTTTGATACACGGGAATACATAAAAGGCCCCGTATGGTTCGAAACAATCCAGGCCCATTTCACGTAAGGCATGGACTAAAAACCTTCTTCTCTGGTCATAGGCGTCCCGCATCATTTCCACATCCGAATCACCGTTTTTTAAAGCCTCAATCGCCGCATACTGACTGGTTGTAGGAGCGCACATAATGGCAAACTGATGGATTTTAATCATTTGTTCAATAATATTTTCGGGCCCTGCCGCATAACCTAATCTCCAGCCGGTCATCGCGTAGGACTTGGAAAAACCGTTAATCAGGATTGTTCTTTCTTTCATTCCCGGAAATTCCGCAATGGATACATGCTTTGTGCCATAGGTAAGTTCCGAATATATTTCATCTGATATAACGAAAATATCCTTCTCTTCCACTATTTTTACAATATCGGCCAGATCATCATATTCCATAATGGCTCCGGTGGGATTATTGGGAAACGGCAGAATGAGAACCTTGGTCTTATCCGTAACGGCGTCTAAAAGCTCCTCTTTTGTCAGCCTGAACTGATCTTTTGCTTTTAATTCAATTATGACAGGTTTGCCCCCTGCTAAAGTAACACAGGGTAAATAAGATACATAGCTCGGCTGGGGTATCAAAACTTCATCACCTATATCCAGCATGGCACGTAAAGCGATATCGATTGCCTCGCTGCCGCCGATAGTGACTACAATTTCAAGAGCCGGATTATAATGGAGTTCTAATCTCCTTTTTAAATAATTGCATATTTGAATTTTTAAATCTTTTAATCCCGCATTGGAGGTATAAAAAGTTCTTCCTCTTTCCAGGGAATAAATGCCCTCTTCTCTGATATGCCAGGGTGTGTCAAAATCCGGTTCACCCACGCCTAACGATATGGCATTCTTCATGTCACTGACAATATCAAAGAATTTTCTTATGCCCGACGGCTGTATATCCACAACTGTTTTTGACAATGGATTTCTCACGGTGTAATCAGCATCCTTTCATCACTGGTTTCATGTACCAGAGGTAAACCATGTTCTTTGTATTTCTTTAAAACAAAATGGGTTGCCGTACTAAGTACCGCTTCCATAGGAGCCAGCTTGCTGGACACAAAATTAGCCACCTCTCTCATGCTTTTGCCTTCAATAATAACAGTTAAATCAAAACCTCCCGACATCAGATAAACGGTCTCCACTTCATCAAATTTATAAATTCTCTCGGCGATTTTATCAAAGCCCTGCCCCCGCTGAGGCGTCACTTTTACTTCAATTAAGGCGGTTACTTTTTCACTTTCAGTTTTATCCCAGTTAATTAAAGTAGGATAACCGCAAATAATGGTCTCCTCTTCAAGCTCCTTAATAATAGCAGCCACCTCCTCCTTTGAGCTTCCCAACATGGCCGCTAAATCCTTCGCCGTCAATTTACTGTTTTTATCAATGGCGGATAATATCTTTTCTTTCATTTTCTCCTTCATTTTACTGTTTCCTTTCTATGTGTTAATATGTGGTTCTTCCTCCTGCTGCTAAAACAGAAAAAGCGGAGGAACCTATTTGTTATGTATTCCTTCAAATACTTATCTTATATAGCTCATCACTCTGAGGCGGCACTAAAAAACGTTTTTCCCCCTCATTTAAGACAATCCGGTCATTGCCTGCGGTAATCCTTCCGATTACCGCGGCGGGTATATTGTTTTTCTTAAGCACTTCCACCAATTCATTGGCTCTGTCCGTTACTATAAGCATTACACCGCTGGATATGAGCTGATAGGGATTTAAATCATAAAACTCACATATTTCTATGGTCTCCTGTTTAATGGGTATCTTCTTTAAATCAATCTCAAGCCCTACTCCCGAGGCTTCCCCCAATTCCCATAAGGCTCCGAATATTCCGCCCTCCGTTGCATCATGCATGGAGGTTACCCCAAAGTTTCTTGCTATTTTTGCTTCCGCTACAACCGATATGTTCCGGATAAAATTCTTGGCCCCTGCTACAAAATCCATGGTGTATTTACTTAACAATTCTTTTTCTTTCCTACTGGCTATAATTGCGGTGCCCTCCAGTCCTGTCCATTTTGTCATGACAACCTCCTGACCAGGAGCTGCACCCGCTGTTTTTATCATATGCCTTTTAGACATTTTGCCAACTCCGGTAACCGTTATAACAGGCTGGTTAACAGCCGCTGTTATCTCCGTATGCCCCCCCATTATTTCAATATCCAGGCTTTCACACACGGCTTCCATCTCTTTCATCATTTCTTTTAAATCGGATTCCCTGCTGCCCTCCGGCAATAAAACGGTCAGCATAATACCCACGACTTCGGCGCCGCCCGAGGAAATATCGTTAGCCGTTATATGTACTGCAAGAGTTCCTATATTCTGTGTGGTTCCGGTAATGGGATCTGTGGAGATGACAAATACTTCATCCCCTTTCAGTTCCAGTACGCTGCAATCCTCTCCGACTCCCGGCCCCACCAGCACTTCTTCTCTTCTGTGTTTAATTTGCTTTAATATGGATCTTTTTAAAACCGTCTCAGATACTTTACCAATATTCATACTAACTCCCATTGCATACCGCCGGCTGGCCTGCGGTACTGCACACTGCCTCCTGTATCACTAGTACAGCATTGCATAAATTTTGCTTAATATCAGCGCCTGATATTTTCGTCAGTACAAGGCGGAGGAAGGAAGCGTAGCGGTGTCCTACGCTGACTGACGACAACGCGGTAATGGCGGAAATAGCGGGTGCTGAATTAAGCGATAATTGTGCAAGGCTGTACTAGGTATTTCTGTCTGCAAGAAAGCAGGTTTGTTATCTGCAAAATATCAAACCTGCTCAAACAACAACGCCCGTCCATGACAAACATTTTATGTTACCGGCCGTTATACTTCTATAATTATTCATTATCTGTTAATTTGTATCCCCAGCATCCACTTCCATCTGATCCTCCTGGGTATTATCCTCATCCCGTGTATTGTCAGCATCTGAATCTTCTTGTGTATTCTCTGTTTTTGTATTATCTTCCATTGTAGGAGCGTCATCGCCGGTAGAAGTTTCATCCTCTGTTTTGCCTTCTGTTTTATCCTCTTCCTTCGTATCCTCCTCCACCTTCATGGTTCCTACGGTAACATACCTTGGCGAAGCATTATAAGAACTTTTATTTACCCTTGTTCTGCTTACTTCTACGCCATTTTCATACACTATCTTATACAATTCAGCCACATATCCGGTATGTGCAGACTGGGTTATCACCTGATAAGTTGTGGGCTTGGTAGAATCCTTGGTAACAACATCTGCACCCGGCGCCCTCTCATCCAATACTACCGTTTCAAATTCAATGGTTCTGTTATTAGTATCCCGGGGTTCATTGCCCCAGATATTAAAGGTAATTGTCCTTCCGGAGGTATATGCTTCTATAACAACGGGAGATTCCGTATTGTTTTTAAACTTTAAATCCTTCCAGGTTCCCGCAATTGCCGCATCCCTTGATAAATCCACATAACTGATGGTCATGGAATGAGGCTGGCGTTCTACTACTTCTAATTCGGATAATAACACCGCATTGTATAAAGTAGTTGTAACCTGGCATGCTCCGCCCCCTATACTGTCCACAACTTTGCCGTTGGAATAAGCGCCGGCCTCATAATAACCGTTGTCCGTGGTAAAGGGCGTCAATTTCTCATATGCGGAAAAAACATCTTCGGGATATAAAACCGAATTATTAATCAGTTTTGCACCATTCGCCAGATTACCCGCCCGGTTTTCAGACGAAGTGGTATAGGTAGTTGAGAAAGTGCCAAGCAACGCATTGCATTTTTCAACCATATCTTTTGTATATTTTGGCTGATCATCCTCCACCGTTGCAGTTAACGTAATATCTTCGTGATTCCAGCCGTCTAAAACTGCCGTCTTTATTGCATCAACGGTCTTATCTACATTCACTTTTCGTCCAATCTTATGGTCCGTGTAAACAAAACCGCCGTTCTCCCGTTTTATGGTAGCATTTACAGCGGATATATCGTAAGAGCTGCACTTATCTTCTACAAATTCCTTAATTTTTTTATCACTGACATTAAATTCTAAATTATAAACTAAATTCGATTGTTCCGTATCTTTTAATTCTTTATACCTCTTAATAAGATTACCGGTCTTACCGATCTGTACGGCCTCTTCTATATAGTTGTTTTCCTTATAGTCATAACCAAGTTTGCCTAAAGTTACGGTTTCTGTATTATCATCTATTTTAACAGTCATTTTTTTAGATTTTAAATCGTCCGCATAATCATTTACCGCCTGCTTTGCTCCCTCTGCCGTCATTCCGCCGATAGGAATGGAATCTATATACACGCCCTGTGTAATTGTTTCATCTTCCGACTCCGCAGTCACCTTACTATCTATGGTATTAGTACCTATCGTAGAGGAAAATAAACAAATTACATATAACAGAATTATGGTAACCATATTTTTCTTACCCATGCTTCTCTCCTCCTTCTTTCATGCTAAAATTTATTGTATCATAATCTATGGATTAATCAAGTTAATATTTTCTGCCCGGTACTCTAGAGTGTGTTTGAAAAATGCTTGTGCCGGGCTGAACGCCTGACATCTTGACTAATTCTCTCGGCTGCTCCGCACCATTGCGGCGTTAAAATTCCTAGACAATGCCACCCATTGCCGTCGGAATTTTGCCTTGCACTGGCACGCAGCATACCGCAAAGTGGGGCCGTCAAAAAGGTGTAATTATTTTTCAAACACGCTCTAACCAGTACGCCGGCAATAGCAAAAATCATCAAGCCGTTACCGTATTTATCAACAGGTCCGTGCGCTTACAGGCGTAACTTATATTAATATAGAATTGCACTTAGGACCATAGGTACTACCATAGATAATACAATTATTAAAATAATAATGGTGGAAATAATTCTTTTTGTTTTTCTGCTTCCAAAATTCATTTTTTATACTCCTTGCATAAGGCTAAAGCCCATTATCCGTTTTATTTAGTATGATTCATTCTATTTGGTATCATTCATGCCCATCAGATCATCCTCCCCTTTTCCAGAATTATTTTATCAATCATTCGGGAGGCTTCACTCTGGGTCAAAGAATCTATCGATTGTATATTTTCTATCTTATGATATTTTATTAAATCTATCAAGTATTTTTTTTGTTTATTCGTAATGGACTGTATTTTTTTCACTTTAAACCACAAGGGGCCGGGGGAAAAAGCCTCCGGTTTATCTGAAAAAAATTCATTGCAAAGGCTGACATATAACAGAGCCGTCGCCTTAGCGTCATCATACGCTCTATGTGCGTTGTTATTTATAATATTATAATAACTGCACATATTTGCCAGGCTTTTGCTTTCCAGATGGGGCAGCAGCTTTCTGCACAGCTTAAGGGTGTCAATACCCATTTTCTCAAAACTTAAATGCAGTTTATTAGCCGCCGTCCTGATAAAACTATAATCAAATTCCACATTATGTCCCATTACGATATAATCTTCCATAAACTCAATAAAATGCTGAATCACCATGTCTTCCATTTTGGTATGCTGCAGCATTTCATCTGTAATACCGGTGAGTTTGATAATATTTTCGGGCAATTTGATCAAAGGATTAATAAATTCGTGAAAGCCTTCAATAATTTTGCCGTCTTTTACTTTTAACGCGCCAATTTCAATTATCCTGTCGGACTCCGGACAAAGTCCGGTGGTTTCTATATCAAAACATACAAAAGAAGTAATGCGTTCTTTTTTTATCGCTTTATCCATTTCTTTCTGCCCTTCCCCTCTTGCTCCCATTGCATTTACCATAAATAAATTTGCCATAAATAATAGAGTATAAAACGCTCTTATTTTACACTGCGCGCTTACCTTCCCATTTACACAGGGAATATAAAAAGCATTCGCCGCATCTGGGATTTCTAGCGGTACAGATGGATCTGCCATGGGCAATTATCTGTAAATTATATTGTATCCAATGATCCCTGGGAAGCAGTTCCATTAATTCATACTCTATCTTTTCCGGATCCTTCTCTTTGGTAAAGCCCAGCTTAACCGATATTCTCTTAACGTGGGTATCCACAACAATACTGGGTTCCTGAAATACGTTGCCCCTTATAACATTGGCGGTTTTTCTTCCTACTCCTGCTAATTTGGTCAAGACTTCCATCTCCCCTGGTACTTCCCCTCCATAGTCTGAAATAAGAGATCTGGCACATTCAATAATATTTTTGGCCTTGTTATGATAAAACCCGGTGGAACGTATGTCCTTCTCCAGTTCCTTTCGGTCCGCATTGGCAAAATCCTCCAGGGTTTTATATTTTACATATAAATCTTTGGTAACCAGATTCACTCTTGCATCCGTACACTGAGCGCTCAATATGGTAGCAAATAGCAACTGCCAGGGAGTTTCATGATCCAGGTAGCATTTACGTTCTGTGGTATAGTACTGATCCAGCAGAGATAATATTTTTCCCACCCTCTCTCTTTCCGCTTTCGTGATTCTTCTCTTTGACACCTTTACCTCTTTTCTGCCGCAGCCCTTCCTGCCTGTTAACAAAGCTTAACTGAAAGTGTTCTGGCACGGGAGTTTATCGGGCTGCGATGCATATAATCGTATAATATAAAATTTCCGGCCTGCACGGCCAATCCTGTTTCCGCCGTTTTTACAACATCTATGTCATAATGCTCCAGATGCATATAGGGTTTTATCTGATTTATTTTAAATTCAGCAGAATCAGGCATAAAATATTTTCTGATTTTTTGTTCATCGCAATAAAAATTTCTGTATTGCTTTTTATATTTTTCATATTCTTCCGCAAAGGAAGGACGGCTCTTCAGATTTTCCCTTAAATATAAGTCATGGACTAAAATATTCCGAAATGCCGTGAGATTGACGTTACGCACAGTATTCCGGCAACACTCCCCCATTTCCGACATAAAATCAAGCAGGATCTCATATCTTCTTATTCTGGGGGAATTGATACCAAAAAGCTTCTTTTTTTCATAATAACTGCCAAGTGCATAATATAAATCAAAGGACGTCTGAAAAAAATGCTCCATATATTTTACGGCATATTCAAACTGTCCGCTGTTATAGTAGATTTCTACCATGGCTTCCACCCGTTTTAATGACAGTATATCATCATAGCTTAACCACCTGGTGTATAACACTTCATAGGGAGGAATACTTTTGTATACAATCCCCCGCTCCTTACTTTCTCTGTACATGGCAGAGCCTTTTAATACCTTGAGAAAACCAAGCTGGAACTGATCCGGAGTAAGAGCGTACACCTCGTTAAAGGATTTTTTAAAGGTTTTTATATCTTCATAGGGTAGTCCTGCGATTAAATCCAGATGTTCATGAATGTTTCGGCCCTCATGGACCCGGCCTGCCGCCAGTTTTAATTTATCCAGGTCCATCCGCCTGTAAATGGCTTCTATCGTTTTAGGATTGGTGGATTGAACCCCGATCTCTAATTGTACCAGCCCCGCCCTCATGGTGCTTAATACTCTTATTTCCTCTTCCCCTAATATGTCCGCGGCTATTTCGAAATGAAAATTCGTAACCCCGTTATCGTGCTCTTTAATATACTTCCATATGGCAATCGCATGACTTCGGTTGCAGTTAAAGGTCCTGTCCACAAATTTCACCTGTGGGACCTTTTGTTTTAAGAATATGTCCAGTTCCCCCTTGACAAGTTCAATGTCCCTAAACCTTGTCTTTTTATCAGCGGAGGAAAGGCAGTAGCTGCAGGAATAAGGACAGCCTCTGCTGGTTTCATAATAAATAATCTTATTTTTAAAATCTTCCATATTATCATAGGGAAAAACCAGGGTACTCATATCCATTTCCGGCCTTACAGGGGTGATGGTTACCCTTTCCGCCCCAAAGCCCCCTGACAGTCCCATAGGATCCCCTGCTGTGCGCGCTCTTTCTTTAAAAGCTATACCTTTGATATTTTGTAAGAACAGTTTCCCTGCAATATAATAATCCAATAACTCCAGAAAGGTGCCTTCCCCTTCTCCTATCATGATACCGTCCACGGCTTCTTCTCTTTCCAGCCGCCGTTTTACATCATAGGAAACTTCAGGGCCTCCCAGCCATATTTTACAGTCAGGCAGCAGCTTTCTAAGCTCCGTATACAGCCGCTCTATTATGTCTATGTTCCAAATATAGCAGGAAAAGCCTATAAAATCCGGCTTTTCCTTATAGATTGCCTGCAATATGTCATCGATATGATTATTTATGGTAAACTCCACTATACGAATCTGCCGGTTATAGGCTTTCGCATAGGCCCGCAGGCTGTAAACCGCAAGATTGGAATGGATATATTTTGCATTGATTGCAGTTAATAATATCTTCACCCGCCGCTCCAGTCCGTGTATAAAACACATCCGTTTATTTCTTTCCGTCTTAGCTTTTTGTTTTAATTGAATCCTTCTGACCTTATAATAGCACATTTTGATTTAAATTAAAAGAGTACGGGCAAGCAGAATGCCCGTACTCTTTTCTTAAAAAATTTTATAGCTTGGTTTTTCTTCTCCCAGCAGAAAATACTTCAGGTAATCGTCCAGTAAAATAGCTGCGAAAGAAAGGGCAAACCATATATTCGTATAAAGAAGGCAAATCTGCCCCATAAAATCATAAGGAAGATTGGAATAATCCCATATCTTAAGGCCCAGCCAGACATTAACCACCAGGCCCGCGATAAGCTCCACCGCCGTTATAATAACCGTTGAGATTACCATCTGGCTGACAATGGATATTTTACGCGGGAAAACCTCTTTGATCAATCCGATAAGTATAAAACAAATTCCGCCCGCAATCAGCATGGATATGTGGGAATAACCCCGAAATAATAATTCCACTCCGCAATAGGAATAACCACCGACAAAGAAGAGAAGAATGTATTTGAACGTTTTGTTGCATAATTTAAGCATATTGCTTCCACCCTTTCCAAGGCAGGTTTCCTGTATCATCCGCTAAAACTACAATATAGTATGCTCAAAGTCAAAACGTATATTCCGAATCCGATAGATTGCTCATAATCTATTATACAACCTGTCCGGAAAGCTTTTGGTATCCCTATTAAAATTAAAGCGGGTGATGGGAATCGAACCCACGTATCTAGCTTGGAAGGCTAGTGTTCTACCATTGAACTACACCCGCATATAAGTTATTCTGTTCTTAAAATAAAATGTAAAATTAATGCCGGCGACCGGAATCGAACCGGTACGGGAGATTAGTCCCGCAGGATTTTAAGTCCTGTGCGTCTGCCAGTTCCGCCACGCCGGCATCTGGCTGAAATAAATTATATCAGTCAAAACTTTCTGACAAGGTTGAATTATATCATAACAAAAACCTGTTTTCAAGTATTTTTACTAATGTTTCTAAATCTATTTTGGGGGATTTTTTAGTATTGCAGGAAAAATACGACTTTATAAGAATTTAACTTTTTTAGACAAATGTTATGGTATATAATGGAAATAAACAATTTAATAAAGGCTTCTGGACTGTTGGACAAGAGACGAAAAAAAGTTAAGGGAATGCCTATGAAAAAAATTTCTCGGCGGACTTCTGATTTTTGTACCGGAGCTTTTTTCAATGTCCCCCATCAGCTATGGAAGCATATTGGTATTGCTGGTACTGATGCTGTTGCTTCCTTCCGTCATGTGGGCCTTTACCCGTGGACTTGATAAAATAACCGGATTTGTCCGCCTGGCGAGCAAAAAATTTGTTAACTCAATCACTGACCAATAACATTTTTTATAACGATTGAGGATATGGGAGGCATTGTCAAATGTAATCTTCCATTCTCCGTGTGGTAGATTACCGCATTCCTGTGGTATCCTTCCTTGGTGGTAAGTATCAGGCTGCACAGAGCTTCATCGTCCTGTACTCCTATTTCCCAGGCGTCAATTTCAGCTGTAAATTCAAAATCATTATTATTAACTGCTATAATGAATTTATCAGTCCGGTTAAACCTGCCGTAGCTAAGAAAACCGTATGCCCCGTTGAGAAACAGGAGGGAACCGGTGCAAAGTGCCTTATAATCCCTGTGTATTCTTATGATTTCCCTGTGAAACTCAATCAGCTTTCTATCTTCATTCCCCCAGGGATATGTTCTGCGGTTATCCGGATCCGTCCAGCCGCATACTCCTGCTTCATCCCCGTAATAGATCGTGGGGGCCCCTATCCAGGTCATCTGCATCGTTACCGCTGCCCGAAAAACTCCTTTATCGACTCCTTCTTCCGCCGCCAAAGGACCCAGGGTTCCGGTTCTGCCCACTCTGCGGTTGGTGCGTGTCAAAAATCTGGAATGATCATGGTTTGACAGTTCATTTACTGCCGTCATAAGAGAAGAAGTCTGCAGGCCGGCCATATGCTGCCTCATGGTACGATAAAAAATATCGTGCTGGTTAAGAAGGTGATCCCTGTATTCATCACTGTGCTTTTCCATTCCGGTAAAGAACCAGCTTACAGGTTCCATAAAGGAATCATAATTCATGACCGTATCCCACTCGTCTCCCATAAGCCAGTTTTTGGGATTGCCGTAATGCTCTGCAAAAATAATCGCCTCCGGATTTGCTTCCTTAACATTTCTTCTGAAATCCTTCCAAAACTTATGATTAAACTCCTTGGAATAACCTAAATCAGCCGCCATGTCCAATCTCCAGCCGTCACAATTATACGGCGGAGAAACCCATTTTCTCGCAATGCCCATAATATACTCATAAAGCGCGGACGAACCCTCATAATTTAACTTTGGAAGGGTTTCATAGCCCCACCAGCCGTCATAACTTAAGTTACAGGGCCAGCAATCCTCCCGGAACCGGAAAAAGGTACTATAAGGGCTGTTTTTATCCCAATAAGCTCCTTTTTTGTAGTTTGCGGCCATTTCATAAATTCCTTCCCGATCCATCCATTTATTAAAGGAGCCGCAGTGGTTAAACACCCCGTCCAAAATAACCTTAATCCCTCTTTTGTGAGCCTCCTCCACCAGTTTGATAAGCACTCTGTTGCTTCCCCTTAAATTCTTTTTATTGGTTGCCCTTTTTGTGTATTTGGTAGCCAGCCGGTTATCGGAAACTTCCGGAGGAAGATTCTCTCCCCCGTCCTTTAGGATAAGACCAAAATGAGGATCCACATAATCATAATCCTGTGTATCATATTTATGATTGGAGGGAGAAACAAAAATAGGATTCAGATAAACCGCCTCAATCCCTAAATTCTGTAAATAATCCAATTTCCGGATTACCCCTTCTAAATCACCTCCGTAAAATTCCCCCACTCCCATGGCATCGGGATACTTATTCCAGTCACTAACCCTCTTTACACCTCTGTTTAAATAATAATATTCCCCGTCCTCCACATCGTTCCTTAAATCCCCGTTAAAAAACCGGTCAACAAAAATCTGGTAAAACACGGCCCCTTTCGCCCAGTCCGGCGTCTTAAAACCGGGAATAATCACAAAATGAAACTCTTCTTTCAGTTCCAAATCCGCACCCCACCTATTGTAATACCAGATCTGATCTTCGTTTATAATTTCAAAATAATAAAAAACAGTCTGATCCGTAAGCTCAAGTGACCTTTCATAAAAATCAAACCGTGCATCCTGTTCTTTTATTTCCATCTGCCATGAGCCTTCACCCGTAACCAGCCTGACACCATCCACATTGCCCCTGCCCGTCCGAAAGCGAATAATAACTCTATCATTAACCGACGGCTCACAGGGAATCCGATAATCCCGCGTCCCGTCACTAAATAATGCATTTAAATTCAGCATAGTTTTTTTCTTAAATCCCTTTCCCATTAGATTTTAAAAATTTACTATTCGATGAAAAAACCTAATAATAACTATATCCTATTTTATAATATCTATAATGGAAACACAACTATTTTAAATAAAACAGTAAAGACCTAAACATCCGCGGTCGGCGTTTTTATCAAATAGGACGCAATTCCTATTCAATAAAAAAGGACAGCTTTTCGAAAGCTGTCCTTTTTTGGAGAAGGTATTTTTGTTACTTATGGGGTGTAGCAAAAACTATATAATGTATTGGGGTTTACGAGTATTAGTATAGCACCGAAGTCATTAAAAGTGTGCACAAACATTACAAAATAATGATATATTTTTTGTCTGTTTTTACGTTCTTCAAACAGGACCTAAAAGAGCAATGCTATAAAACCAATAAAAACCCTGCACTTTTTATCTAATTTTTGTAAATCTCCTTTTAAACCTCCAAAACTATAGAATTCATGCCGTCATCCCCGCCGCCTGCAGGATGAGGAAACAATGATTCAAACTCTTCCCGATTAATTCTTTCCTTCTCAATTAACAATTTAGCGCATTTTTGAAGGACATCATTGTATTCCATCAATATTCTCTTTGCTTCGCTATAGCAATGATCAATCATACTTTTCACTTCGTCGTCTATGGTTTTTGCAACACTTTCGCTGTAGCTTCTGGTATGTGCTAAATCACGGCCGATGAAAACTTCATCGTCATCATTGTCGTAATTCACCATACCGACGTTGCTTGAAAATCCGTATTTTGTAACCATGGATCTGGCTGTTTTGGTGGCCATCTTAATATCCTGGGAAGCTCCTGTGGTAATATCGTTAAATATAAGCTCTTCCGCTGCCCTGCCCCCCAGTCCTACGATGATATCCTGCTCCATTTTGCCCTTTGTATAAAACATCTCGTCTCTTTCCGGCAAAGGCATTGTATAACCTGCCGCGCCGGCGCCGGTGGGAATAATGGATATGGTATAGACTGGACCGACATCCGGGAGTATATGGAATAAAATTGCATGGCCTGCTTCATGGTAAGCAGTAATCCTTTTCTCTTTATCCGAAATTACCCTGCTCTTCTTTTCCGTTCCGATACCTATCTTAATAAAGGATCGGTTAATATCCTCCTGTATAATAAAGGATCGGTTATCCTTTGCCGCACAAATAGCCGACTCATTTAAAAGATTTTCCAGGTCGGCACCGGTAAAGCCCGCCGTAGTCCGGGCAACCTGTTTTAAATCCACATCTTCGGCAAGGGGTTTGCCCTTGGAATGGACCTGGAGGATTTCCTCCCTGCCCTTTACATCGGGCCGGCCCACCATTACCTTGCGGTCAAAACGGCCGGGACGTAAAATTGCAGGATCCAATATATCAACACGGTTGGTGGCTGCCATAACGATAATTCCCTCATTTGCGCCAAAACCGTCCATCTCAACCAATAATTGGTTGAGAGTCTGTTCTCTTTCATCATGTCCGCCGCCCATACCGGTGCCTCTGCGTCTGGCTACGGCGTCAATTTCATCGATAAATACAATGCAGGGGGAATGTTTTTTGGCGTCTTCAAATAAGTCCCTTACCCTGGATGCACCCACGCCTACAAACATTTCCACAAAGTCGGAACCGGATATACTAAAGAAGGGAACGCCGGCTTCTCCGGCTATCGCCTTGGCAAGAAGGGTTTTACCGGTTCCCGGAGGGCCTTCTAAGAGCACCCCTTTTGGTATCCTTGCTCCAACCTGTACATATTTCTTCGGAGTTTTTAAGAAATCCACGATTTCTTTCAATTCTTCTTTTTCTTCCTCTAAGCCCGCCACATCTTTAAAAGTGGTTTTCTTATTTTCATCCGTATGCATCTTCGCCCGGCTTTTGCCGAAATTCATGACCTTATTGTTCCCGCCGCCACCTCCGGCCATCTGGTTGGATAAAAAGGAAAATAAAATTATAATTACCACAAATCCCAGAAGATAGGGTAAAACACTGGTGAAAAACCAGTTCGGTTTTGAAATATCATGTAGAGTATGGTTCACATTATCCGTAATTAACAGATTCATAATGGGATTTACATCAGAAACATAAAAATGCTCTTTTCTGCCGTCGTTAAAAGTTATTCTGACTTCCCCGCTTGGCACCTCCTGATTCTGATATACATCTACTTTTTCTATGGTTTTATTTCCCATGTCTTCCAGGAAATTATTGTATTCATAATTCTGTGAACCGGTATCACTTAAACTATCTGATAAAAGCATTGCCACCAAAATTATACCGAGGATAATGATATAAAAACCATATCCCTTCCATTGTCTTCTCACTGAATGGCCTCCTTTCCGATTATTCTATCGCACCGATATACGGTAAATTTCTGTATTTTTGTTTATAGTCAAGTCCGTAACCTACGACAAACTTATCCGGAATCTGAAATCCCACATAATCCACCGCCACATCGGCCCTTCTTCTCTCCGGTTTATCAAGCAGGGTACAGATTCTTATACTCCTTGGCTTTCTGCTGTTAAGCAAATCTATTAAATATCTCAATGTATTGCCGGAATCAATAATATCTTCCACAATTAAGACTTCCTTGCCTTCTATGGAATCGTCCAGATCCTTAATTATCTTGACCATTCCCGAGCTTACCTGCTCCTCTCCGTAGCTGGAAACAGACATGAAATCCATAGAGACCGGTATGGTAAGATTTTTTGACAGTTCACAGGTAATAAAAACGCCGCCTTTTAATACACATATCAGGTGAAGCTCCTTCCCTGCATAGTCTCTGCTTATTTGTCTTCCCAATTCACGGATTTTCTTATCCACCTCTTCCTCCGATATCAATACGTTAATTTTGCTTTCCATCTTATTTCCCTCCATCTAAACTTATCTCAAGTATTACTTTTGTCTCTTCACTTACCTTGTACGCCTCGCTCATCCTGCCGCCTACCACCCACATAATATGGGCTCCGTCCGCTAAGAGCGGGAGAAAATCCCTTTTCTCACGGGGAATTTTTTCATCAATAAACAAGGCTTTCATTTTCTTCCTGCCACCCTTGGAATCTATCTGGATAAAATCTCCTTCTCTCCTTGTTCTGATTAAAACAGTATTTTTTATTTTATCATAGTCAAACCATTTCGTATACCCATTTCTCGGAATTATCATATTTTTTTTATAATTTATTAATTTTACATGCAGAGTTTGATTCGTCTGGGGGATATAGACATCACCCGGAATACTTAAACTTTGCTCCATAAGCGGATCTTCCCCGCCCTTAACCTGTAATTCATCCCGTAATTTCTTATTGGGATTGATTTTCATGGTTATGGTATGATAACCTCTTACAGCCAAAATGTCATAGGGTAAATTTACTGATTTGCCGACCTGCCTTTTTGTTAAAGCCAGTATAAGCTCCACATGGAGCGCTTCCACGTCCTTTAACTGACTTGCCAGTTTTCCATAAATTCTTCTTATAATCCCTTTTTGTATTGCCAAATCCTCCTGCCGCAGTTTTTCTATCTTAATTTCATAAGCTTCTTCCCTTTTATGGTATATTACCACCTCTTCAAAGGCAATATCTATATTTTTTTCTAAATAGGCGTCAATCTCCAATAACTTCTCTGCCGCTTTTACGATATGTTCCACAGAATTGGTATTTATCTCCTTCTGCGCAAAGCTTATGATTTGGTGCCTGATTTTATTACGGCTGTAATCCTGGACTAAATTAGTCCGGTCAATTTGATAGCGAATGCCGTTCTCCTTTAAATAATTCTCAATTTCTCCTCTGCCGATACATAATAAAGGCCTGATTATAGACTGCCTTACAGGCGGTATACCCGTTAGGCCCTTTATGCCGCTTCCCCGAAACAAATGAAAAAGAACCGTTTCGGCATTATCATTTTTATTATGTGCAATTGCAATTTTATTACACTTATTTTTATCGAAACAATCCCGGAAGGCTTCATACCGGACCTTGCGTCCGGCTTCTTCCTCCGACATTCCTTCCCTTGCGGCAAGGCTTTTCACATCCGCTTTTACCAAAGTAAAGGAAACTTTATTATCGGAACATAACTTTTTTACATAAGCTTCATCTTCATCCGCTTCCGCGCCCCGGATGCCATGGTTTACGTGCACCACAAACAAAGTAAGATTATAAATCGGGGACAGCTTAAGCAGCACATGGAAAAGGCAGACAGAATCGGCTCCGCCGGAAACACCAACTGCAATTTTGTCTCCCTCATTTATCATATTATGTTTATGAATAAAATCCTGTACCGTGTTTAACATTTTGGCTCCCGTGCAACTCTGGCTTACTAAAAGATTTAGTGACTATTCAGTCACCGCGGTTCTTACGAACTGCGCATTTATGCGTATATGCATACAAAACATACAAAAAATGCATGTTTTGACGCCCGCTGATTCGAAATTCTGCCGAATTTCTCGGGACGACTGAATAGTTAAAATATTTTCTATCATTTTACCTCTAACTTGCATAAATTTCAAGTTACTTGCTCCAAAAGCCGGCTGCCAGAACGGTCATGTCATCCTTCGGAACCCACCCGTTTAATTCCAGGGCCTGATTTAATACAGCATTGGCGATTTCCTGGGGATTGTTCATAGAAAGGTCCATAATAAATTCTTCAAGAAATTTTTCTTTCTCATCACCGGGGATGCAGTCGATTACTCCATCCGTTGCCATAATAACAAAATTCCCGTCATACAGTTTTTTGCTTACAATATCATAATCCACCTGATTTAATATTCCCACCGGCAGGGTGGCGGAAATAACGGTTTCCACCCGGTCATCCCTTTTTATGAAGGTGGCGGAAGCACCTATTTTTATAAGATCACAAATACCGGAATACAGATTAATGATGCTTAAATCAATGGTGGAAAAGGCCTGCTCCTCCGACCGCAATACCAATATGGAATTAATCAGTTTAATTGCTGATTCTTTCCGGAATCCTGCCTCAATAAACTGTTCCAGTAATTCCACCACGGATTCGCTTTCTTCACATGCTCTTTCTCCGGTGCCCATGCCGTCGGATAAGGTCATGACCACCGTACCCGGATCCGGATAAATAAAGGAATAATTATCACCCGAAATCCTGCCTCCTTCTTTTGTCATCTTGCTCATGCCCGTAAATACGGCAAAATTTCCATCTTCCATAAATATAAAGGTTTCATAATCCTTGCTTATAACCTTTTTGCAGCTTTCGGAAGGACGCATCCGTTTTCCGAAAACATCACTGATGAAACCCGCCGCTTCCTTGGTGGTAATGCAGCGGCCCCTCTCCGTACGGGCAGTCATATATATCTCCTGTTTCTTATTTCTTTTTTCAAAGACCACAATACGCTTTGCCACAATATGGTTGGCTTTTAAATGGTAGATCAATTTATTTTTACCGGCTTGTGAAGTTTCAACGGTCTTATATAAATCCAGGGAAAAATCATCTATGATATTGGCTACCTCCGACAACTGTCCGGCAATTGCCTCCCTGCTTTCCGCCATCCGGTTATACCAGGATAAGTTTAATTTTGCAACCTCCAATACCCTTTTTGTTTCAGTGAGAAAATTATCTAAAAAAATACATCGGCTTGCGAAATCGGCCGGTATTTCACTTAATGCTATGGTGCCGTTTTTTTCAACTATCTCCAGGATATGATAGGCCCCCTGATAAGTTTCATAAAAATAACTTTTCCAGCAGAGATTGCAGTTGGAACAGTCCTTGCAAATGTGCTCCGATATTTCATCAAAAATTTCGCTTTTATCCTTCTTGCTTAAAGACATTTTTTTATCCGATAGGGAGGAGAAAGTATGGGATAAACTATGGAAGGACTCCGAAAAGTCCTTAAGCTTGCTCCTGGCCACATTCTGAATGCTCTGTTTGACGAAGATATCCTCCCTTTCCCCCTCGTCGCCCATATTCACTTTAAAGATCAGGGATTTCGGCAGAAGAAGAAACAGTACCGCACAAGAGGCCAAAGCGCCGAAACCTGATAAATCAATCTGGGTATTCTGATATAATTCACTCAGTATAATTACTCCTGCCGAATACATCAAAATGGTTACAAAACGGCCCATTTCCCGGAAGGTTCCCGCAATAATGCCCAGCATGCACATCAGCCCGATCTGATTTAACTGGCCTGTCTTTAAAGCCAGTATAACCCCGCAGGCCGCGCCTGTCAAAGCTGCGTAACCCGCTCCATATTTATAGCCGGTAAACAGGATGCTGAATAAGGCAGCCGTCATGGTCAGGGAAAAACCCAGGGCATAAAAATCCGGTATCCCATATATAGCGAACGCTAATATTACCGCAATACTGATTATCTGCTCATTATCCAGTGTTTGTCCCTTAACCCCGTGCATAAGGGGCTCCAGCCCTCTTCGGAAAATAAAGCTGCAGGCAAATATTAAAATCCCTTCTCCGCTTCCCATAAAAATATAATACGCGGTATTTTCATACAGCATTCCGCCTGCTATGGTTATTGCCGCCGTCACTGCCCCTGCAATTCCTCCTGATACCAATATGGACACATGTTTATTATTATATTCCATTAACGCCGTTATAACGGAAATTACGATAATTACAATTACATATTTTGCTGTATCCGCAGCCGGAAGAACGGTGAACATACCCAAAAGCACCGTAAGCATAATGGTGAGCCTTCCTCTTCTCTCCAGATAAACCGCTGCAAAATAACCGATTGCAATGGGATTCATCCCTGCAAAGACAGCCCGCGCCATGACTACCCCCAGCATGTTAACCAAAAATTTTTTCATATTTAATTCTTTCATTTTTACTTTCTACCCTCCTCAACGGATGATTATTATGGAACCGTCTTTTCAGACCAAGAAGTATCCGTTAGACCTGTATTATAGAATTTGGGGGTTAAAATGTTTGTCAAAAATCAGGGCCTGTTTTCAAAAAGTTTTTGACAAGAATTTCAAAGAATGCATGATAGAATCGAATCAAGAGAGCTAAGGCTTATTAAGAAATTCACATTCTGATATGGTTTATATGGTTAAAAATTCTCTGGAAGAGGAATTTAAAACGGCTGCGGGTATGGCAGAGAAGGCTGTTTGCCCGTTTGTTTAAGACATATACCTGGATCTTCCCTATTAAACAGTAGCAATATTATTATAAAGCATATAAAAGGCATATAACACCATAAATAATAATATAAAGATTGAATTGCGGGGCTTATTATAATTTTTTTAAGTAAATTTCCGAGTATTATATCAGATATGAAAAAAAAGGGAATATAAGATCCGTAAAACATCCATATCCACCAAAAAAAGAGTTTGCAAAGCAAACTCTGTACTGACGCTTCAGGACAAAATAAAATAGCGAAGGACGGGGTTGAACCGCCGACACCGCGGGTATGAACCGCGTGCTCTAGCCAACTGAGCTACTTCGCCGGAATGACGAACTACATTATAACTGCTTTTTTTATGCTTGTCAACATTTTAATGCAGGTTGTTTTAATTTTTTGACCTTTATCAGGAATACATAGAAAGCACCCGCTATTCTTCGGCTTTAAATATGATTTCGTCTTTATAAACCAAACCGAGCTTTTTCCTGGCCATCTCTTCTATATACTTTTTGGTCTGCACATAGGCCTTTTGCTCCTCTAACTCCTTGGCCTGCTCATTTTCCTGGTCAATATCGTCATTCAATTCGGCAATCCGGACTGCAGATTTTTCATTGGCTTTGTCTAATTCCTGTCTGTTATAGGTAACAATCCCGCACACCATCAGTACCATAACCGCAATTAAACCTAAGCCTGTCCTTCTTATTTTCTTCTTTCTTCTCAAACTAATCACCTTTTTTCATTTTCTGATACTGCTATTTTACCCGATTTCTTAACTCTTTTCAATGTTTTTAATAAAAAGTGTATAAATTTTTTGATTTTATTGGATATCCATGAAAATATTCTTTTAATTTTCCGAGAAAAAAATCTTACCGGTTTAAATAAAAGCGCTATCAATTTACCAATCAGATTAATAATCTTATTCAATAAGCCGGAAACGGCATCCACCGCTATTTCGCTGACGGTATAATGATAAAAAAGCATTCCCAGAAGTATGGCCATGGTTGCAAATCCCCGGATAATACCATTATTTTGCCGATACATCATATGGAATATTAACAGGCTGGATATGACCCAGAATATCAAGTCTTCGAATGCTACAAAAAATCCGTTGTGTGTTATTATCCTTCTTAATATACGCAATGCGTCGTAAATTACTAACAGCAGAGCACCCCATAATACGGAGGTTCCGAAAAAATGCAGTTCTACCATAATCGCATCGTTCATCGTCTGCTTCTCCTCCCGTATTATTTGAACAGTCTGCTGATTAATGATTCCCCTGATTTTCCATAGTTATTTGAATCAGAATAAGTCAGGCTGTCGATTTTTCCATCCACATCCACTTCGCCTTTTTCCAGGGTAAGACGGTTCACATGCATATCATTGCCCCGAAGCATTAATATCCCCTGCTCCGTCTCCAAGAGTACTTCACCCGCATCAAAAGACAGCACGTCTTTTACCCCGGTAATTGCCGCCGAGCTCCTCGCATTTAAACTCACTTTATGGTATTTCTGAACCGGTTGTTTTTCCTCCATGATAAAAGCCTCCTAATATACTTATTCATTTCAGTATATTAAAAGACTCATGATTTCATGCTAATAATATAATTTCGACGATAGAAACAAGTTATTTGTTTCTATCGTATAGTTATGGGAAGATGCTTTTTATCTTCCCATAAAAGGCGCTGCTTATACAAGTGCCTGTATCATTTATTACAGATACCTGTATAAATCTTTGGCATCATCTTTACGAACGGTTTCCTGGACGTTTAAAACCTGGACTTTTACTGTCTTGCTGCCAAATCCGATTTCTATAATATCATCCGCTTTCACTGCGGCGGAAGCTTTGGCCGGTTTTCCGTTTACCAGTACGCGCCCCGCATCACAGGCCTCATTTGCAACGGTTCTGCGTTTAATTAACCTGGAAACCTTTAAAAATTTATCTAATCTCATATTATCTCCCATTGCATATCGAATCTGTTGTTAAAAAAGAAGCTGTTACAAAAATCATATTCAAACAATAAAGCACCTTTTAAGCACATCTAAAGTGTGAATTTGATTTTTATAACAGCTTCTCCTTAAATTGTTTTTGACTATGCGTTGATAACGTCCTTTAAAGCCTTTCCTGCCTTAAACTTTGGAGCTTTAGATGCTGCAATAGTAATAGCCTCTTTTGTCTGAGGATTTCTGCCTGTTCTCGCCGGTCTGTCAGCAACTTCAAATGTACCAAAACCAACTAACTGAACCTTTTCACCCTTTGTTAATTCTTCTGTAACGACATCGACAAATGCCTTTAATGCTTTTTCTGAATCTTTTTTTGATAATTCTGTTTTTTCTGCAATTGCTGCAACTAATTCTGCTTTGTTCATGGATAAAACTCCTCCTCTAAAAGTATTTTTATTATTTGTTTGAATAATCACAAGGATTATTTCACACGTCCCCAAAGAACATTCAGTTCATTAACGGACATTTCATTTAAACTCTTGCTTTCCTGTTGAGCAAGACGTTCAATTCCTACAAATCTATTTATAAACTTATTAGTGGCATTTGTCAAGGAATTTTCTGCATTTAGTTGTAAAAACCTTGATAAATTTACCACTGTGAACATCAAATCGCCTAATTCTTCTTCAATATCCCTAACATCGCCCTTTTCTTTAGATTTTTTCAGCTCGTCAAGCTCTTCATATACCTTTTCAAGTACCTGTTCATAATTCTCAAAATCGAACCCAACTCCGGCTGCTTTTTCCTGGACTTTTTCTGCCCGGATATTCGCCGGAAGGGCTTTGGGTACATTTAGCAGACCTTCGGAAACTCTTTCCTCCCTTTTTTCCCGCTTTTTAATCTCGTCCCAATTTACAATTACGGCATCGGAATCAAGCACCCTGTCTTTCTTCGTATTGATAGAGCCGTCATTACGAAATACATGGGGATGTCTGCGGATCATCTTACTGCTTATGCCTTGAATCACATTATCTATGGTAAATTCCTTTTGCTCTTCAGCGATTGCTGTATGTAGAGCAACCTGTAGCAAAATATCCCCTAATTCCTCGCATAGGTTCTCAGTATCACTGTTATTGACCGCTTCTATGACTTCATAAGCCTCTTCAATCATACAGTTTCTTAAGCTTTCGTGAGTTTGTTCCCTATCCCAGGGACACCCGTTTTCGCTTCTTAATTGTCTTATAATATTCATGAAATCATTAAAAGTATAATCTCTTTCCATATTAACTCACATTCCTTTCTCTTCGCTTAGGCACAAACTCAGTAATGAATTCCACAAATACGGTGGCCGGTTTGCCGCCAAATATGCAGCCAGCAGCCATATTTAATCGGAAATCCTATATACACCATAATTCTTATTATAACAGAATAAATCAGACAATGCAGTAAACTTTTATATTTATGCAAACCTAACAAATCCGGTCTTGGCCATGTAGCAAAATACATTTGCCGGTATCTCGGCCTGTTAAACTATATGACCTTGCTAGACCGAACCGCAATTTCCTGTAAAATAAAAAAAGGACTAAGCGCTTTTCCTAGAGCGTGTTTGAAAAATGCTTGTGCCGGACTGGACGCTCCAATTTGTGGGAGGCAAGGAGCGATTTTGGGAGCGTAGTGGGGGCTACGTTTCCAAACTTGCGACGCAGAATACCGCAAAGTGGGGCGGCCAGAACGGTGCAATGATTTTTCAAACACGCTCTAGTCCTCTTAAACAAATATTTTTGAGTAAGTAAAAAGTAAACTAACTTCGGTCAGGTGAAAACCTGAATTCCTAAACTTTATAACGGGCGCTTCCCCGCTAAATGTATATTATAGATCAAAAAAATCTCTAAAAAATCTTTGACTTTTAACTTAAATTTTATCATTTTATAATATAAAATTTATATTATTTCTAACTGTAAGTCAATATTTGGCAGAATACAAATCGTTCCTATAACAATTTATAAACTACCTCTTTTAAAGTCTCTTTACTGCCTACATTTCCAGGGAATATAATATATGGAATTGATGGGAATCTACTTTCATTTCCCGTCTTCCACACTGGTATTCCAGGAGATATTTGTCCTAAGACAGTTGCTTTTTTTACCTTTAAGGCTCTTGTCCCAATGTCACTAGAGGTAATTCCTCCTTTTGCTACAACAAAGGCAGGGGTCACATTTAAATTTCCTACTAAAGATTGAACGGCATTAGATATTTTAACCGATCGCTGCAAAGCTTTTTCTTTTGTATCATTATCCAGTACTAATAAGCTTCTTTTCGTATAAACCACCGCTGTTTTACCGTTTCTAATTGCTGCTTCTTCTAAAGACAGCGTTTTTAATATCTCACTCTGAAAATCATCCTCTTTCAGAACAAGATCCGAATTAAATTCTATAAATTCAAGATTTTCTACTTCTTTTAATGCATTTAATTGTTCCGTTGTTTTCTTGGTATATGAGCCAACAACTATAATTCCACCATTATTTTTATCTTCTGATATAAATAATTCATCCTTCGTAAGAAGCGGCTTCTCCGATATTCCTCCCATAACTTTAACAAACGATGCTGCTGAACGGAAAATATAATTTTTACCTTTTTGCATAGCTCTGTATAAAGCAGTACAAAAAACTTTAATATCCACATAATCGACAGCATTTACAATTACTTTCCGAAAATCTTCTACTTCTAAAAGCTGTTTTTCTATTTCATCAAGTTGTAAATTGCGCAGTCGATCCAAAGTAATATAAATCACATCTTTAGCCTTATACTTTCCTTCCGTTTTTTCTTCAATATATTCACATAAATCAGAAGATAAGTACCCAAATGTTTTATCCTTTGCGAACTCAGTCTCTCCCGCTGGAACTAAATCATTTCCATATCTCACATAATGTATATTATTGATAGTATATCTTCCGCCTTCTTTAAAGAACGGGCATAATATTTCTCCATCCATTTTTTTTTGAGATAATTTTTCCCATTCACTTCTTAGTAATTCTGTTTCTAAAGGATAATGGCCACGCAAAGTACTGTCACTTCTGCTAATTATAATATAATCCCTTCCTACTTTATCAGACACTTTCGAAATGTTTGCACAAATTTCTTTATGTACTTTTATACTTTGTTCCGATGTCATTCCTCTAGAATTAGTTAATATGTAGAACAACTTATTATTTTCTAAAAATCCAGAGTAAATATCCTCTTCCTTCCATTCCGTAAATACTGACACATCATGGACTGTTTGCACTCCCGTAGGATCATCATCTAATACAATAATTTTTCTTTTATCTTTAATAATTTCGCTATTTAATTTAGTATCAACATATTTTTCATCCGGTATTGGATATTTATACAGAAGATTTATATTCTCATTCATCACTTAGACCTCATTTTTCCGCTTACAGATTTTTTAAGTCATTATCACAACTCTTTTTCTCTACCAATGTATTTGACAGTTGTTCAAAATATTTGACAATAGCACTATGATCTTCTTCCATATAACCAGCTACCTTCAATGTTTGTAGAATCTCAAATAATTGAGCTGTATAAGGAATCGGAACATCATTTGAATGTGCCGTTTGAATAACATTTTTAATATCTTTATGATTAACGGCAATTTTTCCTCCAGGTTTAAAATTACGTGCAAGAATCATCGGAATTTTCGCATCCAAAACTGCACTCCTTGCCAATCCATTTCGAATTGCACTATACACCTTTTCAGGAGCAACTCCTGCTTTAGAAACAAAAACAAATGCTTCCGACACAATTGCAATTGTGTTATTGACAATAATCTGATTAGCAAGTTTAGCTATGCTTCCGCTTCCTGAACCACCAATTAACAACGCAGATGATCCCATAATTTCAAAATAAGGTTTTAAAGAATTAAAATCTTCTTCATTTCCACCAACCATAAAAGCTAAAGTGCCATCTATCGCCTTTGGCTCTCCACCGCTTACAGGAGCATCTACAAATCCTACCTTTTTCATTGCCAATTTTTCAAAACATTCTTGAGATTCTGTCGGTGTCACCGAGCTCATATCACACACAATACTATTTTCTTTTATTTCTTCACATATTCCATCTTTCCCAAATAATACCGATTTTACAATTGCTCCATTTGGTAAAATTGTAAATATAATGTTACATATTTTACCAATTTCCTTTCGTGTTGCACGCATTGCCCCTGATTTTTCTATTTCCCTAACACTTTTTTCATCTAAATCATTTACCATAACCTTTATATTATTTTTTAAAAGTTGCCTTGCCATTGGCTTCCCCATAATTCCCAATCCCACAAATCCTACATTCTTCATTCTATTTTCCCCTTTCTATCACCAAATTTTTAAAATCCCGGCAAAGCATTCACTCTGTAAGGACTTACTGTATTCTCAAAATTATATGCAGGCGCTTAACCGTTCTCCTCTTTTAGATTGATGTATTCTAAAACTTCTTTCAGTTCCGGTATAGAAAACTGTGCACCTTTTCTTGTAACCACTATAGCCGCCACAGCATTAGCAAACTCAATTGCTGTTTTTAAATCCTTTCCTTCTGCCAGTACAATAGCCATTGCCGCAGTAAAAGCATCCCCTGCTGCCGTAGTATCAACCACGTCAACTTTATTGGCCGGAATTATAAAAGAACCATTTTTTTCCGAACTTATATAAACTCCATTGCCACCCAATGTGACTATTACATCTTTCACCCCTTTATTTCTAATTATATCAACTGCCGTTTCCAAATTCCCATCAATATCCTTGACACCTGTCAGCATTGATAATTCTGTTTCATTTGGTTTAATAATATCTACATATTGATATAATTCCTCCGGAAATTTTTCCGGTACAGGTGCTGGATCCAAAATTACTGTCTTATTATTTTCTTTTGCTATTTTAGCTGCATAAACTACTGTATTAAGAGGAATTTCCAATTGAAAAATAACAATATCGCAACTTTTTATTAAATCTACATTATTATCAATATCCTCTTTTGATAATGTGGCATTCGTTCCAGCTATGACAATAATATTATTATCGCCATCTTTATTTACTGTAATTACTGCCAGACCTGTATTTGCTTTTTCTCGGCGAATAATATATGATACGTCTACATTGGCTTCTGACAGGCTTCTCATCTGTATGTCCGCATACATATCATTTCCTACCGCTCCAAGAATCGTAATATCCGCTCCTAATTTACCTGCAGCACATGCCTGATTAGCTCCTTTTCCTCCAGGTATCATTTCCATATTTTGGGCCATTATTGTTTCTCCTACAACCGGTGTATGTTCAACTTCAATAACCATGTCAATGTTTAAACTTCCAATTATCAATATTTTTTTCATGCGTTTTCTCCTGTTAGCCCTTAACACTTCCACTCGTAATGCCTTCTACAAAGTATTTTTGCAGAGGAAGGAACAATGTAATTGGTATAATTGCCGATATCATAGAACCCGCATATATATATGTCCATTTTATAGTTCGCTCACCGCTAAATTGACTTAATGCAATTTGTATTGTTCTTATTTCCTTCGAACGTGCCACAAGCAAAGGCCATAAATAAGAATTCCATTGATTCATAAAAATCATAAGACCTGCAGTAATAAAAACAGAAGTTGTAATCGGCATAATAATTTTTATAAATATTACCGACCATTTCGCACCATCCACACGTGCTGCTTCTATAAGACTAGGTGATATATCTCTAAAAAATTGAATAAATAAAAAAGTCACTAATCCATCTGCAATTGCCGGAACAATCATACCGGAATAGGTGTCTACCATATGCAATTTATCTGTTATATTGTAAAGTGGAATTGCAATTGCTTCAAATGGAACCATAAAAGATATTAGAACTAGCGGATATATTATTTTTTTTCCTTTAAATTCAAAACAGCAAAATGCAAATGCAGCAACAGAATTAATTAAACATCCGAAGAAGATAGATATACCAGTTACTAAAAGTGTGTTCAAAATAGGTTTAATAAAATTATAATCCCTAAAAATTATTAAATAATTTTCAAATGTAAATTCTGTTGGGATTAAAGATCTAGTACTAAACGGAAACATATTACTAAATAAATCTTCCTGTGTTCTAAAAGATGCAGACAGGCAGAAAAAAATTGGAAACAATGAAATAATCACCATTATTATTAATACAATATATAAAAAAGTATTTTTTGCAACTTTATTAATATTTTTTTCCACAATCTACACCTCCTTTTCATTCAAAAATTTGTTTTGAATAAAACAAACAGCAACTACAATAATCAGCAATATTGTAACAATGCAAGAAGATCTTGGCCGGTTAGAATATTTAAATGCCGATTTGTATGCTTCATACATCAAAACATTCGTACTGCCCTGCGGTCCACCTTCCGTTGCGATTTGAATAGGTGCAAATAACAGAAAATTAGCTGTTGTATTTGCTACAAATACAAATAAAAGTACATTTTTCAAAAGTGGAATTGTAATTTTAAATAGAATTCCAAAGAATCCCGCCCCATCTATTTTAGCCGACTCATAAAGTGCACGATCAATATTCTTAAGTCCTGCTAAGATAAACATCATCCAATATGCGCATCCTCTCCAGGATGCAATTAAAATAATAGACAGCCATGCCCACTTCTTATCAATTAAAAAACCTTGTGACTCAAATCCAAATAAATTTAAAAGACTGTTCATTACACCATTATTATTGTTTAACATCGTTTGCCATATTAATGTTGATACTGTTAGTGATATACAAAATGGCAAATAGAATATTGTTCTAAAGGTCTCTATTCCTTTAACTTTAACGTTAGCCAGCATCGCCATAATAAAGGAAACAATTATCTGTAACGGGATAATTACTATATTAAACTTTAATGTAACAATTAATGAGTCCCAAAATGTCTTATCTGCAAACAACATTTTATAATTATCCAACGTCCATGATTCTTTAAGGCGGAACCCCTGAATAACACTGTCCACGATAGGATAAATCTTAAATAAACAAATTAGTATAACGATTGGCGCAACCAGCAAATATGGCAGCCATTTATTTTTAATGTAAATACTACCCATAATACCTCTGTATGATATTTATTGAAGCTAATTACCATACTTTCCTTCCTTTTTGATTTTGTGGTTATAATACATTCAGATGCTGTGGACTTTTTATTTTTTCCTGTAATCCTCACCACTTCGTTACCGAATATGACATTCTGGTAATGAAGCCAGAGGACATTTGTAGGTTTCGTCAAAACTAATTAAGGCACGTCCCAAGTCAATATTCTTTAATACAATGGCTGCAAAATAGCCAATAGCCATTTTGCAGCTAATAAAACATCATTATTTGTAAGCCGCTGTTGCCGCATTAATTTTTGATACGGCACTATCAAGTGCTTCTTTTACATCGGCACCATTTCGTACATCTTCCCATGTTAGATCCAGTATTGTAGAATACTCACCAAATGCTGGTGTAACCGCACGTGCAACTGCTGAATTTTGCGCTTCATATGCACCAATTTTTAAGTATCCTGCATAATCCGAATCATCAGCCATAATTTCTTCAAGTTTCTCAACACGACAAGGCATATCTCCATTGATTTCTAACCACATATCATTTCCTTCACCTAATGTAAAGTATTTTATAAATTCTGCTGCGGCTTCTTTTTGTTTGGAATTTGAATTGACTCCAAAATACCAACTTCCTGTTGACGTTGCAGCTTTATCCTCATATCCTTCAAAGCATGGTGCATATGTGTATCCAATTTCATCTTCAGAAGTCATACTTGTGGGTGTCCAAGTTCCTCCAACCATGAAGAGCATTTTCCCAGCGTAGAAATATTCCGGTAATTGATCTGCATCATAACCTTGGGATGCAATTCCTTCTTTCACTAGATTTTGGTACCACGTCACAGAATTAATCCAAGCATCTGAATTAATTACACCATCTACTGAAAAACCATCTTCGCCGATATTAGCTCCCCCCATAGAATTGGGAAGCATGTTCATCTGATATACTCTACTTACCTGTTGAAAATCAAATCCAATAAGACCTTTGGAGCCGTCCGGATCTAATTTTTCCAATCCCTGCTTAGCCAATTCAGCTATTTGTTCATAAGTTAGTCTGTTTTCTCCATCATTTTCCGGAACTGTAATTCCGGCTTCATCCAGTAATGTTTTATTATACCAAAGAATTTGCGTAGAAGTATTTTCCGGAGCCGCATACATTATATCCTCCCAGCATCCTGCACTATATGCAGCATCTGTCCATTCTTTCTTTTCTTCCTCCGTAAAGAAAGAGTCCAATGGTTCAAGATAACCGCTTGAACCGTATTTTGACACATATGTCACATCCACACTCATAACATCAAAGTCAGTTGTTCCAGATGCGGATTTTGTTTCAATAACTTCGAACAGGTCATTAAACGAATAAAATTCTGCATTAACATGAATACCTGTTTCTTTCTCAAATTCTTCAAGAATAGGTTTAGTTAGACCTTCCCAGCCACTGTCTCCTACGCCTTGAGATATCCAGTTGATTGTCACTCCAGCATATGGCTGCTTACTATTTGCATCCGATTCACTTGTTTCCGTTGAGTCAATCGTTGCATCCGCTGTGCTTTCATTTTCAGATGACGAATTACCACATCCTGTTAAATATAAAGATACCAATAATGTTGTTGTTACTAATAATGCCGTTAATTTTATAAATTTCATTTTAGCTCCTCCTTTTTCTTGTTCCGGCATTCTGCCGATTGTTCACGTTGTCTATCGAAAATATCTTTACTGATATTAGCGAACCAGTTTTTCAAATAAATCTGCAAACAGATTATCCCTATTTATGTGATATACATAACGAATAAAGTGTCTATTGTAATCAAACGAATATCTGTCATCGTATTCCGGAATCGGGCTGTGAATTATGCAATCTTCTTCAAAATCTCCATCCAATAACCATGCTACCGCTGTTACATCCCAAATTGGTCTAGTCCATGTGGAACCTCCATAGCACAGTTCTGCTTCTTTTGTAGTAACATCTATTAAATAGTCGCAAAGTTTATTTTTACCGCGTAAATGGTATTCCAGTTCCGGCCCACTTGTCGTAAACGCAGACACAACTCCCATACAAGGCAGTTGAACCAATGGAACTCCACATCCAAATACCACTCTTGCTCCTGCCACATCTTGATACAGGTTGAATTCCTTATTATGCGGCCAATGAGTTGCATTTCCTCCGAGCCATATTAAAACTATACGGTCTTTTATCTCTGGTTTCATAATTAAAGCTGATGCCACATTAGTAATTGCCCCAATGGCTATAACATAAAGCGGGGTTTCTTCTGAATATTCCATTGCTCTTTCAACAAGATTCGAAGCCGCATCTGATATAACTGGTATCGACTCAGAAGATAAATATTCCCTTGAGCCTCTATAAACTACTTTTTTTAAATCCTCTCTCTCTAGCATTTCCAGAATATTCATGACTTCATTATAACTTTTTTCCATTCCATCAGAAGGTCCTGATGATTTGCTATTGTAAAACGGTGCTGCATAAATAGCTTTCAAATTTAGCTTTTCATTTGATTTAATCAAATAGGAAACTGCAAATTGATCGTCTATCTCGTTATACGTATCCGTATCAAGAACAACATCCACCTTGCCTTTAGGTTTCTCAAGTCTCTTAATAAGCTTGGCCTGATCTAGCGAATTTCCCTCTTTCATTTTAGAACTTGTAAACTCGCCCCACTCTTTTTTAACTTCTTCTTTTACCATAATTCTCCTTTCACATAATCGAGCACTCTCATAATCCAAATAAGTTTTCCTACCCTTCCTGCAATTCCTAGTACAGCCTTGCACAATTATCGCTTAATTCAGCACCCGCTATTTCCGCCAGTGCCGCGTTATCGTCAGTCAGCGTAGAACACCGCTACGCCTCCCTCCTCTGCCTTGCTCTGACGCAAATATCAGGCACTGATATTAAGTGAAATTTATGCAATGCTGTACTAGGTAAAAGTCTTTAACACTTGTGCGAAACTTCTTCCCTAAACTTTTTTCCTGTAAATTAATTGTACATTAGTATTATTTTAGTGTCAATCTGTTTTTGCAATTTGTTAATTAAAACCATTTAAGAAAATGTTTTCTTGTGAATAATGTATATTATAATCTTTGTTTTCCCATTGACAAAATTATTTTTTTATAACATAATAAAAATAAGGTAATTGCGAAATAAGATTTTTGAATTTATATACCATTCAATTAATACAATTTCAGAGCTGAATTTTGCCCGAAAGGCAACTGAAGCTATGAAATTTGTATTAATTGTTATGGTATATTCAGAAAACTATATAATTTCCCAATTACCTCTAACTAAGAATAAGTGAAAATAAGGTAAAAGGAGAATTTTCTTATGACAATAAAAGTAATTGCTAAAATGGCAAATGTTTCAATATCAACCGTTTCAAAAATTGTAAATAACAAAGCAGATAACATTAATATCGAAACGCGCAATAGGGTACTAAAACTTGTAAAAGAATATAATTACACTCCTTATGCAACAGTTAAAAATATTTCTAATGCCAAAACATTTATTTTAGGTTTATTACTCCGTTCCGCTTCCGAAACCAATTTAATGATAAATGGGTTTATAAATAACGCTCAAAAACAAGGATATAGTGTTCTCGTTTATGACAGCCTCAACGATA
This sequence comes from Clostridiales bacterium, assembly GCA_015655075.1. GTDB lineage: Bacteria > Bacillota > Clostridia > Lachnospirales > Lachnospiraceae > Anaerocolumna. Next base: position 101,742 of record JAATFT010000049.1, on the reverse strand, counting down.
CAGATACTGAATTACGTCACATTACTTCTTTGTGTAAACACAAGGCAGACGGAGTTCTTTGGGAACCCGTCAATAACAAAAGCCAACAGTATGAACATTATTTTAAAGCACAAAACATTTTCATTTCATATATAAATAACTCTAATGATTATCTTTCACCTCATATTGATTTTATAAAGATGGGCTACTTCATTACTCAGAAATTAATCGATCAGAAACACACAAATATTGCATGCTTAATGAAGGAAAACAGCCAGCGATCTAATTTAGTTTTTGATGGGTTTAAAAAGTGCCTATTTGATAATCATATTACTATTTCTGACAATATACAGCTATTTATTAATGACTCCAAATATTGTTCAAAAATTTTGTCTCAAAAAGTCACTGGTGTTGTCACCACACATTTTGCCCTGGCGCTAAAGCTTTACGAACAAATGAACAAATTGCACTATTACATTCCGGCCGACATATCCTTGGTTAGTCTTAGAGACGATATTCGAGAAGCAATTTCTTTTCCTCCTATATCAAGTAATAAAATTCCTTATTTCGAATTTGGCCAATACATATGCAATAACCTAATTACTCAGTGTGAAAATAAAAACGATAACAGTATTGAAAACTGTTTTTCTTCACAACTCAATTTAGATCATGAAGAGAGCATTGACATACCTTCCACCCGCAGAACAAAAAAAGTAATCGTTATTGGCAGCATAAACATAGATGTAATATTAAATGTAGATGAATTACCTCAATCAGGAAAAACAATTACAGCTAACTCCTGTTCAACCTCCTTAGGCGGAAAGGGATCCAATCAGGCAATAGGCGTAGCAAAATTAGGCTGTGAAGTATATTTACTCGGAAAAATCGGTAATGATTACGATGTTTCATTAATATTTGAAACATTAAAAAGAGAGAACGTATTTACTCAAGGAATATGCCGGGATACGAAATCAATTACAGGAAAAGCTTATATCCATGTACAACAAGATGCTGAAAGTAGTATTACTATCATGCCCGGCGCCAATGAGTATCTTCAGCCGCAGGATATTAATTCCATGGAACGGTTATTTGAAAACGCAGTATATTGTCTTATCGCAACTGAAATCCCTATAGAAACTATTGTAGAAACTTTAAAATTCACACAAAAATATAATATAAACGTTATTCTTAAACCTGCATCTATTAAACAAATATCAGATTTACTCCTAAAAAAAATAGATGTTTTTATTCCAAATAAAAATGAAGCTTCTGTTTTATGTCCTTATGAAACTTCTGTGGAAAAACAAGCCGAATATTTTATTAAAAAGGGAATTCCTATCGTCATAATAACTCTAGGTCATAAAGGATGTTATTTACGTACGTCTGACGGTATTTCAAAATACCTTTCTGCTGCTGAATTTATATCTATTGACTCCACTGGTGGTGCCGATGCGTTTATTGCTGCATTAGCCGCCTATTTGATTGATGGATATTCTTTAGAGACTTCTATAAAAATCGCTTCTTATGCTGCAGGCTTCTGCGTTTCCAGGCAAGGAGTAGTACCTGCTCTAATTGATAGAAATTCGTTAGAAAATCATATAAAGAAATTGGAACCCAAATTGCTGCGCTAAGCCGATTTTAATCATGCGCATCTCCCGGCGGGTTTTTTTATCGAATAGGATGCAATTTCCTATCTAAAAAAAGAGTTTCCCATAAGCATAAGCAATTATGAAAAACTCTCTGAATTATAACCGTATATTACTGTTCCATCTGTCTTCCCAAGAAATAAGAGGCCGTACTTGCCAGCTTATTCTCCACATCGCCAAATTTTACTTTCGGATCTTTCGAAAGCAATATTACGGAACCAATTGCATCCCCTTCACTGATAATCGGCCAGATAGCCTCGTAAGAATAATCCGTGTCATCATCTGTGACAACTTTTATAAAATTTTTATCCTCCTTGGCAGCTAAGATATTCTCTCTGTCATTTATGGCCTGTTCCAATTCCGGTGTAATCGCTTTGGACAGCAGCTCCCGTTTCATACTGCCGGATGCTGCAACAAATTGATCCTTATCGGATATAGCAATAATATGCCCCGTTGTCTGCGCCAGGGAATCAGCATACTGTTTAGCAAATAGTCCCAGCTCTCCTATAGGTGAATATTTCTTGAGTATGATTTCTCCTTCTCTGTCCGTAAATATTTCAAGCGGGTCTCCTTCCCTTATACGCAGTGTGCGCCGAATTTCTTTGGGGACGACAACACGTCCCAGGTCATCTATTCTCCTAACGATTCCTGTGGCTTTCATATTTAATTCCTCCATTTTGCATGATATTCATAATGTGGTACTTATGGTTATTATTGTTTGTCAAAAGGAAAAATTTATACGTTAATATATATAATTTTAGTAAAATTTTTATATTCAGGAGATCAATATTTGACTTCTAAAAGGAATAAACCCTGGGAACTTACCGTCATTCCTGCCTGCTGCCGCTTTTTTTCTTCCAGGATTACCGGGACATCCTCCGGCCTTTTTATTCCTTTCCCAATTTCTATTAAAGTGCCCATTATAATTCTGACCATATTGTAAAGAAATCCGTCGCCGGTTATGGCAATTCTTGCCTCATTTGAAGGGTTACGAAATTTTGCAGCTTCCAGCCTGTATATTCTAATATTCTCAATTGTCCTCACCGTAGATCCGCCGTCTTTTCTGTCGGTTGAAAAAGCTTTAAAATCATGGATACCGGTTAAAAAGGCAGCGGCCCTATTCATGGCGTTAATATCAAGAGGCTCCGGTACGTGGTAAGTATATTTTCTGGTAAATACGGACTGTACTTCACCCTGATCAATACGATATTCATAGGTCTTAGCTTTAGCAGAATACCGGCTGTGGAATTCTTCATCCACCTCTTCCATATTGTGTACTTTAATATCCCCCGGCAGAAGGACATTTAATTCTGCCGTCATATCCTTTACAGACCGATTAGAAATGCAATGGAAATTAGCAACCTGTCCCAGGGCATGGACGCCTGCGTCCGTTCTGCCGGAACCGATTATCTTAATGTCTTCCTGTAAACAGCCGGACAGGCATTCCTCCAATATGCCCTGAATGGAACGCTTCCCGGAGATCAGGCCCAGACGCTGCCAGCCGGCATAAGCACTTCCGTCATATTCCAGTATCAATTTAATATTTCTTTTATTATTACTGTTTCCGGTTTTATTATTCATTTCAACTCCCATGCATGTGTCTAAAATTATGCATTGAACATAACTTTCTCACTGTTAAAGGCTTTGGTTATTAACACGGTTAAAATAACAGCCAGTAACAGCGTACCGCCTACGGTGGCTGTGAATTGCACGGGCGTCAGTTCTCCCGTCAGAATATTTTGTATGGAAATGGCGTTTCCGTATACCGGTATTGCAAACATACCCAAAGATTTTTCCTCATTGCCGGAAAACATGGTAGCCATACCGGCCACAAGGACAATGATTAAAATCGGGGACACAAAAGCAGAAGCTTCCTTGACGGTTTTGGCCAGCACAGAAGCTAGTGCAACTATCGCAACATATAAATAAACCATGACGGCTAATATGACAAGAAGCTCCGCTACCTGAACGGCAGAGAATTTTAAACTAAGTCCTTCCAGACTATCACTCCCGAAGCCGCTTACCATTACCGGCATGGCAAATACCATGGAAACGGCGTATACGGCTGCTGAAAGGCCTGCAAGTATGGATACGGATATTAACTTACCTACCACGATTTCTCTTCTATTTAAAGGCGTTAAAAGCATGCTGGCCATAGTCCCCCGTTCTTTTTCCCCGGTAATGGCATCAATTCCAAGGCTCATGGCTCCCTGAAACAGCATCAGCGTAATAAGGTAGGGAAGCAGGATTCCGAAAATTTTTCCTTTAGCCTTTTTATCATCCACAATAACGGAAGATTCCGGATCCACATCAACACGAAACACCGTCAGCTGATCGATATCTTCAAACCGTTCCTTTAAAAGCTTTTGCTGGTATGCGGATAGTACTGTATCTACAAAATTGTTTCTGGCGGCATTTGAATAATCTTCTGAGTTATTATAATAGGTTTTTACCTCGGGAATAACGCCTCCGGTTTCATAAGTGCTGACTTTATTTAAAAAATCCTCTTCAAATACAACCAAAAGGTCGGTAGTTCCGTTTAAAATATCTTTTTTAACAGCCGTAAGGTCCTCATCCGGTTCCAAATACTGAATATGAGCATCAAACTTTAAGGAGGCTAAAGTTTCCTTAAAATCTTCCGGGACATTCTGGATGTCTATGGTGGAAACATGCTTTTCTATCTCATTTACCATGGCCGTCTGCATTTGTCCCATAAAGTAATAGATTCCGATAATTAATACCGCGGGCAATATAAATAAACTGATAACTAATTTTTTATCGGTAAACACCCTGGTCAATTCCTTTTTAATAATTTGTTTTGCTCCGTTCATATTAAGCCTCCTCTTTACTGTATTCTTTGTAAAGTTCAAAGAACGCATCCTCTAAATCCTCTGTTCCTGTTTCTTTGAGAATTTCAGAAAGCGTTCCGTCCATCACCTTACGGCCGTTGATAATAATTCCGATTCGGTCGCACAGTTTTTCTGCTTCGGACATAATATGCGTGGAGACAATAACCGCTTTTCCTTCTTCTTTTAATAATTTCAGATAATCGGTCACACTCCTGGCCGTCACAATGTCCAGCCCGTTAGTGGGCTCGTCAAATATGACCACTTCCGGGTCATGAACTAGGCTGACCGCAATGGAGGCCTTCTGTTTCATACCTGTTGACAGCTCATTGATCTTTTTATCCCTAAAATCCTGGATGCCAAAATAGTTAAATAATAACTCTCTTCTCTCATCTATGGTTTTGTCATCCATCCCATGCAGCCTGCCAAAGAAATTAAACATATACTTCGGTGAAAACTGGGGATCCAGTTTTATTTCATTGGTTAAAAATGAAATGGACTCCCTTACCTTCTTTGGTTCCTTCACCGTGTCGCAGCCGCATACGGTTATTTCACCGGTTGTGGGGTTTAATAATGTTGCCACACATCTTAGGACCGTTGTCTTGCCCGCCCCGTTAGGTCCCAGAAGTCCGTATATTTCACCCTTTTTGGCAGACAGGCTTATATTATCCGCCGCTTTTTTTATATTTCTCTTTGTCTTTTGTTCCGCCATCTGTTTTTTGGTAAGCTTATAAACTTTGGTTAAATTTTTAATTTCTATCATCTCCGACTCCTATCTGTGTACTTTTACCACGCGGGCGGTTTTAAGGCCTTCGTAACAATTATTTTCTGAACCCTTCACCCAATTATTCGTTAAATTATACCCATTGTTAGCTTAACCCCAGAATTTGTCTTTGTCAATCTCCGAATCATTAGAATAAGCTTAAATTTTTGTTAAATAGTACAAGCCGCCGGCTTCTATACAGACCCGGATTACGATATAATGAAAGCAGAACGAGGAAATTCAAGCTTGCTTGCAGCTAAAGCATGGTTTTCGCTTATTGCCGAGGTTCAGAAAGGAGATTACAGATTTGAATTTAATTCAGCAGGCAGATGAATTCATATTATTTTATACATTGAATCATTTACATACACCCCTGTTAGATAAAACCATGATTGCAATTACTTCTTTGGGTGATTCGGGCTTAATCTGGATTGCCATTGCCTTTTTACTGCTCCTGAATAAAAGGACCAGACCTTACGGGATCTTGTTAACCACCGCATTAAGTTTTCAATATTTATTAGGAGACAGAATCCTGAAAATATTATTTGCGAGGGACAGACCCTTTATCCGTTTTCCGGATGTTGAAATGCTTATTAAAAAACCAGGCACCTTTTCCTTCCCTTCCGGGCATACCATGTCATCCTTTACCGCCGCCACCGTTATTTTTTACTCCAATAAATATTGGGGTATCCCGGCATATTTATTAGCTTTTCTGATTGGTTTTTCCAGGGTATATTTATTCTGCCATTATCCTACGGATGTTTTAGCCGGAGCAGTTTTTGGCATTGCTACCGCCCGGCTGGTAATATTGGCCGGAAAAACCATCCAAACCAAAGCACAGGCATCTTAATCAGAGGCATATGCCTAGAGTGTGTTTGAAAAATGCTTGTGCCGGGCTGGATGCTCCACTTTGTGGGAGGCAAGGAGCGATTATGGGCGCGTAGTGGTGCTACGCTCCCGTAATTGCGACGCAGAGTACCGCAAAGTGGGGCGGTCAGAACGGTGCAATGATTTTTCAAACACGCTCTGGTGTGCTGACACGCTAGTTGTCCGCTGATTCCCCTGTGGTTTCCCCGGTATTGCCCCCGGTTGGTTCTTCCGCAGATTCTTCCGATTCCGAATCAAAATTCATGCTGCCCCAGACTTTCTCATTAATATTAATATTAAGATCAGTGACCCAATCCGCATATAAATCTTTAAAGGTGTCATCCTGTCTTTTCGCAATGATTTCCTCTTTCTTCTCCAGGGTTGCATCTTCATTATAATCACTTACACAATATAAGATATGATAACCGTATTCGGTTTCAACAATATCGCTGATTTCTCCAGTTTTTAGGGCAAAGGCCGCATCTTCGAATTCTTCTACCATTTCACCCTTGCCAAATGTATATTCTACATTGGAATCCTCGGTATTCGCCTCCGCAAGGTTATAAAAATTATCTGTTTCCTTTGCCTGTTTCAGCAATTCTTCTGCCTTTTTGTAAGCTTTTTCTTTCTCTTCTTTGCTCATAGATATTTTCTCGCCGTTCGAATCCGTTTTTGTGGTAAGGACCAACAGGTGGTCAATGGTTATCTGTTCGGCTTCTTCATCCGAAACATCCGTATCCACATTCACAGTTGCGGCATCGTATACTTTTTCAAAAATCATATTATCATGGTAGAACTTCTCTGCAAGTTCTAAAGTCAGACCGTAACGCGCCTTATCTTCTTCTGTAATATCTGCAAACATAGTCTTTGCATTTTCTTTAATCTGGGCTTCGTCCTCTTCCGTAATCTCGACACCATACTTATCCGCCTTAGCACAGGCAATCTTGGTCTGGGCTATCATATTCATAATTTCCTGCTTCGCCATTTCCCCAAAGCTCTGGCCGTCGAAATCATAGGTCCATATCTGGTCGCCAAAATAGGATTCATATTGGGCTTTAATGTATTGAAAATAAATCACGGCTTCACTGTAGGTTACTTCCTCTTTTCCTACTTTAACAACCACTTTTTTAAAAATACTGCTGTCCACCGGAACAGTGGTTTCTTTTCCTGTATCCAAAGTTTCATCCTTCCCGTTCTCTTCCGATGCGGCATTGTTTTTGGTACTTTCCTGATCTCCACCGGTTTTCCCGGAACAAGCCGTGGCTGCTACAAGCATTACGGCCAGCAGGTTTAAAATAAATAATTTTCTTATACTATTCTTCATGGGAACTCCTATCCATCCGCCAAAGCGGTATTTTTTCTTCGTAGTACAATCCAGAGTGTGTCTGAAAAATGCTTGTGCCGGGCTGGACGCTCCAATTTGCGGGAGGCAAGGAGCAATTTAGAGAGCGTAGTGGGACCCACGTTTCCAAAACCCCGACGCAGAATACTCCAAAGTGGGGCGGTCACAGCGGTGCAATGATTTTTCAAACATGCTCCGGAAAGGCGGTGTTTCCTGCCTAATTCTGATTAAAAACTTAAGTTTATTTCTGTCACCTATTTTTCTGTCATTTTTTCTTTATTATTATAAATTATTTTTCTTCTTCTAACAATAGTTTTAAATCACAAAGCAGCTTTTTCACATAATCAAATAGGCTTGTGACATCCATCTTGCCTGTTTTCCCTGTTTTCTTTAAGGAATAAGTAAAATACGGGTTGGCTTCCGGTATCAGTTTTAAGGACGGTTCATATTTGTGAATCAGCTCCGGAATTTTCTCCACCTTCAGTTTTGCTTTATTATACATAACCAGCTTGACCTCTTCGTTCCGGTATACCAGGGAGGTTACATATACACTGTGGCAGATGGATTTCATATAAGCTATATTCAATAAATTATCAACGGAAGAAGGCATATCTCCGAACCGGTCCAGGAGTTCCTCCCTCATATCCAGCAATTCCTCTTCATTTTCAATTTCGGCTATACGCTTGTAGATGTCCAGCTTCTGAAATTCACTTTTAATATAGGTTGCCGGGATAAATGCATCAATGTCCATATCCACCGCAGTATCAAAGGTTTCCTCCTCCTGTACTTCGCCTTTCATGGAACGGACGGCATCATTTAACATCTTGCAGTACAGATCATACCCCACCGCTTCCATATGGCCGCTTTGCTGTGCGCCTAATAAATTGCCGGCACCCCGGATTTCCAAATCCCGCATGGCAACTTTAAAGCCTGAACCAAGCTCCGTAAATTCCTTGATGGCCTGAAGCCTTTTTTCAGCCACTTCCTTTAACATCTTATCCCTTTTATACATCAGAAATGCATACGCGGTGCGGCTGGACCTTCCCACCCTGCCCCGAAGCTGATACAGCTGGGAAAGCCCAAGGCGGTCCGCATCATCAATAACCATGGTATTTACATTTGAAATGTCAATCCCTGTCTCAATAATGGTGGTGGATACCAGGACATCAATTTCACCGTTAATAAAGTCAAACATAATCCGCTCCAATTCCCGTTCACCCATTTGCCCATGGGCAAAGGATACGTTGGCCTCCGGCACCAGCCTGGCTATCTTACCGGCAATTTCATCAATGCCGTCAACCCGGTTGTATACATAATACACCTGTCCGTTTCTGGCCAATTCCCGGTGTATGGCTTCCCTGATTATCTCTTCATTATGTTCCAGGACATAGGTCTGAATTGGCATCCGATCTACCGGAGGTTCATTTAAAACGCTCATATCCCTTATGCCGATTAAGCTCATATGAAGAGTCCTGGGAATCGGGGTTGCAGTAAGAGTCAATACATCCACGTCCTTTTTCAGCCGTTTTATCTTTTCTTTATGGGTGACTCCAAACCGCTGTTCCTCATCCACAATTAACAGCCCCAGATTCTTAAACTGGACATCCTTTGAAAGTACCCTGTGAGTTCCGATTACGATATCCAGACTGCCTTTTCTTAACCGTTCTATTACCGCTTTCTGCTGGGCGGCCGTCTTAAACCGGGAGAGCATATCAATGCTCACGGGAAAATCCATCATTCTCTGTACAAAGGTATTATAATGCTGCTGGGCTAAGATTGTGGTAGGTACTAAAAATACCACCTGTTTGCCGTAGGAAACCGCTTTAAAAGCGGCACGGATGGCAATCTCCGTCTTGCCGTAACCCACATCCCCGCAGATTAACCGGTCCATAATCCGTTTGCTTTCCATATCCTGTTTGGTTTCTTCAATTGCCCTGAACTGGTCGTCGGTTTCCTCATAGGGAAACATTTCTTCAAATTCCTTCTGCCATACGGTATCGCAATCAAACTGGAAGCCTTCCTTTGCCTGGCGGGCGGCATATAACTCCACCAGTTCCCTGGCAATTTCCTTAACGGCTCCCCTGACCTTTGCCTTGGTATTTTTCCATTCCGGCGAATTCAGTTTATTTAATTTGGGTTTCCTGCTGCCTGCACCGGCATATTTCTGTATCACATCCAGGCCTGTTGCAAGGATGTACAGCACGCCTCCTCCGCCGTATTCAATTTTAATATAATCCTTCGTTACCTTATCTACTTCAATTTTTTCTATGCCCCGGTAAATTCCTAAGCCATGGTTTTCATGGACGACATAATCGCCTATGTTTAAATCCGTAAAGCTTTGTATCTTTTTACCGTCATATTCCTTAAACTTTCTTCTTTTTTTCTTCTCCGCGCCAAAAATATCACTTTCGGAAATAATGACAAGATTAATCAGAGGATATTCAAATCCACGGTGAAGGCTACCGCAGATAACCATAATTTCACCCTTTTTGATGACCCTGTTCATGTCCTCACTGTAAAAGGCATTTAAATCATGGTCCCTTAAATCCTCACTGAGGCGTTTTGCCCGGGTTCTGGATGCGGATAACAGCAGGACCCGGTAACCGCTTTTCTTCCATTTCTGCAAATCCTTTACCAGAATGTCAAAATTATTATTATAAGGATTTATGGAACGGACCGTAAAATCCCATCTGCTCTTGATGGTAAAATAAGGAATTTTATAATCCATGGTGCTTAGCAATAATGTGGTTTTATGGTTTAAGCCTGCCAAAAGCTCCTTATAGCCGTAAATGACATCACTCTGACCGGGAAGGATATAGCCTTTTTCAATCCTGCCTATCATGCCCTCCCTGAATTCCGTTTCCACCGCTTCCCCTTTTTCCTGTATTCTGCCGGGCTCATCCAAATAAATCACCGAATTATCCCCGTCAAAATAATCGAAAAAGGAAACCGTGTTATTATAAAAATACTTGATATAGCTGTCAATTCCCACAGAGCCCTGAAAGCTCTCCAGGTTTTCCTTAAATTCCGAGGTAATCTCCTCGATACGTGCGGCTTCCTCCCTCTTTCCCTGTTCTTTAAGTTTTTTTACATATTCTCTTTTCTCGTCGTCTATCTTTTTAAATCCCGCCGCCATTCTGTCCTGATCCAGAATCATCTCCGCCGCCGGATAAATACAGAGGCTTTCCATTCGTTCAATGGACCTTTGGCTGCTGATATCAAAGGAACGTATGGAATCCACTTCGTCGCCCCATAATTCAATACGATAAGGGCATTCTTCCGTCGGTGGGAAGATGTCCAGAATACCGCCCCGGACCGCGTATTCCCCGGGTCCCTCCACCTGTCCCTGTCGTTCATACCCCAAATGGATTAAATCTGTCTGAAGTCTGGTTAAGTCCAGATTTCCTGCCTCCTTCAGATTAACGACTCTTTTTTTTATAAAATCCAAGGGGAGAATTTTATCCATACCGCCGTCTAAAGTTGTTATAACCGTAACCGGCTCCTTTTCAATTAAACGCTTAAGGATTTTTAAACGATCCCTTACAATTGCATTTCCATGAATATCCGCGCTGTAAAAAATAATATCCTTTGCCGGATACAGATAGACATTTTTATCATATAATTTATAATCCTCATAGATTTCCTTAGCCTTTATGTCATTATAGGTTATAATCAACTTCCACAGATAGCCTTCACTCAGACCGCTGATAAGGTGACATTTCTGTGAGTCAATACAACCGGTTACCTGAATCGGCGTGTTTTTTCGTTTTAAATTGTTCTTTATGTCATTAAACTCTTTTAATTCCATCAGAGGGGTGGTAAAGGTCTTCAAGCTGCTGCCTCCTTTTATCAGGTATTACCCATAGCAAAATCCCCTAAAGCTTAAGCTCAAGGGCTATATTTTAATACTCTGTTATTTTCTATTATAGATGTTCATGGCCGATTCCATTCCATCTTTTATTATGGATTTTACAGCCTCTGAGGATTTCTTAACGGCATCCCGGATGGCGGACTCTTCCTCCTCTTTAAAACGGGACAGTACATAGTCGGCCAAATCCCATCCGGCGGGTTTATCCCCCACGCCGATTTTAATCCTGGGAAATTCCTGGGTGCCCAGATGGCTGATAATACTTTTGATACCGTTATGTCCGCCGGCACTTCCCTTTTCCCGAAGGCGTAGCTGCCCTGCCGCCAGGCTGATGTCATCATGGATTACGATGATATCCTGCGGGGTTACTTTATAAAAGTCCACCAGTTCCCTGACACTTTCCCCGCTTAAATTCATATAGGTCTGGGGCTGTGCAATTACTACCTTTTCCTCTTCAATAAATCCCCTTCCGCATATTGCCTTATGTTTTTTAAAATCCAGGGGAATATGATAGTCCTCCGATATGCGGGAAATGACATCAAAACCGATGTTATGCCTCGTTGCCTGATACTGCCTGGTTGGATTGCCCAGTCCGATAATAATGTACATTTTACTGCCTTTCTATGCATATTTTAAAAGAGGAAAACACGCCCGTATTCTTCTTAATGATTTCTTTTGCACTTTTAATTGCCTCCACATTGACTGTTAAACCGGCGTCCGTATACAGCAGGGCTCCCAGATAGTGCATCTTGGTATAATCCCACTTAAAATTCTTATGTAAAATCCGATAATTTTCCGCAAATAAATCGCACTTACTCCCTAAGCTATTATTTATCATTCCTGTTACCCCCCTATTTATTATCATTATCGCCTGTAGCTATTCCCTAAAAATAGACGCACAATTACACTGCACATAGGATTCTTAATATGTGCAGTTTCATTTTCTGTTGATTATTATTATTATAATCTATTGGGGATTTTATAGCAATAAATTTTTAGCGGTAATCCGTGAACATGGAAATCAAGTATAAACTAATAATATAAATACAAATGGAATATATTATTTAAAATATGTAGAATAGACATAAAACATGTAGAATAAGCAAAAAACATTGACAATATATTCAATTATCTGTAAAATTAAGTTGTTACCAGGTATTTCCAAGTATTATTGCTGTTGTATAGCCCGCAGCTTGTTGAACTTACTCCTTTTTGAAGGTATCAAAGTTAATAACTGCTTCATATGGCAAAAAACCTGGCATACGGGCAATCGGTTGTACAGCATCAGATTTTATTGAATTTTTAAAACTTTATCATTCCACACTTTCCATAAATTTCAAACACGCGCTAGGAGGTGCATGATTATGTCAATGTAAAAATGAAAATATCTGACAATCGGCAAATGTAAGCAAAATAGTAATACTAATAATATCAAAAAGATAGGAAAGCAATTGAGAAAGGGAGGAAATAATTATGTCAAAAAAATTTAAGTGTATTATGGTATTTGCTGCGGCATTGAGCCTAATATGCGGTTCATTTTCAGCTTTTGCGTCTGAAATTCCTGATAATGACAGTAGTGAAAACTTTATTAAGACACAAGATATCACAAATAATCAGACTGAGGAATTAGTATCAGCACAAGCAAATTTGGATGAGGAAAGTGGTATACAAATTAACGATATATCTGCAGAAACACATATGATTGTGGATACCAATAAAAATGTAAAAGATATATCAGCGCAATTAAGACAAATGTCTTCAAGCCTGTTGTCAGACAACCCCAGAACAGTTATTAGCGGCAGCTTAACAGAAAGTAATGATGTAGATTTCTATTTTTTTACTGTGACAAAAGATACGTTTATGATAGCACGATTAATTTCAGATAATGCAGATTATTGGACAGTATTGTACATGATTGATTATGAAACAGGAACAGCAACTCCAACAAATATTGGGAACTATTCCGGTAATTTGATTGCGTTAAATGGTTTACCTGAAGGAGACTATGCCTTTGCAGTAGCTTCTGACAGTACTTTAGGGGAATCCTATTCCTTACAGTTAAATGCAACAAACCCGGCAGGAAGTTACTCAAGCATAATAAAGCTAACTACTTCCCTGCAGCAATTTGTTTTACAATATAGTAATAATGATGTATATGCAAATGGAACTTTTGTCTATAATACAAGTTCTACAGCATCTACTGAATACCTTGACTGGGAGAGAAATTATTATTTTTCATATGACGGAAATTATAATCAGAGAACACAAAGTATCAGTTATGTAAAAATAAAAGCTGTCTCTGGACCATATTCATACTCGTCTTCCTATGCATCATCGGATAATGTAATGTTGATATACTTAGATGAGGATACATTATATACATATTTTGAATCACAATTTCAATCCGTTCCTCATTATTACTATTCCTCTTTTGTCGATATTCTCGGAAAAACAACACCAAGAAGATTAGAAGCAGATGATTATCAATACGGAGAGCATATCCTTGTTTATGATTTGAATACAGGAAAACCAATTGATTTTTATAGTGTTCTGAACTTTTATTATGGCAGTGGTATTGAAAATTTGCCTATTATAACAGAATTGACGAATTAATAAATAATGAAACGGCCTGCTTGCAGAAATGGGTTTTGCTGTCAGCAGGCCAACAAGGAGACTAAAGATATGGATATTAACACAGATAGCTATTTTATGGGAGCATATCAACAACGTGTTATCAATCAGAATACTTTTCAATTCAATAATAAAAATAATATGAACGGAAGAATCACAGAGGAAATTGAAAAAAGGGGTATAGCGGATAACCCTGCGGTATCCGTTTCCCTGTCAGAGGAATCGAAGCGACTATTATTGAGTAAAGAAGGAGCAGATAAACTGCAAAAGGATGTAGAAGAATTATATCAAAAAAATGCCGCAGCACAGATAGAAAATGGGAGTACTGATGAGTTTGCGGTGAAAGGAACTGATCAATGGCTCATATTTAGCGAATATTTATATAAAAATGGATTTTATGATAATATGTCAGATGAAGAGGTAAAAAATACAGAACAATTACTTATGCAGGTCACAGATGGAATGGACGATGTTTTTAGTTGGGAACATAACGCGGGAATTGATTTGTATGATGAATTTCATGGCAAACAATTGGATTCGGGGGAAGCTAATTTAGAATTAGAAAGTTCCACGGCAGCACTGAAATATTTCTCAGAGAATCTGGTAGATGAAACGGACAGGGCAGGTTTTAATGAATTAATAGATAAATATTATAGTCACAATTCTGATCTACTTAATGATGGATATATGTCAATTGAAGAGAAATTTAATGTAGGACGCAGTAGATTGCCGGAGGGTGTAAAAGAAAAATTGGAAAAGAAAAGGTCAGCGGAGAACCAAAGAAGTGAGCAAGCGGCAAAAGAGTTAGCAATAAGAGATATTCTTGGGGGAATTACGCATTCTGCGGAAGATTCCAAAAGTAATAATTCTGAAATTGCTTCTTTGTTTGCTCAAATGAACCAAGAAAATCAAAGTAATATTATGCAGCAAATAAAAGATAAATTTCTGAAATTTGTAACAAATGGAAGTGATAATGAAGCAGTGAAGGAACATATTAATAAACATGCAGAACATGTATTTAGCAATATAAATGATTATTGGACTGAACTTATGAAAGCGGTGGTTTAAAAAGCCGGGGCTTTCCATAAATGGCAGAACACTGATTTGTTTTTTATTATATATAAATTTAAGTGGCAGGGAATAATAGACCATAAGTCAAGAATCGCCATCTGAGTATAAATTTGATTACTCAGGTGGCAGCTTTATGTTGGAAATAAAAGGGTTACAATAAAACAGAGGTGCCGTACTTGACACTACTTTCTTAATAGGATATCTTATAAGACATCTTACTCATTATATAATTACCATAAAACTCTTCATTGTTAAATTCCTCATCCCTGCTATGATCCTTAAAATCTTTATCTGATTTTAAGAAATAATCATAAGTGGCAATATTTTCGCCGCTTGTGGTTAAGGGATCATCCCAGGTACAGTCTATGTTAAACCATTTACCGTTTAGTTTCACGATATTCCATCCATGGCTTTCCCCATTTCCCGTACCGGTAATAATCCGGCAGGGGATACCTGCTTCGGTAAACATTTTATAGGCAAGGCTCATGTACCCCTGACAGGTGGAACTCTTGTTTATTAAATTATCATAGGCGGAATATTGTTGGGTATAGGTATCATAAGACGCATTCTTAATGATAAAATCATGGATTTTCTTTATTTTATCATAATCCGAAAGTTTATCTATTTTCCATTTGCCAAACAGGGATTTTATTGTTTCATCCACCTTGGCCGTTTCTTTTTCGGTTTCATTATATTCAAACTCATAGGTTACGGTCAGGGCATTGCCAAAGCCCTTGATATGGGCATAAACTCTGTTGGTCTTATACTGTAAATAATCATAATCACTGGAAGTGGCGGCATCATCCATATTATAAACCATATCGATGGCATCTTCCGTAAACCACTCCATATTCTCAACTTTACCCACATATTTAAGCTCAATTTCTTTTACGCCGTCAAGCATGGCCGTCCGGGTTTCATTTACAAAGGTTTGCTCATTCCCGGCCTGGCTGGCATTCCCGGAAGCCAAAAACCAAGCCGCCAGATTATATCTGTCATTGACAGTATAAAGAATAACCGCCAATAAAATTAACGAAAATAAAAACTTAATAAATTTTCCCATATACCTCCTCTTGGACAGTCAAAAGTATTTATAAAAACCTTTCAAGCTATTTTAGGCATCCTATCTGACCGCTCCGCTTTGCGGTATACTGAGTCGCAATTTTGAAACGCAGAACCACTACGCTCCCAAAATCGCTCCTTGTCTCCCACAAAGTGGAACACCCAGCGCAAGCAGCTTTCAGACACGCCTTAGAAAGGATAAAAATCACCGAAAAAATCATCTGGTGATTAGTTTACCATACTTTGCGGTGATTGACCATACACTATGCTTGAATTTATAGATAAAATTTTAAAAAAATGTATAAAATAGGCAATCATACTCTATGGAATAAACCTGACTTATCACCAAGTAAATATTCCTGATCTCTAAAACACTGGATAAGGCTTCTGATTTATATGATTCGGACCTGATCTTTAAACTACAGCAAAAAGCTGCCGCAGATTTCTTTGCAGCAGCTTTACCGTACTGTAACATGTTCAAATTTCTCCATGTTCAATGAAAGCATTTACCTGTTTTCTTAATTTGACAAATTCCTCTGTATCTTTTAAGGATAAGTCTCTGTTATATGGCAACAGGATTGGAATTTCCTCCTTAACAATACCCGGTCTTGAAGTCAGCACATAAATCTTACCGGATAAGAATACGGCTTCTTCAATATCATGAGTAACAAAAATTACGGTTGGTTTCTCTTCCTGCCAAATTTGACGCATCAAAAGCTGCATGTCTTCCCTGGTTTTCGGATCTAGTGCACTAAAGGGTTCGTCCATCAGCAATACTTCCGGACTGTCGGCAAGCGCACGTGCAATTGCCACCCTCTGCTTCATACCGCCGGACAATTCACGGGGAAAACTGTTCTTAAATTTTTCAAGCTTGATTATTTTCAGATAACGGTTCACGATTTCTTCCTGTTGTTCCTTTGGCATCTTTCGAAGCTTAAAACCAAATTTAATGTTATTGCCTACTGTCATCCAAGGGAACAGGGTATAAGACTGAAATACCATTCCTCTGTCTGCTCCAGGTCCAATAATATTACGGTCCCGGATGACTATCTGTCCGTCCGTTGCCGTTTCCAGTCCGGCTATCATACGAAGCAGTGTGGATTTACCGCATCCGGATGGCCCTACAATAGACACAAATTCGTTTTCCAATACATTTATATTGATATCCTTCACCGCCGTCACACTACCCTTGGCAGAGGAATAGACCTTCTGCAAATTTCTTACATAGACAATACTATTCGCTAGATTTGCTTCTATATGTTCTTCCCTGACAGAAAAATCAGTTTTCTTTCGTTTCAATAAACCCATTTTATCTTCCTCCCTCTGCCCAGGAGAATAATTTCTTGTTCAGGAATGCAAAAATACGGTCGGTAATTAATCCCAAAAGTCCAATCAGCAGTATTCCTCCGAAAATTGCATCTGTTTTCAGGAAACGCTGTGATTTTAAGATGGTATAACCAAGGCCGGTATTTGCTGCTACCAGCTCGGCACTTACCAGATAGGTCCAGGCCCATCCGATCATCATTCGAAGTGTTTCCATTAACCGCGGCATCATTGCCGGAATTATTATCTTAAAAATTGTGTTTCCCGTCCCCGAACCCAATGTATATCCTGCACTAATCAAATCATCCGGTACGGACCTTGCATCATCTGCAACCATGAGTACCAGCTGAAAAAAGGTTCCGATGAAGATGACCGTAATTTTTGCGCTTTCATCAATACCTACCCATACCATGATAAGCGGAACAAACGCAGGTACCGGCATATACCGAATAAACTCACACAACGGACGGATTACCGCTTCCCATTTCTTAAAGGTTCCAACCATAATACCAATTGGGATACCAAGAATAACCGCATATACAAATCCCAGCGTGATTCGGTAAATACTGATTTTTGCATTAATCCATAAGGACCCGTCTTTTATGGATTCCAAATAGTAAGTTACCACACTTCCCGGCCTTGGCAGGAAAATTTCCTTAATTGCACCGCTTCCGCTGGCAAGGAGCCAGGCAACCAATAACGCAAGAAAAGACAGGACGGCAAACAGAATATATTTCCTTTTACTGATTTCTTTTCTTATCTTAATCTTAATCATTATTTTGCCCCTTAATATAAGTGTCATCCAGTATACTGCTTACATCCTCCGGCAATTCTGTAATCATATTGGTTTCAAGCAGAAATTCTGCTGATTTCTGTAATGTATAGTTTAAGTAAGCATAATCCTCCCCTGTCTTAAATGTTTCTTCATTCATTGCCTTATCAAAGATTGTAACACCGTCTAACATTACCATGTAATCATCATATTCCAGTTCGGCGCCTGTACAAATTGCACCGATAAATTCCTTATCCTTTACCTTTAGTTTTTCCACTCCGGCAAACCAGGAATTAACAATCTTCTGCACCGCATCAGAACTGCTGTCCAATACCTCCTGTCTTACCGCAAGTGTGTCCGGAATCAGGCCAGGTTCTTCCTTTGTACTATATAACAGTGTTCCGCCGGCATCAATTGCCGTAGAAAGTGTAGGCTCCCAGAGAACTGCCGCATCTACACTGCCTGCGATAAAGGCCGGACCTGCATCATTAATGGTCATATTGGTAAAGTTAATGTCATCAATTGTCATCCCGTTTTCTTTTAAGATTTTCAACAGGAACATATGCTCCAGCGTACCTATTTCGGTAGTCACTGTCTTGCCCTTTAAGTCTTTAACAGAGGAAATTCCATTCTGTACAACAAGTCCGTCCGCTCCGTAGGAATTATCATTTACAAGTACAATCTTAAACTCAACACCCTCGTTTAGGGGTGCAATTGCATCAGAACCTGCAATGCAGATTCCATCTACCTGTCCGGAATAGAATGCTGTCAAAGAATCACTGTATACCGGAAAGAAGGATATGTCTACATATACACCGTTGTCTTCAAAAATTCCCGTTCCATTAATGCCATACCACGCATACCATCCACTCATGGGACTGACACCTAAGATAAATGGATTATCTTTGGTACCTTTGGCGGTACTGCTCCCACCTGAAGCAGAAGCACTTTCTTTTGTATCCGCACCGCTGCTTTCGGAGTTACTGTTTTCTAAATTACTGTTTTCGGAATTGCTGCTTCCGCACCCGGATAGCATTCCAACTGTCAAAATGACTGCCAGAAATAAGCTGTTAATTCTTTTTAGATTTTTCATATCAGATACCGTCCTCTCTTTTAATCTGCCTACATAATTGCTTCAATTCCTCTTTCTCCTGTACGGGTACGTACCGCATCTTTTACCGGCATTATAAATATTTTTCCGTCGCCCGCATGATTGGTTTGATTTACCTCAACCACCGTATCAATGAGTCTTTGCACATCTTCGTCACGAATGTACATATTAATCAGTCTCTTTGCAAACAATCTGTGCCTGACGGTACCCTCTTCATCTCCGTCATACTGTACCGGACTTTTGCCGCGGCCAATAACTTCACTGACAGACATGGAATGAAATCCTGCCTTATCCAGCGCTTCCTTGGTCGGAAAGTACATTTTGGGCCTTATTATAATCATAGCTTCTTTCATGTGTGCACCTCCCTCTTACAGCTCGTCCTTTCCGCTGCTGATTGTAACCGCCCTGTCAACATCACTGATAAAAATCTTTCCGTCTCCGTAAGTACCTTTCTTATCAGCCTTTGCAGAATCAACAATAATTTTAACCGCTTTGTCTTCGTCCTCATCCCGGATAACCAGCATAATCATTTCCTTAGGAATTTCGTCATAGTATATATCTCCTACCTTTAAACCTTTCTGTTTTCCTCTTCCTAATATGCTCATCTTTGTTACCGCCCCAAAGCCGTTCTGCAATAAGGCGTCTAAAACCTCCTCCGTCTTTTCCGGTCTTACAATTGCCTTAATCATCTTCATCCTTACGTCCTCCTTGTTCCTACTCCGCTATTTTATATGTTCCGGCTTCTGTTATATTTTTTGCACCTTTTACCGCATATGCTTCACATAAGAAGCCCTGCACCTTTCTGCCGTCACAAAGCTTTATCGTTCCTATACAAAGGGGCTGTTTCACCTGCCGCATGAACTTTCCATACTGAAACACAGGAAGTTCGTATAAATCTACTTCAATGGCGGCTCCTGCTTCTTTGTTATAAACCAATCCCGGTTTTACCGGCATTGTATTCAGCTCATATAGTTCATATTCGGGAGCTGTTTTTGTGCATTCCAGATATCTTGCTCCCAGTTCTGTAAGCTGGCTTTCCAAGGGATATCCTTTCTTATGAAGTCCGCATACCGCAATGGAAACGGCTTCTGTCTGTAAAAACTGTTCCGCCATTCCAAGTATGAGACCCTCCGCTTCTGCCAGTGCAAAAATCGTAATGCCAAAGGGCAGTTTTTTATCTGCAGTGTCTTCCGGCACTGCGATTGCACACATATCAAGCAGATTGCAATGGTTGGTATAAAACCCCATTTTACTATTTGCTGCGATAGGATCCTCCCGTACTTCTTCCCTTGTAAATGTTCCTCCTGCAGTAGGCAGGATTAATACGGCCTCCTTTAATATCTGCTTAACCTTTGCCCGGTAAGCCTGAAGCTTATGCATGGCTTCAAACACCTTAACTGCCGTATGCTCCTTATCAGCGCCGGCACGTAAGATTGTCTCCGTAACCGGAAATGTCCTGCCGGGATGGGCTTTGACAAACTCGCCCAAATCTTTCCATCTCTCCGCTACCCATGGCCCCTCATATAAAATTGATGCGGCCTCAGAAAACATGGAATAATCAATATATTCTGCCTCGATTCCACAGGCTTTGATTCTTTCTACTGCCCGGTTCCATTTTTCTTCATATTCCTTTGCATAATTTCCATAAAACTGTACACCGGTTTTTGCAAGACATATTTTTCCCGGTAATTTATACCCGGGTGTCTCGTAGCTGCGGGACCAGCAGCACCTCTTATCTTCTCCTCTGGCTGCCAGGTTAACCTTCTGGACATCCATAAGATTGTTTGCAAATACCGTTACACAGTCAAGACTTGCGCAGGCCGGAACCACTCCTTTTGTAGACCACGCACCAAGTGACGGTTTATACCCTACCAGACCGTTTAATGCCGCCGGTATACGTCCGGAACCGGCGGTATCCGTTCCAAGGGAAAAGGCTGCCATGCCAAGGGCTACCGCAACTGCAGAACCGGAACTGGAGCCGCCGCTGATTAATTCCGGATTCCATGAATTAGGGACTTCACCGTAAGGGCTTCTGGTTCCTACCAGACCGGTTGCAAACTGATCCAGATTAGTCTTTCCTACCGGTATCGCACCTGCTGCAATTAATTTTTCCACTACTGTGGCACTCTCTTCAGGCAGGTACCTATATTCCTTACAGGCTGCAGTTGTAGATACTCCTTTCAAATCAATATTATCCTTAATGGCAAACGGGATTCCCCATAACGGATATTCCTCTCTGTATTCCGGTAACCTGTCAATGTATTTTTTCATCAGTTCCACGGTCGGTTTTACAATCCAGATATTGTATCTTTCCTTATCCGCTGCCCGTCTCACAATCTCCTCCGCCAGTTCATACGGTGTCAGTTCTCCACTTTTGTAACTGTTTTTAAGCCAAGTACATGTTAACTTTTCTGGAAAATATCTCATTCTTTATCACTCCTGTCTATACTTTGATACATACCGCAAGCTGACCTGAATTCACCTGTTCGCCCGGCTCCAGACACACCCTTTCCACTACTCCGTTAAATTCGGACTCTATGGGGAATTCCATCTTCATACTTTCTAAAATGATTAATACATCTCCTTCTTTTACCTGCTGTCCTTTTTCTGCAAAAACCTTCCATACAATTCCCGGAAGTATGGTTCTTACCGCCTCGCAGCCATCCGGAATCTCTTCCTGTGCAATTGGGGGTGCATCCTGTGTTTCGGAATCGAATTCATCCAGGCCTTTATCCTTCCACATCCGACGCTCCGCTTCAAAGGAGGCTTCCTGATGTTTCTTGAAAGTTTGAATCAATTCTTTATTTTCTTCCAGGAACTTTTTGTATTCACCCAGATGAAAGGTTGTCTCTTCGATTTCAATCTGATATCTGCCTCTTAAAAAACCCTCCCTGTACCGTAAGATTTCCTCTGCACTTACCGGATAGAATTTAATCTGATCAAAAAACTCCAAAAGCCAGGGCTTACCGGGCCTAAAATATTCCGTTGCTCCTAGCGGGTTCCACATCTGAATGGTTCTTCCTACAAGCTGATATCCTCCAGGTCCTTCCATTCCATATACACAAAGATATGCGCCGCCGATTCCCACTGCATTTTCCGGTGTCCAGGGCCTTGCCGGATTATACTTTGTGGTTACCAATCTGTGTCTTGGATCTACCGGTGTGGCAACCGGTGCACCCAGGTACACATCTCCAAGTCCAAGCACCAGATAGTTGGCCTCAAATACTATCTTTTTCACATCCAAGGTGCTGTCCAGTCCGTTAACTCTTCGGATGAATTCCGGATTGCTGGGACACCAGGGTGCATTTTGCCTGACGGTCTGCTGATATCTCTGTGCTGCCAGCTGTGTCTGCGGATCATCCCAGGACAAGGGCAGCCTGATGATTCTGGACGGAACGGATAAATCGGATAACTCAGGCAGTTCCTCATTTAACTTTAATACGGCGTTTACCATATCCTGAACAGATATCTTTTCAATATCGAAATGAATCTGTAAGGAACGGATTCCGGGGGTTAGATCAATAATCGGAAGCTTCCTCTGCTGCAACTTCTGCATCAATACATGTATACGGAAACGAAGCTCAATATCCAGTTCCATCTCACCATATTCCACAAGAATGTTTTCTTCTCCGGCCAGACGGATTAAAATATCCGTATCTTCCCTATTCTCCTTTGCCAGAATTGCATAATTGTAATCCAATTCTATCGGCTCCGGAAGTGTTACCGTCTTGTAATCATCTTTTAAGGTTGCCTCTTGGGCTTCCCGGATTGCCTTTGCCTGCTCTAAGTCAATCAGTTGAAAATGAACCTTATCTCCCGGGTGCAGCTGACCTAACTTCCAGAGTTCGCCTTTGGCTGTTGTTACGGAACATACAAAGCCTCCAAGACTTGGTCCGTCCGGTCCCAGCAATATGGATTGGTCACCGGTCAGATCCAGGGTTCCGATTGCATATGCATTATCATGTATATTAGAAGGATGCAGTCCTGCTTCTCCGCCGTCTTTGCGGACCCACTGTGGAACCGGTCCGTTAAGGCGTATACCTGTTCTTGCACTGTTAAAATTAACTTCATATTCGGCTGTCTCCAGTGTTTTTAAATACTCTGCTTTTAAGTATTCCGGTGTTGGCTGCGGCCCTGGTATTACACCGATTTTCCAGTTGTTTGTCAGACGGGGACGGAATTTTTCCGGCATAGACTCAATAGAATCAATTACACAGCGATCCGTAACATTTAAGGTATCTCCTGTACGAAGTGCTCTTCCGTTATGCCCGCCAAATTTCCCGTCAATGAAAGTGGAACTGCTTCCCATAATCTTTGGTATATCAAAACCGCCTGCTACAAGCAAATACGTTCTCATCCCCACTTTACAGTCCTTAAACTTCAGTACTGACATGGCAGACGCGTGAACTACCTGATACATTTCAATTTCCGCTCCGTCCAGTGTGGCATGCATATCAGCCCCGGTGATGCAAAAACTTACGGTAGTACGGAAACGGTAGCTGCCTCCTCTTAAGGTCATCTCAAGTCCAGGTGCATCTTCTGTATTTCCAAGAATACTGTTGCCGATTCTGAAGCTGTAGCTGTCCATCGGTCCGCATGGCGGGACACCTACAAACCAGTAGCCGATCATACCCGGATAATCCTGCACGGTAGTCTGAAAACCGCCGTCTAATACTTCGATTGTATTTTCATGGGGTGAGAAGGTATTCAGCATTCCGGTATATAAGGCTCCCTCTTTATAATCCTTTGTTTCAAAGAGAGCTTTTAAATACTGCAGGTTTGATGTAATCCCATATACTCTCGTGTTAGTAAGTACCTGATGCATTTTTTCCACGGCATCTGCACGGTCTGTTCCATGTACAATCAGCTTTGCCAGCATGGGATCATAGAGGGAAGTAACCTTTACACCTTTCTGAATCCAAGTCTCCACCCTTGCCGTCCTATCAAAAATGACCTCATCGATTTTTCCTGTGCCCGGCCGGAAACCATTGATACAATCCTCCGCATATAAACGAACTTCTATGGAATATCCCCGGGGCTTTTTCACAAGAGAACGAATATCAATAAGCTCATCCGCAGCTTCCTTTACCATCCACTCAACCAGGTCAATACCCAGAACTTCCTCCGTAATTCCATGCTCTACCTGAAGCCTCGTATTCACTTCCATGAAGTAAAACTGCTTTGCCTGCTCATCATATAGAAATTCTACGGTGCCGGCGCTGCGGTATGCCGCTTCTGCCGCAAGCCGCTTTGCCGCTGCAAACATCTTCTTTCGGATTTCATCAGAAAGATTCGGAGCCGGACTTTCTTCCACGACTTTCTGGTTTCTTCTCTGGATGGAACAATCTCTTTCGCCAAGAGCTGCTATTTCACCAAACCTGTTGCCGAATATCTGTACCTCCACATGACGGGATCGGGTAATGTACTTTTCTAAGAATACGCCTGCATTATTAAAGTTAGCGGCTGCCAGATGACAAACCGCTTCATACGCCCGGCTTAATTCCTCCGGGGAATTACAGATTCTCATACCAATTCCTCCGCCGCCCGCCGTACTCTTTAAAATAATCGGATATCCGATTTTCTCTGCTTCCCTGACGGCTTCATCTGCTCCGGATAAAAGTCCGGTTCCCGGAAGTAAAGGCACCTCTGCCTTTACTGCAAGTTCTCTTGCTGCATGCTTTAATCCAAACTTTTTAATTTGACCTGCATCGGGTCCGATGAACTTAATCCCCTGCTTTTCGCATTTTTCGGCAAATTCCGTATTTTCACTTAAGAATCCGTATCCCGGATGAATCGCCTGTGCTCCGGTATCCATTGCTGCTTTGATTATTTTATCTGTATCCAGATAGGTTTCCTTTGCGGTACCTTCTCCGATATAAACTGCTTCATCCGCATTTTCTACATGAAGACTGTCCTGATCTGCTTTGGAATATACTGCTACGCTTCGGATTCCCATTTTCTTCAAGGTACGTTCAATTCGGACCGCGATTGCACCACGATTCGCTATAAATACTTTATCAAACATCCTAATCTCCTCTTTATCTTAAGTTTTCCACCTTTTCTAATAAAAATGAAAAAAGAAAAAATGCAAAGGTATACTTTCGCACCTTTGCATTTTTTCTTTTCGATTTATTTTATACACGCATTGTAACATTCCTAATCAGCACAAACAATTGAACTAAATATGAATTTTTTTGACAAAAATAGAACTTTTATAGAACTATTTGCATCCTGTTCTATAAAAGCTCTGCTTTATCCATTGCAGCTCTTAGCTGAGTTCTTGTATTTACTTTCATTTTGGTAAAGATATGGTATACATGCTTTTTCACAGTGGAGATGCTGATAGACATCCTGTCGCTGATTTCTGCGTTAGACATTCCCTCCATAATACAGGAAATAACTTCCCTTTCCCTATCCGAAAGTCCATATCGGATAACAGCCTTATCCAGACTGCTGTTTCTGCTGCTTTCTCCTTTTTTCTCCTGAGCAAGCAATGCATACAGCATATGTGCCAGATGTTCCTTCAGCACATCCAGGATAAACATATCCTTATTCGAGAAATCTCCAAGCATACTGTTTCTGAAAAAGTTTACAATTCCAATATCTTCTCCTTTCCGCCGTAGCAATATTCCTGCTCCATACGGGATATTATTCGGTTTTAAAAACTCCCGATAAAACTCGGTTTTCTTTCGTATTGATTCTTCCATAATGTCGGTATCCCTATAGGTAACCGTGTGGTTGGAAATATCAAATACGTATTTCAGATAATCCTTATCATAATAGATATTCACGTACTTCAGATACGTCTTCTCATCCATCTCCAGAAAGGAGGAATATTCCCTTTGAATCGTTCCCGTTCTGTCAAGTACTATAAAATACCCCTTCGAATATGGTATCAGCATTCGAAAAATCCGCAACACCCGATTCGTAAATAGCTCTGCATTATGAATATCGTACATCTCCAGCAACACCTTATTAATTGTAATCCATTCTGTTTCCTTTAATGTATTGTCCACATATCTCACATCCTTATTATTCCCATTCTAGCATACATATTTTTTTGTTGCAATCGGATACCTACACCTGGAAGCTGCCTGGAAATTTTACATAACCTTCCTTCCTGCGTTTGCCCTGTTGAGGCGTCTACCGGGGATGATAAGATAAATCAGATTATAATGGAATTTCAAAATATACGAAAGTTAAAGAAAAGGAGATAAAAAGAGTTTCCGCGAGTACCCAAAAAATAAAAGGAGTATCCCAAAACTCATGTTTATAAGTTTTGGGATACTCCTTATCGCTTTTTGTTACGTTTCTGATTCTTTCTCTTCATATTCCTCAGCCGCAATCTCATAGCTTTCCAGAATAATTTTTTGAATCTTATCTCTTGTCTCTGAATTAATCGGATGTGCAATGTCGCGATACTCCCCGTCACCTGCTTTTCGGCTGGGCATTGCAATGAATAATCCTTTTTCCCCTTCGATTACTTTAATATCATGTACTACGAATTCATTATCCATTGTAATGGATACTACCGCCTTCATCTTTCCTTCTTTACTTACTTTGCGTACACGCACGTCAGTTATCTGCATTGTGTATATCCCCCTTTATAATATTTATCTTTTTGTTGTTAGTCTAAAGTACATACCTTTCATTTTTTTCTACTACTATTTCAACATTGCCCGGTTCCCCCACATAGGTTGTATCAGCCCGTATGGTATCCCCGCTTTCTACTATGCAGTTTTCTATATAAGTGTTGTCACCAATATACACATCATTTAAAATGATGGAATTTTTAATGGTACTATTATTGCCTATATAAACCTTCTTAAACACAATAGAATTTTCAATTACTCCGTTGACTATGCAACCGCTGGATATAATGCTGTTTTTTACGGAAGCACCCTGATTATACTTTGCAGGCGGTAAATCGTCTATTTTCGAATAAATATCCGGATATTCCTTAAAGAAATAATCCCTGACCTCTTTTTTCAAGAAGTCCATATTCGTCTTATAATAGGAATCTACCGTGGATATGCTGCTCCAGTACGTATTCATTCCATAAGCATATATTCTCTTCAGATTTTTATACCGGATCAGAATATCCTTTACAAAGTCATAGCGGTCTTCTTCGGCCGACTTTTCCACTAATTCAATCAACAATCTCCTTCGTATCACGTATATACCGATAGAAATGGTATCCGCAGATGTCATAAGTGGTTTCTCTTCAAACTCTATGATTCTTCCGTCTTTATCCGTATTAATAATTCCAAATCTGCTTGCATCCTCTCCTTCTTTTAGCAGTTTACTTACCACTGTAATATCTGCCCTCTTGTTAATATGATATTCCAGCACTTTATTATAATCCAGCTTATAAACACCGTCACCGGAAGTAATTACAGCATATGGTTCGTGGCTGTTTTTTAAAAAATCCAAATTCTGGTACATGGTATCAGCCGTTCCCCGGTACCAGAAGCTGTTATCCGGAGTGATAGTGGGAGTAAATACAAATAATCCCCCCTGCTTTCTGCCAAAATCCCACCATTTAGAGGAATTCAAATGTTTGTTTAAAGATCTTGAATTGTATTGGGTAAACACAGCAACCTTCTGGATATGGGAATTGGACATGTTGCTCAATGCAAAATCAATACAGCGGTAGCTGCCGGCAACCGGCATGGCTGCTATTGCTCTTTTACTGGATAAATTTCCCATTCTATTACTGTTTCCGCCGGCTAATATAATTCCTACCGCCCTCATAGCTTACCACCTGCCTTAATCAATGTCCCGCCGGAGGTCAGCACTCCCTCCCAATAATCCTCCACGGTGGTGCGGCCTGAAACCGCCGTATTTTTTCCTATTTTAACATAGGGAGGTATCATTGAATTCTCTGCTATGGTCACCAGCCCGAAAGAATAAATGTTTGAATCTTTCTCATTAGGTACCTCCTCCCCGATGCCAAGTTCGGCGTAAGCACCAATGTTCACGCCTTCTGCCACTATGGCTTTACCAACCACTGCCCCTTCCCCTATGACGGCATCCTTCATAAGAATGGAATCCCGGACAACGGCCCCCGGCCCGATATATACCCCTGAACCAATGACCGAATTATGTACTTCACCATAAATTTCAGCTCCCTCGCCGATAATTGTCCTATCTATTACAGCAGTATCCCCTATGTACTGGGGAAGTATGGTATCACTTTTAGTATAAATTTTCCAAAATTCCTCATATAAATTAAATACTGGAATCAGATCAATCAATTCCATATTGGATTCCCAATAGGCTCTCAAGGTGCCTACATCTTTCCAATATCCGTTATATTCATAGGCAAATATCCGGTCTCCCCGCTTATGACAGTAAGGAATTACGTGTTTGCCGAAATCACAGCCTTTTTGTCCGGATAAGATGATTAAGGCCTCCCTCAGGATATTCCAGGAGAAGATGTAAATCCCCATGGAGGCTAAATTACTCCTTGGCCTTAAAGGTTTTTCTTCAAATTCAGTGATTCTCTTTTCCTCATCCGTAATAACAATTCCAAACCGGCTGGCTTCTTCTATGGGTACAGGAACGGCGGCCAGGGTAATATCCGCATTATGAAGTTTATGATAGTCTAACATTGTTTCATAATCCATTTTATAAATATGGTCCCCTCCTAAAATCAATACATATTCCGGATTATAATACTCCATATACTCCATGTTTTGATAAACAGCATTGGCCGTTCCGGTATACCATTCACTCCTGTCGGTTTTCTCATGGGGAGGCAAAATGGATACACCGCCGATATTCCGGTCCAAATCCCAGGGAATACCTATTCCAATATGTGTGTTTAACCTTAAAGGCTGATATTGAGTTAACACACCTACTGTATCCACGCCTGAATTAATACAATTGCTAAGAGAGAAATCGATAATTCTGTATTTTCCCCCAAATGCCACCGCAGGTTTTGCAACATTAGAGGTCAGCACTCCAAGTCTTGAGCCTTGTCCGCCGGCAAGCAGCATAGCAATCATCTCTTTCTTAATCACGCAATCACCTCTTAATTGTTTATTTTGACACCATTATACCATTCTTTTACATAAATGTGAATAAAATTTACAAATATTTTAAAATTTAATTATTCCTTTTTAGCATTATACCCAACTTAACCATCTTGTAATTTATAAAGGTATATTGCACTTCAAAAGTTTTATATTCCCAATTGATATTATACCTCTAAATCAACAATAATTCAAATTTCTATTATTTTATCTGCATATAGTCAGGCTACAATAACCAAATTTTTTCATATCTTGTTGGTATGCTGAAATTTTTAATTGTATTTTTATAGGAAATGATTATAATAGCTTATAGATAACGATTAACGGAATGAAATTTATTATTATGGACTTATTTCTTTCACAGTTAATGCAAAATAATCAATTAAGATAGGAAGTGCAATTCTATGTATCATATCAATTTTAGCAATCCCATTAAAGTACATTTTATTGGTATCGGCGGCATCAGCATGAGCGGCCTTGCCGAGCTTTTACATACGATTGGTTTTACGGTAACCGGCTCTGATGCAAAAAAGAGTAAAATAACCGAGCATTTGGAATCCTTAGGTATTACTGTTTTTTACGGTCAAAGAGCGTCCAACGTTACTCCGGATATCAAGCTGGCAGTTTATACCACTGCGGTAAAGGAAACCAACCCGGAATACCAGGCTGTTATCCGTACGGGAATCCCCATCATGGACCGGGCTGAATTGCTGGGCCAGGTTATGTTAAATTATTCAGATGCCATAGCCATAGCCGGAACCCATGGAAAAACCACCACAACCTCCATGCTTTCTTTGATTCTGTTGGAGGCTGGTTTAGATCCTACCATCTCCGTAGGAGGAATTTTAGATAATATTAAGGGAAACATACGCATCGGCCACTCGGAACATTTTATAACGGAGGCCTGTGAATATACCAACAGCTTTCTGAAATTCAATCCCACAAAAAGTATTATCTTAAATATAGAGGCAGAACATTTGGATTTCTTTAAAGATATAGATGATATCCGCCGCTCCTTCCTTCTTTTTGTAGAACGGCTGCCCCAAAACGGTCTTTTGGTCATCAACGGAGACATTGATAATGTTTCTTATTTTACAAAAGACCTCCTCTGTCCCTTTATGACATATAGCATGAATGCTTCCGCAAAACCGGTTTCCGGCACTGCCGCCCACTATACCGCAGCTAATATTGAATATGACGCTTTGGGCCACGGTCATTATGATTTAATGGAAAACGGAAAATTATTAACACATATAGAATTAAATGTACTTGGTATTCACAATATATCCAATTCCCTTCCCGCCATAGCCCTGGCCAGGAGTTTGAATATATCCCTGGAAATGATAAAGAAGGCTTTATTTTCCTTTACCGGAACAGAACGCCGTTTTCAATATAAAGGCGAAGTGGGCGGCGTTACCATTATCGATGACTATGCTCATCATCCTACTGAGGTGGTCGCCACTTTAACCGCGGCAAAAAATTATCCCCACAAAACCACCTGGTGTGTGTTTCAGCCCCACACCTATTCCCGAACCAAGGCTTTCTTAAAAGAGTTTGCCTCCGCCCTTTCCCTTGCGGACAAAATTGTTCTGGCAGATATTTATGCAGCCAGGGAAACCAATCCAGGAGATATTTCTTCCAGAGATTTACAAAAAGAATTAATAAAAATTGGTAAAGATGCATACTATCTTGAAAGTTTTGATGATATTGAAAACTTTTTATTACAAAATTGTAATAACGGCGACCTGTTGATAACTATGGGTGCCGGAGACGTTGTAACCATAGGAGAAGCACTCTTGGGTATGTAGTTATCCACATTATCCACAACCTTATCAACAATTTAACGGGGATAGGGCTGTGGATTTCTTAACTGATACAATCTTTTTCTACAACATTAGTAAAATTAATTTTAGATTACCGGCTTTTATTGATTTCTACTCAATATTACATTATTTTACATTTTTTGTATACTCCATTATCCACACTATCCACATTATCCACAAAAAAAATTTTTCGGCTGTTTCCAGAAAAATGGCCTATTTCCTTATATTCTTACCTATGATATAATGAAAGCGAAACGAGGAAATTCAAGCTTGCTTGAAATTTCCGACTGAAGTAACAAGCTCATAAACACGTTTTTTGTTTATGAGCTAATGAAAGCGAAACGAGGAAATTCAAGCTTGCTTGAAATTTCCGATGGTCGCAGCAAGCTCATAAACACGTTTTTTGTTTATGAGCTAATGAAGCGGAATGAGTAATTGCAAGCTTGCTTGCAGATTCCGAGGGTCGCAGCAAGATCATGAACACGCTTTATTTCATGATCTAATGACATGGCAAAGGAAGTTATGTGTCAAGACACACAGATAGGAGTCAGAGCAATATGAGTACAATTAAATTAAATTCCAATAGTGTTTCAGAAACTACCAGCATACCGAATTTATTTATTGACAATTTTATGCCCTCCGCCAATGGTTCTTATGTAAAGGTATATCTGTATCTGCTCCGGTGTATTAACAGTACCGCGGATACCCGGATTACGATCTCTTCCGTTGCAGACCGCTTGGACGATACGGAAAAGGATATTATCCGTGCTCTGTGTTACTGGGAAAGGATTAATTTAATATCCCTGCTGCGCAATACCGACAACGAAATTATTTCCATCACCGTAAATGATATTTACGCTATCAGCCGTGAAACGGATAATATGATGGAAGAAACCGCTCCCGCCGATACTTTTGTTTTCCCCGAACCTCAAAAGAAAAAAGAAACCGCCCCGTTACCGGAAGAAAAGGAGCCGGTTCCAGGCCAAAGATTTGAAAAGCCCACTTATTCGGAAACGCAGATTAAACAGCTTACTAATACGGACGAGGTCAAGTGGCTGTTAAATATTATCGAGATTTACCTGGACCGGTTAATTAAGCCAATGGATCTTCAATTAATCCTGTACCTTTACGAAAGCGTGGGTTTCTCGGCAGAATTGATTATGTACCTGTATGAATATTGTGTGTCCAAGAATAAAAAGAATCCTTCTTATATTGAAGCCGTAGCCATGTCCTGGGCAGAAGAAGGCATTGATACGGTGGAAAAGGCGGAGGCTGCCACCGCGCTTTATAACAGCAATTACAACGCGGTGAACAAGGCGTTCGGTTTAAACCGCGCTCCCGGCCAGATTGAAAAACAGTATATCAATAAATGGCTTAACAAATGGGGTTTTTCCAATGAAATTATTGTAGAAGCGTGTAACCGTACCATTCTTCAGACCCAGAAACCGGACTTTAAATATGCGGATAAGATACTGGAGAACTGGCATAAGAAAAGCGTAAAAGAGCTGTCAGAAATAGCTAAACTGGATGAAGAACATATAAAAAACGCTGCCTCAAAAGCAAATAACAAGCCTGCGGCTACTGCAAAGCCTTCCCCTTCCAACCGTTTTAATGCATTTCCCCAAAGGGCTTATACGGAGGAAGATTATTCTTCCATGGAGCAGAAGTTATTACATAAACAGCAATAAACCGTAACAATAGTACGTTGGTTTGTTACTGTTCACAGCCGATAAACTCGACGTGTTTTTTGTGAGTGCAGCGAAGCGAAAGTCACAGAAAACCGGAGTATAGCAGCGCCAAAATGCTGATTTTGCCTTTTGTGTGCATCGCGAAACGTGTTACTGTTCATAGAACTGCTGATTTTTTGCAGAGCTGTGAATAGTAACGTTGGTTTACTATTGGTCCTGCCAATATTTAAAGGAGAGTTCCCCTATGGCTTTAAAGAATTATCAATATAATAAGATTTTGCGTGAATATGATACAAGACAGCTGAAAAACAAGCATACTCTGGATATCCGGACGGAAGAGGTTTACCGTGTCATTCCGGAATTAAAAGAAATTGACGATGCCGTCGTTACCTGCGCGGTGGAAAGTGCCAGACTTCTTTTAACGGGAGACGACAAGCCTTTGTCCGCTTTAAGGAAGATGACGGAGGAGGCTTCCGGTAAGAGAGCGGCATTATTAGTGAAACACGGGTATCCTTTTGACTATTTACAGCCGACCTATCACTGCCCGGACTGCAAAGATACCGGTTATATCGGCAATGAAAAATGCCATTGCTTTAAACAGGCCATTGTGGATATTGTCTATTCCCAGTCCAATATAAAAACTGCTATTATGAGAGAAAATTTTAATACCTTTTCCTGCGATTATTATTCGGAAGATTATGTTGATCCAAGCACTAAAATGTCTCCCCGGGAGAATATAAAAAAGGTTCTGGAAGTCTGCTGGAATTATATTAATCATTTTGATGAGGAATATAATAATCTTTTACTATACGGCAATACCGGTGTGGGCAAAACCTTTCTTGCCAACTGCATTGCCAAAGAGCTTTTGGACAGGGCCCACACGGTTATTTATCTGACCGCTTTCCAGCTCTTTGATATCCTGGAGAAAAATAAGTTTGGCAAGGGAGAAGATAGTTTTGAATTCCAGAACCAGTTCGATTATATATTGGACTGCGATTTACTGATTATCGACGATTTAGGTACGGAATTAAACAACTCCTTCATAAATGTACAATTATATTTATGTATTAACGAACGTTTCTTACGGCAAAAATCCACTATTATATCAACTAATCTGTCCCTGGATAATATCAATACCCTTTACAGTGAACGTGTTTTTTCCAGGATTGCCAGTAACTATTCCCTCCTTAAAATTGCAGGGGAGGATATACGGCTTAAAAAGTTATTTTAACGTATATTCTCCATTTAACCATTTAACCTTGACTAAATAAATGGTTAATGGTATAACGTTAATGGACATTTTCCCATACATAGAACGACAGTTTTTAGCAAGAGTATAAACTGTTTTAAACAAATTTCATTGGAGGTCAATAGAATGCCGCAGCAAGAAAAAATTTTTGAAACGATACCGGTCGGTACATTAGGTATTATATCTCTGGAGAGCAGTAAAGCGCTGGGACAGAAGGTAAACGATTATATTGTGGAATGGCGTAAGGACAGAGAGAACGAGCACACTTCCACAATTGCCTTTGCAGGTTACCAGCGGGATTCCTACCTGATTGATGCAGGCTGCCCCAGATTTGGTACCGGTGAAGCAAAGGGCGTAATCAGGGAATCCGTACGTGGTTTCGATTTATATCTGCTTTTGGACGTTTGCAATTACAGCTTAACTTACACCGTTTGCGGACATACCAACCATATGTCACCGGATGACCACTATCAGGATTTAAAGAGGATTATTGCAGCCGTAGGCGGCAAAGCCCGCAGAATTACTGTAATTATGCCTTTCTTATACGAAAGCCGCCAGCACAGGCGCAGCTCCAGGGAGTCCTTGGATTGTGCTCTGGCCCTGCAGGAATTAACCAATATGGGCGTGGAAAGTATTATTACTTTTGATGCTCATGATCCACGTGTTCAAAATGCGATTCCATTAAAGAGCTTTGAAACCGTCCAGCCTACTTACCAGTTTATTAAGGCATTATTAAAAAAGATACCGGATCTTAAGCTTGATGCGGAACATATGATGATTATCAGCCCGGATGAAGGCGGCATGAACCGTGCCGTTTATTTTGCCAATGTCCTTGGCGTAGATCTGGGTATGTTTTATAAACGCCGTGATTATACAACTATCATCAATGGGCGTAATCCCATTGTCGCACATGAATATTTAGGTTCCGATGTGGAAGGCAAGGACATGTTGATTATTGATGATATGATTTCCTCCGGTGAAAGTATGATTGATGTTGCCAAAGAATTAAAAAGACAAAAGGCCGGAAAGATCTTTGTGGCCGCCACCTTCGGTTTATTCACCAGCGGCATGTCCAAATTTGACGAAGCGTATGAGCAAGGGCTGATATACCGGGTTTTAACCACCAACTTAGTGTACCAAACCGAAGAATTGTTATCCAGGCCATATTATATCAGTGTGGATATGAGCAAATATATTGCCTTACTAATCGATACTTTAAATCATGATTCTTCTATCAGTAAATTATTAAGTCCTACGGAAAGAATCCAGAATATTTTAAATAAATATAAGAAATAGGCGGAAAAGAGGTCTCACGATTCTCACTCCAGCAGCAGCCTTCTACCAGTGCGTCATGCGCATCCTGTCTGAAAAATAGCTATCCCCTTCCAGTAAACCGGAGGATAGCTATTTTAATTTATTATCTATATTTTCGTTCCTATAATAATTAATATAGCTACTTTTTACGGTGCCCCCTCGTTTGCACTGTTTTTCCGGTTATTCCAGCTGTCTTCATCGCTCCAGTAATCGTCGTCACTGTCGTCACCGCCGTTTCCGGGAGGAGTCTGGCCGTCCTCATAGGTGGAGCCGTCATCCTGGTCATCACTGTTATTATCATCATCCGTTTCCTCTTCCGGCCAGTCCTCGGAATTTTCCGGCAATTCCCACGTTTCCTCTTGGGAATCTCCGTCACCGCTGTTCTGGTCTTCGGACTGTGTATTGCCGTCTAAGGAGTCCAGGCTGTCCGTTGTCTCCATAGTAGTCTCCTCCTCGGTTTCTACGGTTTCCTCTTCTGTATCCTTAGGCTCTCTGTTATCTTCATAGGAGGCAAATTCTTTGTTTTCCAATCCCTCATGGATTGCATTCATATATTGTTTCCAGATGGAACCCGGGAAAGATGCACCGGACAATTCAGCCATTGCTTTGGGAATATCATACCCCACCCATACTCCCGTTGTATAATAAGGGGTATAGCCTATAAACCAGCCGTCTTTTTTCTCATCGGTGGTTCCGGTTTTGCCGGCACTGTTCATATTATCAAGTTCCAAACCTGCTCCGGTCCCCCGCTTTATGACGCCGGTTAAAACGTCGGTCATTATCCTTGCCGCATTGACGTCATAGATTCTTTTTTTGGCTTTATTCTCACCCACTATAGTATTTTCCTGGGAATCCAGTATCTTGATAATACAGGTTGGTTCCCTGTAAACCCCGTCATTTTCTATGGTGGCATATCCCGCCGTCATCTCAACGGGACTTACTCCTGTGGTAAATCCGCCCAGGGAAGCTGCCGGATAATAGTCGTTTTCATCTATCTTGCTAAAGTTCATGTCCAGCAGATAGGATAAACCGACCTTTGGAGTAAGCTCCTCAAACAACTTCCATGCAATGGTGTTCCTCGATTTTTCCACGGCCTTGCGTACTGTTATTTTACCTAAATAAGCATCGTCGGCATTAGAAGGCCCCCCTTTGAATTTTTTATCCACCACAATATCATCGGGATAATACCCCTTTTCAAAGGAAGGGGTATAAACAATCAGGGGCTTAATGGAACTTCCGGGCTGCCTGAAGCTTTGATATCCCCGGTTTAAGGTATAGCCGGAGGTATTCTGATACCTGCCTCCCACAATGGCAGCCACCCTTCCGGTACTGTTATCAATGGATACGGCGGCACCCTGGAGAGAATAAATGCCTTCTTCATTTTTATCCTTATAGTCTTTCAGGTTTTCATCCACCGCGTCCTGCAATTCATTTTGCTTCTTTAAATCAATAGAGGTATAAATACGGTAGCCCTCCGTATATAAAGATCTCTGATACTGGTTATAAAGCTCCGTGTATTTATCTTCATAATCCTGACGGTCCTCGTCGCTGTCGAATTCATTCCGGAATTCAAAGCCCTGTTCAGCCATTAAAGCTCTGGTAGCACAATAAAATACATAGGTTTCCACATAATTATTTTTGCTGACCTTTTTTTGCACCAGTTCAATTTCTTCATTGCAGGCAGCATCATATTCTTCCTCCCCTATCCAGCCGTCTTCCATCATCTGAAGCAATATTCGGTCCCGGCGCTTCTTTGTGTTATCCGGATGCTCCAGAGGATCATAAGTGGTAGGGTTATTGGGTATCGCACATAAAAATGCAATCTGGGATAAACTTAGTTTATCCACCTGCTTATTAAAATATCCCTTGCTTGCCGCCTGTATTCCGTAATAACCGTTTGCAAAATAGATATTATTCAAATAAAATTCCATAATCTGGTTTTTGCTATATTTCTTTTCCAGTTCTACGGAGATAAAGATTTCCTTTAATTTTCTCTCTATGCTTACCTCATTGGTTAAATATATATTTCTGGCAAGCTGCTGGGTAATGGTGCTCGCACCCTGGGTTACACCGCCTTTATGTTTGACCAGGGCTATAAAGGCACGGACATTGGCTTTTAAATCAACCCCCGCATGTTTCATGAATTTTTTGTCTTCTATGGCTATCATAGCCTCTACCGCATATTCGGGAATATCTTTATACTCAATGTAATAAACATCCTTGGCTCCCTTTAATGCGGAAATCAGATCCCCGTTTACATCATACACCAGGCTGGTTTCTGTCTGCCTGAAAGTTTCTAAGTCCGACTCTTCTACCAATTGCCCCGCTTCCTTCTGATAACGGGTAAAATCATCCCCGTACATGATATAAAAAATCAGGATTCCAGTTAACATGGTCAGTGAAAACACTAAACTGGAGATAAGAAATACCCAGCGGAGTCTTCTTCTAAAGCGGGAACGGTGCTTTACTTTTCCTCCCCTGCCGGTACGGCTTTGCTTCGCCTTCTTATGCGGAGCCGTGTTTTTTCCGGGGCTTCCGTCTTTATGCCCTCTGTTACCGCCTGTTCTGTTTTGATTGTTTTTAATATTATTTCCCATAATTCCCTCTTTACTTCTTTCAGTCTAACAAATAAGAATTTATTTATATTAAATGAGTTCCGTTAAATGAGTTCATTTTACCCTCTTTTGATAAATCTATATAATTATAATTAATATTTAAATCATCCAGAATGGATTTTTCCCTGTTGTGACAGGTAAACAAAAGCACCTGCCCCTGTCTGCTTTTTGAAAGATATAAAAGAGCTGCTTTCGTTCTTTTATCATCATATAAAGCGAAACTGTCGTCTAAAAGGACGGGCATAACTCCCTGTGCATATACCAGATCCGATACGGACATCCGCAGGGCAAAATATAATTGTTCTATGGTTCCTGCACTTAATTGATTAAATTGTACATAATTATCCCGATAACCAACCTTCATGTTTAATTTCTCATCTATCTTAATGTCCCGGTATTTATGATTCGTCAGTTCTATGGTTAAATCCGATACCAAATCATTTAATTTTCTTCCGAAGCTGTCATGGATATCAACAGACAGACTGTTAATTGTTTCAATGGACAGTTTAATTGCTTCCAGTTCCAGGTCATTTTCATTTTTCTGTTCCAATAATTCCTTATATAACTCCTGATTCTCCAATAGTTTTTCTTCATTGTTTTCCAAGGATACCAACTCCCATTTCAGCTTCTCTTTTTGAAGCCGTAAGTTTTCCGATTCCTTTGTTAATGATTCCTGATTTCTTAGAATAGCCTGCAGCTGCCGTGTAATAAAATCCTCAGATTCCTCCATCCTGCCATCATCCAAAAAAGTACTGCCGGCTGTATTTGTCTTAAGGTCCAAGCGGTTTAAATAGTTAATAAGCTCCTGTTCCAATGCGGCAAGCCTCTTACTTAAAAGCTCCGTCTGTTCCCTATAATCTCTTTTTTGCTTCTGGAGATGTTCATAAGCCATTTCCTGCCTAAGAGCTTCCTCGTACTTTTTCTTTAAAGTCTTTTCATCCTCTGCCTGAAACTGTATCAGGACAGCGCCCACTTTATCCTTTTGCAACGCAATTGCTTTTTCATACTCCTTACTTTTAAGCTCCCTGTTATGATTCCGTTTTTGGATACGCCTTGTAAATAAAAAAAACATAACGATGCCTGCAAGTAAAC
Organism: Clostridiales bacterium; assembly: GCA_015655075.1. GTDB lineage: Bacteria > Bacillota > Clostridia > Lachnospirales > Lachnospiraceae > Anaerocolumna. The sequence goes on along the minus strand of JAATFT010000049.1, from coordinate 62,643 downwards.
CTAAGGAAAACAATCCTGTTAAAACAGGATTCCCCATAAAAATAAATATACCCGCAATACCGGAAATAGCAGGAATAAAAGAACAGATCACCCGTCTTTTTTTATTTTCACCAAGTACTCTTTCCTCCTCTTCCCCAAAGGCCGCCTTTTCTTCTTCTTTCGCAGTTATGTCATCCTTTAAGGCGCCCAGTTCCTCCATCTTCTGCCTGAGCAGGCCGGCAAAATCATCCCGGTAATCCTGTAAACGTTTCTGCAGGGAGGATTGTTTTTCCTCAAATAAGTCCCTCTGCTGTTTTACCTCTTTATAATTTCTATATTTCTCTTTTATCACCGGAAATTGTTCCAAATAGGTCCGGTAGGCAAATAAGGAGGGAAAATCTCCCGAAAATCCCGTATTCTCATAGATATCTCTTTTTTTCTGCAGTTCCTTTTCTTTTTCTTTTGTTTCTTTCATCTGAAGAGCCAATCTATCAAGGTATGCCTCCTGTTTAAGCCCTTCTTCCAGTTCCTTTTCCAGGACGGAAAGTTTCGTGCTTAATTGTCTGTCTTCCAGCTCTTTTCTTCTGTTCTGCAAAAACATAAGTGCTTTTGTCACATCAACCTCATTGCTTTTGGAAAGGGATAAATTCGTGATATAATTGCGGACCTCTTCTGCCAATTCCCGGTCCGTCCTGATCTTTAACTGCTCTATGCTGATGGTATTGCGATAACCTGCTTCCGTAAGCTCCCCATAAAGATGTATCAATTCCTCCGCATTCAGGTTCTGTTCCCTTCCTGTCTTAAGATCAATCACCGTACATTTCTTATTATTTTTATCAAAGTTCCGGATAATTCTTAAATCTTTACCGCCGGTCTCAAGGTCCATGCTTCCCCAATAAGAACCGGGATAATCCCAGGGGGCAAACCTTTCATAAGTATCCCCCCTGGAAGCCCTGCCTCTAAGCTTTTCTATTCCAAACAGCATTCCTTTAATAAAGGAGTGCACGGTGGATTTTCCCGCTTCATTTTCTCCATAGAGCAGATTGAATCCCTCTTTTAAAGAAATTGTTTTATTATGAAATTTTCCAAAATCATTCAGCCGTAATTCCTTTAAACGCAAATAATTCATCTCCCACTAGCTCCCATGGCATTTGCCTCAAACCGGGGTGTGAAAAATATTCCTCTTATTTTCACACTACTTATAATTTTTAGCTCCAAGAAGGGCTTCAATTCCATAATATAAGGCTTTTTCCCCAATCTTGTCCTGGTTTGTGCCTTCTTTTATACTCTTTATATATAAACCGATTATATTATCCTGATTTTCCCGGTATAAGGCATCAAAATCATAATCCGGTACGGTATCGTCAACCACCTCAACTACATTACCCAGTTTTTTAAAATCCTCCCTGCAAAACAGGATATCCGAATCTCTAACTCCGGTAAACCGAAGCAAATATATATTCTCTCTGCCATGCTCTTCTATCTTATCCCCGGCGGAATCTAACAGAGCCCCGTTGGTCATGCCCTGATGAACTTCAAGTTCCAGTTTTAAGTATTGTCTTATGGAATTGGGAATAAATTGTACGGATACTCTGGAAGCTTCCCCTGTCTTTTCAATCTCCCCTGTAATATAGCCCCGCTCTCCGGTCTCCATCTTATCCAGCGGTTCAAGAGACCCTGAATAAGCCATCCTCTCGCTAAAAATCTGGGGCTTATGAATATGTCCCAGGGCGATATAGTCAAAGCTGCTCTCAAGCAGCGCTTTTCTGTCAATGGGTATATCCTTTTCATTCCCTCCATGGGCCAGAAGAATATTGATTCTTTCTTCACACCCTGGATGAACCACATCATAAAGGGGTTCGGTAATAAATCTGGTGTGGTAGCTGAAACCGTATACCTCCGTATTGATATCCTCAAGATAAACACTGTCTAAGGAAGCTTCCGTAAGCATATGTACCTTATCTCCCCAGTCAAATCCGGTATAATTGGACCTTCCGCTGATATAGTCATGGTTTCCGGCTATCATAACCACCTGGGTTCTGTTTAATTTTTCAAAATAGTAGCTTATTTCTTTTAACTCGCGGATTAAGGGCTGTTTATGAAATAAATCTCCCGCTATGAGCAATAAATCAACCTCTTGTTCATTGCAAATATCTATTATTTTACGAAAGCTTAAAAGAATCTCCTTCTTTCGGCTCTCTCCCCAGGGAAAACCCGCATCGGGCCTGGCTCCTATATGCAGGTCCGCAATATGAATAAATTTCATTCAGCCACCTCCCCCTGCCTAAATTACAAATTTTCTTTTCACTAGAATGTGTTTCTTCGGGTTATGTTTACTATACCACAAAAATGTATAATATTCTATTAATGTTCTATTAAAAAAATGTCCCAAACCTTAAGATTTAGCATCTATAAGGTTCGGGAGAGGTAAACATTTTAAAATTAATCCTGCTGCAACCCATACCGGACGGGTTGATTAACAAATTTAGTTTTAGTAATTATTGCATTAATTTATTTTGAATGTTATAGTAAGCTTATTAATCTTACAAAAGGGAGACGTTTTTATGGCTTTTGGTATGAAAAATATTTTACAGGGCGGTTTTGCCGCCAATTACAGTGAGGTCTCCATCGCTGAATTGGAAAAAGAGTACGGCCGGTACCTCATGGACGGCGAAAAAATAACCATGGGTTTTAAACTGGTAAGAGACGCTCTTATTTTTACCGACAAACGTGTTATTATGACTGACAGGCAGGGGGCTACAGGTACAAAAATGAGGATTACCTCCATCAATCTTTTATCCATCGTAAATGTCACCATGGAAACCTCCGGGTTTGGATTTGATGACAGCGAATTAACCTTTACCTATATAAGCTCACCTGAATTAAAAGGCCACCATGTTGAATATGCCGCCCACAAGCTTGAATTTCCTAAGAAATTTAATGTACAAAGACTGTATAAAATCCTTCAGGAGCTGGCTTATGAAAACTTTTTAAGAATTAATGGCATAATGGAATAAGAAATGCATATACTACAGGAACAATTTATTTTAGACGGAAGAAACAGGGAATCTGAAATTGTATAGACTCCCTGTTTTATATTTTTCTGTTATAAATATAGTAACTATGCTGGTATTTCAGTCGGAGCCCGCCCTCCGGCTGAAACAAGTAAGGCCCCAAACCCACCGTTTACACTTCGCTAAGAAGCGGGGGACTTGCCTGTAGGTTAAATTGTACCGTCCCAGGTGTTCACTTTTGTATTCTTCTTTTCTTCTTCATCAAACCACCGGGTAGTTACACATTTGCTCTCCGTATAAAACTTAATACCGTCCTTGCCTAAGCAATGAAGGTCTCCAAAAAAGGAATTCTTATGCCCTGAAAACGGAAATACACCCACGGGTACGGGAATCCCCACATTCACCCCTACCATGCCGCCATGGGACCTGGATGCAAACTCCCTTGCAAAATAACCGTTTTGCGTATAAATAACGGAACCATTGGCAAATGGATTGCGGTTCATCACAGCCAGCCCTTCTTCAAAGTTTTTAACCCTTTTAATACATAATACCGGTCCGAAGATTTCCGTAGTACCTATGGACATGTCTTCCGTAACAAAGTCAAAGATGGTGGGGCCTAAATAATAACCGTTTTCAAAGTTTTCAACCTTGATATTCCTGCCGTCCAGCACTAATTTGGCACCTTCATCTATTCCTTTCTGGATCCAGTTTAAGATGCTCTGCTTGTGCTTTAAGTTGACAACCGGGCCCAGGGCTGAGGTTTTGTCATAAGCGGGACCCACCTTTAATCCCCCTGCCAATTCCACCAGTTTTGAAACCAGGGCGTCCGCGATGTCCTCTTCCACAGCCACAACCGGCAGTGCCATACAGCGTTCTCCTGCGCAGCCGAATGCGGAATTCCTAATACCCGCAGCCGTACGGTCAATAGGTGCGTCACTCATTACCAAGGCGTGGTTCTTGGCTTCACATAATGCCTGAACCCTCTTGCCATGGGCCGCCGCCACGGAATAGATATGCTTGCCCACCGCTGTGGTTCCCACAAAAGAGATTCCCTTAATGTCCGGATGGGTTAAAAAGATTTCCGCTTCCTTTCTGCTACAGGTTACTATATTCAAGACCCCGTCCGGCAGGCCTGCTTCTTTATAAAGCTCGGCAAAGCGGAGGGCAGTTCTGGGCGTGGAGCTGGACACCTTTAATACTATGGTATTCCCTGCCGCTATACACATGGGAGACATCCAGCCCATGGGAATCATGGCCGGAAAATTAAAAGGTATAATACCGGCAAATACCCCCACGGATTCTCTATACAACACAGTATCAAAGCCGGAGGAGGCATTCATCAGAGATTCCCCTAAAATCAGGCTGGGTGCGGAGCATGCCAGTTCCGTCCCTTCCTTGGCCTTTAATATGTCTCCCATAGCTTCCTCCCATACTTTTCCATTTTCCTGGGCCACCAGATAGGTCAGCTCCTCCATATGTTCTTCTATTAACTGACGAAGCTTATACAAAACCTGAACCCTCTTTATAACAGGAACTTTCGACCAGCTTTCATAGGCTTTTTTCGCAATACCTATGACATTTTCCACTTCTTCCAGCGTACAGCCTGGTACTAGCGCCGTAACCTCCCCCGTACTTGGATTATATACCTCGTTAAACTTATCCGTTTTGGATTCTATATACTGCCCCCCGGCAAAATATTTTAATTTTTCCATTATTACACCATTCCTTCCTGAACTGATACCTGATCCTGTATAAAAAATTTAACACCTATTAACCAAATGAAAACTTCGTATTGAGCAAGACTTCAATTAACGGCATATTGGTAAAAACATTTTAAACAAATAAAATGAAATTAAAATTTACAATTTCTTACTTGCTTTCTTTCATTTCTACTGAACAGGCTGTAATTTATAGTTTTATATGTTTATCATTTCTCTGATATAGCTACGCGCCATTTTTGCATATTGAAATGGATTTGCTTTCGCCGGATCCTGTTCCGCCTCCACCAAAATCCAGCCTTCATACCCGGATTTCTCTAATTCTGCAAAAACGGATTTAAAATCCACACAGCCGTCTCCCGGAACGGTAAAGGTGCCTTCCCTTACAGACTTTAAGAATGACCATTTTCCCTCCGTGGCTTTTTTAAGAACATCTTCCCGGACGTCTTTTAAATGCACGTGTCCGATTCTCTCCTGATATTTTTTTAATATGTACAGGGGATCTTCTCCTGAGAAAGTAAAATGTCCCGTATCATAGCATAAAAACACATAATTTTTATCCGTATTTTCCATAAGGCGTTCTGTTTCGGCTATTGTCTGGACACCGGTGCCCATGTGGTGATGGAAGCATAATTTAAACCCCCTTGATGCTGCCAGTTTTCCCAGTTTATTTAACCCGTCGCAGAGTTTATCCCATTCCCTGTCTGAAAAATATACCTTATTATCAAATATGGACAGTGCTTCATTTCCCTGTACGGAGTAGCTTTGCTCCGAAACGTTAATACGGTCGGCACCGAGAGCCTTAAGATAATCCAGCTCATTTATAAACTCCTTTTCCGTTTCTTCATAAGGTTTTGCAACCAGGAAGGAAGAGAACCATTTGCTGGCAATCCGCATTCCCCTAAGGTCCAGGGCGGCTTTTAATACCTTTGTATCCTTGGGATATTTATTTCCCACTTCACATCCAGTAAACCCGGCCAGCGCCATCTCGCTGATACATTGTTCAAAGGTATTTTTCCCTCCTAATGCGGGCATGTCGTCATTTGTCCAGCCAATGGGTGCAATTCCCAGTTTAATCTTATCTTTGTTAAGCATACTTATATTCCTCCATTCCTATCATTCTTTTTTGTGGCTGTTCCTTAATTCTCTAGTTCGTATCCATTGTTACTATTCACAGCTGATATACTCGACGTGTTTTTTGTGAGTGCAGCGAAGCAAAAGTCACAGAAAACCGGAGTATAGCAGCGCCAAAACGCTGGTTCTGCGTTTTGTGTGCATCGCGAAGCATGTTACGGTTCACAGATCTGCTTATTTTTGCAGAGCTGTGAATCGTAACTATCCATTCCCTCAAGGCGGTTCTTTGCTTTAATACATTCTTGCCTTTTCCAGATGTTTTTGTCTGTCCTCATAAGCCGCTTTAATATTGGGATTGGTATTGCTGTCGCCGATTCCCACATGCCACCAGGATCCATAATCCGCCGTCATGGATTTGGGCAATACCTTAATATCAATCAGAACCGAATTGTCCACGTGTTTTGCATCTTCTAAGGCGGCTACCAGTTCTTCATTGGTTTTTGCCGTATATGCGGTCATTCCGTAGCCCCGTCCAATCATGGCAAAATCCGTGGCAATTAACTTTCCATCCTGTTTATCGGTCACATTATTCCGATAACGGAACATAGTCGCAAGGCTTCCCATGCCCTTGCCCATCTGAAGGTTGTTGATACAGCCGAATCCGCAGTTGTCAAAGAGCAGAACGGTAATTTTTTTATTTTCCTGTAAAGCAGTCGCTATTTCGGAATGGAGCATCATAAACGCCCCGTCCCCCACCATGGCATAACATGCCCTGTCGGGTTCTGCAATTTTTACTCCAAATGTAGCCGCTATTTCATAGCCCATACAGGAATAACCATATTCCATATGGTAGGAGTCCTTTTCCTGTGTAGTCCACATTCTTTGCAGATCCCCCGGCAGGCTGCCTGACGCCCCTACTATAATGGCGTCTTCTTCAATATGCTTCCTGATTATTCCAATGGCTCCGGTCTGGGTAATCATGCCTCCGGTGGCCTTTACAAATTCTTCTTCAATGTCCGGTTCCTTTGCCTTTATAAGGGACTCATAATTTTTATCAAATACCGTACGGGTTAAGAAGTCCATTTCCCTCTTCCAGCCAAGCTTTGCCTCTTCAATTTCCCCAGTATATGCAGTTTTATAACCTGATTTTTCAAGTCCTGCAAGAATTGCCTGTATTCCCGCCTTTGCATCTGCCGCCACAGGATAACCATCCAGTTTTTCAGCATGATACCGGGATACGTTAATCAGGATAAATTCAACCTCTTTATTACGGAACAGCTCCTTGGAACCTGTTGTAAAATCCGTTAGTCTGGTGCCCACCCCGATGATCAGGTCGGCTCCCGCCGCAATGGTATTGGCCGCACTGTTGCCCGTTACGCCCAACCCACCAAGATTGAAAGGATGTGACGATGGAATTGCACTTTTACCGGACTGGGTTTCTGCAAAAGGTATGTGATATTTTTCACAAAGCTCACCTACCTCTTCCCCCGCCTCCGAATACCTGACACCGCCGCCTACGATAACCATCGGTTTTTTCTTATTTAAAATCAGGCTGACGGCGTCCTTTACTTCATAAGCATCCGGATTCATCCTTGCAATTCTGTGGACACGTTTTTTAAAATAGTAGTCCGGAAACGCAAAAGTCTCCCCCTGTACATCCTGGGGCAGGGTAATGCATACGCCGCCTGCTTTCTCGGGATCTGTAAGAAAGCGCATGGCATTTAAGAGGGCGGTCATTAACTGTTCCGGACGGCTTACCCGGTCCCAGTACCTGGATACGGGGCGGAATGCGTCACTGGTAGTAACCGTGGCGTCATGAAACTGTTCTATCTGCTGTAATACCGGGTCCGGCTGTCTGGTTGAAAAAGTATCACCGGTGAATACCAGCAGCGGAACATTATTCGCCGTTGCATCTGCAACGGCCGTAACCATATTGGCCGCTCCCGGCCCGATGGAAGAGGCGCAGGCTATAATCCTTCTTCTGTTGCTCTGTTTTGCAAACCCTGCGGCGGCATGGGCCATCCCCTGTTCATTACGGCCCTGATAAACCTTTAATTTCCCGGGATTTTCATCCAGTGCCTGGCCTAACCCGCAGACGATGCCATGTCCAAAAACCGTAAATATACCGTCAACGAATTTTTCTTCCTTTCCGTCAAAACTTACATACTGGTTATCTAAAAATTTTACCAGCGCCTGACCTACCGTCATAATTAATTTACCCATTATAACTTCTCCTTTATTATTAGCATAATAATTATTAACATAATTAACATTGCCAGGATTTCATACATTTGCTCCCGTTGCATACTGCAATTACATACCGAAGACCGGCTTTATTATCATATTTTTATACTTTATTCGTGCAGCAGCCATTCATGTAACGGATCAACATCCCTTGCCGTCCAGGGATTATTGTCGAGGTGGCGGATCATCCAGCAGTAGTACATGTTATAACCCGGCGCCGATGTCTGGGGATGCGTAAGCCCTCCGGGAATGGAAGCCGCACTTCCGTCCGATGTTTTAAATACATTTTCCCCGATAAATGCAGCCCCGAAGCCCTGGGGTTTGTCAAATTTATAATAATAAACTTCCGGCTGGGGATGACTGTGGGGAACATAACTGGACCACCGCCCTGCCTTGGTGATTACCTCACCTATTACCATGTTGGAATAAGGGGCGTTTTTATAGTCAAATATGGTAAGCACTTCCCTTTTCGCCGTACCCTCCCATTGGGTTTCCCCCATAAGTTCTATTTTGCAGTCCTCCGGTTTATAAAAACGGCTTTCAAAAGCATTTTCATTCGCCGTGGATTGTACTATAATTTCACTGTCCCCCTGGACAGATATTGATGTCTTTGTATCCTTGCTTATGTGCAGGCAGTAGGGAGGAGCAGAAAATACACCGGATCTTCCGGCGGTTTCCGTCCGCCCTTCCCATTGATATGTAATCTTACCCTCCGTCAACAATATGGCGGTTTCCTTACTGCTTTCATAAATGTTCAGTATATCCCCTTTCTTCATGCGGTATACCGTAATGTCCATCAGCATATTGCTGTTAATTCCATCCATGCGGGAGACTACCTTTTTCCCGTCCTGATCAAATGCCAGACAATCAAACATAAATACCTCCAATCTAAGTCTTATTCCAGGCTAAACTCTTGCAATCATATCTCCATATTTTAGTTTACATTCTTTAATAAATTCCTGTATCTTTTCTACCGAGGGCATATCCTCGGAACAAGCGTGGCTTGCTACCAGCAGAGCTGCAGAAGCACTGCCGAATTCCAGGCAGTCTATCATATCCCAGCCTTCGAATAAGCCGTAGAGGAATGCGGAAGCATATCCGTCCCCGCCCCCGAAAGACTTTAATAATTTAACCGGAAACGGTTTAATTCCATAATGGCTTCCATCCTCGGTATAAGCGGTGGAACCCTCTTTACCGTGTTTAACGATTACGATTTTAGCGCCCCGCCTATGCCAGAAAGCCGCCGTTTCTTCATCACCCCGGCCCGGCGCAATCAATTTCTGGGTTAAGTCAAACTCTTCACGGGAGCCAAGGATTATATCGCTGTTCATTGCAACCAAGGAATAATAAATTGCAATTTCATCTGCATTTTTCCAATTGTAAGGACGGTAATCAATATCGAAAATAATTACGGTATTATTCTTTTTTGCCAGGGACATGGCTTTTAACGCCGCTTCCCTGCTGGGACTTTGGGCCAGGGCAGTTCCCGAAATTAATAACGCCTTTGCCTTTTTTATGTAATCCTCATCAATATCGGCAACATTTAACTGTAAATCCGCCGCTTCATTCCGGTACATTAAAATACTGCTTTCGGTTTCACTGAGTATTTCCGTAAAGGTGAGCCCAATCTTTTCCCCATTGGTGCACCGGCTGATATGGCTGATATCTATTCCCTCCTTCACAAAATAATTTACTGCAAAGTCACCAAACTGATCCTTTGATACCTTTGCGAGAAAGCCTACTTTTCTCCCAAGCCTTGCCATACCCACCGCAATATTGGCCGGCGAGCCTCCAAGATATTTTTTAAAGGTAGTGCTTTCCGAAAGGGGCTTATAATAGTCCACCGGATTAAAATCAATCGCAATCCTGCCAAGGAGTATAATATCAAAAGGCCTGTTTTCTGCAAATTTAATATATTCCATCTTTACACCCATTGCATTTGCCACATACAATAAAATATCCCGTTGAAGGTATTTTATTGTCTTGAATAAAAAGGGTTGAAAGAATCTACATGTGGCATCCTTTCTCTATTCATATTTTCTTTCAACCTTCCCGCCATGATGCCGCCCTGCGGCATCTTAAGAATAATAAAGTGAATTATAAAGTGCAACTCACTTAGGGCGTGTTTAAAAACTCATTGTACCGTTCTGACCGCTCCACTTTGCGGTATGCTGCGTCGCGATTTTAGGGAAACGTTAGCCCCACACCACTACGCTGCAAAAATCGCTCCTTGCCTCTCACAACGTGGAACGTCCGGCCCGTCACAAGCAGTTTTCAGACATGCCTTAGGAAAAAGCTTCCGCCTTTCCGTTACTTTTAAATATATTGATATGTTCTTTCACATTGTTATACATTCCAGACACCAGGCCTGAACTGAGTATAAAATAATCCCTTCTTTCCCCTTTGGAGTATTTCCTGGCTTCCTCCTCTACCGCAATAAAATTTGCAGTAGCAATATTTATTTTCCGGATGCCGGATGCAATACATTTTCTGAAATCCTCTTTGCTGATGCCGGAACCTCCGTGAAGTACCAAGGGTACGGAAACCATCTTTCTGGTATCCGATAATATATCAAAATTCAGTTTCGGCTCCTGTATGTACAACCCATGAGCATTGCCTATAGAAAGGGCAATTGCATCCACATTGGTACTTTCATACAGTTCTTTTACCTCGACTGGGTTTGAATAAAATATTCCCGTATCCTTCGCACCATCTTCACTTTTACCAAGCTGGCCGACCTCCGCTTCTACCGAGGCACCGTAATGATCAGCCATATCCTTTACCTTTTTCACCATTTCAATATTTTCCTCTATTGGCAGGAGGGAAGCATCAATCATAACGGAGTTAAATCCCAATTCCAGGGCCTCTTTGATAACGGCAATATCCATTCCATGGTCTAAATGGACGGCGATGGGAACAGAAGCGTTCCTTGCTGCAGCAAGCATCATAGGCCCAATCAGGTATAGGGGCGAATAAGGCAGCCTGATCTGGGCTATCTGCAAAATTGCCGGAGAATCACAGTCCTCGGCAGCCTTAACTGCTCCCATAATCATTTCCATATTACCAACACTGAAAGCACCAATTCCATAGTTTCCCTGTTCCGCTTTCCATAAAAGTGATTTCATATCGACTAATGACACAAGTACACTCACCTTTCTTCCATTTCAGAAACTTATTTGTAACTTATTAATAACTTACCAATAATTTAACATAAATATAACTATTAGTCAATTAAATTAATGGCATTTTTATATAAGTTTTATTTTTTCAATTAATGCCTCCCTGCCCTAGAGCGTGTTTCAAAAATCATTGCACCGCTCTGACCGCCCCACTTTGCGGTATTCTGCGTCGCAATTTGGGAAACGTAGCCCCACTACGCTTCCCAAATCGCTCCTTGCCTCCCACAAATTGGAGCATCCAACCCGGCACAAGCATTTTTCAAACACGCTCTAGTGTTCTGACAAGTTGATACTTGGACTAATGGTGTAGAATGGATTTTCATTCTGCGAGGCGGAGGAATGAGTCGCAGCGGTGGCTACGTCGATTGACGGCAACGAAGAAGATGGAAATTCAGGCAAGCCATTAGACAAGATATCAACTTGCCAGTTCACTAGTGATATTTTAGCCTGAACGATAAAATTATCTCCTATTGACATTTCTTAGCCGGATACAGGCCACAAAAATTATTTGACGGATAACCACCCAGAATGCCCCGGCGTATTTATATGTCGGTTTTCGCCGAACGAAGTGAGGCAATCTGCATGACAAAACCGTGCGCGTCCGCCTGAAAACTTATCTCCGTGATAATTGAACTCTTACTAGAGCGTGTTTCTTTCTATATTTAACGCTTACAGAAGCGGGAGCCGTATCTCGAACTTAATTAAATATATATTATCATATTTCATAAGTGTGTCTTATTTTTTGTTATATTTTGCGTATGTTTTTGTTATATTTTTGTTGATATTCCTAATTCGGCATGGTATAATCTTATTAATCTTAACAAAAATATACCAATTCAAACGAAAGGATATGAGATTATGTTAAAAATAGGTATTATCGGTGCCGGAAGAATCGGCAAAGTCCATGGGGAAAGTATTACTTATCACGTAAAGGAGGCACAGGTTGCTGCAATCGCCGATCCATTTATGAATGACTCAGCAAAATCCTGGGCGAACGGCCTGGGAATCCCAAAGGTATATACAGATTACAGGGATATATTAAAGGACCGCAGTATTGAAGCTGTATTAATCTGTTCCTCCACGGATACCCATGCGGATATTGCCATAGAAGCAATCAGAGCGGGTAAACATGTTTTCTGCGAAAAACCTATTTCCCAGGATTTATCCAAAATTAAAGCAGTTATGGAAGCTTTAAAGGATTCAAAGGTAAAGTTCCAAGTTGGCTTCAACCGCCGCTTTGACCACAATTTTGAGGCGGTTCGAAATGCAGTGTCAAAGGGCACAATCGGAGATGTACATATTGTTAAGGTAACTTCCAGGGATCCGGACGCACCGCCGATTGAATATGTTAAAGTATCCGGCGGTATGTTCATGGACATGACTATACATGATTTTGACATGGTACGTTATTTAACTTCCAGCGATGCAGTTGAAGTTTATGCCAACGGTACTTCTTTAGTAAACCCTGCCATAAAAGAGGCCGGCGACATCGATACCGCCATTATAACCATGAAGCTTGCCAATGGCGCCCTGGCAGTAATTGACAACTCCCGTAAAGCCGATTATGGTTATGACCAGCGTGCGGAGGTATTTGGTTCAAAAGGACAGGTTGCCATTGCCAATGACTCTGATTCCACCGCAGTAATCAGCACCTCTTCCGGCGTTACCGGAGAAAAGCCTTTATACTTTTTCTTAGAGCGTTACATGGCTTCTTTCTCAAAAGAAGTATCCTTATTCGTACAGGCTATTATTAACAATACCGAAGTTCCTGTTAATATTAATGACGGTCTGCAGCCGGTACTCATTGCAAAAGCAGCTAAAAAATCCCTGGAAGAAAACCGCCCGGTATTGCTTAAGGAAATCGTTATGTAGCTATGCGGCCGGATGTTCATTCTCCGATAATGATTATGAAATCCATATTGCTAAGGCTGCACAACAGTTGCTCTTATACATCGCTAAAACGCAGAAGCATATAGAAAGCAGAAAGAAGGAAGCATCAATACTGCGATCCGGGTCTTAGTGCCGTAGACGCCATCTGTCTTAAGCGGGATCAGGTATATTCCGGCAAAGCCTTATTAAGCTTCTCCTGCAGCCACTCGATATCCTTTTTAGACGACGTCCTTGTAATATTCTGCTCTGGGATATACTCTGTCTTTTAGGGGATATACGCAATTCCGAAATATTTACAGATTCCCCTGCAGGTGGCTTCTGCGTCTGCTTTCTGAAATTCCGGGTCAAGCATTGTTTTTGCTTCCTTTAGGTTGTCCATAAACCCGGATTCCGTAAGTATGGCCGGCATACCGGTATGATAAAGCACGGCTATATTAATACCGAAATACGCAAAATCTATCTTCACCCCCCTGTCCGTTCTCTTATGTGCTTGCACCAGCTCCGCCTGCACCAGCTGGGCAAGTTTTTTGGATTGATCCGACGCATATTGGGAAATAATGGTCTCTATACCATTTGCACCTCCCCATTTCCCCATAGATGCATTGTAATGCTTGGAAACAAATATATCCGCCTTGGCACTATTGGCAGCCGCATACCGGTCTTTCAGCGGAATATCCGTTGTGCCGGGACTGACGTTTATCGTATCGAAGCCGCTCCGTTTTAATGCCGTAATTAAGTATTCGGCAGCCGGTTTATTGAATTCCTTTTCATGAATACATTCTCCCTTTTTCCTGCCAAACCAGTCCTCCGGAATGGCAGGAGTACGCTTTCCCGGCGTTTCCATGCCGTGTCCTGAATCTACCGCAACTAAATATCCCATATTAACCTCCTTTCCCCGCAGGCTTAATGGCTTGGCTTAAGTTTTAAAATAAAAAGCAATAATTGTTGTAAAGATTACCAGGAATTGATCTCCGGCAATTTTCCCGGTTACTGATAAATACGCAAAAACACCGGTGAGGATAATAGTTACTCCACTTTTTACGTTAAATAATTTAGCCACTCTTTTCTTTATCATTATTACTCCTTTCCGGACTATTCGTCCATACCTATTTATAGTTTTTATGTTGTTAGCCTTTTATGAGCCCGTTTGGCCGATTCTTCCACCGGGACGACTCTTTCCTTTCTTCTATAATATCGCTTTTATGCTGGTCATTTGGGATTTTATTTCGAAAATACCGTTTCCCCAATCCGCCCCTTATAGAACAGCTTTCAATACTTACTTTTTGCGTAAGTTTTTGGCAAAAAATTTATCCTGTTTCCCGGCGGATATGACTTTCAGAAAATACTATTGTACTGCCATTGATACTTAATTGTAATGGAAAAATTGCTTTCATTTTACATTCTTACGTATAGGGTAAGTTTATAATACAATAAGCTTATCCTTTTGTCAATACACATTACGTAAGTTTTTTAATATTTTATAAAAAATATTGCATTTTACGAAAGTTAATGTTATATTAAATTTGTAATATCTCATTTTAAAATACTTTGCTGTTGTGTATAATAAAAATATCGGGAAATTAAACAGGTTTATGGCAGGCTCATTTGAGGAACCGGACAGAAAGAAAGTTAACTAAATTAAACAGTTTTATGAGTTGCAGGTTAACGGGTTTTCCCGATAAAAAAACCAAATATAGGATAGGAGCCGGTACTTATGTCAGTTTTACAGGAAAGAATTAAGGCGAGAAGGTTAAAACTGGGAATGACTTTATTGGATGTGGCAAACCAGCTGGGGGTAAAAGAAGCAACCATGCAGCGGTATGAAAGCGGGGAAATAAAAAATATCAAGCATGAAACAATTGTTAAGCTGGCCGAAATTTTTGGCTGCTCTCCCGCATATCTTATGGGCTGGGAAGAAGCACAGGCTATACCAACCGTTGCGGCCCATAAAGAATATAATGAAAACTGGACGGAAGAAGAACTATCCAAGATTGAAGAATATAAACAGCTGCTGCTGGCGGCAAGAAATAATAAAGCAATCAATAATAAAAACAGGAGTTAATAAAGGGGAGATGTTAATGACTTACGAAGACTTACAGAAACAGCACGATAATCTGTTTGTAAAAGAGATGGACTTATATGAAGTGAAAGGATTAAAGGGGTTATATATCGACGGCTGCATTGCAATAGACAAAAATATGACCTCCGTTGAAAAGAGCTGTGTGCTTTCAGAGGAAATCGGCCATCATCTTACCACGATAGGCAATATTCTGGACCAGACAAAGACCCCCAACAGAAAGCAGGAACACCGGGCCAGGCTTGCGGCTTATAATATCCAGATAGGCCTTGAAGGTATTATCCGGTCTTATGAAGCGGGCTGTACCAGTCTGTATAATATGGCAGAGTATTTGGATGTAACGGAGGAATATTTAAAAGAAGCCTTAAGCGCTTACGAAAGAAAATACGGTATCTACGTAACCTACAACAACTATATTATATATTTTTCACCCTGCCTTGGCGTATTAAGGCGGTTTGATTGATGGGAGGAAAGTCTAGTGACCAAAAGAGAATTGAAGTTTTTACTGACAGATTTGGAAATATTGTCCTCAAAGAAAATTACAGAGGAGGAGGCCCAAGCCAAAGACCCTGAAACGATTTATCATATTAATAATAAGGCTTATGAATGGAAGGAATCGAAGCTTACCCACGAGGATATAGTGGAAGCATTGCTGGCAAAACAGGCACAGGATGTACATTTCATTAGAAACGTGTGCCTCTTCTTCGCTTTTGTACTGGGTATCCTTATATTTTTAGGCATTATAAATTTCGCAGGTTAATTGTAAATGGTAAACCGGTTACCGTCTAAGTTAGTCAGCTTTCATTAGGAATGACCTTGCATTTATAAAATCCACAGCTGCGGATTTTATAAATGCTTTTTCCGTTTTAAAATGTTCATACATCATTTACTATTTGTTAATATCAGGAACATATTTAAGCGATATACTTATTCTTGAAGTAATAACCAGTTGATTTAGAAGCCACGGCCGCCGCTGGCGGCTACTGGCTTCGACTAAAAGCTAATACTATAGCAGAAGGTTATTTTTTAAACTGATACTAAAAGCTATCACAGCATAATCTATGCGATAGCCTTATTTTTTCAGTATATTTTTCCAGAGATTTATTTGATCACTTCTTTAAAACGGCGTCCCATCGTCATAGGAAGAACATCCAGGTTCTGAAATTCTCTTAAATTCCTACGCATTGCATCCCTCTTTTCGTTTTCGCTGAACGGACGGCTAATACCTTGCAATTATTAATATACTGTTAGTTATATTGTTTAGTATTAATTAAGTTAACATTACACTTCTTGTACAGAACGTTTCTTCTGTATTTGCCCATATGTTATTACTATAACGTTCTTTTCATTTGAATTTATACTCTCCTTTAAGATATCTGTATTTTACAATTTTTTCACTTTTATGAAAATCTTCACTGGTTAAAAAAATTCCTGAAAAATTACACTTACATTCATTATTATAATCACTGTAGCGCGGGCTTTCATGGTATAATTTCATAATAGGTTATACAAACGGGTAATGTAACAAAAGAGAACACCAGAGCAAAAGGACTTCCTCTTTTATTATGCCGGTGCTTTTTCAATTGTCATGTGTGAAATATTACATTGACTAACATAGTACTATATGTTATAATATTGTTAAGGAGGTAAGAACTGTGAATGATTCAATTAGCAGTGATTTGATTCGTGGTCATATTGATACAATAATTCTACGAGTTTTAATGAATAGTGATAATTATGGATATGAAATTATTAAAGCTATTAGCTTAATTAGTAACGGCCTGTATGAATTAAAGGAACCATCCCTTTATACCAGCCTAAAAAGATTAGAAAAAGGAAATTTAATACAATCTTATTGGGGTGATGAAAGCCAAGGCGGGCGGCGTAAATACTATAAAATTACAAAGCGCGGCAAAGAAATTTATAGTAAATCGGTTGCGGACTGGAAAGTAGCGAGAGACTTAATAAGTCAATTAATTGAAAGGGGGCATGATTAATGAGTGAATTAAAGAGCTATGTTGACAACTTGTTCAGCAGGTATCAAAAGGCAAAAAATATAGATGAACTAAAAGCTGAGATACTCAGCAATCTTGAGGCAAAAAAATCGGATTTAATTGCAAGCGGGCTGGATGAAAAAACTGCAATTCAAAGAGCAGAAAATAGCATAACAAGCATTGATAATTTAGTAGACGGCAACATGAATATATATATCAATCAATACCGATTGGAAAGTTTGCAGCAATCATTACTTTATCTCGTTATTAGTTGGATTATTACCATTCCGTTTACTTTGTTTCGTAATTTCCTTCCTGTGAACCTATTGCTGTTTTGTTCAATCATAGCCGTGGGTATCGTTTATTTCCGCAAAGGGACGAATAAAACCAAAAGCTATATTGAAAAACAGCAGTATGTAAATATCAAACACTATATTCATCTGAATCGGATTGTTTGGTTTATTTGGGGTGTCTTTGTTACTGTTTGTGTTATGATTGTAACTGGATTGTATTTTGGCAGCAGTATATGGTTTTCAAGACCCATTCGTATAGATGGGCCGTATAGTTTTGCTTTAATGGCAATAAGATATTTTACTCCTTTTGTTACCGTTATTATCCCTCTCATAATCAAGAGTCTTCCTGAACTTATATTAAAGTATGAAGTAGGTGAACGTAATGAAGAATAAAAATAAACTGATTATTGGATTGCTGATCGTTGGTATTGCGCTCTTTAGTATAGTACAATTTGTTGCTGTTCCAAAATATAACGCTAAGGAAAAACGATATATATCGGAGCAATTAGATGCAACTACCCATGACATCAACTATATCCTGCCTTACAAAAATGAATATATGGGCAATAACTCAAATACTGTTAATCTTTTTTGGCATCTTCCCCTTGCAACATCTGAAATTAAATTTCAATTATTTCCCGATAGCTTTACCGTGCAAATTGATTATCAGGATATTTTGCTTAATATTGGCAAGGAGAGTATGAGCCATAAAGCATTTTCTGCCTTTGGCTCTACGGATGAGCTCAATAAGATATATGAAAATGAGGTAAAAAAGTCTCTAATTTATAATTCAACTGCCGCTTTTGCACTTATTGGCAACCTAAAGAATATTAAATTTCTGTTTTCTGATGTGGCGTATGAAGTGAGACGCGAAGATGTTGAAGCGCTTTATGATGATTTTGACAATATTCTTAATGAAACCAACTGGAAAAATGAAGTGCAGAATAGTCTAACCGACAGCGCTTATGTTACAGCTGCTGCAAAAGAGATCCTGATTAAGCAAGGCCCGTCATCGTGATTATCAATTGGAAGAAGGGGAGGCCGCACCATTCCAAAAACAGACCTCTCCGTTGTACGAAATCAAGCCGGGCGCAAAGAGGACATTGGAATCCGGGAGCGGTCAAACCTTTCTACCTTTGTCGTAGCTTTAATCACTCTTGCCGTCCATCTGATAAAGATGAACAAAAAATGATTATCCTCAACCTTGCAAAAGTATAGGATCATCATTTCTTATACACATATTGGACAAGGGTGTATCCGAAAACTGCTTGTGACGGGCAATAAAAAGATAAAGAAAATATAAATTCTGTTTTCCTCTCTGTTGCCTATAAATATGCCTATTCCAATTAGAAAATTTTTCTCTACTTAATCTTTATCGTGACTGATTCTTTCATTGCATCAAATTCAAACGGCCATTCACTTACTTGTAAGGTGAGTGTCGATGCCTCATCGCTTATATCAAATCCACCCCAACAGATAAAAATTGTGTCTAGTTCATTATAATAATCTGGCTGTGCATAGAGCCTGACTTCATTCCCTAAATCGTCATATCCTATTAAATCAAATTCACTTCCTCTATCCGCATACCCTGCTCCGTCAGAATAGGATACATATAATGATTTCTCATAGCTGTTTGAAACAAACTTTTCAAATATTACGCTGTAATTATTATGATCCAAAACCTCATCAAGCATAATCACCTTTGTATCGCTTGCCACAGCTTCACCTCTGGCCACAAAATCAAATGTCCAGTTACCGCTGGTTTCTTTATTCATTTCATGAATCCGTGATATTGCTATCTCAAATTCATGTTCCTCTTTTGCAGCAATACTACCAACGTAAAACTCAACAATATTATTATAAGTATACTCATCCAGTTGCTGTCCCCAAACGTCCGCACCTGCAATCGGCATTTCTTTGCCGTCCATATAGACTTTTATTTCATCCCAAGTAGCTCCAAACGTAGCATACCCTCCCTCTTTATCCTCTAACATGTTCCCGTTAGAATAATTTAATGAGAGTATCAGTTTTCCTTCTGAAACAATTGCATCACTCAATGTCACAGTAATTCCATTATCAGTTACAGATTTTCCAATTATAGTCGTATATTCCTCAACCCTGTCATTCTTCTCCATAATATTAGCAATCGACTGATAAACATAAGCAAACGCTGACTGTGCCGTTTCCGTCGTCATACAAACTGTAACTAACGCTATTACAGCCACAGCTGCCGTAATCCCCTTCAGCATACCATTCATGCTATGATGTCTTTTATCATTGCTTAAAACCAGCCTTTCATCAAAATGTATATTTTTCATTCCACTGTCCAGCGCTTTTTTGATATCATTCATACTGTTCGTCCTCCGTAAAATTCAATTTTAGCTGCTCCCTTGCCCGAAACAATCTAACCTTTACAGCTGATCCCTTTAATTTCAATACTTCTGCAATTTCAGATACTGACATTTCTTGATAATAATACAGCAATATAATTTCTTTATGCTTCGGCGACAACTTATTTATCACATTAAATAATTCCTGCCTATCCACAAAACCGTCATAGCATGCATCATATGCTATTTCTGGAATATCATCAAAGTTCTGTCTCTTATACCACCAGGTTTTCACCTGATTCTTGCAAAGATTAATAGCAATCCGCATAATCCATGTTTTTACGGAAGATGCCTTTCTAAACTTATCATAATTCTTCATGACTCTGATAAATGTTTCCTGTGTCACATCTTCTGCCAAATGATAATCTTTCAGATACAGGTAGCACATCCTTAAAACACTGTCTGCATATTTTTCCATCAAGTCACTGACGATTCTTTTTGTTCGTTCATCCACAATTTTTACATTAATCGGTACCGATATATTATTCATCTTCTGGCCTCCCTTCTACTTATTAGACCATTTCAAAGAGAAAAAGGTTACATAGCATAATACCATTTAAGTATTTATCATCAAATGTAAATAGCGCAATACAGTCCTTACACCTTTAATATAAGTTAATAATAACAAGAAAAGTCTTTAAAAGTCCATAAAATGAAATTTAAGGTCTTTTAGACTTGAACCTCTACCCAAAATCTTTATTAAATCCTTTGTCTAGTCGTGATTTTAACAAAAATACCATTTTAAATTTTCAATATGTAACGGCATTTCAACGCAGCCACTCCCCATTTCTTTATTTACATTTATTTTATCTCAATTCAACTAAAAATTGAGTCAGAAAAAGAGGACTGTTTCCAGCCCCTTTAAATGTTTATTTAACTATTACTCTCATTTTTCTTTTCTCATACAAAGCGCTAGAGCGTGTTTGAAAAATGCTTGTGCCGGGGCTGGATGCTCCACTTTGCGGGAGACAAGAAGCGGTTTTGGGAGCGTAGCGGGGCTACGTTCCCAAAACCGCGACGCAGAATACGCAAAGTGGAGCATCCAAAACGGTGCAATGATTTTTCAAACACGCTCTAATACTGCCATTAGTGCAATCTCCTCACAGCTTCAATAATTCGCCCTTTGATAGGCCATTGTTTTATGCATGGCATATTCCAATCGCAAATAATTGTTTCGCATCATTTTCAGTGGCCGTACAGAATCTGCTGCTGGTATAAAATTCAATTTAGTAGAAATCATCATGATCAATCTTACACCTATTTTTTGGAATATATCGGAATAAGAAGATTTACCTTATTAAATATATGCAAAAATTTAAACACATATCCGAGCCTTTACAATCTATATTTTCTTTTCAATTTTCTTTTAAAATCACATTTTCCTTTACATTTATTAGGGAACATGTTATACTAAACATAAGAAAAGGAGCAACCATCCGCAAAATGGTTAGCCCCCTAATTACAGTTTAGTAACTGCCCTCAGGCCGGCCAAGTCAGGGGCAGTTATTTTTTATGCTTATTATTCCTATTGTTTAAATAGGTAAGCAGCGCAATGATCATTAAAACAAAAGTAAACAAATCACTATATGTAACATAATTCATTGACACCACCTCCCTTCCGGGAGGCTAACACACCCTGTACACGATTACTCCTTATTTGCATTTTACCATATATTTCAATTGTTCAGTTTCAGGAAGTTCTTTTGCATCTTGTGACGGCATACCAATATCATGTATTAATAATGCCATCAATAAATAAGCTGCTTCCTTTGATGTAGCCATCCATCACTTTCAGCCCATTCTGATGCTCTCTTTACAATGCTACATATATGTGGCATTGTTCTTGAATGCTTTAAATATTCTTTACTTCAAATCAAGAACATCAATATATTAATTAATATTATACTACACATTTATCCATAATACTGCAATCCGCTCCACTCAACATAAGTACTAAAAAACAACAGTACTTTTCTTATACTAACAGCAAATTAGTATCACGTTATTTTGCCCTTAAAAGGAATACTTCCCCCTTAATTATCAATTAGTTTAAGTTAAACCAACCGCCTCAATCTTTTATCTCCCTTTTATTTCCTAAAAGTTGAGTCAGAAATTGAGTCAACGCTTGACAACCTTGTTTTTCATGGTATACTAATAACGTTGCAACCCCTTACAAGTCAAGGCTTGCGCCAATCACAAACGTCAGTTCGTAACCTTCCTGACGTAAAACAAAACTTTTCGATTTTATGTTTCATGGAATATCATAGAGTGCTATTTCATTAGTAAAATCAATACATTCATGTCATTAGGTATTATGGAGTGCTATTGAGATTGTTGTAAAATTGTTGTAGTATTGATGTAAATATTATGAGCCATAATTATCTCTATAGCAGGGATAATTATGGCTTTATTGATTAGAATAGATTAGCTAACTTCTTCATTTCTTCCAATTTAGTATTTGGAAGCACATGCGAATACAAATCCATTGTCATAGCTAAACTGCTGTGTCCTAATATGGTTTTTAAAACCTGTGGCGGTATTCCCTGCTCAATAGCTCTGGTAGCAAATGTATGTCTGAAACAATGGCAAGTTATATGACCTACCTCAATACCATCATTCTTCATATCAAGAGTAATTTTATTAAGTTCTAGGGTTACTCTATCCCTTGTGATATTACTTCCGTCATGCAAGTCAAATACGAAACCATTCTGATTAAAGTTAATTACATTTTCATCCTTTGAATTTGCATATAACTGCCTTAACAAATCATAGCATCTGTCTATCATGGGAATATCTCTCTTTGATGTTCTAGTTTTAGGGTCATCAAGGAAATGCCCCTTATCCTCCGTATAAACTAGAGTATGATTAATATGTATCATTCTTTTCTTAAAATCAATATCATTCCATTGCAACCCTCGCAACTCACCATTTCGCATGCCAGTCATAAGAGCTAAGAGAAAAAAATCATGTAAGTAACTTGTTTCAGCATATTTCAAAAATAATTCCTGTTGTTCAACAGTAAATACTATACGTTCTTTTTTTGATTTACCTTTTGGAATGCTTACAAGAGGAATTGGATTTTTAGATATAATTCCATTCATTTCAGCTTGCTTGAAACAGCCATTTAACATGGCAGAAATCAATTTTATGCTGCCAGTAGCAAAATTCTTGGCTACAAACTCATTGTAAAGCTTATTGATATGTTCCGCCCTTATATCAGCAATCATTTTTTTGCCTAATTTCTTGCGGATGTAATAGTTATATTGGTTCTTATAGATAGTGTATGTACCCACCTTAAGCATATTTTTTTTATAATCCTCAATCCATGTATCATACCATGAATTAAGAGATAAATTCTGTGCTTTGGCATGCATACCATGTTTCATTTCATAGCGTAAATCTTCAAGTTTTTGAACCACAATCTTAAGGTCTTTATCATAGACACAATTTCTCTCTCCATGATAATAAAAGCTCCCCATATAAAACCCATCAGAGCGTAATACAATCCCCTTTGGAAGTTCCTTTGTTTTCATATTTTTAGCCATAATAAATCATTCCTCTCTGACATTTATTTGTAGAAAGGAATAGTCCTGTATGATATAATCAGCTTGCAGGAGTATTCCTTTCCTGTACTGGTGGGATTAGGAGATTGCTTTGGTCGGCGTTCCTAATCCCTTGTTAACAGGTTTCATAAAGATTATTTGTATATCATCCCCTTTCCTAAATGATGAATATATGACTAATGCTATTCAGCAATAGTATCAAGATACTGTTGAATGAGTTTTAAATTCCAGAGAATTTTTCTTCCAACACACATTTTTGCTCCTGCCTTGTTACCTATCTCTGTGGCAGTTTTTCTTCCGCAATCTAATACTTCCATAAGTGTTTCAGTATTGACCGCTTTTTTATCAATCAAGTTACTCTTATTCATCCTGTATTCCTCCTGCCTTATCCTCACATTCAGCTATTTCAATAAATCCGATTAACGTGCACAGATCTGCTGCTAATTCATCTAAAGGAACTTGCTTATAATCAAGAGAATATTTTAATATATAATTCATGATTGCTTCTTTTCTTTCATCTGACAGTTTTTTTGAAAACACAGTATTCAAGAGTGAAATAAGCTCATTAATACGTATACTAATAAAATAAGCTAATCCTTCCTTATCTTGTCTTTCAACCAAACAATCTACTGTATCAAAATATTCAAAAACTCTTTCTGTAAACATAATATATCTCCTCCTAAATTTCATTTGTTAATAAGTCTAATATGCTTGGAATTTCATCAATTCCAAAATTATCGGGTATCACAATTGGTTGTATGCCCAATTGTCTTATTTTTGTAAGCCAACGTTCTCGAAATGACCGTAAGTTTCCATACTGGGTCGGTGTATGTATACTTACATCTGATATTGCTTTTTCCAGCCCATACAAGCCTTTAAATTGCATTATCATATCAATAATGGATATCATAATAATTTTCTCATAAGTCTTAAATTGACTCATATTGATAATATCTACCGCCTTACTCCTGCTGACATACTTCTGTATGCCAAATACGGGACGAATTTCTTTTTCTAAATAGTCATGGCAAAAACCTTTATTTAAATATGGCTCAATAGACCTTTTTGTTGTTAACTTTTTTGCCATGTATGCAACTCCTTTTTTCTTGATTTGAACCTCCAAACGAAATGTATGCTTAAGCCTGTTTTCCTCCGCTAAAGTAATTATCTTTCCTGTATTTACACTGGCAATCCATTTATCATATAGATTAAATTCTCTTGAACCACTGGCAAAACAGCAGGATTCAAAGTATAAGATGCTAGGGTCTTTATTAATTTGCTTTCGTTTCATATTGTGGTAATTATATGGAAATGACATGTTGCAAAGCCATACTGCTATCTTTGGTTGTAACAGCTGTATATCCTTTGCTATATCAACCCTGTTTGCTCTAAATACTTGTATGGGTAATTTATCTATCTGAATATATCTAAACTCGTTGATTTCGTATAAGCGTTTTTGTAAACGCTTTATAATTTCATCAGAATTATACTTATCCATATCCAGTAAAAATACTTTACTATCTCCCATAATCACCGAGGGATTACACCTTAATACCAGATAGTATTTGCTTATCATCCTGCCTTGGTATTCGAATCTATTCGTTCTTAATTCAACCTGTGTAATACCTTTTGCAGAATAATAATTGGTTCGTCCCACATATTCTGAAACAGGTTCGAGTTTTGGCAAATTATTTTTTAGATAGTCATAATCATAGGGGGAAAGGTTGCATATGATTTCAAATGTATGCATAACACTCCTCCAATTTGAGTGACTTATACTATAGTGCAACACTCACGTAATGAATAAACATATATGCTATAAGAGAGATAAATCCGATAGGATTATCGCCCTTATAGCCATATCCTTACCATACGGTTATGTCACTTTTAGTATATAGACCTCCTCGTTAAATGCTTGTATTAATAACCGAAGGGAATCCGTCACAGATAATTTTCTCCTCCTTATTCGTACTTCTGTTGCTTTATCCTGTTTAATTTAATTTCCTCAACAGCTGATAAAACCTGCATTTGTTGTTCCTTAGTCAATGGGTCTCTAAACCATTTACCAAAAGTTGTTTCATGAATTTCCAATACTCTAGCCACCTGCCACATTAAAATATTTTCTTTCTTTAGTAAGTGTTTAATTTCTGTATTAGTCATTTTACTTCCTCCTTGTTTTTCATATTATTTGCTAGCTAGCCAAAGCAACTGTAATGAAGTAGTTGTCGTATACAACTAGAGAATAACATGATAAAATAAATCCGTAAGTTAATATATTGCTTTAGCTTACTAATTTCAATGATATATATAAAAAGGATATTAATATGAATAATAATGGAATTATATTAGTAGAGAATAAAACTAATTTTACTATTTCTTCTGGAAAAGACGAGACCGCAATAGAATATGGCAAATATGCGTTGAGCTTAACTAATATAAATTATAGCAAGATGATTAATGATATAGCTGAATTCGTTGGTGACTTTGGTAATACGTTTCAATTAACAGATACATTATCTTCTATTCAAAATACGCATCCTGAATTGTTAAAAAAATACGCTAAATACGGAATTTTTCCTGATAGAATAAATAAGGAAACAATTCATTTGTTGATTGAACCATTACAAACTCCGCTTATTCATCATTTAAACAATGGATATTTAGATAACAAACAAATGGAACTCATTTCTTATTTGATTCTATGTGAATTGTCAGAAAATATATATTTAGAATCTTTTGACTGGAAAGACCATACAACCTACATACCATCCATTCTAATAAATAAGAAACTCCGTCAGCATATTGAAGATATATTATTAAAGAAAGAGCAGTCCTTTCTTAGTCCTCTACAGGCAGAAATGAATAAAATTAAAATCACCGCCTCTATTCAATTAGATAGTAATGGTATTGCACATACCACTTATAGCATTTATGATACCTTATCCTATTTAATGTTAGATTTACAAAAGTATTTTATGATTCAAAAAAAGGTTAACAAATGCTTATCTTGTAAAAGATTGTTTTATCCTAAATTCAGAAATTCAGAAAAATATTGTAGACTGCCACATAATGATACCTATCTATCATGTGATGAAATCATGCACCGTAAAGCCAGTGATGATTTTGTTATAGCTAGAAATAACGCAAGAGGATACCAATATAATAGAACTCATACAGAAAGTACCATAAAGAAATATGGAGAAGATTTTTTAAATAAACAGTATATAGACTGGACAATAGATTGCACACTCCATTATGATAATTATAAGGCAGTAAATGATTTAACATCATTTAAGAGTTGGATTAAATCTACTAAATTTAACAAAGTACGATTAGAATTTTTATACCAGCAGTATGAGAATAAGATATAAATATGTTACAAATTAAATCAAATATATAAAAGTGAACTACATTAATAAAAAATATCAAGTATATTACACTGCTACGCCCTATTTTTAATGGATTTTCATTCTCTGCGGGATCATTTTTGTATAAAAATCTACCAGTACACAAAGCCAAATGTTACAAAAAAATAAGGCAGAATACCTTTTTATAACTTGCAAGTGGGTTCTCCGCCAGAAAATTGAATTTTACATAAAAAAAGAATAAGACCCATTTTTTGAGCCTTATCCTTTTGCATATGTAATCATCTATCATTCTCTTTCGGTACTAAATTAGCAAGTGGACGTTTTATGAAAAACAGTGTCACTGCTCCAATACCAGTAAAACAGCAAATCACAATAAATAAAATGAAAAGTATACTGCCTGTTATACTTCTTAAACGTTTCTTACTTGCTTTAGGATAAAATAACCTAAGTATCTTAAACCATAGGCTTATTATGAAACCATATAAGCCTATTATCGCTATGATAAATGCAATCATACCGATTAACTGCTGTGGTGTATCAATCCTAATAGAATTTCCATTATCGAATAGACCTGTTAATGAAGAAACTGCCCCACCAATTAGGAACATAAGAATATAAATTATCATTGTTACATCCTCTCTTGTATAATTATTTTACTGTAATCTTGGTCGTAAGAATTTTCTTATTTCCATATTTATCTTTAACTGTAATCGTTATTTTGGCAGTTCCTTTTTTCTTCTTAGCCGTGACCTTACCTTTTTTTGAAACAGTAGCCATTTTAGTATTACTGCTCTTATACGTAACTGTTACATTCTTAGAAGATAGTCCACTAGGAAGTACTATTTCTATGTTCTTCCCTTTTGTTTTATTAATTGTAAGCTGTTTAGTACCTGTAACTTCTTTCAACAATGCTTTATAATATTGTCCGTCTGCTAATTTAAACGGTATCTTATTATCACTTGCATATGTTTGAGCATAAGAATTCTCATGTCCATAAATAGTAAGTTTACTACAACCAGAAAAAGGCTCAAATTCCATTGTCGTAACACTTTCGGGTATATAAATGACTTTTAAGTTGGAACACCCTGCAAAAGCAGCCATACCAATAAACATAACACTATCTGGAATTTTTATCACAGTGAGTTTTTTACAATCATTAAAAGTTCCCCAATAAATAGAGGTTACCTTGCTCGGAATATCAATCTTCTCTAAACTTTTGCATTGAGCAAATGCCCCCATATCAATATCTGTTATGTTATTAGACAGTTTTATCATCTTTAAGCTGGTGCAATATTGAAATGCTCTGTATCCAATGGATGTAACCGTATCTGGCATTTTAATACTGGTTAATTTTTTGCACTCATAAAATGCATAATCATCTATTCTTGTTACTCCTTTTGGTATTGTGACGTTTCCTCCAGTACCTTTATACTCTTTCAAAACTCCGTTTTCAATAACAAAATCACTGTTACTACTTGCATAAGCTTTCGTGGGTATCAGTACCACACCAATAAGCACCATGCATAATAACATAACATTAAGTAAAGATTTTTGTGTTGTTTTCATAACTTTTCCTCCTTATTGTTTATATAAGTATATTTAACTTTTCCAGAACATTCTAACACACCTCATTTATCTTTACAATTAAAAGTACTCATATAAAGAAATTTGGAGGTGTTTTTAATTGACCGATAATACAACGAAAAAAAATATTGATTATAAAAAATTGGGATTGCGGATTAAAGAAGTCCGTACCGCTCAAAATTTAACGCAAGAGAACCTTGCAGAACGTGTAGGCTGTTTCGTATCTCATATCTCCAATATTGAAAACAGCCATACAAAAGCTTCACTGAATATCTTGCTTGGTATTGCAAATGCTTTGAATACAAGCATAGATTACCTCTTAGCTGACCAGTATGTTAATTCATCTTTAGCACTGGATAATGAAATTCTAAGAGTAGTAAAAGACCTTGATGATGAGAAGAAACGAAAGATTTTAAAGATGATTGCAATTATGTAGTTAATCCATTCTCATGCAATCTATCATAAAGGAAACCGCTGACTTAAATCCAATCTCAAAAGATTGTTTCATAGCCATATGAGAAATGTAAAACAAAATGTCTCGAAATTGTTCATACTCCGATTGTGACATGGTTTCCTTATATGGCTCTAAGGCTTTGCAAATTTCATCTGTCAGCAACTGGTCTGCCTTCTCATATCTGCTCTCTTGTACTAAGCTTTCAAATAATTCTTCAAATAATTTACTCATGGCTTATTCTTCCTTTCTTATAATTCCAATAGGTCAATATATGTATCAACTCATACATTTGCTGATAATTTAACTGTTTCCAGTCCGACAGACCGTACAACTCTAATAACAAAAAATAAAAGAACTCCCTGCCTATATGTTTTTGAACAACTAATCGGCACAAAATTTTATATTGGGCAGTAGTATAGGTAATCGGAAACTCCTTAACAGTACTTCGTATATTCCGCATAATTAAAACCTTGGTATCATAATTCAACAACTTCATAACCTTTCATCTCCTTTCCCCATATACTGCATAATGAGGACAATAACAACAGAAATCAAAATCACATTCAGCTACCACATATCCATTGATAACAATAAAAGCACATACGGATAAGTAGTCCTTACATTTCTGGCAACAGGAGCAATATTCCCCTGCTGACCGTCCTTGAAAATAACACATACTGACACTTCCTTTCTTAAATTTAAGCAAAAAAATAAAGCCTTATGGCTTATTTACTGGTTTAACGCATATTGCTTCTCTTTATGGCTGACTGTTTGGCTTCCGTACTTCATGCGAATATCTTCAAGGCTGATTTCTTGCCTATGATGACGTTTATAATCTCCATAATGCCAACACCAAGCTTTTTTCTTAGGTGCATATTTAAAACCTAATTCTTTTAATTGCTCCTTGCAAGCGTAGGATTCAAAACACCATACCCATGACCCAATGATTTCAATTTTGATCTGGTAGCCTATAATAAAATTGATAACATCCTTAAACTCTTGATTCTCCTCATTTTCGTCAAAGGTATACGATTGACCATCTGACTTGTTTTCAGCCTTTAGATGGTCAAATAAAAGGTCATATTCTGCATTGATTTCCTGCATATCGGACACACTACCTCCATTGTCTGGATGATGTTTTAATAATAGTTTTTTAAACTGTCCCCTTAATTCATCCATATTGTTTACTTCGTGAAACCACTTCATAATCAACAACTCCTTTCAAATTTACTTAAAAACGTACAAAAATACAGTTTAGTGACTTGCTTAGGTCAATATATTCTAAATAATAAGAACACTGGGGTTCGGAACTAAGAACTGGGTTTCTATATTAGCAACTGGGTAGCTCTAAAAATTTTATATATTTTTCCTATAATATAAGTCTTACTTATGGTAGAATGTATAAGAAATCATGACTTTAGAGTATGAAAGAAAGGTCTATATTAATATATTTTGAATTTAGGCTAAAGAAATCATTGATAAGGAAAAAATTTAATAAATATAGAAAGAGGTGCATATAATGTGTAATATTGATGAAGAAAAGGTAATAAATAAAATGAATGAAACTGGTTTAGAGTATATCAATATTTATGGACTTTTTGACCGATATGATGTCGAATTACCATTTGAAAAAGAAGTCAATATATATATTGGTGAAAATGGACTTGGAAAGACAACTATATTAAATTGTATATATTATCTATTAGAAAAAAAATTTTTAAAATTATCTCAAATTAATTTCAACACTATTCACATAAAATTTACAAATGAAGATGAACCTCACATAATATCTAATTCAGACTTAACTATGTACAATAAAAGACGAAGTCCTATAAATGGTAGAATGAGAGAGGACTCGTATTTTAATCATGTTCTTGAGGAATTATTATTAGATATAACAGCAGAAAATGGTTTATCTGACTTTGATTACAATAATGAACTAGAAATAGAAACTTTATCAAGAAAAGTTGCAAGAATGCTTGATGTCCCAGTTTCATATGCAAGGAATAGGCTTTTGGAATATATAAGCATAAATATAAAACATGGAAATAGCTCTAAGGGAAACCCTGATAAGATAAAAAAGCTAGTTCTTTCTATAAACCAAAACATTAAACAGAAAATAATATATCTACCAACCTACAGACGCATAGAAGATGATTTTGCTAATTTAAATATAAATCCTGAAAAATTTCATAATAATGAACTTTTAATAAAATTTGGAATGGCTGATGTTCAGGCTGCTATTGATGAAATATTAAATAGCATACGATATGTAGCAATGGACGGATTTAACAAGATGACAGGTGTTTTGTTAAAACAATTTGCTGCTTCAAGCAATATAAATATTATATCTCAAAAACTATACGATACTGAAACAGTAAAAATTGTATTAGACAGAATGGGGAATGTAATAGAACCGGAGTACAAAGACAAAATTATTAATCTAATTAGTACTAAGGACATATATAAAGATGAATATATATATCTACTAAACTTAATTGATAAGCTAATATCAAATTACCAAGTTCAAAAAAAATATGATGATAGGATTAAAAATTTTTCTAACACGTGTAATAAATACCTAAACGGAAAGAAATTTTACTATAATCAAAGTGAATTAAGTTTAAAAATACATCTTTTATCAGAAGGAGTACTCTCCTCTCACACTATTGAATTAACACAATTATCTTCAGGTGAAAAGCAAATAGTATCATTGTTTTCAAAATTATACTTAGAAAATGAAACCAACAGTATTGTTATTATTGATGAGCCAGAGCTATCATTATCTATTAAATGGCAATCTATGCTTTTGCCTGATATTATGAGGTCGAATAATTGCAAACTCTTACTAACTGTAACTCATTCTCCTTTTATATTTGAGAATGAATTTGATTTTGATTCAAAAGAAATGCGTAAATATATTAAAAATACCAAGGAGCATAAATAAATGTCTTTAGATGATAATGAAGTATTGGAAATTGAGGATATGAGACAAGCTCGTGAGAGTGCTAATTCTGTTTTTATAAAATTTACTGATAATAAGGAATATTTTTCAACTCATGCATTTTGCTTTTTTGAAGGAGAAGATGGAAAATATTACAATTCAAGAATAAGAAGCTATTTTTCTTCATACTTTATCCCATTCGCTGTTGGAAACAAGAAAGAGGTATTAAAATTAATGAATAAAATAAAAAGTGATAATCTATATGATAAAATTAGCAAAATGTTTTTTATTGATAGAGATTATGATTTGAGTATGAAAAGTGCAGATGAAGATTTATATGAAACACCCTGTTATTCAATTGAAAATTTGTATGCATGTGAAAGCTGTTTTCAACAGATTATTCAAAGCGAATTTGGCTTAAATATTTCTGATAATGATTATACTAAATGTATTAAAGATTTTAGACTTAGATTTTCGGAATTTAATGAAGGAATGATAGAGTTTAATTCACTTGTACTATTTCGAAGAATGAAATCAAATTCAAACAGTAATTTTAAATTTGGAAGCGTCAAAACTAATCACTTATATGTTTCAAAAATAGACAAAATCATAAAGTCAGAAAAATATAATAAGACTATTAGTGATATAATGAATGCTCTATCGATAAATAATGATGACTTGGAACATTGTAAGCAAGACTTAGTTACCAAAGGTTCATATGACGTATTATTCAGAGGAAAAAATCAATTAGATTTTATGATATCAATTCTTAATAACCTTAAGGAACTAAATAATACTACTACATACTTTGAATCAAAATTAAGATGCGTTAAGCTAAATATTACATCAAATAGATTAAGTGAATTAAGTCAATATGCCATTACTCCCTCGTGTCTAACAACATTTTTGGACAACCATAGAAAAAATATGGTATCTTAATTTTTAGTCATAGAAGACTTTGAAAACAAAATTGTTGTAGAATTGTTGTATAAGTTGCTTTTTACCTCTCTTTGTGTTATAGTATGAACGTTGTAAACCCTCACAAACACAAGGTTTCCAACTTATAAATTCGTGTGTTCGAGACCTTCCACACGTAAAACAAAACTAAAGGAGATTTTCATATGAAAAACAAAACTCAATTTATCACTCAGGCTGCCTTAATCGCAGCTATTTATGTTGTTCTGGTTTATGTCTTTAAACCAATCAGCTTTTCCTACATACAGGTAAGGATTGCTGAGGCACTCACCGTATTGCCTTATTTTACGCCCGCGGCCATACCGGGGGTAACCGTTGGATGCTTATTGGCAAATCTTCTTACGGGGGCAGATATACTTGATATCATCTTTGGGTCTGCGGCAACCTTAATCGGGGCAATTGGTTCCTATGTATTAAGAAAGCAGAAATTTCTTGTTCCTGTTCCTCCTATTTTAGCAAATTCAATTATTATTCCCTGGATACTCCGGTACGCTTACGGCATGGCATTACCCATTCCCTTTATGATGTTAACCGTCGGCGCCGGTGAGGTAATATCCTGCGGTGTATTGGGATTAATATTATTGTTTGTACTGAATAAGCGCAGAAATACTATTTTTAAAAATTATTATTGATAATCAAAGTGCCGCGTGTCCGTTTTGTTTACGAGATACTTTATCAACAATTCCGCTATTTAACGCAGTTAAATTTCACTCCTGGCGCAATTTCTGGAGTTTAAGTGTCATAAAGGAACCTTTCCAATGCAAAAGTCTTTTGGCTATATCTGGAAGCCGCCTTGGTTTTGGAATTATTTTCCTTCCTGCATTTGTCCCGTATACCGGGAAAATATACTTTGGATAAATATATTTTATTCTTGTTCCTCCATTTCTTTTAAGAACTCCTTATACTCTTTTTTAGCCCCTTCAATAATAGTATAATTCTGTGTGTTCAAAGCATCCTCAAATTTCTGAAGCGCCTTTTCAATCCGGATACGGTCCATGCCGATGCTTTCTTCATAAAGCCCTTCCCCCTTTAACAGAAGGAGCTTATTTTCCTCCTTGTCCCTTGGATGTATTTTTAAATAAGAAATCTCCTTAAGGCGCTTTTCTATTTCTTCATCATCCAATTGGGTATACTGGCTCTTAATTACCTTCCTTACCGATTTTCCGGTAGAGATTATCTTAACCTCCACCTCTAAAATAGCGTTTATATCATAAGTATAGGTAACGTCCACCGCCTCCTGTCCCGCTTTTGCGGCGGGCACTTCTATCACTAATTCCCCAAGGGACAAATTGTTGCGGGCAAACCGGCTCTCTCCCTGTAAAATATTTATCCGTATCTTTGTCTGATTATCCTTTACCGTATACAAACGCTCGGTCCGGCTGGCCGGGATTGTTGTATTCCGTTCAATAATCGGACAAAAATGCCCGTTTTCCATACGGTCATTGCCCCGGTCCAAAACGACCTCAGTTCCCAGAGTAAAGGGGCAGACGTCCGTTAAAATAATCTCTTTTACGGCTTTATCCCTTTCCTTCATGGCACCCTGAATCGCCGCCCCCAGCGCCACCGCTTCGTCCGGGTTAATATTGGTATCCGGAATAATCCCAAACAGCTTGCTGACGAATTTACGCACGATCCATAATTTAGTGCCGCCGCCCACTAAAACCACTTTATCTATATCGGCGACACGAATATTGGCATCCGCCAGACTCCGCTTTATGGGCTGTCTCATTTTTTCAAACAGTCCTTCGCAGTTCTTCTCATATTCCTGCGTATCAACCGTATATTCCACCTGTTCGCCGTTAATATTACAAATCATTTTCGAGATCCTGTTTTCCGAAAATCCAAGCTTGCATATTTCGGCCTGCTTATGAACATACCCTAAGGTTTTCAAGCTAAGACTGCTTTTATCAATCTTTTTATGTTCATAAAACATCTGCTCCAGTACCTGGGTAAATTCCTCCCCGCCTAAAAAATTATCTCCTGCCACCGCTCTTACCTCAATGATGGAATCAAATAATTCCAAAATGGACACGTCAAACGTACCGCCGCCTAAGTCAAAAACCAGAAATTTTGCATTTTCTTTATTTTGGTATAATCCATAAGAAACAGCCGCGGCGGTAGGCTCGCTGATAATCCGTTCAACCGTAAGTCCCGCCAGCTCGCCGGCATGTTTTGTCGCCCTTCTTCTTTCATTATTAAAATAAGCCGGAACACTGATAACCGCCTCCGTTACTTTCTCATTTAAATAAGCTTGTGCATCTTCCTTCAAAGCTTTTAGAATAAAGGAGGATAATTCCTCCGCCGTAAATTCCTTTTTCCCCAGAGTGTACTTTCTATGGCTTCCCATATCCCGTTTAAAAATGCCGGCGGCACTCTCCGGAAAAATAAGCATCCTTTCCTTAGCCGTTTCCCCCACATAAATCTGGTCCTTTTCGTCAATACTGACCACAGACGGGGTCAGATGTTTTCCTAAGCGGTTGGGAATAATTTGGGGACCGTTTTCGGTAAAATATGCAGCCAGACTGTTTGTCGTTCCTAAATCAATTCCAATAATCATATAAAACCTCGTTTCTTTTAAAGCGGATATTCCGGGTCCGCTACGCTACTTGCTCATAACCATACCAGCATGGCCGGGATTTACCTGCTGCGCTTATCAAATGCTTTTTTCAGGGCGTTCATTTTTCTTTTGCATTTTTTTAAATTCCAGTTGACATCCAGTACTTTTTTATAGCATTCCAATGCTTTTTCCGGCATATTCCTCTTTTCATAGACCAGTCCTAACCCGAAATATCCCTCATAACAATAATAATATTCGCAGTTCCTGCAAGGCTTTACCGTAAAGGATTTTGTAAAATATTCTTCCGCTTTTTTAAGGTCCTGTTTAAATAAATAAACATATCCAAGAGTAAGACAACGGGATGAAGCGTTCATGGGGAAACCGGTATACTGCTCCTCTGATTCAAAGATATGTATAATTTGCGCAAGAGCCTTACCGGCCCATTTTTCCGCCTTCTTAAGCTTTTCTCTCTCCCAGTATACAAACGCAAGATCGATACAGCGCTTCGCATAATCATTTTTATCCGTATATATAACGGCCTGGGTAAAACAGCTTACCGCTTTACGATAATGCCCTAAATTTCTCCGGAAAGAGCCATAGGCACAAAAAGCCTCCGCGCTTTTGGAATTCTTGTAAATAGCACGCTTATAATAAAGAAATGCCCTCACATTACAACCGGCGGATTCATAGACATCCCCTATTCTTATATAGACATCGCATCTGTCCTTACCGGAAAAATCATACAATTTTTTATACGCCTCAACCGCTTTTTTATACTGTCCCATCTTCGTATAAATTTCGCCTTTCCTTTCATACATATCCGCATTTTCAGGAAACATGACAATCGCCTGATCCAGGCATTCTATGGCTTTCTCATACTGTTCCGATATTTCGTAACAGGAAGCCAGATTCCCATAGGGCAGGATTGTCTGGCCCGGCTCTGCCATGGACACGGCCTTTTTCAATTCTTCAATTCCTTTATCCAGTTCTCTTAAAATTTTATAAGAATAACCCGCATTATTATGGGTAAATAAATCTTCCTTGTTTAATTGTGCTCCCTTTTCAAAATCCGCAATAGCCTTTTCCAGTTCATACCCGTCCAGAAACAAAAGACCCCTCTCCACATAGCTATAGCAATTTTCCAAAATCTCCAACTGACGGTCGGCATAGAGAACCGCCTCTTCATAATACTTACTTTTTTCCGTTGTTTTATAAAGACGCTGATAAATATTCATGATATAATTATTGGCAAGCCTATGCTGTGGATCTATTTCCAAAGCTTTTTTATATTCTTTCAGAGCTTTCGCCGTACTGGCTACTCCTTCTAAACATCTTCCTATATTATAATGGTAATCGGCATTTTCTGACAATTCTTTTTCTAAAGTCATGTAATAATTCAGCGCTTTCTGGTATTCTCCTTTTTCCAGATAAATACCGGCTTTTAACAGCTGATACCTTGAATTGGACGGATTTTGTCTGACGGCATAATTTAAGAATTCCAACGCCTTCTCTTCTTCACCGCCGTCTACATACAGGCGTGCAATTTCAAAATCCACTTCCGAAATATCTTCTATATCATTATCTTCCTGATTCAACCTTTCCTTTAATGCCTTGGCAAGTTGAACGGCTTCATCTATATTTTCCTGGGTGTCGGCCAGATAACGCAAATCCCTGATGTAGCAGAGTTCTAACTCGTTGCTGGAAAGTCCGGCCTTCCAGGCCATTAAAATAATATTTTTGGATTCTTCATATCGGTATGCAAAATAAAGGGCTTTTGCAGCCAGCACATATGGTTTGACAAAACCCGGAAATATGTCGGTACAGGAATAAAAATCATTCATTACGCACTGTAAATTTTTCAGGTTGAAATACCCTTCCTGACGGTGAAGGTATGCCGGATAATAGTTTTTATCTTCTTTAATAATTTGGTCGCAGACGTCAATGCTCTCCTCATTTTTATCCATCTTAAGATACAGCGCACAAAGCTGGTCCATATAGAAGAAGCGGTCTCCATAATTTTCTTCCTTCTCTATGGCATCTTTAAAATAGGAAAGGGAAGTATCATATTGCCCGTTCTCTTTATAACACTGTGCAATACAGTAACATATAAAGCCCAGCCGGTTAAGTCTTTTCTTCTCTTCCTCCAAACTATCCTCATTAACATTTTTTAATATGGCAAGGCAGGAAAGGAAATATTCCAGGGATTTTTCATATTTCTTCCTGGCAATATAATTTCTGCCGCTTAAGTACATATAGTCATAGGTATTTCTGTCTTCCTCCGGCACTTCCTCCAAGGTCCGCTCACATTCCTCATATCTTTCATTCTGAAAGAAGCACCATCCCAGATCTATTCTAAGCTTCGGATCTCTTTTATTTTCGCCAAGGCAAAGTGATGTATAAAGGGAAATCAAGTGCTGATTAGCCTCCCGCAGGCAAAGCATCATTTCCTGGTCATTCCTGAAGATTTCGAGCAAATCTGTCGCCATATCCCTGGCTTTCTCATATTCCTCTGTCTTTAAGAAATATTGTACGATCCCCGCTTTTGCCGAATAATGGTCCGGGCAGACTTCCAATATGCGGTTCCATATGCGATAAGCCTCCAGGTAATCATTATTATTCCATTTTACCTTTCCAAAGTAATATAATATATAAATATCATCCGGATACTTCTCTATCAGTTTCTGCGCTATATCCGCCCCATGCTCCCTAGAAGTTTTAAGGAAAAAACGCATCTTTTCCACATCCGTATAGGGATGATAAACCTGATAGGTGTCTATTTCCTCAAATAATTCCGAAAGTTTACTCATTTCTTCGGATACATTCCTGTCAAGAATTCCCTTAATTTCATAATATTTTTTAATATAGGAATCCACATTTTCCCCGGCCTTAACCTCAAAAAGATTATAGTCCAGGAAATTTGTCGTTTGAACCTGATTCATTACATAGTCTATGAAATCCTCCGGAAACTTCTCGCAAAGCCGTTCCTTCTCTTCTGCAAAACGGAACTCCTGATCCAAAACCTGCCACACCGATTGGGGCAGATAATAATGATCCGTCAAAAAGGCCAGAAGCTTTTCTCCTGCCTCAAGAGATGTGTCCAGGCCGATACATACATTGTTATGAAGCAGCTCCTCCCAAAGCTTAACATCAATTCTTTTATGTATATCCCAATAGATCCCGTCCGCTTTCTCAAGCCATATTTCTATTTCCGTTTTATCCTTACCGGTTTCTTTATCCTTATCTTCACCGGTTTCTTCCATTTTTATAAATTGCAATGCCTCTTCATAGGCTTTGCGAAGCTTCATAAAATCCTGCGCATTATCCTCAGGATTAACCAGCGTAAGCTTCTTACGATATGCCTGTTTTATTACGCTCTCCTCTTTGGTTTCTTCAATTCCTAATATTTTCCATATCATTTGTTTATTCATACTCACTCCCCTCACATGCCGCTTCCGCTCCCGAATACGGCGCTATATCACAAAAATTCACCCCTTGCAGAAATAATCAAAATCCGAAAATATAGTTATATTTATTGTATCATATCATTTCTATTAAATTTTGTACATGAATTTACAAAATATTAGGAATAATTTATCACTTTTAATTCTGATTCTGTCACACTTTTCATCCGGCAACTGAAGTAGCTTAAACAGTTACATGCCATGGAAGAATCTGCTATTGAGAAAATATGATTAATAAATTGCTATTTTGTGGCTGCTATGATAAAATATTATTGAAAAAAAGGGAAGGGCGGAAGGGGAGAAAAACTTTTACTCTCCTGTTTATGCATATGGTACACGCAGACAGAGCTGAATATAACAAGTACCGCAGAAAGAAGCATATTCGTAAGCTTAAGTATATTTAGCCATTTACCAAGAAAAAATGCACAGCAAATCCAGGAATAAAAATTATATGGCAACTAAAGGAATGGGAAAAAGAATGAACATATTTCTTACATGTATGGGAGTTACTCTCTGCATACTTGTAATTGCGGCTATTGCTATAAATATAACAAAAGCTGCCGGTATACATCCTAGTGAGGACAGCAACGGACTAGACATATCATTAACGGAAAGCCTGACAATTTTTGCAGGCAATACTGCCAGGATTAAATTGAATCCGGCAGACAGTAAAGTACAGATTAAATCCTATAAATCCCTGGATGAAAATATTGCGACTGTCTCGGACGGAGTGGTAATTGCACAGTCCGTTGGAACAACAAAGGTAATAACAACCCTTGTTTCGGATAATAATAAGTTATCTTATACAACCGATATTACTGTAAAACCCGGAAAGGTAACAATTACCCCCTCCAATGATACGGTTTACGTGGGAGGAACAGTGAAATTAAAAACCATGGTATCCTGCGGCGTATTCAACAGTCTTTCTTATGAATCTGATAATACGGCGGTGGCAACGGTAAAAAAAGACGGAATTTATGGAATTGTTGCCGGAAAATCGGAAGGCAGGGCGAATATTACCGTAAAAGTTAACATAGGCGGTGTTATCAGGAAAAAAAGTATAGAGATAGAAGTTGAAAAAAAAGAAGGGCAAAGTCTGCCTATCTCTAATCCCGTTAACGGAAAAAATTATACCGTAAAAAACGAATGGAAGGGAAGCCGTGTGTATTTCGGAGTATTTGAACAGGATAATAAGCTTGAAAACGAAAAGGAACCCATTTTATGGAGGGTCCTGGAAATTACAGATGATACGGTTCTTTTATTATCCGAATACGGCCTGATTTGTAAAAACTATAACGATACTTTCTCCAATGTGACATGGGAAACATCAACTCTTCGGGCCTGGCTGAACAGCACATTTTTAGACAGTGCTTTCACCAATATAGAAAGAAATGCCATTTCCGATACCAGGGTTATGAATCCCGGCAATCCCAATTATGGCACCGCCGGAGGAAAGGATACCATTGATAAGGTGTTTCTGCTTTCTTACGAGGAAGCGCAAAATAATGCCTATGGCTTCCAGAGCGGGGCAGGCAATAAAAGTAAAACCAGGGTTATGAAACTGACAAAGCATGCCCTGCAGGAGGGTTATGTCAACAAAGAGAACGGCAATACCTGCTGGTGGCTGCGTTCACCGGGGATAACCAGTCAATATGCGGCCTATGTTTTTACGGTAGGAAGCATTACGGACAGCTACTTTGTCGGACGCAGAAACGACGCGGTCCGGCCGGTCATCCGGGTAAAGCTTTCTTCCATTATTTTCGGAGAGCCCATTGGTAACGGTGCAAAATCCTATCCGGTAATTATTGCGGAATAATCTTCCTGTTAATTTATTAATTTCTCAATGATCTGAAAAGTTAAAAACACGAAAGCAGATTTTCGTAATTCTATAGGCATCTGCTTTCGTGCTGCATGTGATCAATGCATTGTCCTTATATGAGATATACAGATAACTATTACACAATACAGCATATCTCCTGCGGCAATGTTTGACAAGGCAATAGTCAATTCCCAAATCATTCGCTATCCTCGCAACTGTTCTGACATTTTTTACGCTTCTTTCCCAATCGCCGGCTTTGTCCACATCCCAACTTCTTTCCCAATAAGCGAAATATATGCCATATTTCATCAACAGGACCTCCCCGTATACTACCATATATGTAATAATATTATACAAAAATATAGCACCATCGGCTCTGGAAGATGCTTCTTACGCTAAAGCAGCCAGTTCATCAAACATTTGCTTCACCTAATTCTGCTTAAACTATCGTCAATTCCTCCACCGACAACGCCCCCTTTATCTGCGTCTGCTTTGTATAATCACTTACGCATTAGGTGCCGTGCTACAACTGGTTCGCCTTATAAGAACTTCGTAAAGACTTTTTCAAGAGCGAAATAGCATTCATCAAATAATTCCTTCACTGGCTGGTATGCTGCTACCGAGTTTTTATCCGGCATCTGAACGTCATTAATCTCTAAGAATTTATCAATAATATTAAAATCCTTGAATAATCCAACTCCAACGCCGCCCGTTATGGCAGCTCCCATGGAACCTGCCTCCTCCAATAATCTAGGGACAATGATTTTTGCGTTATAAATATCTGCCATAATCTGACGCCATACTGCTCCTTTCGCTCCTCCGCCGATTACCAGTATCTCGTTGATATCTTCCTGTTTACGCAGGATTTCAAGTATTATGGAAAGATTCATCGTTACACCCTCCAAGACACTTCTTAATATATCACAGCGATTATTCTCAGATTTCAGGCCTATAAATGCACCTCTGGCATTCGGATTCCATCTTGGAGCACGTTCTCCCAACAGGTAAGGGAGAAAAATCACTCCATTAGAGCCAACCGGGCTTTTCATAATTTGTTCATCCATATAGTCATATGGCGATTTTCCATGAAGCTTGGAATCATAGGATTCCATTGTACATATCGTATTCTTTAACCAGCTATATGCGCCGCCGGCATATTGCATCGTTCCATTTGGAGCATATAATCCCGGAATAATATGAGCCCAGGTAACCGTACGCATCTCTTCATCGAATATGGGCTTTTCTGATGTGGTTGTTATCCAGGCCGATGTTCCCATACAACAATAAGTTTTTCCCGGACTGATGGAACCGGAACCAACATTTGCAGTAACGCCATCTCCACCTCCGAGTACAACAGGAGTACCCTCTGCCAATCCGGTAGCTTCTGCAGCTTCCTTTGTTACGCCGCTGGCAATAAAGGTTGATGGTTTCAGTTCAGGCAACTTTTCCGGATCAATTCCCGCATATTCAATAATCTGATCAGACCATTTTAGATTTAAGATATCAAAGCACGCATTACTGTTACCATCTGAATATTCCGTATAAAATTTTCCTGTGAGATGAAATACAATGAAATCTTTCGCATTCAGGGTCTTGTATGTCTGCTCGTATATCTCAGGCTCATTATCACGAACCCACATTAGTTTCTGTATCCCATAGGATGCTGTATTACGATGTCCTACGATATGATAAAAATCCTTTTGAGAAATTCGTTCGTTGATTTGTGCTGCCTGCTTTTGCGCACGCTGATCCGCCCAAATAATTGACCTTCTTAACGGCTTGCCCTTTTTATTCACACAAAGGCATCCCATCATCTGTCCGCTGAAGCTAACCGCAGCAATATCAGCGGGATCTATTTTTAATGTATTAATCAGACTTTTACTTGAATTACATACCGCGTTCCACCAGTCAAGTGCATCCTGTTCTACCCATGTGCTATTAAAATAATATGTATCATAGTTGCTAACCATACTTCCCAGCATTTTACCACTTTCAGAAAACAATGTTGCTTTATCTCCTGAAGTTCCTATATCATGAGCTAATATATATTTTGCCATTTAGATTAGCCTCCCAACCAAAGATTTCACATAGTATTTCTATTTTTTTATTGATTTACTATATGAATTATTTGCACCAATAACTACTTCAAATGTATTTCTGTCACCTCTATATCGGGCTATCGAATATTCAATCGGTTTATCAAATATATTATATCCTACCGAGATAAACTGCTGAATAGCCTTCCCTCTGCTGATGTTCAGATTTTTCATATCATATGCCTTCGCATCTGTTGCTTCTACCAAACGCTTGATCTTATAAATTTTTGTATCTTCATTCGTCGCTAAAATCGGATATAAAGATTCACTTGCCAAATCATGCTGCATAACAAAACTGCACATATTATAAGGCAGATATGTTTTTACCATTACAATTGGATCATTATCTGCATACCTTTTACGATGAATAAATACTACCTTTTCCCTTGGCTGAAGTTTTAATGTGGCTACTACCTGCTCCGGAGGTGTTATACATTTAAAATCCAATAGCTCAGTACGTGGTATACTGCCCGACTTGATTATTTGCTCATTAAATGAGCCCAATGCCTGTATAAAGCTTTGATTAATTTTTGGCTTGGATACAAATGTACCTTTACTTTTTACCCGATATAGCCACCCTTCATTCTCAAGTTCTCTAATTGCCTGTCTCACAGTTGTCCGACTTATCTCGAACATTTCACCAATTTCATTTTCAGTAGGAATTAATTCTCCACTTTTATAATTTCCTTTTTTTATTTCCTCCATAATTAATTCTTTTAACTGAAAATATAGTGGAATTGGCACATTTTTATTCAGTATTTGATCCTGTAGCATAAATACTCTCCTTTATTTTTAATTACTATGTTAATTATTTTGCATAATTTCAGTAATATTGTATTATATTGCTATTTTATTTTCAAGCTAATATACTGAATTTTTAAACCAAAATAATTTTAACATCTCCGGCATCAATTAATCTTTTTGGGGACTTATAAAATATAAGTAACTGTCCTTTAGAATGAAAAGCCATACCTTTGTTATTAAGTACTTACATAATCATAATAAGTTTAAAGCTCTTTTCCATTGAAACGTCAGACTAACGATACCATCAAATGAATTATAGATACAATTCAAGTATTTATTTCCATATTTAAACATTCCTGCTTTAAAATCATCGGTTTAATGTTTCTTGCGGCTCCTACATTAATTACTGCAATTAATCCAACTCAATAATTACTTTCATAACTTTATCTTTTTGCTCATCGATAAGCTTATATGCTTCTGCGTAATCTTTAAACTTCAATCTGTTTGTTATCAAAGTATCAAACTCAATGAAACCCTCCTTAACAAGTTCAATTGCCTTGATATAATCCTCTTCTCTGTACATGGCACTTGCGATTAGCGACAATTCATGATCCTGTACGCATCCCATATCAATCGTTGCCAAATCTCCGAAAACACCCACGATTATAATAGAGCTTCCCTTTCTCGCATACTGAATTGCCTGCTTCAGGGTAGGATTAATGCCAATACATTCAAAAATGAAATCCGCTCTGTCTTCACCAAAAATCGATATCATTTTTCGCAGCAGATCTCCATCATCATTATTCACGGTACTGATACCGCATTTCTCGGCAGCAACCAAACGGTACCGGCTTATTTCCGCCAATAAAACTTTTGAAGCTCCCATTGCTTTTGCCGTCTGTGCTACCAGATTACCAATCGGTCCGCCGCCGAACACTAATATTTTCTTACCCTTTACATCTCTGGCACGTCTTACGGCATGTACGGCTACGGCAAGGGGTTCGATCATGGCTCCATGCTCCCAACTCATACTGTCCGGCAGTTTTAATGCTTTTTTCGCGTCTGCAACAAAGTACTCGCTTGCCATACCCGTTGTCTGAAATCCCATTACCTTAAGTTCTTCGCAATCATTATACA
Source organism: Clostridiales bacterium (assembly GCA_015655075.1). Taxonomy (GTDB): domain Bacteria; phylum Bacillota; class Clostridia; order Lachnospirales; family Lachnospiraceae; genus Anaerocolumna. Next base: position 18,089 of record JAATFT010000049.1, on the reverse strand, counting down.
TACCGTGTGTGCAAGGATAACACTTCCCACAGACAACCTGCGGCTGAATCGTCACTTTATCTCCAACTTTTACATTGGTTACATTTGCGCCGGTCTCAACCACCTCAGCAGACACCTCGTGCCCCTGTACCACAGGATAAGTCGTATATGGATGCTTGCCATGATTTACATGAACGTCGGAACCACAGACACCAATTCTTTTCATTTTAACTTTAATTTGATCCTGCTTTACCTCGGGAACAGGAACATCATGAAATTCAATCGTACCCGGTTTTGTCATTACTGCCTGTATCATAATCAATTCCTCCTTATAAATTAATTAATATTCGTATCGGATATTGTATTATTTCTAAACTATATTTGATAGACTGATTAAACAGTTTTATCAGATTTACTTGAAAAAATCTGGAGCAGCACGGCTGCTATAATAATAAATCCTTTAATTACATCCTGGGGATAAGAAGGTACCGCCATCAAATTCATAATATTACCAATAAGGGCAAGAACCAACGCACCCGCTACTGTCTTTACCACAAATCCCTTACCGCCTGCAAGGCTGGCACCCCCGATGACACAGGCAGCGATTGCATCCAATTCCTGACCCTCACCAACTGTAGCACTCCCTGTTGAAGATCTTGCAGCAATGAAGACGCCGGCAAGCGCCGCCAGCACTCCTGCTACGGCATAGACCGACATTAAGTATCTCTTCGTTCTGATACCTGCTAATCTTACCGCTGTGCTATTACTGCCAATTGCTATAACCGTACGCCCCCATGCCGTATATCGCTGTATGAGTGCAAATAAAACGACAATCATAATCGTTATAATAATTATGGGGAAGAAGTATTTTGCTTTTACCAGCTTATCTATTGTTCCGTATTCCAGCTTAATCGGTGTGCCGTTTGTAATCATGAAAGCCATACCCCTGGCGATAGTCATCGTAGCAAGAGAAGCAACAAAGCCTTGGAAATTAGCATATGCCACCAACATACCGGTGAAGGTTCCGAAAACCATCCCTGCCAACAGGGCAATCAGCACGGCAGGTATAAAATGAAAATTGTAATCGCGGATCAAAATAGCCGATATGGAGGCGCCAATTGCCATAACTGAACCAACTGACAAATCAATACCGCCCGTTAATACAACAAATAACATACCTATTGCAACCAATACCGGTCCTGATTGCTGAAGTGCAATATTTCTGATGTTCATTGTCGAAAAGAAAGTATCTGATAATAGGCTGCACGCAATGAACAGTATCAAAAAAATGAAGTATGTATTGTTATTTATTAATATTTTCTCTAAGCGTTTTCCTTTACTTTTGTCCATTTGGTTATACCCCCATTGCATATTTTATTAGCGAGTTTTCTGTTATCAATTCCTTATCAAGCTCACCGCTGATTCTACCCTGTCGCATAACGATAACTCTGTCACACATACCGCTGATTTCTGTCATTTCAGAAGAAATCATGATAATTCCCACTCCTTGCTCTGCCAGATTGTTCATAATCTTATATATTTCTGTTTTAGCGCCAACATCAACGCCACGAGTCGGTTCATCGAATACGATGCATTTACAGTCTGCCGAAATCCATTTTGACAGTGCAATCTTCTGCTGGTTTCCGCCGCTTAGGCTATTTACATTATTCTCTGTTGAGCTATATTTTGTATTAAGGCTCCGCAATAGCTCCTTCACATATTTTTTTTCTTTTTTATGGTTAATAATATCCAGTTTGTTTTTAACCTTATGCATTGAAGCAAGCGTTGTATTCATCCTGATGCTCTGTTCCAATAATAAGCCTTCCACTTTTCTGTCCTCTGAAAGGAATCCAAATCCGTTTTTGATTGCCTCACTGGGATGTTTGAAGCGTACCTCTTTTCCAAAATAAATCACTTTTCCTGAATCTATTTTATCAGCGCCAAAGATTGCTCTCATTGTTTCCGTTCTGCCCGCGCCGACTAAGCCGCTAAATCCGAGTATCTCTCCTTCCCTTACACGAAAGCTTACATCCTGTACTAATTTACCAGCATTTAATTTTTCTACTTTCAGTATTTCCTTTCCGATTTTTGCATTTCTTTCCGGAAACATCTGCGTGATTTTCCTTCCTACCATCATACTGACCAGCATTTCCTTTGTAATTGACGAGGTAGGTACCGTATCTACATATCCGCCATCCTTTAATACCGTAATGTTGTCACTTAATTCAAATATTTCGTCTATACGGTGTGAGATATAAATAATGCTGACGCCTTCGGATTTTAGTTTTCGAATAATTGCAAACAGCTTTTCAATTTCAGTAAATGTCAGAACCGCCGTAGGCTCATCAAAAACGATTACATCTGCGTTTCTTGTCAGGCACTTGCATATTTCAACAATTTGCTGGTATGCGATACTTAAAGTTCCTACTCTTACTCCCGGATCAATATCACAGAACCCCAGTTTTGTCAGGTGGCTACTTGCAATTTTCTTTAACCATTTCCAGTTTATAAAAGCTCCGCTGTTTGCCAAATTATCAATTGATATATTCTCGGCCACCGTTAAATCTGGAGCCAGCATAAATTCCTGGTATATAACAGCTATCCTCAAATCTTTCGAATCCTTGGGAGACGTAATTTTAACTTCCTTCCCATTAACGAAAATCTGGCCTCCATCCTTTTGATATGCACCGGATAGAATTTTCATTAATGTTGACTTTCCCGCGCCGTTTTCGCCAATCAGCGCATGAATTTCACCCTTTTTTATTTTTAATGAAACATTATTTAATGCCTTTACACCGCCAAAATGCTTTGCAATATCTCTCATTTCAATTTTATATTCCTCATGCATGTGACCGACTCCTTTAAATTCAATATATAGAAGACCCCCCTCAATTAAGGAGGATCTTTATATTATGTCATTTTAGTTATTACTGTTAGAAGCCAAAATCATAGTGCTCATCGACATTATCAGCAGTTACGGCAGCCGCTTCTGTCATTGTAACAGCATCATAGCTTTTCGGATCTTTTCCGTTTACTAAAATGTCCTTGGCAATCTGAACTCCCAGCTGTGCTACCTTATAAGGGCTGTTCTCTCCGGTTGAAAAGTATGTACCTTCCTTAATCAAATCATATGCTGCCTTAGCACCGTCGGCTGCAGCCACAATATCAACTCCTGTGATACCCGCATTATCCAAAGCTGTCATGGCACCAAATAACATCTGGTCATTCTCACCTAATACTGTTGTTATATCCTGGTTTGCAGTTATTAAATCTTCTGCTGCTGTTAAACCGTCTTCCTCTGTCCAGTTACCCCAGCCTTGACCAACCACTGAAAAGTTTGCTTCCTCGTTTGTTACCTTACCTTTTGAGGTTAAATCCTCATTGAACGCTGCTGCTGCTTTCCATGCATCCTCTTCGCTCATTCCGGTTTTTCCTTCAATGATGCCGCAGAAAAGTCCTTCTCTTCTCTCCTGACCGGCAATATTGCCCTTAACACCGCTTAAGACGATAGCTTTAATAGGAGCATCACCCATTTTCTTAGCATATTCCATTCCAACTAATCTGCCATTTTGTTTGTTGTTGGAATAAACGGTTGTGATGTTGTCAGCGTCTTCATCAACACCACTGTCAATATTGATGACACCAATTCCTGCGGCTGCTGCTGCATTAATACTGGGAACACAGGCAGACGGATCAATACAATCTAAGAAAATTAAATCCATGCCCAGAGAAATCAACGTTTCCATATTCTCTGCTTCTTTCGTAGTATCACCGTTTGCATCCAAAACAGTCACTTTCCAGCCTTCAGCCGTCGCATATTTATTAACTGCGTCAACCAATGCAACAAAGTAAGGGGAATCCTGCGTCTTAATCGCAAATCCAACATTAATCTGATCTGATGACGAAGCATCTGATGCTACCGTTTCTGTCGGTGCCGTTGTTGTTCCGGTTGTTGTATCGCTGCCGCTGGATTCACTCTTGGAGCCGCAGCCTACCAGTGATGCTATCATCACCATAACCAGAAGTGACGATACTAAACTTTTTTTCATCTTTCAATCCTCCTAAACATTCTTTATAGTTTTTGATACATTGTTTTGTAGTAACATAATATCATAATACTTAATATGCATTTGCAATAATACTATGCAATTTATACAATTTCAACTCGAAATCAAATGATTACTATATGTTTTAGCATTACAATGATATATCGCCAGCAAATATATTATAACATATGTATAAATTCGATTGAAGAATCTTATCATTCAATGTGTAAAAAGTAGTAATTTAAATTTTAATTATTTATCACATATATGCAATCATTTCCACATAATGCGTCTATTAAATTCCTGATTGAAGCATATGCCATATTATCCGTAGCCTCCATCGTATGCGCACCTGTATGCGGAGTTACAACAACATTACTCAATTCAAACAAAGGAGATTTTCCCGGAGGTTCTATTTCAAAAGCATCTAATCCAAGACCACCTAATTTGCCTCTCTTTAACGCCTGATAAACAGCTTCTTCATCAACGATGCCGCCTCTTGATGTATTTACAATAATAGCTCCATCCTTCATTTTAGCAATAGACTCTCTGTTAATAATATGTTTTGTCCGGTCGGTTAGCGGAAGATGCAGGCTTATAAAATCAGATTGCGCAATCAACTCATCAAAAGTTTTCACACCAATATTGTTATTATGGCAATATTCTTCATTAATAAACGGATCATAAGCAATTACATTCATATCATACCCTTTTGCGCATCTTGCAACCACTTTTCCAATTGCTCCCAGTCCTATGATTCCTATTGTTCTTCCCTTTAATTCTATACCGGACGACCGAGGCCACAGGCCTTTCCTGGTCTGGTCGTTCAAGTAGGGAATTTTTCTTGCAATTGTAAGTATTAATCCAAATGCCAGTTCTCCAACTGCCTCAGCATTTACTCCAGGTATATTCGTTACTTTAATCCCTTTTTCCTTTGCGGCTTCGATATCTACACGATCATATCCAACGCCGTATCTGGAAATGACTTTGAGCTTAGGACATGCGTCGATCACTTTCCTCGTGATATTATCCAAGCCGGCAATATACCCGTCACACTCCTTAAGCAGTGGGATTAACTCGTCTTCAGATAAGGGTTTTCCCAAAGGGTTAAATACAAGGTCATCACTAAACTCCCTTAAAGCCTGTAATACTTTATCCCCTTTACCCGGCTGCATTGAAGTAGGCGTAACTAATATTTTCACATTTAAGCCTCCTTTCCCTACTTGTTAACAAGCGAAACAGCCTCCGCAGTCAGGCGTTCAATTTCATCAAATTTTCCCTGATTTATCAAATCGCCCGGTACCATCCAGCTGCCTCCGCACGCAATAACACTTTTCACAGCTAAAAAATCCTTTATATTTTTCTGATTAATGCCTCCCGTCGGCATAAATCTAATACCGGAAAATACAGATGCTAAGGTTTTTATCATCTCTATACCGCCATACTGTATTGCCGGGAAGAATTTTACTACTTCCAATCCGTATTCTATCCCGATCATAATCTCTGTCGGCGTACATATTCCGGGAAAGACCGGAATTTTATTGTCAATTGCAAATTCTATAACAGAACGGCTGGCACCCGGCGATACAATAAAGGCTGCTCCGGCCTCAAATGCTCTTTTTGCCTGGTCCAGATTGACAATTGTACCTGCACCTACAAGCATGTCAGGAAATTGCCGTTTCATAAGTTTAAGCGAAGCCGCAGCCGCAGTTGTACGGAAGGTTACTTCCGCAACCAAGAGTCCGCCGGCACAAAGAGCTTCCGCAAGGAACTCCGCATCCTCCTTCCGGTCAATTTTTATAACAGGAACCAGTTTCTTTTGTTCAAGTTGTGGTAATAAAATTGTCTGATTCATTTTTCTTGCGATATTGTACTATACAATATCGTTTCCTCCTTTCTTAAAGCTGTTCCATAATTGTAAAGTCAAATATATAGCGGTTTTTCTGCCGGATATTATGCCGTTAAAAACCGGATGCAGTTTTTATTTGAAAGCTTATCAATCTGCTCCTCGGTAATACCTGATTTCTTCATTTCAGGAATAAAAGTCGTCAGTATATAATCAAGACCTATCGCCGCATTATCATACGTCTTAAAACGGGTTCTTGTTGTATCCAGAGAAAACAGCAATTGGTCTTCATAGCCCCCGGATATCAGCTCTTTAATAATATGAATCTCATGTTCATCACTATGGTACTTAAATCTTCCGATCGTATCGAACTCCAAATATACTCCTGCACTTAACATCCTCTTCAGGACATTTATGTCTTTACACGCCCGATCCATATGGCAAAACATTAGATTTCCGGTTTTTAATCCTTTTTCTTTCAGATATTCCAAAAGCAATTCCGAATCAGCATTTTGTTCTATATGAACCATAATAAAACGGTTGGTCTTTATGGCGGCGCCGGCAGCTGCCGAAAACAGTTTCCTATACCTCGAGGTTAGTTCTTCAACATCAAGTGCAGTTTTAATAAAACCAGCCTTAGCACTGCATCGACGAACAGGAAGTCCATTATCAGCGTCCGTATACATGCCATTTGTCAATTCACTGATAAAAAACATTTCCAGCTCTTCCTGCGATGCCGTAAAAATCCAATGGTTCTCCGGATAGAAAATCAGTTTATGAAAGCCTGTTGCAGCAATGATATTTACCCCTGATTCTTCCGAAATATATCTTAACTCCTTCGCCATTCGATTACAGCCGCCGGGCTGGGCTTCCAATATCGTATTGCCTCCGGCCTGGCGATAACGTTTGACCTCATTCAGGCTTTTTTCCAGATCATCCAGGCATAAAGCCGAATTCACCTCAAACGATTTTCCCTTGCTGAGCATAATATGCTCGTGGCATTGGCAAAACCCTATATCCTCTTTTCTAATCGTTCCAAGCACCGTCACTATTTCTTTCATGTCCCACCTATTTCCAATGCGGATTATCTATGATTGCCGCTTTTCCGTTTTTTTCAACAACCATTTTATGGTATCCCTTTGTTTCAATCGTTCCATAATCATGTCCTGCATCGGCTGCAAAGGTAAAGAACAGAATCAGCGGTTTATCTCCCGTATTGACTGTCCTGTGTGCGTATCCACGGGGTACATAAACCGCCTGCCCCTTTGACACTTTCACTTCAACGGTATCACCTTCCAGGTTTTCCATTACCATATATCCCTCGCCATCCAAAGCATAGTACACTTCGGCAGTATCTATGATTGTATGAAAATGCCCCTTGGTCATATAATACTCATTTCCGACTTTGCCCGAATAGAGAATAGTCGTACCAAATGCTAAATCTCCCGCACGTTCCGGACAACACAATTCATAAAACTCGTAAATTACCGGATCTTCCTTTTCCAAAATTTTATCTGTGAGTTTTTCATCATAAAACATACCTTTCATTTGGGAAAGTTTGCGCTGAGTCGCTTTTGCTGTTTTTGAAATTCCGGAAAACGTATCAAAATCTACCATAAAGCTGCTGTCCCAGTTGAAATTATTCATTTTTTCAGCTCCTCTCTAGTACAACGTTCGCTAAATAACCGGGCAAATTTCTGAGAATGATTTTTCTTAGACAGTGATGGACAAACGCAGGCGTAGTGGGGCTACGTCGAGGCTTGACCATTGCTGTATAAGGAAAATCAGGCCAGATAATTTGCATAGTTATTTACAGGACGTTGTACTAGTTACATTTTGCCAATTCGCTTAACTCATCCAATATCTTGCCTTGAATTTCAACATGAAATACCTCGGAAATCATCTGAGTCCAGCCATGGATAAAATAAATCCAGCCGTCCTCGATATGGAGGTTTTTTTTCTCCTTTTGAGCTTCGGCCTGAACTTTAAACAGTAAATCTCCTCTATAGTTAATTTCCCATACCAGGCTGTCCCTTGGAAATTCGCATCTGTTTGTAAGCGGCGAACCAGGGCTATCCTTCCCCAGACCTGTAGCATTTACAATTAACGAATGCGGTTTTAATCCTGCAAGTGTCTTATCATTGTCTTCCGGTGTAGGATTATGAACAAATTCAAATTTAATTCTGGGATTAATCCCCTCCAATATTGCTTTAGCCGATTCCAGCCGGGGGACGCTTCTGTTTACAATAATGATCTTCTTTGGCACATTGTCTCCTGATTTTTCCTGAGCAAAATAAATAGACATCGCAAGAGAACTTCCGCCTGCGCCCAGCAAAAGAACATCGCCGTCATAATCGGTCCAATAATGATTCGGCACAAAATTCTCCAATGCCAATCCGCTTGAAATAGGATCCTTTGCATGTGCGCAAAGCTTTCCATCCTTCTTCGAAATGGATGAGACCTCGCCCAGTTTTTCTGCATAGGGATCAATATAATCAAATATATCCTTACAGGTATTAAATAAATCTATTTTATGCGTAGTAACAAGCGCTCCATGGGACAGCGGATCATTTTTAATAAATTCAACCGCTTCACGGTATAATTCCCCTGAAGAATGAGGGAGAAAGTCAAAGCCTTTAATGACGGCGTCTTTCAGCCCCAAGGCTTTTGCCCATTTCGGGAATACTTTCATTATGGAAGACTGGCCTGTTGTTACCCCTATAAAATATATTGTAGGTTGTTCTGCCTTTTTATAAATATTACCCATTTTTATTTCAAGTCCTTTCTATGTAAAAACATCTTCTTGGTTATACCGCTGTATAGCATCCATCAATGATCAAGTCTGCACCGGATGTAAAGGAAGCAGAATCAGAAAGCAGATAGATTACTGCACCTACCAGTTCTTCCGGCTTTCCGTATCTTCCATAAGGAGTTATATCCATCCATCTTTCCTGCCAGTCTTTTCTCATGGTTCCGGTTAATTCTGTATAGATATATCCGGGGCTGATGCAGTTTACACGAATACCGTCTATTACATATTCGACTGCCAAAGATTTCGTAAGCTGAATGACACCTGCTTTTGATGCATTATAAGACGCTTGTTCCTGAGGCCAGTTAACAATATGCCCCGACATAGAAGCCGTATTACAGATAGCTCCCTTCTTATGATTCTTTACCAGATATCTTGCAAATTCTGTAGCTACAAAATAGATTCCGTTTAAATTCACATTAATTACTCTAAGCCATTCCTCAGGAGTAACATTGTGCGCTGGTTTATGAATAGCAATTCCGGCATTGTTAAACAACAGATCCAAGGTTTCCATTGCTTCTCCCGCTTCTGCAATTGCATCAGCAACCTGATCCGGCTTTGTGACATCTACGATAAACGCTTTCGTTCTTCTGCCTGTTTTCTCTGCGATTTCCTTAGCGGTCTCTCTTGCTTTCTCTTCCTTTACATCGAAAATTACAATATCTGCACCGACTTCCGCCATAGCCATTGCAACAGTTTTACCAATGCCCTGGGCTCCGCCTGTAACAATTGCAACCTTGCCTCGCAAAGAAAATAGCTTCTCTAATGTTGCCATAACATCCTCTCCTCTTTATTATTTATTTAGCTGCAATGATATTGCAGTAAAATACTTCTAAAATACGATAATTCCTTTTTTCCGGATCTCTTTATTATCAAATTTCCGATAAGCTTCTACCGCATCTTCAAATTCGAAATAATCCGAAATAAATTCCTTCATACAAAGCTTTCCTGCACGAATCCAATTCATGACCTGCTCATGCACCTCCGCTTCTTCACCCTTTCTCGGCATCTGTTGAAAATTAATCTTCCAATTATAATTAGCTTTGCTGAAATCTATTGTCATTTTTTCTGTTGACGGAACCCCATAGCAAAGAATTTCTCCTCTGTCACAAATCAACCCCATTGCTTCGTTAATTATCTCTTCGGATCCGACCGCATCAATAACATACGGCACTCCGTCCGGATGCATTCTGCGTACTTCTTCTGTAACCTCCTGTTCCTTACTGTTCAAAGCACGGGCCGCACCATGTGCCATAACATTGTCTGCTTTTATTTTGCTTCTCACGATTGCCGTAATATCGTTTATTCCCAAAAGGTTCATCATTTTAATAAAGGTTAATGCTACCGGGCCGCTCCCATATACCACCACAGCATCTTCCTTTTTTATTCCAAAATACTTTATAGCACTCAGCACTTCTCTGAATGTAACAATGATTACCGCATCAACCGGATCGACATCCTCCGGCAGCACTTTCTGGGCAAGCGCCAATTCAGGAACCTGTTCCTTCGGATATGCTTTGGCGTCATTAACCACCGCGTATTCCGACAGCGCACCCCAACCCGAACCATACTCTCCCAAATGTTCTTTATCCGCATCCACAAATGGAAGAAGTACTTTATCGCCTTTTTTCAATCCTTTTACCAGAGATCCAGTCTCAGCAATTTCTCCAACACCTTCATGTCCAAGTAAAATCGGATATTGGTCCGGAGTTATTCCTTTAAATTCCTGATGGATTAACTTTAAATCAGAGCCGCACATGCCGTTTGCTATCAGCTTTACCAGCGCTTGCTTTTCATTAAAATGTGGTTTAGGAATCTCAACAATCTTCAATCTTTTATCTTTATCTGCTACGAAAGCCTTCAATCCTGTTTCTCTCCTCCATTATAATTATGATTTAATATAATACGTTATGTTATTATTAAGTTGTTATGTAGTAACATAATCACTATAACAATAATAGCATATCACAATAGAAATGTCTACAAATTTTGTGTAATAATTATAAATATCATTTTACAAATCGCTAAATATATAATATATTACTAATTATCCAGCTTTAAGTGCACGTTATATCATACTTTTTATAGCATTGTTTATGCACATCAGGTCTCATTAAACCGATAAAAATAAATTTTTTAATTAAAAATAAATTCATTTACCCTGATTTTTAAAAATTTTATGATGTAAATCACTGAATTATTCTTAAATATTTGCTATATACTTTATAATATGTACCGTATAATACGAATTGCATTAAAACTTATATAAAAATGCACTCTATAAGTTTTAATGTCAACAACAGTGTTGGAAGAAAAAGGAGGTTCATTGAATTGTCAGAAAATGCAAGCTTTACTATTATGAAAAAAGAAATCCTTTCTAATTCAATCTATCTTAGGGATATTAAAGCCCAAAGGTATCAAAAAATTGTTATCCCGGTCAATTTGTTATCGTAAAGATAGATGACAAAGGAGAAAGAATTCCTTTGACAATTTGCGATTATGACAAGGAGGCTGGAATTGTTAAATATATTCTCTTTTATGGTTTTCTTTTATTATTTTAAATTATTGACATAAAATTAAGAATAGCGTATAATAATATCAAGTAGAAGAGCGTGTTCTTCTAAGTGGGCTAACACTAAAATCTGATACTATGTTGGTTGTTAACCAACCGTTGGCAGACAACTCTAAAAACCGATTTTATACCGGCTTATAGCTAGTCGTTGACAGACAACTCTAAAATTAGCCATGAAAAGAGAGTATGTAGCACCGTGGTGTTATTACTCTCTTTTCTATTTAAAATTATTAATAAAGGGATGCATAAATGAAAAAATATACTACAAATGAGGCAAGGGCAATTGCTATAAGTTATGCAAAACAATATCAGAAGCTCTTACAAGATCAAAATTTTTGATAATTTACCGAGAGCAATTATCAAATAAAATTAAGTATTTAGAAGTATTATTTCTTGCCCGAAACTACCAGCATCTTACTGGTCATGGGATTTCTTAAGATAGTAATAGTATGTGCTTCTTGGCATACCTGCCATTCCCAATAAAGCTGTCAATTTATATGTTTGCCTTAATTCGGTAATGACAGCTACTTTGTCGGACGCAGAAATGACGCAGTCCGGCCGGTCATCCGGGTAAAACTTTCTTCCATTATTTTCGGAGAGCCCATAGGTAACGGTGCAAAATCCTATCCGGTAATTATTGCGGAATAATCTTCCTGTCAATTTATTAATTTCTCAATGATCTGAAAAGTTAAAAACACGAAGGCAGATTTTCGTAATTCTATAGGCATCTGCTTTCGTGCTGCATGTGATCAATGCATTGTCCTTATACGAGATATACAGATAACTATTACACAATACATCATATCTCCTACGGCAATGTTTGAATACTATTTCCGATTTCCACATATTTCATAATCTGTTCCATACTGTCAAATGTTTTTTATTTTTTATGTTTTTTTTGCAGACATATTATTTGTTATATCTGCTTTTATAAATCTTAAAAGCATAACAGGCAATAGCATATCCAACTACACCACCACAAACATTTAATATAAGATCATCAATATCAACTGCACGATAGTTAAATCCTAAAAATGAATTAAATATCCATTGTAAAGTTTCTATTGACACTGATACAAAAAATACAGTAATAAGAGTTTTTAATATTTTTTTTTCACTTTCTATGCTAAAAAATATTGAAAAACCGAGAGGTACAAATAATACTATATTACCAATAATCGAATAGATTATTTCAGTATATACATGATATTCTATACTCTCAATAACTGATGTAAATATAGTGTGAAAAGGAATATAATTATTTGATAAACTCATATCGTTTGACATTCTGTCATTTATTAATTCCTCTTGATATGGAAAAGGGAAAAAACATATTGCTGTTATGATCATTAGAGAAATAAGACAACCTAAAATTGATAAGGTTTTTTTGTCTTTTATTTTTCCAGTTATAAGAATAATGAACAATATGTTTATTAAAATAAAAAATAGAAAATAATTTATAAAACGAATTTGCAACATTATCAATCAAACCTTTATCATTTTTTAGTATGTAAGAGTACCACTTCCAACTACATATCCAATAGCAGTAGATACCAAACAAGGATATTGACGTAATATCCTTTACTGTAATAGGCACATCAATAAAAAATATACCTCTCCACCAAGAAAAAAGTCTATTTTTTATTTCTTCATTAACGGCCCAAAGATATGCAGCAGGTGCATACCAGGCCCATATAATTGTATATTGCGTTTTCTTCCGGCAGGAAAATTTAAGTGGTTTTATCATGAATTCTCTGAAAGAATTTAATGATTTCCACAATGGGTATAACGACGATACCCAATCCCATAGCCACCAGATATTCTAAAGCAGAGATGCTTTCAAACCGGAACGCTTTTGCCAGGGCAGGGATGTATATTACCGCAGTTGTTAAAATAAAAGAGGCTGCTATAGCGCCAAATAAGTAATTATTACGTTGCTTTATCCGGAATATGGACTGCCGTCTGCTTCTCATATTCAGGGAATGGAACATCTCGGCCATGGAAAGTGTTAAAAAAGCCATCGTCATGCCGTGGGGGCTTTCGGCAATTTCAAATACGCCGGCCTCCATAAAATGCCCGATAAAATAGGCTAAAACAGTGACTCCGGCAACCATAAATCCCTGCCAGAGTACATCAAAGCCCAAGCCTCTTGCAAAAACCCCTTCCTTGGAATTACGGGGAGGACGGTTCATGGTATCTGCTTCTTCTTTTTCCATACCAAGTGCAACGGCCGGGAAGGTATCCGTAATCAGGTTAATCCAAAGTAAATGAACCGGTTTTAAAATCGTAAAACCAAGTAAAGTGGATAAAAAGATGGCCAGTACCTCTGAAAGATTGGAGGAAAGCAGAAACTGAATTGCTTTCCGTATATTATCGTAGATACGCCGGCCCTCCTCCACAGCATTTACAATGGTGGCAAAATTATCATCGGCAAGCACCATATCGGCAACATTTTTGGTAACATCCGTTCCCGTGATACCCATACCGATGCCAATATCGGCTGTCTTTATGGAAGGCGCATCGTTTACGCCGTCACCGGTCATGGCAACGACCATATCTTTATTCTGCCAGGCCTTGACGATCCTGACTTTATGTTCAGGCTGTACGCGGGCGTAGACGGAATATTTCAGGATATCCTCCTCCAATTGTTTATCACTTAGTTCATTTAATTCAGCTCCGGTTAATGCTTGTGATGCATCTTCAATAATACCAAGCTGCCTGGCAATTGCAACGGCAGTATCCCTGTGGTCTCCGGTAATCATAACCGTACGGATACCGGCTGTCTTACATTCGACAATGGCAGGCTTTACTTCCGGCCGGATGGGATCTATCATACCGGTCAGGCCAATGAAGCAAAGATCCTGTTCCAAAAATTCCGGTGTCTGTTCCTTTGGCATCTCCTCCCAGCTGCGAAAGGCTGCAGCAAGAACACGCAGTGCCTGATCCGCCAAGGATTTATTGGTTTTTAAACTTTCTTTCCTGATCTTCTCCGTCATAGGTATCTGTTTTGAACCGTCCCAATAGAAGGTGCAGCGGGCGATGAGAACGTCGGGAGCACCCTTTGTATATTGCTCAAAGCTGCCGTTTTCCAGCTTATGAATTGTACTCATAAGCTTTCGGCCGGAATCAAAAGGAGCTTCCCCTATACGGGGAGTTTTTTTCTCCTCTTCACTCTTTAATATTCCCAGCTTATATGCAAAACCTACAAGAGCCGCTTCCGTAGGCTCTCCCTCGGCCTCGTTAGAATCATTTAAATGCGCGTCATTACAAAGCGCCATAGCACGGCCCAGAAACATCTCATCTTTACTAAAGCTGTCCACAACGGTCATCTTATTCTGCGTTAAAGTACCTGTTTTATCAGAACAAATGACATTGGTGCATCCTAAAGTCTCCACCGCAGTTAATTTCCGGACCACCGCATTTCTTTTTGACATATTGGTTACACCAACGGACAATACAATTGTCACCACGGCAACAAGACCTTCCGGAATAGCGGCTACGGCTAAGGATACGGCAACCATGAAGGTTTCTAAGACGCCTTTGCCTGAAATATTGGGATAGAGGCGAAATACATCGAACAAAAAAATGAAGACACAAATTCCAAGAACAAGAGAACTTAGAACTTTACTGAGCTGGTTTAATTTAAGCTGAAGAGGAGTGGCATTTTCCTTGGCTTTCGTAATGGCATCGGCAATCTTACCCATCTCCGTGTCCATACCGGTAGCCGTGATAACTGCTCTTCCCCGCCCATATACAATAGTGCTGCCCACATATACCATATTTTTACGATCGCCAAGGGAGATATCCTTCTGGCCGTCCAGATTCAAAGCATGGATTATCTTATCCACAGGAACGCTCTCCCCGGTCAGGGCCGCTTCCTCCACCTTCATGCTGGCACTGTCCAGCAATCTGGCGTCCGCGGGTACCAAATCTCCCGCTTCCAGTATAATAACATCGCCAACCACCAGGTCTTCGCTTTTTACCGCCTGAAGTTTTCCGTCGCGCATAGCCTTAGAAGTTGACGCCGTTATGGCCTGCAAAGCCTCAATTGCTTTTTCCGCTTTGCTTTCCTGATATACCCCCAATATGGAATTAATCACAACAACGGCCAGGATGATGATGACGTCGGCAAATGACTCATTGGCATATGCTGCGGTGATACCGGATATCAGTGCCGCAGCAATCAGTATAATTACCATAGGGTCTTTTAACTGATTTAAGAAACGGATAATAAGAGGAACTTTCTTTGATTCCTTCAGTTTATTCTTACCGTTTTGTTCCAGCCTTTTACCTGCTTCCATTACAGAAAGGCCTTCCGCATCCGTCTTTAACCTTTGCAGAACTTCCTTCGATGATTGTAAATATTCCTTCATACATTTCCTCCTAATAAGAAAGAGTCTGCTTTGCAAACTCTGGCGCTGACGCGCCGTCACTTTAGTGACAAACTACCAACCGCGCGTCATGTGCATCGGCGGTCGGCTTTTTTATCCAATAAGGCACACTTTCCTATTCGATAAAAAAAGATCAAGTTTCTGTACTTGACCTTTTTAAAAAGACTCAAGTACAGTAGTTGCTGTACATGAGTCTCATATTTTAAGATAAGCCAGGCTGATATCACAGCTAGAGATGTTGACTTACCACGCTTTACGACTGCGCTTATTACTCCCTCATATAATAGTCATATAATATTATAATATTTTTAAAATCTTACCATGGTATTTTAAGTTTGTCAATAGCGAATTCATACTATTAGGTGTTTGATAATTTTAATATTACCTGTTGCTACCTCAGTATCACTTACCGGTGCATCATAAGAACTTGTGCTAAATTCATTACTATTGAGTTCTTTAACTCGACGTTATTTTCTTTATTGCTATCATTTGATAAGATACGGATAGGGAATTCCAAATCTGTTATTCTACTCATTCAAGCTATATAAATACACATAATGCTTTGCTTGTTTCTTATCAGCTGCGTTAATTGCAAAAGTATCATTATCTTGCCAACTTATACTATATTCTTCTATTTCAGGATTGCCTTTTCTATCAAATAGGTAAAATATATTTTTATTAATATCTAATATTCCAATCTGTTTAATGAAATCGTCTCCAAAATTACTAACAAGTATTTTATCTCCTGACTTATTAATCAGGGCTCCATCTATTAGCTTTTCCGTAATTCCTTCAATTTTTTTTAATTTTCCACTCATTTCGTCTGCTAGATAAATATTTTCTTCCTTTTGTACCAAATCATAGCGTCCTCCTGTGAAGATTACGCTATATTCATTATCAGTATCATAAATCCATTTTGTGATATCTTCATAAATAATTTGCTTATCTCCGGTAGCAAAATCATAGCTTATATAATCAAAATACTCTGTGTCCCCTGTAAGGACAAACAGTTTATTGTCTAATATCTTACTTCCCCAGACATTAGTAAGTCCTGTTACACTGTTAATTGAATTTATACTTTTATTTTTAAGATTAATCAAATATAACTCTTTATCTGCCTTACTTGTTCCTGCTGTTACAATTGCATAATCATCATTTGCCAGATACCAGTCCATTAATACTGGTAACTTTGACAGTTCTGTTCCACCCAACTGAATATCGGCCAGAAAATCTTCTATTATCCCAGTTTTCACATCATATCTTACCGGATAAGACCACGAGCCTACCTGTGGATTAATATATAGCTTTAGATAAACTCTGCTATTTTTCCCTTTTTCCAAGGAAAAAACAGCTTCACTTCCATCTTCCAGTATTGTCTTATGCAAATTATTTTCATACAAAATAATAGAATCATCAACAATACTAAAACTATAATCAATTCTCCCTGTTATTCCCATAATAGTAACTTCTCTATCCAACTTTTCTAAATCTTTTGATACAAATTCACCATCTACTGCCTGATAAAACTCTTTTCTCCCTTCTTCATTTTCATAATAAAATAATCCATCCCAATTTGTCATATACCCATCAGATTCTAAATACTCAACTGAAAGTATATCTTCCATATTTGTACTGTATAATAGCTGAATATCTTGATTTTGGTTATTTTCAGACTTATTATTTTCTTTCTTATCCATTGAATTTGGCTGAATTTCTGTATCTTGAATACCTGGTACTTCCTCTACTGCCCCTAACTTTAAAAAAGAAATTACTAATTCACGAAACTCTGCGTTTACGGTAAAGACTCCGCAAAACAGTAACAGACAGATAGTACAAACCATTGTTACCAATTTAACTGCAATCTTTCTCTTTTTTAAAAACGGTTGTTTTACAGGCATATTATATAGTAATTCACATTTAGGCTCCGGCATTTTATTTACCAATGTTTTTAATTGTTTTTCTATCTTATTTTTTTTCATAGCAATCAAACCTCCTTCATACTTAATGCCAATTTTTTTATCGCTCTCTCATATCTCTTTTTTGCAGTTACAGTTTTTATATTTAGAATTTGGGCTATTTCCCTGTGTTTAAGTCCCGACACAATACGCATACATACAATTTCCTTATCTGTTTCATCTAATGGCTGCAGAATTGATAAAAATTCCAATTTATTTTCCATATAGTTTACTTGGTAATTTGTATCTTGTTCTTCCTGTACAATTTCATGTTTACGTTTACGCAACATGTCAAAGGCTATATTTCTAGTTATTGTAGTAATCCACGCTCTTTCACTAATTCCTAAATGATATTTATTAGCACTATTCTGTATTCTCAAAAATGTTTCCTGCGTTACATCCTCTGCCAAATATGTATCATTCAAAATGGTAAGAGCAATCCGAAATACGTATGTCTTGTGTTCACAATAAAGCAGTCCTAAAGCATCCAT
>JAATFT010000041.1 GCA_015655075.1 Clostridiales bacterium | reverse complement strand
TTGTCTAATGGCTTGCCTGAATTTCCATCTGCTTCGTTGTCGTCAATCGACGTAGCCACCGCTACGCCTCATTCCTCCGCCTCGCAGAATGAAAATCCATTCTACACCATTAGTCCAAGTATCAACTTGTCAGCACACTAGAGCGTGTTTGAAAAATGCTTGTGCTGAACACGCTCTAAAGCGCTATACCCTTATCGTTTGAGAAATTTATAAGTACTTACGCGGGTAGACAGGGTAAAACCCCTCCTCTATCCGGTAAAAGTCGTGGACCGTCCTGGGATTTGGCAATACATCATACAGTAACTCTGAAGTGATTCCATTCTTCTTTAATATTTCATAATTTGCCTTCTGAACACTCCAGTGCCATTCTTCGGTAGGTGTACGGTGCCCTTCAAAAGCCGAGCCTATATTAGGAATCCACGGAAGTGCAAGTGCCACCACCCCTTTGGCAGACAATGTTTCCAAACCGTCGATTACATATTCTTTCGGCTGAAGTCCCGCCACAAACTGACTCCTGACTCTTCCTTTTCCGAAAACTTCAATTGCATAGTCGATTGCCTCTAAATAATTTTCATAACCTCCCCCTGTTTCTGCTTTGCCCGGGCAGATTGCATTGAAAAAATCTTTGCCCCATACTTCCGGATGAATGGCCACAGTCCTATAGCCGGCTTCTTTATATTGCTCTAATACCGACAAATCTGTGGGAGCGCCGATAACCGCAGTACCGTTAAAATCCTCCCTTCCTGTCTTATTTTGAATTGACTCCGCAACATCTAAATAATACTCTAACTCTCTTCGTTCCGGAATAAAACCGCCGGTTATATTGAAATGATCATATCCTTCTGAAAATGCCGCTTTAACGGTCTCTCCAATCTGTTTGGGATATTTCCACTGGTGCCCTTCCAGTTCTGAAAATCTGGCCTTTGTAGCATTAATATTACAAAACAGGCAGTCATGCCCTTTATCAATGAGTGCGCATTCATCACTGTAAGTCACCATTACAACCCCTTCTTTATATGTGAGACTTCCACTTTGGGCAATTTTTCTCATTTCCGCTCCGTCCGTGGTTTTTAAATTATAATAGTTTGGTGTATCAGCCATTGAAATCTTTGAAAGTCTTTTTCCCTCTTTCACGACCCAAATACCGTCTTCTAATTTTTCGAAAGAATATTTTGAGTTACTATTTTTTACAATTGCAACTCCTATTCCGTTTTCCAATCTGACAGAAGCGGGAATTAAGAAGGAAGTAGTATCATCTAAAGAGTTATCCATACATGCATGATAAACCGCTAAATGACTGTTTTTACGAAGAATCTCCTGGAATATTTTATAATCAAACTTAATTCCCTCAACTTCTAAAGCATTTTTTAAATATAATTCCTTATATAAAGTTTCTTTTATAGTACTCATAATTACATCAGTCCCTTTCATGACTTCATTATTAATTAACACAACATACAAGCCATAGAGTAACTATTATTTGGAATCCAATTCCTCTTTTGCTTTTTCATAATAAGAATTATCTACATTTTGGCTAATATCAACTTTGGTTGTTATTTTATCAATTTCATACAAAAAGTCTGCTAATAACTGCAGCCGGTCTATATTACCCTGCTCAACCTTGCTGTCTAAGTAATCAAAAGCCCCGTTGTCTATATAATAGATTGATTTTCCAAGTTCAGGGTGTGTTTCAATCTGTTTAGCAGACAAAGTAACGTAATATTTATCAGGGTTTTCAATTACCGCTTCCTTCGCCCTGATAAATGCTTTTTGGATTGCAACCGCAACATCCGGATTCTCCTTGAGAAATTCCGTTCTCCCCACAAAGGTATCCTGTGGCGCCCATTCCGGATAATCCGCCGTACTCAAAAGAATATCCGCATCTTTATCCGCTGCCAGTACCTGCGCCTGGTTTTCACCGATTACCGCCGCATCCACATCCCCTGTCAATACCGCATTTACCCCATTGGATCCGCTAAGATTGTTTACGTTAATCTTATTTTCATCCAATCCGTACTCAATAACCACTTTTTCAAATAAATGCTGGGAAGCCGTCCCTATACCATAGGCAACGGACTTACCTTCCAGATCCTTTACTTCACGAATACCGGAATCCTTTGTAACAACAATCGTGTTATTATAGGTGCTCAATCCAACCCCAATCCATGTAATTCCTATATCATTGGAAAGTCCCACTGAACATGGCACATCGCCTAAAGTGGATACATCCAGGTTATTAGACGCAAACGCCTCATTTACTGCAACACCGTTAGCAAATCCCGCAAATTCCACATCATATCCGATTGCATTCAATTCTTCCTGAATATAGCCCAACTCTCTGGCAACGCCGGGGAGCCCCAAAAGTATGCCATTCTCTCCTGCAGAACTTCCAAACCGGACAACGGTTTTTTCCTTACTGTCGCTTTTTCCTTTTGACGCGAAAATTCCGCCGATAATTACTATGACTATAATTAAGCCTGCAATTACAAATGCAATATTTTTTATATTATTTTTTCCTGTTTTATTCATATGATTTTTACTCCTTATTCTGTTATTTTTTCATTTACTGATTAATTAATAAGCTGCTTAACTCTTCCAAAAGGGAAACGGCTCCCGTATACCCCATGTCGCAGCGGTCCAGGATAACCTTCCCATAGGCAGGATAGGATACAATATAATTGGGGATATCCAGCTTTTTTGCAATACGGTTTTCCAAGCCGCTTCCAAAGATCAGTTCCACATTGCCATTTTCAATAATTTCATCAATTTCACTGCTGTCTTTGCAAAAATATACCCGGTTTGCAAATTTTCCAACAAGGGAGGAAGCTTCCTGGGTACCTTCTTCATCCCAAGGATCCGTAATTATGGCGATTTCCACTTCCATTCCCAGGTATTTTGTCAAAAAGGTGCCATAGCGGATTAACGTGCTTTCATCCCCTACAACGGCTGCGGTTTTCTGGAAGTCATAATCGTAATAGTATTCCGTAATCTGCTCCAGTGCATGGGTAAAATACTCTTTTTCCTTTTCCAGATAGACTTTCGTTTTCCCGGAATCGATTCCTAATTTATCCCCTATTTCTAAAAGGAAATGTCCTATGGCGTCTTCCCCAAGGCCCAGCCCCGGAAAATAAAGATAGGGTGTTCCAAATTTCTCTTCCGCTTTTTTCACGGCGTCCAGTCCCCACTTGGAAACTGCCACGTTAAGCTCTGCCTTGGGTATCTCCTTCCACTGCCCTATTTCCTGTCCGAAGCCAAATAGGGTGTTGGCCTTAACACCGATGTTTTCTAAAATTCTTTTAATCTCTTTCAGATTTCCCTGCCAATAAATATCCTGCTTTGGCAAAATCCCAAATATATTAACAAGTCCCTTTTCTATTCCCCGGGCAGCGTCTGTTTTCGATAATTGGGTCAGAATTGCATCAATAACCCCCACATATCCGTTAAACTGGTTTCCCTTGAATCCTGCCGCTTTATAATAAATGGCGTTTTCACCCTGATCGATGATTTCCTGGGTCATGGCAATAATATCATCACCTACCATTTCCGCCTCACAGCCGGATATGGTTACATATAAATCACCCTCCATTACTTTTACCGTATTTTTAATCTGTTCCCTTAATCTGGATGTTCCGCCGAAGATAACCTGTTTTTCATATACATTGGAATCGGGAACGGAATAGCCCTTTAAATAGCCCGAATTGCCGCCGCCCGCTTTACCTGCAAGATAATTCTGGATTCCGCAGCCAGGTGTGGTATGCAGGATGGGTACAACTCCTTTTATTTCCGTTAAGGTCTGGAGCGCCCCCTGAAGGTTACAGCCATATCTGCTTCTTTCTATACTTTCCTGCATTCTATTTCACCTCCTGCTTGATATACCAGTTGGCGCTTTTCTTTAACCAGGATTCCCGGTAAGGAGATTTTGTGTTTTGGGCCAGATAATCCACAAAACCTGTTCTTTTTTCCAGTTTTAAAATTGTCTTTATCAGCTGTGCGGCTCCTTCATAACCGTATAGGATCTTGTTCGTCATGGATATGGGCAGAATACCTAAAGTGGCCGCAAGGCCCGCATGTTCAGAGTCTCCGATATAAAAGTCCGGTTTATTCTTCCGTAATATATTCGCCAGCTCAAAAGGCTGCCCGTCACCGATTACAACAAATACCTCCTTAGGCAGTATTTTTAATTTATCCCGGTTTAAGCTGTCGATATGGCTAACACAGATACCGGTTACTTCACCCCCCAATTCTTCCAGGAAAGCTGCCAGTCCTGCCACCGTTGAAGCTTCCAGATCAATAAATACTTTCTTCTGTGCCAGAGGTTTCTTGCCGATGTGTTTTTTTAGTTTCTCTTCTTCTTTTGCAATCAGCCCATTTACTTTATCCTGTATACCCATTGCCTTGCCAAGCCCGGTAAGCCAGTCGCCGGTTCCTCTTAAGCCAATGGGAACGGGACTTTTTATGGCCGGTACCTGAAATTTTTCATATAGGCCGTTTAATAAAACATCGGCTTCATCATCCACTACGGCGACGGAGGCTTTGGCAAACCTTGCCCCATCAATATCATCTATAGATGCAAACTGGGGTATTGTATTATATCTAATTTGAAGTTCCTCCAATAAACGCGTGATTTCTTTTAAACCGCTTTCATTTTCAGTAATACTGATTAAATTTATAAAATCCCCTGTTTCTTCCGAACCTTCCGCCGCCTGTGAGGAACCGCCCCCGCCTATATATCTCGCCAGACTATGTAATACAATATCAATTCCATTGATTCCGGCTTTTGTTTTAAATCCATCCGTATAAATGGATATGATTTTCGTATCCAGTTCTTCTTCCAGTTCCAAAATAATGGAATTGATATCATCGTTATTGATTGCGACTACAGGGGTTGAAACCACAAAAATAACCTTGGGCTTATATTTGTAATATACCTGTTCTATGGTTTTTTTAAGTTTGTCATCCCCGCCCATAATGGTATCCCTTTCGTTTAAATCCGTGGAATACCAGGTCCCCTCAGAAGTTTCCTTATAAAAATACAATTCTGCCGAGCTACAGCCTATGGCACCGTGTATAATAACCGGCGCCTTTATACGGCTTAATAAGGCAAGCGCATATATAATTTCATCTTTATTGCCCTGAGAAAAGGTCCTGATCCGCTGCCTTATTTCCGTTACGCTTAAATCCTCCTGGAGTACTTTGTTAATTCCCTGATAAGCGGTAATGGCCGAAACTCTCTTTTCTCTGGAAATAACCCTCTTTTCCTCTAATAATCCCATTTTCTCCTCCTGGCTTTCATGACATATCGCAAGCTTGCCTGCATACTGCTTTTTGGGATTCACCCATTATATATAATAAGGTTAAATACCCGCCGTCCCCGCCAATACGCCGGTTTCCAGATCATAAATTTTATCTCCCCATTCTTTTGCCCAGTCCCTTAATTCCGTTACGGCAATGGGATTGGGAATGACCAGGTCGTCGCTTTCTGCTATGTATTTTGCGAGATTTCTGTATATTTGTGCATGGGGATCTTCCGGATGTGCCTCTATTACGGTTTTTCCATATAACTCGCTCTGGGATACCACCAGGGAACGGGGCACGTAGCCCACTGCCTTGGTTCCTGTCCTGGCTGCAAAATCATCGATGATTGCTTTGGAATATCCTGCGGATAAACCGTTTCCTATAATGCCTCCAAGCTTTGCTCCGCCGGAGGGCGCATATTTATTGATTGCCTTAAACAGATTATTAGCCGCATAAATTGCCATAAAATCAGAGGAACTTACCACATAAGCCCTGTCTGTAATTCCGTCCCGGATAGGAACCGCAAAACCGCCGCACACCACATCGCCTAAGACGTCATACAATACATAATCCGGCTTGAACTCTTCAAAAAGATTTAATTCCTGGAGCAGTGTCACCGCCGCATTGATTCCACGCCCTGCGCAGCCCACGCCGGGTACCGGCCCCCCTGATTCAATACAGAGAACTCCTTTATAGCCTATCGCCGACACATCTTCCAGATGAATCTTTTTCCCTTCCCTTAAACTGTCAAGTACCGTAGGTAAATAGTTATTTCCTCTTAAGGTATTGGTGGAATCACTTTTGGGATCACAGCCAATCTGAATTACCTTATAACCTGCTTCCGCCAGGGCCGCACTGATATTGGAGGTAGTGGTGGACTTTCCGATTCCGCCTTTCCCGTAAATTGCAATGTGTTTTCCTATTTTTTTGCTCATTTCCTGTTCTCCTTTAAAAAAATAGAGGCCTTAGAACGCAGAATCCTTTCCTTTTTTCTGCTTCTAAAACCTCCAGTTATCTGGTCAGTTTCAATCCCCGTTATATTTAATTTCTGTCCTTTTTAATGAAATCTTTCACTTAGGGCGTGTCTGAAAACTCATTGTACCGTTCTGACCGCTCCACTTTGCGGTATACTGCGTCGAGGTTTTGGAAACGTAGACCACTACGCTCCCAAAATCGCTCCTTGTCCCCCACAGCGGAACGCCCAGCGCAAGCAGTTTTCAGACACGCCTTAACTCTTTTGATGTATTTACAGGCTGAATTTATGAAGTTGATTATAGGTTTCCCCTCCTCAAATGTCAATCACCTTACGGGAACCCACAAACATTTTCCTGGTTACAGATAAATATTATCAGATATTCCTACCGGTAAAGTAAGAATTAATAGATTTAAACTGCAGTTTAAAACGATACTATTTTTTTATACCCGTCCATAAAAAATCCTCGATATTTTTAAAAATATACTTAACCTGTCTCCGTGCTTATACCACCGGGTAAAAAAATACCCTAAACGTAAATTTAACAGGTAGCTTACAACAGATGATGCACTTTGTATTCATTTAATAAGTCCGTGTTCCGCAATTCGCAAGCCATAATATAAATGTGAATATTCATTATTTTCAATAACCGCAACTTTCGCCAGACAGCCCCATTCACGAAATCCGAATTTCTTAAGCAGTGCCTTACTGCCTGTGTTGCAGTCCAGAACAATTGCAATAATATTCAGAAAACCCAAATTACGTGCCTCATCTATCATAAATTTTAATAGAACCGAACCGATTCCCTGACGATGGTATTCGAATCCGATATAATAGCTTACCTCGCAAACATACTTCAGAGCCTCTCTTCCCGGGCGGTATGGACTTAAATATGCATATCCGGAAACCATGCCGCACCTTTCATATACATAAAGAGGGAACCGGACACCGCTATGCTCCCTGAACCACTCTGTCCGTTCTTCAGCCGAAAACGGCCTCGTATCTCCCGTATACTCTTTTTTAAGGATAGCTTGATTGTATATTTCCGCTAGCCTCTGCAAATCTCTGTATTCTCCCCGGCGTATTATATAATCAGACATTTATTCACCGGATACCTCTATGCCTTCTTCCAACCGGAACAAATCGCATGCAACCGAATCGGCGCCTGCATTGGAATTTCTGATTTCCTCCCATTTCAGACCATACTTTCTATGTATTGCAACGGTTTTTTCAAATACGTCCCAATGCCATTCCTCAGTAGGAGTACGATGGCCTTCGAGAGGGGAACCTACGTTGACATTCCATTGGGAGGGCTCTACTACTACTCCTTTTTCCGTAAGATATTCAATCCCCTCCATAAGAGATTCTTTTGGCTCAATACCAGATACAAGAGTCGATCTCACCCTGTATTTTCCGAATATATCCACCTCATAGCTCAAGGCATCCAGCCAGTTTTTCCGTCCTCCGTAAAGGCTGGATTTACCCGGGCATATTACATCAAACAACTTTTCATTCCAAATCTCCAGATTAGTGGCAATGGTCCGGAAACCGGCCTCTTTATAATGCTCAAATACAGTAAAATCAGTTATTGCCCCAATACATGCCGTTCCGTTAAAATCCCGCAGTCCTGTTTCGTTTTGGATGGCCTCCGCCACATCCATATAATATTCTACTTCTCTTCTTTCAGGTATAAAACCGCCGCTTACGGTCATGTGATCAAAGCCTTCTTTGTATCCGGCGCCAATTGTTTCTCCTACCTGCTTAGGCGTTTTCCATTTAATACCCTGGACTTCTCCATATATGTCCTTAGTTGCGTTGATATTGCAAAACAGACAATCCAATCCCTTATCTTTTAATGAGCATTCATTGCTGTAAGACACAAACATCGCCCCATAGCCATAGTCGGCTGCAACCGTCCGCATAGATGTTCCATCCGATGTTTTAAGTCCATAATAATGGGGCCTGCGGGAGAAATGTACATTTTCAATAACGAGCTTTGTTCCGTCATATAACTGAAATTGTCCCTCCTCAAATTTTAGACTGAGAGGACTGGATATATTCCACCGGACCTGTACGCGATATCTGCCTTTGGGCATCAAAAAGCAGGCAGGAAACTCAACCTCCTTATGTGCATGCCTGTCTCTGGCAAATAAATTATTAACCTGCTCTATGTATTTACCTCCTAAATCCAGGTGTTGAAATATATCAGGATTAAAATTAATGCCCTCCACCAAAATTCTGTTTTTTAATTGTATTTCCTTTTGTAATTCCGCTTTCGATACAATCATAATAAAACTCCTTCATATATAATATTCCGATGACACTTTCTGATTTTCAAAGAATTCACTGTACACCTTTTTCCTTAGATACGCAAAATCTCCGTCAGTTCTGTCCCTTGGCCTTGGCAGCTCAACAGGAATTATTTTCTTTATAACACCCGGCTTGCTCGACATCACTACCACCCTGTCTCCCAGGTAAATTGCTTCATCAATATCATGAGTGACCAGAATCATAGTCGTTTTCTCAAATTGCCATATTTTCAGCACCTCCTGCTGCATATTAATTCTGGTAAAAGCATCAAGGGCACCAAAGGGCTCATCTAAAAGTAAAACCTTTGGACGGTTGATCAGGGTTCTGGCTATGCTGACACGCTGCTGCATACCTCCGGACAACTGGCTTGGCAAGGCTTTCTCAAATCCGTTCAACCCCACTAAATTTATGTGTTCCTCAATAATCCGCTTCTTTTTTATCTTGGGCAGCTTTGCCGAGATGCCGAATTCAATATTTTTTTCCACCGTACTCCACGGGAACAGCCTCGGCTCCTGAAAAATAATTCCCACCTCTTTTTGGGAGGGTTTTACGATTTTTTTATTATCAACATAAACCTCTCCGGCGGTTGCCGTATCCAGGCCTGATATAATCTTTAACAACGTGCTTTTTCCGCATCCGCTGGCCCCTACAATGCTGATAATTTCCCCTGTCTTTACATCCAACGAAATATCCCTTAAAACCTCCAGTTTGCTTTGGTTTATAGAAAATACCCGTTTTATGTTTTTGAGCTGTAAAATCATTTGTAATAAGCCCTCCTTCCTGCCGTCATTCCAGGGCAACCCAGTATAGTAAAACTTTCTGAAGCTTAAGAACGATTGAATCAATAACGAGTCCAATAATTCCGATGGATATTATGCCTACAAAAAGAGTATCCGGCTGGGCCAGCTCCCTTCCATATGATATTAGGTAACCGACTCCCATGGAAGAAGCAATCATTTCAGCCGTCACTACACATGTCCATGCACTGCTGATCCCTAATCTAAGCCCTGTAAAAATAGCCGGGGCCGCAGACGGTATAATAATCTTTAAAAGGATCTTTAGCTTATTTTTTTCGAATACCCGGGCAACTTCCAAAAATTTTGGCTCCGTACTTTTAATTCCATGCATGGTATTCAATAATACCGGCCAAAAGCTTCCGATTACAATGACCGCTACCTTGGATTCCTCATCAATCCCTAACCACAAAATCAAGAAGGGAATGCATGCAATCGGCGGAACAGGCCTTAACATACCTATTACCGCAGCCAATACCTGATTCACCCGTTTAAATAATCCCGCCGATATCCCTATTATAAGCCCGGCGCTTGAACCAATCAAAAATCCTTTTAAAACTCTTCCCAGACTTGCTAATATATGCTTTTTGTATGTGCCTTTCTGAATCATTTTCCGAAATGCTTCTATAATTTTATCAGGACCCGGCAATATGGATTTATTTACCAAACCTTCATTGCTTGTAACCTGCCATACGGCAACGGCAAAGATCGGAATGACTGCCGCAATCAGGATAAGTATTATCTTTTCTTTTATTTTGAGAATATTCATATGGTTCCTCCCTTTCTGCGGCTCTTCCTCCTCTATTGAATTCCGGCCGCTTCCAGATAAGAAGTGTCAATATAACTTAGTACGTCAATCTTTTCTTTAATCAACTCAAATTCATATGCCTGCTCTGCTCCGGTTACAAGCGCATCAATCTTTTCCTGCGGCAGCGCCAGATAAAGTTCATTTTTTGTCAGGTTGGCCTTTACGGCAAACTCATCAATCTCCGTAGCGCCCGCCGCAATCGCAGCCGCCTCATCAACATTTTCCGTTGCATACTCAGCCGCCTTTTCCAAAGCTCCTAAAAATTTTGCCGTAAGCTCCGGATATTTTTCCGTAAATTCCCCCCGGCCGATAATTGGATTTACAAAAAGCTTGAGTCCTGTGGAATCTGCAAAGATGCTGACGCCATTACCCTCTGCCGATGCCAGGCTTAACTGGGGTTCACCGACTACAGCCGCCTGAATATCTCCGGCTATTATACTGGTCACAGAATCTGTAAACGACAGATTGATAATTTCTACGTCTTCCTCCGTCACTCCTCCCTTTTCCAGATATAAATACAAAAGCGGCTGTGAATTACTTCCAAACGGTACTGATATCTTTTTACCCTTCAAATCCGACAGCTCTTTAATATTGGCGTCATCCCTGACAAGAAGACCCTTTGATTTTGTGGAAGAACTGTATGTTCCTATAATTTTCAAATCAACACCGTTGACAATTCCCGAATATGCGGGCAGATCTCCCAGCAAACCGAAATCCACATCCTTGCTTGTAAATGCTTCAATAATCGGAGGTCCATAGCTGAATTGGATCAATTCCACATCTAATCCCGCATCTTTAAAATAACCGAGCTTTTCGGCAACGAAAGGTTGAATGTCACCCGGTTGTACTGCAAACCTGATTCTAACTGATTCATTGTCCGAAGTTTTATCCCCGCTTTCTTTTGTCGTCTTATTCCCGCTTTCTTCCGTCTCATCTCCGATTTCTTCCACTGTCTTATTTTTATTAACCGTTTCTTTACTCCCGCATCCCGTCAATATCCCTGTAATAACCATTATCAATAACAAAATATTTATCGCTTTTCTTCTCATCCTTGTTTCCTCCGGTTTTATTTTATCTATACATATTTTACTCAATTAGATCTTTCAACTGCCTTTCAACAAAAGTCTCCTCTGTATCCTTCATTTATTATTAACAATCTTTGTGCCATAAACGATTCACTCCTTCTCTTATTTCATTTATCCCAAATCTGCAATTAATGCAAAAATCTCCTTAATCTGCAACATGCTTACCACTTTTTAGCCATTTCCTGTTCTCCTTCAATTAAAAAGGAGGCCTTAGAACACAGATTCTTATATCTGTCTCTAAAACCTCCAGTTGGCTGGTCAGTTTTAATTCCTGTTATATTTTGCTGTTCTTTTAAATTCGACTGTGTGTATTAACAGCTTCCAATTGATTCTCCTGTCTTCACAGCTTGAATTTATGAAGTCGATTATAGATTGCTCCTCCCCAAATGTCAATCACCTTACGGGAACCCATAAACATTTTCCTGGTTACAGATAAATATTATCAGTTATTCCTCGCGCCGTCACTTCAGTGATAAATTGCCTCTGGCGCGTCATGCGCATTCCCTCGCAGGCTTTTTATCGAATAGGACGCAATTTTCTATTCGATAAGAAAAGCTGACCGGCGATTTCGGAAAAAATTGCCGGTCAGCTTTTGATTTTCCTTTTTAAATTTATCCCGCCATTTTATTTTCCGCCGCCCATATAATAAAGACATTCTACAACATCTTTGTCCTTAATAACATAAGTTCCGTAATCAGCGCGAGGGATAATATTTTCATTTATCTGTACCGTCACATATTCCTGCATTTCCACATACCCCTGCTCCAGTAGTTCCTGTATGGTAATCTCTTCCCCAAAGGAAGTCTCCTTGCCGTTCAAAGTAATAGTCATTTTTTTACTCCTTTCTGATTTGAGCTTTTTATCGTCACATTCCCGCCTGATTTTATGTCAGCACGTCACCTTATTAACGACCGTTTTCCAGACTATCTCTCTTTCATCCTATCTTTTTGCTGTCAGCAATACTGCAGGCAGCTATTTCATAATCTATCAATTTCTTAATTGTAGGATTTTCACCGCAGACTGCACAGTTTTTATCCCCGGCAAGCTTCACCTTCCTAAATTCCAGCTTTTTCGCGTCATAGGTTAACAGATACCCGGTAAGAAGATTCCCCACATCCGTAATATATTTAATTGCTTCCGTGGCCTGAATAGTGCCGATTACCCCGCCCATAACACCTAAAACACCGGCCTGCTGACAGGTCGGCACAACATCCGGCGGCGGCGGATTTTTAAATATACAGCGGTAACAGGGACCTTTCCCTGGCACATAGGTCATGGTCTGGCCCTGGAATCTTATGATCCCCGCATGGGAAAATGGCTTTTTTAACATGACGCAGGCATCATTTATTAAAAACTTAACTGGAAAGTTATCCGTACCGTCCAATATAAAATCATAATCCTGATCCCTGATAATGTCTTTTATGTTGTCGGCCGTTGCCCTTTCCTGATATGTGATAACATTCACATCCTCATTGATAGCGTTGATACTTTCTTTACCGGAAATAACTTTTGCCTTGCCCACATCCTGGCTGCTGTGGATAACCTGACGCTGTAAATTGGACAAATCAACCGTATCCCCGTCTACCAGTCCGATAGTTCCAATGCCCGCAGCTCCCAGATACAGTGCCGCCGGCGCACCTAACCCTCCGGTTCCTATAATAAGCACCTTGCCATTTAACAGCTTTTCCTGCCCTTTTACGCCAATGTCCTCCAGAATAATGTGTCTTGAGTAACGTTCAAGCTGTGCATTTGTAAAATTCATATGGACTCCTATCCGTGCCCTTTGCAGCACTAATCTTTGTTAACTACAGAATACGAAACATTCCTGCCTACGATATTTCTGACTAAAATAGCAAGCTGATGAAGATTTTCTTTTAACAGATAGGCACAACACCCATTTTTCATGGCAAATTTAATACTTTCCGGCGATACATCTTCGGATACTATGATAAAA
Source organism: Clostridiales bacterium (assembly GCA_015655075.1). Lineage (GTDB taxonomy): Bacteria > Bacillota > Clostridia > Lachnospirales > Lachnospiraceae > Anaerocolumna. The sequence goes on along the minus strand of JAATFT010000041.1, from coordinate 15,238 downwards.
GGGGTCTGGGGTGATATTTTATTTCTTGTAAACAAAGCCTGGATTGCATTAAAATGAGGTGTTGAATTATCCGATAAAATAATATCCCAATTTTTTTGCTCCAGAGCGTGAATCATGGATTCCTCACTGCTGACAAACAGGCTGTCAACCTGAAATCCTCCCCGTTTCAATTCAAGAACATTCAAATCGGCAATATACTTAAATTCTTCAACAATTAAAACTTTTATTTCTTGCATTACAATCCCCTTTCACCCTTATTTATTTATACCAATCTTTGGTGAATATGATATTTTATTATTCTCTGTCCCAACTCCCATAACAACTGCTAATCTTCCGCCAAGCCTTCCTTAATGACTTCTATGGTATAAGTACCGTCATTATTATTCTCCAGGTTTATAATCTTATGTTTTTCATTTTTTAAACTTCTGGGAACATTTTGAATCGGTTCCCCCTCATTTAACTTAATTTGAAGAATCTGCCCTTTTTCCAGTTCTTCCAGTGCGACTTTAGTTTTTACAAAGGTTATAGGGCAAACCACATCGGTAATATCCACAAACCCGTCCGGTTTTCTTTCACTCACTTAATTGCCTCCTCTAATTTTTCCTTTAATTTATCAATTCCTACCCGGTCAAGGGTATAGCGGAAACGTTCTCCCTGCCTGCCGTATTCCTTAAAAAATTCTATCGTCGCATCGACTACCTTAAATAAAATTTCTTTTTCCGTAATCAATGGAATTAACGGTTTTCCGGAGGCAATGGTGTTGCCGAACAAACCTCCAAAGGAAGTGATATATCCGCTTTTACCTTTCCATTTATCCATAGGGCAGGATTTTACGCATTTACCGCAATAAATGCACTTGTCTTCCTCAAACTCCAGTTTACAGCCCGTTTTGTCCACGTGGATGCATTTTGAAGGACAGACTGCTTCGCAGACACCGCAATAAGTACATCCTTCCGATTCCCATTTTGGAAATAGTCCGCCCTTAATGCCAAGGTCATTTTCCTCTGCTTTCAGGCAGTTGTTTCTGCACCCGGTAATTCCAATTTTAAATTTATGGGGTAAATCCTTTGCAAAATACTTGGCATCCAGTTCTTCTGCCAGATTGCTTGTTTCAATGAGCCCGCTTAGACAAATGCCGTTTCCCTGGCATGCCGTTATGGTCCTTACCCTGGGGCCGCAGGCACCGGGCTGCAGGTCCACTTCCGCCAACTCTTCCTTAACGGCATTGATATCCTTAAAATCAATAAATGGGATTTCAATCCCCTGCCTGGAGGTCATATGAACATAACCCTGTCCGTATTTATCCGCTATTTCACTTACCTTTGCTATTTGCTCCGCTTTTAGCTGCCCCCCTACTACCCGAAGACGCAAGGAAAATTTTCCTTCCTGTATCTGCCTCATGAAGCCGCCTTTTTTCAGCTCCTTATATGCCTGTTCATCCATGGTTTTCCCTCCTTAGCCCGCAACTTTACGGGGCACGCGCTTAAACATCGGCCTTACCTGTCATTATAAAATGTCTATTTCTTTCTTGCAATGTGATTATATTTAGGTTTTAGTCAGAGAATCTTTAGGTTTTCCATACATAAATTGACTTTCTAAATTAACATATTTAATATTGACAGAAAGGAGAACTCATTATATAGTGTAATTATATTATTCCTATAAGATTATAGGATAATAAAAGCAGAGTGAGGAATCGCAAGCTTGCTTGCGGATTCTGAACAGAACGAAAGATCATGAACATGTTTTTAGTTTATGGTATAATATAAAATTATAATTTATAATGAATTTGTTCTTCTTATTTTCAGACATTCCATCACTGAAACATAAATAATATTAGATTCGAGGAAAACTATATGATTATATTTAAGGATGAACAGATTAAAGACTTATTTGCCTACTGTAACAAAGGCCTGCCCAACGAAAGCTGCGGTTTACTTGCAGGAATCATAAGAGACGGGGTTAAAACGGTTACACAGATATTTTATTTAAGAAATATAGACGAAAGTCCGGAACATTTTTCAATGGACGTAAACGAACAATTTAAAGCAATATCCCAAATCCGGAAAAGTAATTTAGAATTAATCGGAAATTTTCACAGTCATCCTTCAACCCCTTCCAGACCTTCCGCGGAAGATATCCGCCTGGCTTTCGAGCCCAATTTAAGTTATGTCATTATTTCTTTACAGGACAGGGAACATCCGGTTATAAACAGCTTTAACATGAAAGGCGGAATTGCTGAAAAAGACCAATTACAAGTTGTGGAGTGATAATTATCAGTACTTTTGAAAATGAAAAAAAAGCAGAAAATAAAATATCCGAATCCAGAAAGCAGACCAATGATCTCAGGATTTTCAACGCCAGCATCTCCCATGAGATAAAAGCTCCTATCCGTGCCATTGACGGCTATGCCAGAATATTTCTGGAAGACTATGGGAAAAGTATCGATGAAAGTGGTGCGGAACTGATTCAAAATATCAGGAATATCTGCTGTGATACCTTAGTTCTGATTAACAAACTTCTAGACTACACAAAATTTGAGGAAATGGAGCCCATTAAGGAACCGGTGGATTTAAAGGATTTAATCCAGTCTGTTTTTAACGAGCTGGCGGGAAGTTATTCCCAGGGCAATTGCGTGGAGCTGAAATTCGAGAGCGGCATTCCCTTTATATTAAGCGACCGCTTTCTAATAAAACAGGTAATTACCAATATCATTTCCAACTCCCTGAAATTTACCAGGGGTAAAGAGGTGGGTATTATCACCGCCGGATATCGGCAGGAAGAAAATGCTCCTGTTTTTTATATAAAGGATAACGGTGTGGGATTTGACATGAAGTTTTCGGAAAATCTTTTTGGAATGTTCCAAAGGATGCATTCCGCCTACGATTTTGAAGGCAGCGGACTGGGGCTTGCTCTTGTGAAGAAAATAATTGAAAGCCTGGGCGGCAGCGCATGGATTACCGGTGAAGTCGGAAAGGGTGCCTGCACCTATTTTACCATAGCGCAGGAAGATATTTTAAAATGAGAGGTATAATAAGATGTATAAGACTCTGATAGTAGATGACAGGGAAATCTTTTTGCTGGAATTAAAAAGAATGCGTGTGTGGGGTGAAAACTCCGGTTTTGAAATTTCCGGTAAGGCAGGCAATGGTAAGCAGGCCTTGGATTTGCTGCGTCAAACTTCTTATGACTTGGTAATAACCGATATCCGTATGCCTATCATAGACGGCCTGCAGCTTCTTCATGAAATTAAAAATGAGAATTTGTGCCCCTGTGTAATATTACTCAGCGAATACAGCGAATTCCAATATGCCCGCCAGGGAATTGTTTTCGGAGCTTTTGATTATCTGGTGAAGCCCGCACGTGAAAAGGAGCTGATACCCCTCTTAAAAAGGGTAAAAAATTATCTGGATACCCTGCCTGCCAATAACCCGACCCTTCTGCCCTCCTCCGATACGGAAGAGGAAACCTGGTCTTATCCCGTCTCGGAAGAAAAGATGCTGATTCATTATTTCAAAGAAAAGGATCCCACACTGGTGTCTTTATTCCAGACCACCTTGGATCACATCTATGAAGCGATGAATGACAATCTCATTAAAGCCGACTTAATGATCAAAAAACTTTACCATAATATTATTTCCGCCGTATATAACGAATTCACCTGGCTGCCTAATTACATCCACATCCACTATTTTGAAGAGATTGATTATATCCATGACGGGAACGCGGATTCCTTTAAATCCTTTTACATCAGGAAAATCACCTACCTCATTCAATTTATCATAAAACTTGACCCTCCGGTTCATGACAACACCCTGAAGGAAATCATCACTTATATATTGGAGCATCCCGAATCCGATTTAAAATTAAAAGTACTGGCAGGCAAATTTTTCATCAATAACACTTACTTAAGCAATACCTTTTTTACCAAAACCGGAATCCATTTCAATGATTATATTACCATTATCAAAATGTCCCGCGCCGAATATCTGTTTAAATATTCGGATCAGAAAATTTATGAAATCAGCTACCAGCTTGGTTATAAAGATATTAACTATTTTTCAAAGCAATTTAAGAAAATTTACGGCTTAAGCCCCACGGAATACCGAAATATCGAAATCAGTGATTATCAGATATAAAAATAATCCTGTCGGCACACTAGAGCGTGTTTAAAAAATGATTGCGACGGGCTGGATGCTCCACTTTGTGCGACGCAGAATACCGCAAAGTGGGGCGGTCAAAACGGTGCAATGATTTTTCAAACACGCTCTAACGCCCCCGCTTGCGGCAATTTCCAAGAAAGGGGCGCACGTATTCTCTTCTTCCATTACCTGATATGCTAATCTATGTTGAATGTTTATCCGACTGGAATATGCGCCTTGCAGATTGCCTTTTAAGCTTTCATAAAGGGGTGGATTTGAAACAGATTCACCTTAATAATTTCCACCAATTCGCCGCCCAATCATGGGCAGATATTAGCACGGCATTACCGCTTTTCTAATTTATTCAGATCATGCTAAACTGAATTTATCATGAACGGCTTTCATTGCCTTTTCCACATATATTTCATCAATGAGAACCGTAACCCTGATTTCGGAAGTGGAAATCATCTTAATATTAACGCCCACATCATATAAGGCTTCGAACATCTTAGCCGCAACCCCTGCATTGGACATCATTCCGGCTCCGACGATGGATACTTTGGCAACGGATTTTTCAATATCAAGCTTCTGACATTTTAAGCTGCCGGACCTGTGGCGCTCTAAAATTTCCACTGCTTCCTCCAGGCTGTCTTCGCATACGGTAAAGCTGATATCCTTTGTACCGTCGCGGCCCACGGATTGAAGAATAATATCTACGTTTATATTATATTTAGCAAGATGATTAAATAATTTAAAGGCCACGCCGGGCTGATCCTCTAATCCGATTACTGAGATACGGGCAGTATTTTTATCTGCGGCTACACCGCTAATAAGCATTTTTTCCATCTTAACTTCCTCCTTCACTACGGTTCCTTCTGACAAATTTAAACTGGAACGTACTACTAACTGTACTCCATATTTTTTAGCCATTTCCACTGACCGGTTGTGTAACACCCCTGCCCCTAAAGAGGCAAGCTCTAACATTTCATCGTAAGTTATTCCCTCTAATTTTCTGGCATTCGGTACAAGCCTTGGATCCGCTGTAAATACACCGTCTACATCCGTATATATTTCACATGCGTCAGCATTTAGGGCTGCTGCAAGCGCTACTGCGGTTGTATCGGAACCACCACGGCCGAGTGTAGTATAATCATCAAATTTATTAATACCCTGGAAACCGGTAATAATAACTACCTTCTTACTGGCAAGTTCATTCCGGATTCTTTCAGAATCAATCCTTTTAAGCCTTGCATTCCCATATACGGATGTGGTATGCATTGCCACCTGAAATGCATTTAAAGATATGGCAGGTACTCCTAAGGAGTCCAAAGCCATTGCCATTAAAGCCACGGAAATCTGTTCTCCCGTTGTCAATAACATATCGATTTCTCTTCTTGATGCACTGGGGTTAATATCCCTTGCCTGGGCTAAAAGCATGTCTGTCTGTTTTCCCATGGCAGATAATACTACTACTACTTCGTTGCCTTTTTTATAATCATCGATTACCCTTCTGGCAACATTAAAAATTCTTTCCTTATCGGCTACTGATGTTCCACCGAACTTTTTAACAATAAGCATACGCTGCCTCCTATTTTCATTTTTACTTATATCCGGGGATGCAATCCCACAGATCAGAAATTGCTTATACTTGTGCAAATCGGATATTCCTGGTCACGTTATAATCCAAACAGCTTATTAATTATTTCATAACCGTTTTTTACAGCAATGCCGCTTATTTTAGCTTCTGCTTCATTGTAATTCCAGGAATTATCAAGTTCGTTCGTATTATCATAGAGCATAAAAGGAACCGGGTCGCTTGTATGGGTGCGGCAGCGGATGGGCGTCGGATGATCCGGCATAATTAACATTCGGTATGGAACTTTACTTAAATCCATCTGCTCCTTTACCACTTTAATTACTTTTTCATCCAAATACTCTACTGATTTTATTTTATTCGGAATACTGCCCTGATGACCCATCTCATCCGGTGCTTCTATATGAATATATACAAAATCATAATTATTTTCAAGTAATTCTTTTACTCCCGCCATTGCTTTTCCCACATAATTGGTATGCAGGGTTCCGTTCGCCCCTTCAACCTCCACAACTTTCATTTTAGCGCCCACTGCAATCCCCTTTAATAAATCAACAGCGGATATCATGGCGCCTTTTTTATGAAATTTTTCTTCAAAAGAAGTTAATGCAGGCCTTGTCCCAGCTCCCCAGAACCAGAGGGAATTAGCCTTATGCAGTCCTTTTTTGGCTCTTTCTATATTAAGAGGATGATTATTCAATATATCATAGCTTTTTATCATCATATCTTTCAGATATGCATCCTTTGGTAAATAGGTACCTATTACCTTTCCTAAGATATCATGGGGCGGGGTTAATTCAGCTGCTTTCCCTTTATCCCATATGGTAAGGTGCCTGTAACTGGTCCCAACAAAATATTTATATGTATCATTTTCCAGTTTTCTTCTTACTGCCTCAAGTAAAACCGCAGCGTCTTTGGTTGGAATTTCACTGGAGCTGTGGTCCAGGATGGTCTTTTCTTCATAGGGAAGGTCATCATCCGATACCGTAACAATATTGCATCTTAACGCTATATCCGTCGGTTTCATATCGACACCGATACTTAGGGCTTCCAGCGGGGAACGCCCGGTATAATATTGCCTGGGGTTATAGCCAAGCACGGATAAATTAGCGGTGTCACTCCCGGGTTTCATTCCTTCCGGAATGGTATAACAAAGCCCGATTTCTGACTTCTTTGCTAATTGGTCCATGGTTGGTGTTACTGCAAATTCTAAAGGAGTTTTACCTCCAAGTTCCTCTATCGGCTCATCGGCCATGCCGTCGCCTAAAATAATAATGTATTTCATTTTCACACCCATTGTATAATGGCTTTCCTTTCTCTAATTATTGTCCCCATACAGATAAAATAGTGTGAAAGCGTTTTATACTTCACACTACAATCCTTTTTGCCTTAAAACAGCATATTTTACTCCGGTCCAAAACCCCCCTGTTCCCCTTTGCTAAGAAGCGGGGGAATTACTTGCAAGGTTAAAACATTACCCGGATCATACTGACTATATGATCCATATTAGAGGCTTTTTCCTGATAAGTTTCTTCACTCATATGCGTTGTAATAAATGCATATTCATTCACTATATCCGGAGCCTTCACCTCCTCCACCTGTCCGAATAATAAAGCAGCCTGTTCCTTTATTTCATCGGTATTGCCTGCAACACGTACAAAATATTTGTGCCGGGCATTTTTCATACCGGAAAGCTCTAATTTTTTACTGCTCCACAAGGTCATGATATTGGTGCCGATATGCTTTGCCGCATCCACAACATCCGCCACCACCGCGCTGGCAGTAGGCAATTTACCGGCGCCGCTTCCATAAAACATAACGTCTCCGATCACATTGCCTCTTACAAATATTCCGTTAAATACATCATTTACACTGTATAAAGGATGGGTCGGTTTAATTAACATAGGCGCCACCATGGCATAAACATGGTCACTCTCTTTTCTGCTGGTACCCAGTAATTTAATGCTGGCTCCCAAAGCTTTGGCATATTTAATATCCGTATCCGTTATTTTGGAGATACCTTCCGTATAAATATCTTCAAAATCCACCTGCATTCCAAACGCCAGAGAAGATAAAATTGCAATTTTTCTGCAGGTGTCGTAACCTTCGACATCCGCTTCCGGATTACGTTCCGCATAGCCTTTTTGCTGCGCTTCTTTTAACACTGTGTCAAAATCTAAGCCCTCGTTGCTCATTTTGGTCAGGATATAATTTGTAGTGCCATTTAAAATACCGGTAATCTCTTCAATCTCATCCGCAGTCAGAGATTGGTTTAACGGACGGATAATAGGAATGCCGCCGCCCACACTTGCCTCAAACAAAAAGTTGACTTTCTTTTGTTTAGAAAGCTCCAAAAGCTCCGCACCATGTTTTGCTACTAATTCCTTATTGGAAGTGCATACGCTCTTTCCTTTTAAAATTGCTTCTTTTACAAAGGAATAGGCCGGTTCGACTCCGCCCATTACTTCCACTATAATCCTGATTTCCGGATCATGGACAATTATATTATAATCATGGACAATTTTTTCCTGAATGGGATCTCCCGGAAAATCTCTTAGATCTAAAACATACTTTACGCAGATCTCATGACCACAGCGTTTGCTTATACTCTCGCCGTTTACGTTAAGTACCTCTACAACACCGGCTCCTACCGTGCCGTAACCTAATACTGCTATATTAACCATAAAAGCTCCTTTCTGCATATCTGTCAATTCATTCATCTTCGCGGACGCGTTTCTTCCGGTTTTAACCCTGACATATTCTTCTGTTCTCCTGCGTCGTTACATCATAGTATCTGAAACCGATTACTCCCTTGCCAATATTTTCAGATAATGAATACCCGCCAGAGCTTCTATTTCGTCAAATATCACCACACTATCTCCAATATGTCCCGGGATTTCAATACTAACCGTTAAGGATGCTATACCATTAACCGGTATACTTTGATGAATAGTTAAAATATTGGCCTCACTTTTGGCAATACAATTTAGTACGCAGGATAATAATCCCGGTTTATCATCAACCTGAAGCATAAAAGTGATGGTTTTGCCTCTTGCGTTCTCATGAAACGGGAAAATGTCATCTTTATACTTATAGAAAGAACTTCTGCTGATTCCAGCCAAATCAGCAGCTTCCTGTACGGTAAAAGCCTTCTCCGAATCCAGCAGTCTTTTTGCCTCAACCACCTTAAGCAGGACTTCCGGAACCGCCTTTTTCTTTACTATGAAATATTTACTTCCATCCATATTGGCTCTCCTATGCATTTATTTTCGGATGTCAAAACTCTCTTGGCTTTAGAGCGTGTTTGAAAAATCACCGCACCGTTCTGAACGCCCGGCACAAGCATTTTTCAAACACACTCTAGGAGTCATCATCTGGAAATTATAAAGTTTTATATGTATGTATAAGGAAAACACATGTCTTTCACAGGAAGATATATTAACATATTTTAGCCGTAATTGCAACTACTTTATGAATAAAATTTCAATTTTTAGACAATATATGCAAGAAAGAGTTTGCAAAGCAAACTCTTCGCTGACGCTTGGCCTCTTCGCGACATGATACCCTGTAAGCGTCATGCGCATCCTGAAAGTCGTGCTTTTTGCCTTACAGGACGCAATTTCCTATAAGGCAAAAAGAGATTGTCTCATTATTCCTTTTTAAGACAATCTCTTTTACGAAAGAAACTTATTTACTCCAAACTCATTGATTCTCCAAAAGGCTTTGAATATCCTCCTGTTCTTTTAACGATAATATTCCGTTATGATTTAACAGAAGTATCAACCTGTCCTTTCTATTTGCCACATATTTTATATAGGATGTATGAACGCTCTTTGCTATTTCCGGCGTCTCACTGACATTTTCCTCAGGTATTTCCAGAATTTCTTTTACCGCATCTACTTCATAGGCTAGAGAAATACCATTTGATCTTGTAATAATCAGTTTCGTATTATCATCTATTTCTTTCTCCGCCAGTCCAAATTTTCTTCGCAGAGAATATACCGGAATTACATCTCCTCTAAGATTAATAATTCCGCGGATGTATACCGGAGCATTGGGAATTGGAATCAAATCGGCATATTTCTCAATTGCATTTACTACCATAATATCCAATCCGAATTCTTCTTCATTTAAAGTAAATATTACCTGCTTTGTTCGTTTTGTCTGTACGATTTTTTTTGTCTCCATCTTTCGCACCCCTTCTTTCATCCATCAGTGATTTAGCCTAAGTGAAAAACTTTCATCCACTTGCTGGTTAAATTTAACTTTTTATTTATTTATACTTAACCATTTTAAGTATTCATTAATAAACGGATCCAGATTGCCGTCCAATACACTGGCTGCATTGCCGACTTCAATCTTGGTCCTGTGGTCTTTCACCAGCGTATAAGGCTGCATAACATAAGACCGGATCTGGCTGCCCCAGCCGATTTCCTTTATTTCTCCGCGGATATCGGATTCCTTTTCCTGATTTTCCTGTTGCTTTAACAGATAAAGTTTTGCTTTTAACATCTGCATAGCTTTATCCTTATTCTGGAACTGAGAGCGTTCGTTCTGGCATTGGACCACAATACCCGTTGGTATATGGGTAATACGGATGGCAGAAGAGGTTTTATTGACGTGCTGCCCGCCGGCACCGCTGGAGCGGAAGGTGTCAACCCTTAAGTCCTCTTCATCAATTTCAATGCCGGTATCCTCTTCTATATCAGGCATGACATCACAGGATACAAAAGACGTCTGTCTCTTTCCTGCGGCATTAAAGGGAGAAATACGTACAAGGCGGTGGACTCCCTTTTCCGATTTCAGATGTCCGTAAGCATTCAGGCCGTTAATCTGTAAGGTAACGGATTTAAGCCCGGCTTCCTCCCCATCCAGAAAATCCAATATTTCAGTTGCATATCCTTTTTTATCCGCCCATTTCTGATACATCCTGCAAAGCATGCTGGCCCAGTCACAGCTTTCCGTGCCTCCGGCACCCGCATGTAAGGTCAATATGGCATTATACTTATCATATTTCCCGGATAAAAGAGTATTCAGACGCATTTCATCCAGATCCTGGACAAACTTATTTAAGGTTTCCTCAATTTCCGGTATAAGGGAAGGATCATTCTCTTCATAACCCATTTCAATCAACGTTGAAATATCTTCATATTCTCTTTTTAACGAATTATACTTATCAACAACATCTTTTAAATTCTTTAATTCCTTTACATAACCCTGAGATTTCTCCGAAGAATCCCAAAAATCAGGTTCCTCCATGATATGTTCTATCATATCAATTCTTTCTAACCTCTTTTCAAGGTCAAAGTGAATCCCTCACTTCGATTAATGGCTTTTCATAGGTAGTAAGGGTATATTTTAACTGATCTAATTCAACCACAATTTCACCTCTTTCATAATCTGAATTTTATATTCTATATATGGGTTTAATCCCAATCTGCCGTGCCATATACTTTATGGGTTTAACCCCAATCTGTTATGTCCCAGTGAATCGGCAATGCAGATTTATATTCTGTATATCGGTTAAATAAAACCGCTTTATTATGTTAATTTCTGCCGCAGCAATATTTGTACTTCTTACCGCTTCCGCATGGGCAGGGATCATTGGGCTGAATCTTTTTGCCGACCCGTCTTACCGGCCCCTGCTGCACCGATTCATCCTTATTCGTGCCGGTCACCTTGGCTACCTGCTCTCTTTCCACATTTTGTTCGATCCGGACATGCATCAACGCTTTTACAGTATCTTCCCTTATGGAATTTATCATTGCATCAAACATTTCAAAGCCCATGAATTTATATTCCACTAAGGGATCTCTCTGTCCATAAGCCTGCAGGCCGATACCCTGGCGCAGCTGATCCATATCGTCAATATGGTCCATCCACTTCCTGTCGATTACCTTTAATAAAATAACACGTTCAATTTCCCGAAGCTGCTCTTTTTCCGGAAATTCCGCTTCTTTTGCTTCATAAAGGCTGACTGCAACTTCTTTCAGCTCCTGAATCAGTTCATTCTTTTTCCTATATTTTAAATCGGAAGAATCCTGGGCAATGGGTTCAAGGGGAATGATAGGCAGTAATAAATTATTCAGCTCATTTAAATCCCAGTCCTCCGGAAGCTGATCATCACTGATACAGGTATTTACACAGTCCTCCACCGTATCGGTAATCATTTTAAAGATGGAATCCCGCATGCTTTCTCCGTCAAGAACTTTTCTTCTCTCCGTATAAATAATTTCTCTCTGGTCATTATTCACCTGGTCATATTCAAGGAGGTTCTTTCTGATACCAAAGTTATTATTTTCTATTTTCTTCTGTGCTTTCTCAATAGCACTGCTTAACATCTTATGCTCAATCTGTTCCCCTTCCGGCAGGCCTAAGGAGTTAAACATATTCATTAAATGTTCGGAACCGAATAAACGCATTAAATCATCTTCCAGTGATATAAAGAAGCGGGATTCACCCGGGTCACCCTGACGTCCTGAACGTCCTCTTAACTGATTGTCAATACGTCTGGATTCATGACGTTCCGTACCGATAATCTTAAGTCCGCCTACTGCCACTACGCCTTCCCCTAATTTAATATCGGTACCACGTCCGGCCATATTGGTTGCAATGGTAGCCGAACCCGGCTGTCCTGCATCCGCAATGATTTCTGCTTCCAGTTCATGAAACTTCGCATTTAACACTTTATGGGGAATGCCTTTTTTCTTTAACAGTTCACTGATTTCCTCGGAAGCCTCTATGGTAATGGTACCCACCAGTACCGGCTGGCCTTTTTTGTGGGATTCTATGATTTCATTAATTACTGCTTCCAGCTTCTCACGTTTTGTCTTGTATACGGCATCCTCCCTGTCAATACGGACTACCGGAACATTGGTGGGAACTTCAATAACATCCATTCCGTATATATCCCGGAATTCTTTTTCTTCTGTTAAGGCAGTACCTGTCATACCGCTCTTTTTTGTATATTTATTAAAGAAGTTCTGGAACGTAATAGTCGCCAGGGTTTTGCTTTCTCTCTTAACCTTTACCTTTTCTTTCGCTTCAATTGCCTGATGGAGACCGTCGGAATAACGCCTTCCCGGCATAATACGCCCGGTAAATTCATCAACGATTAATACTTCGTCATCCTTAACCACATAATCCTTATCACGGAACATTAAATTATGGGCACGCAGAGACAATAGAATATTATGTTGGATTTCCAGGTTCTCCGGATCCGCAAGGTTTTCAATTTTGAAAAATTTCTCAACTTTATCCACGCCTTCTGCAGTCAGATTAATATTCTTATCCTTCTCATTAACAACAAAATCGCCTTCTTCTTCGATTTCTTCCTTCATAATGGCAGCCATTTTGGTCAATTCGCCGCTTTCCTTACCGCGTATCAGCTGTCTTGCAAGAATATCACAGGCTTCATATAATCTGGTGGATTTGCCGCTTTGTCCGGATATAATCAGGGGGGTTCTGGCTTCATCAATTAATACGGAGTCAACTTCATCAATAATTGCATAATGAAGTCCTCTCTGCACCAGCTGTTCTTTATAGATAACCATATTATCCCTTAAATAGTCAAAACCTAACTCATTATTGGTTGCATAGGTTATATCACAGGTATAGGCTTCCCTTCTCTGATCATTATCCATACTGTTTAAGATAACTCCCACCTTAAGCCCCAAAAATTCGTGTATCTGCCCCATCCACTCAGCATCACGTTTTGCCAAGTAATCATTAACGGTAACGATATGCACGCCTTTGCCTTCCAGGGCATTCAAATATGCCGGCAGGGTTGACACCAGGGTTTTACCTTCACCGGTTTTCATTTCTGCAATTCTTCCCTGATGAAGGATAATACCGCCCATCAACTGAACACGGAAATGTCTAAGCCCTAAAACTCTTTTTGACGCTTCCCTTACTACCGCATAGGCTTCCACCAGAATGTCATCCAAGGTCTCGCCGTCTTTCAGTCTATTTTTAAATTCCATTGTTTTATTTCTTAATTCCGCATCGGAAAGATTGGCCATAGTAGGTTCAAGCGCTTCGATTTGATCTGCAGTCGGCTCAACCAGCTTTAATTCTCTTTCACTATGTGTACCAAATATCTTAGTTATAAAGCCCATATTCATTTCACTCCTGTATTATTCTTATTCATTCAGTAAATGATAATAACTCCCACTTTAAACTATGTTTTAACAGTTCAACTTATATTGTATCATTTACACCGATACTATTCAACACTTTTTGTAAAGTATATTCTGTAAATCCAAGCAGCCAGCTAATGCAGGCATTTTATGAACCCTATGTACGCTTAAGGCGAGCTAGATACAAGTCAAAGCGGGGCAATTTCTATTCAAGAAAGAAAAGGGGGCTGTAACAGCCCCCATAAAACAAAACAATAATATCCACGTCTTATGCCCATCTTATTACTATAAATAACGACACCTTTATTCGCAGTTTAATATTCCGGTTCAATTAAACCATAGGTATTACCCTTACGCTTATATACTACATTCACTTCATTTGTTTCTGCATTACGGTATACAAAAAAATTATGTCCCAATAGTTCCATCTGTACACAGGCTTCTTCCGGGTCCATAGGTTTTATGGCAAATTTTTTAGTTCTGATAATTTTAATGGTATCATCTTCTTCAAATTCATCTTCCATAAAAGTCTGGTTTAAATTAGCAGCCGCCTGTTTTTGTTCTATAATCTTGTTTTTATATTTTCTTAATTGACGTTCAATAATTTCTTCTACTAAATCAATGGATACGTACATGTCATTGCTGGTTTGTTCTGCACGTACCATGCTTCCTTTCATAGGAATTGTTACTTCTATTTTCTGCCTTTCTTTTTCTACGTTCATTGTTACATGGATTTCAGTATCAGGAGTAAAGTATCTCTCAAGCTTTCCGATTTTTTCGTAAACAGCCGTCTTAAGACCTTCTGTCACTTCAATGTTTTTACCGCTAATAATATAACGCATAATAATCAACTCCTTTTAACTTTCTTGTATAACTTAGAAGCAAGCTTGCATACGTAAACTTGATTATGCTTCTAATCCACGCTTTTACATCATGAACCAAAAGCGTGTCTATTATCTTGTTGCTTCAATTATTCTACTTTATTATATCACAAAACACCTAAGGTGACAAGCCATTTCCTGGGTCGGAATATTTTATATATTATTCTGTATTGCATTCCAGAGTGTGTTTGAAAATGCTTGTGCCGGGCTGGATACTCCACTTTGTGGGAGACAAGGAGCGATTTTGGGTACGTAGTGGTGCTACGCTCCTAAAATCGCGACGTAGTATACCGTAAAGTGGGGCGTTCAGAACGGTGCGATTATTTTTCAAACACGCTCTAGCTCCCCGAAGTATACCGCCGGCCGGCTTGGGTTTATTACCGCAAATTTGCTTATTATTTTTTATAATAACGATATTAATCGTAATTTTCTGCCTCATTATTATTAATTGTACAACATATTTCTTATTTATTTGATAATAAC